>CACJRN010000005.1 GCA_902595845.1 uncultured Gammaproteobacteria bacterium
GGAGCGATAATGAAAAAACTAGAATACGTATGGCTGGATGGATATCAGCCAGAACCAATGATGAGGAGCAAAGTTAAGGTTATTGATGGAGAAATTCCAGGAAATAGCGGCTCTGATTTACCAGATTGGTCTTTTGATGGTTCGTCAACACAACAAGCAGAAGGCGGCGACTCTGATTGTATACTCAAGCCAGTAACAACTTATCCAGGGCCACTGCATTCAGATAGTTTGGTGATGTGTGAAGTAATGTCACCAGACAAGTCTCCACACCCTTCCAATACAAGAAATGCATGCATTGATCTTCTCTCAGATGAGTGGTGGTTTGGCTTTGAGCAAGAGTATTTTTTCACCAACCCTGAGGATGGAACAATTCTTGGTTGGGAAGATGGAACGCCAAGACCGCAAGGAGATTATTATTGTGGTGTTGGTGCTGGAGATGTTTATGGCAGAGAGATTTCTCAAGCACATATGGATGCGTGCATAGATGCCGGCATTAAAATTACCGGAACCAATGCAGAAGTTGCGTTAGGCCAATGGGAATACCAATGTTTTGGAAAGGGTCTGAAAGCGGCAGACGATCTTTGGATGAGCAGATATCTTCTTCATCTTGTAGCAGAAGAGTTTGGTGTTGCAGTTAACACCCATCCAAAACCTCAAGAAGGTGATTGGAACGGGTCTGGAATGCATACCAATTTCTCAAATGATGAAATGAGAAACTCTGGCTCGGAAGAGCTTATGAACTCATTGTGTGAAAAGCTTGGAGCCGTGCATGAGGAAGGTATCAGCAACTATGGTTCAGATAACGAAAAAAGGCTGACCGGAAATCATGAAACACAAAGCATTGATACATTCTCCTATGGGGTGAGCGATAGAGGTGCAAGCATTCGGATTCCTATCTATACAGTTGAGAATGACTGGAATGGTTATCTAGAAGACAGAAGACCTGCTTCAAATGCAGATCCATACAGAATCATTTCGCATATTGTTGGTACGCTGACAAAATAAAGCGAAGCATTCTGAGTATTAAAGGCCTCTTTATGGGGCCTTTAATCTTTAATGAGGCTTCCAACCAACTCATTAAGGCTACTAAGACCTTGAGCGACAAGATATTTTTCGAGCCCTTCATTGATTTTATTGCAAATCAAGGGGTCAATAAACAATGCAGTCCCGATACCTATTGTAGAAGCGCCAGCAATGATGAATTCAAGCGCATCTTCAACAGTGCTGATGCCACCCTGACCCATGATCGGAATATTTTGGGGCCCGGCAACCTCATAAACTTGCATGACTTTTTGAAGGGCTATTGGCTTGATGGCGGGCCCTGAGAGGCCTCCCGATGTATTGCCTAAAACAGGACGCTTGCTTTCAATGTCAATGGCCATTCCAGTAATGGTGTTAATCACTGATAAGGCATCGCTTCCAGCATCAATGCATTTTCTGGCGCTTTCTTTTATATCAGCCTGGTTAGGAGAAAGTTTTGTAATGATCGGCTTGGATGTTACAGCCTTGCAGGCCTCAACGACTTGTGCAGACATTTCAGGATCATTTCCAAACTCCATGCCACCTTTTTTTACATTAGGACAAGATATATTTAATTCGATCGCACTGATGTTTGATTGGTCAAATATTCTGCAGACCTCAATATATTCATCAATGGTAGAGCCTGATACATTTGCAATGAAGTGAGTTTCAAAAGGTTCGAGTGATGGCAAGATGTTTTCTACAACCTCATGCGCACCAGGATTTTGTAAGCCAATCGAGTTAAGCATTCCAGACGGAGTTTCATAAACCCGATGTGGGACATTGCCTAGACGAGGCTCCAATGTGGTGCCTTTTAGAACTGCTCCACCAATGTCAGCATTCGAAAAACCCTCTAGTCTTGTGTATTCATCACCAAAGCCCACACAGCCTGAAAGTAAAACAATAGGAGAGGCTAGGTCGAGCCCCAAGAATTCTGTTGTTATTGTATTTTTGTTGGCCATACTGGTTGTGTGTTCAATATTGTACTACATCAACCCGAAATTCCACCCAACACAGGAAATATTATTAGGCTGTGTGCAAATACTGGGTCCAAATTGCATTTGATACACCCATTGGGTTTTGTAATGTCTAAAAAAAATCTTGAAAGAGCTGCGCTTGATTATGTCGAGGGTGTCGAGATTATTCATCATAAAAACTTCGAAGCATTCTTAAAAACAACTCAATTAAGAAGTTACTACTCAGTATCGACAAAGGGAGAGTCGATGATGAAAGATACGAGCATAAAAGTAGGAGACTATCTTATGTTTGGGAGCGAAACAAAAGGCTTACCGAAAGAGTGCCTCACACATAAAAAATGCCAAAAAGTGATAAGAATTCCAATGGCGGATGGATCTCGAAGCTTAAACCTTTCGAACTCTGTTGCGATTATTTTGTATTATGCCCTAGGGCAAAATGATTTTATTGGGCTTTCTTAGTCTTCAAAACGAAGCGGTCTATTCATTAGTTCAATGCCCGCGTCTTTTGCCGACATATTTTCAAAAAGTATTCTGTATATCTTTGTTGTAATCGGAAACTGATCATCATTGATCATCCCAGCATTAAATAAAGCACTTACAGCATGCACGCCTTCAGGGACACCATTGCTGATTTCCTTAAAGCTATCAAGACTTCCTCCTCCTCCTATATGCATTCCGAGCTGTCTATTTCTTGATTGATCATCTGTTGCACTTAAAACCAGATCACCAATTCCTGATAAACCAGAAAAAGTTTTTTCATTTGCACCCATAGTTTTTCCTAGCGCCCTCATTTCCTCAGCGCCTCTTGTGATCAATGCAGCTCTGGCGTTTGCACCCATTTTCATCGCATCGGAGATGCCAGATGCAATTGCAATAATATTTTTTAGGCTTCCTCCAAGCTGAACCCCTATCGGGTCAGAAGAGATATAAACTCTAAGGCTCTCATTTGACATTTTTTTAGCCAGGTTGGCTGGATCCTTGATTGTATCTGTGGCTAGTGTGATTGCAGCAGGTTTGCTGAGTGACAGCTCTTCAGCAAAAGTAGGCCCAGACAAAACACCATGCTCTATTGCCATTCCATAGTGTTGAGAGACAATTTCTGATAAAAGCGCACCGCTTTCAAGATCAAAACCTTTTGTCGCCCAAAGTACTTTGAATGATTGGGATGGGCTGCTAAGCAAAGATAAAGCTTTCGTAAAATATGGGCTTTTAACACAAATAACAACACAGTCGACTTTATCAAGCATGTCTTCAGTGAAGCCTGTCACTTGAATTTCATCCGACAGATTTATTCCTGAGAGATATTTTTCATTTCGTCTTGTGGAAGCAATCTTTGAAAGATTCTCCTGGTCAAAAGAACTTAAAAAAACTTCATTGCCGGACTTATTTAATTGAATTGAAAGGGCGGTTCCCCAAGCGCCAGCACCAAAGACCAAAAAAGAAGCGTTAGACATTTAATTTTTTGTCTGTTGCTCTTGCTCTTCTTTTGCTTGAGCATAAAGTGCTTCAAAGCTAATGGGTTGAAGGTTGAGGGCAGGAAAACCTCCTTTGGCAACCATAGAGGAGAGCATTTCTCTGGCATATGGGAATAGTGTAGAGGGACAATATACAGCTATAAGGTCCTTGATTTCCTGATCGTCATATCCGTTCATTACAAACACACCGGATTGTTCAACCTCAGCAATGAACATAGTTTTCTCTCCATAACTGGCTTCTGCTTTTATTGTTAGAGAAACATCGTATGAGTTTTCTCCAATTTTATTATGGGTATTTGAGAGATTGATCTTTGTTTCGGGCTGGATGTTTTCTTCCATAAACACCCCAGGACTATTTGGCGCCTCAAAAGACACATCTTTCACATAAATGGTTTGTATTGCTACTGTTTTTTGCTCTTGATTATTTTCTGTCATGATTGCTCCGAAGTAGTAGGAAGAGAGGCTCTTTCCCATTCAATTATTCCACCTTTGATGTAAAAGACCTGCTCAATATTTTTTTGACGAAGGTCGAGGCTACTTTTTTTGCTTGTCCCTCCAGTATCACACACCAGAAGCACAGGTTTTTTCATAGAACCCGCCTTATTAAGAATGTCCTCAGCCGTAGTATTTTGAGAGTCTATCAAATGTTTTTTTTCAAACTCAGCCTGATTTCTTAGATCGAAAATAACGGCATTCTGATTGATTAGTTGCACTGCTTGCAATGGAGATAAGCCAGAAATATTACCCTCTTTTATTTTTAGCTCATTGAATATTGCTAATAGAAAAACGAATATCGTTAAACTTACAAGAATCAAATTTTCGTTTACAAAGTCCATCACTAAATTTCTGCAGCTATCCTCTTTGCAATAGATTCAAGCTTTTCAGGTTTCTCCATTTCATAACCATGGTTTTTATTAGGCGCGCCATTATAAACCGGAATGATGTGCATATGGTAATGAAATACCGTTTGCCCTGCATCAGGACCATTGAACTGTTTAACGATTAGACCAGATGGACTTAGAGCTTTTTTCATTGCATGCGATATGAGCTTTGTTGTTTTAATGACCTCCTTTAGGTACTCTTCGCTTAGATCAAAGATATTTTCTGCAGGTGATTTTGGCACAACCAATACATGCCCATCCGACATTGGCATTATATCCATAAAAACGATTGTAGATTCATTCTCATAAACCTTATGACACGGCATCTCACCCCTTAAAATTTTCGCAAAAACATTTTCATCATCGTAAGACATGCTGCTAGTCTACTCCCTCGAATATACCGATATCATAAATTCCCGTACCTTCTCTTTTGTGCTTTATTGATTGATATTCTTCAGATGCCCAAAAATTATCGATACATTCTTTGTTTGGAAACTTCGCTATGATAGCCGTTTTTCCATCCAACAAGCTTCCTTCTACTACTTTGTTGATTGGCCCCCTCACAACATAGTGGCCCCCGTTTTCTTCAATAAGCTTTGCTGAAACATCAGCATACTCACTTAAAGCCTCGCTAAAGTTTGTGATTTCACAAATTGACACCAAATAAACAGACATAAAATCCCCTTTTTAATTAAATATAACAAATCACAGACCGCATGCCTTTAGAAATAAGCGCTGTCAATTCAGCCCCTTTGTGTTTAGAGTACGCTCATATGCAATATGACTACAAATACTGCCCAATTTGTAAAAACGAATTGACCACAAGCGAAGAAGGAGGTCTTGAGAGAAAGAGATGCTCTGATCGAGAATGTGAATTTGTGTTGTGGAATAATCCGACACCGGTTCTTGCAGCGGTTGCACATAGAAATGACGAAGTTGTTCTGGTCCAATCAATAGGCTGGCCTGTCCATTGGTTTAGTCTTATCACTGGATTTATGGAGGCAGGAGAAAGCCCTGAAGAAGGAATAGCAAGAGAAGTAAAAGAGGAAATTGGCTTGGATTGCAAAGTTGGTGAATTATTGGGCGTATATGAGTTTATTCAAATGAATCAGATCATCATTGCTTACGATGTTATTTTGTCTGAGGGCGAGATCATAATCGATAGGGAAGAACTGGTTGATTTTAAGACCATTAGGTCAGGCGAGCTCAGGCCCTGGCCAAGCGGAACAGGCCAAGCAGTAAAAAAATGGCTTTCCCAGAGAGGCATCGAGAATAAAGAGCTTGAATTTAAAAAGCTCAAAAAAAGCTGACCCTATCCGGAGTCTTCACCCCTTGTTTTTCCAATGAGGAAAGAAACCACGATCAACGCAATTGCAATGATGACATAGTATTGAACCATGAACCCAAATACAGGCGAAATGCTATCAAGACCTTCGACCAACGCATCCCCGCCAAGCAAGCCAGCCAAAACACCGCCTATTGCAGATGCTGTGAACCAGAGCCCAAACATCTGCCCCACATATTTTTTTGGAGAGTGTCTTGAGAAAGCAGCTAGGCCAACAGGAGAAAGAGCAAGCTCGCCCCATGTTTGAATAAGGTAGGTCAAAATCAGCCAACGCATATTGACTGGCGACGAAACAAGTGCCAACTCAACAGCATACAACATGACGACAAAGCTAAGCGCCATTAAGAGGAGTCCGAAAGCAAACTTAATTGGAAGCGAAGGGTTAAGGTTTTTACGAGCAAGGTGTGTCCACATACCGGCAAAAATAGGAGCAAAAATTACCACAAAGATTGGGTTTGCAAATTGTAACCAACCAATCGGGATGACGTAACCAGAAACCGAAAGATCAGTATAGTCTCTCGCAAATATACTCAAAGAGCTTGCCGATTGGTCAAACCCAGACCAAAAAGCAGCTGCGCCGACAAAAAGAAGACCGAGGAGAATGACATTCTTCTTCTCTTCCTTTGTGAGCCCAGCAAAAAAATACAAGTATAAAAAGTAAGTGCCTGCCACAAATGAAAGGAAGTAATAGAAGCCTTCAGCAAATGCTCTGGCATTTATTGTGTAGAGACCCATTAGGCCGGCAATGATAACAACGCTAGTTATAGCCAAGCTTATTTTTGACCACTGTATAAGACGAGACCGTCTATGATCATCCATTGAGTTTGGTTCTGCTCCGGCAGCACCCAATAAGTGCCTAGTTTTGATGAACTGGATGACGCCAAATGTCATACCAACACCAGCGGCCCCAAAGCCCCAATGCCACCCTATTCTTTCGCCGAGATATGAGCAAATTAAAAAACCCAATGTCGAGCCAATATTAATGGCCATGTAAAAGACGTAGTATCCATTTTCTCTTCTGTCATCTTCATCCGAATACAGTTTACCTACGATTGTCGAGATGTTTCCCTTCAGCAAGCCGGTTCCAATAACAACGAATATCAAACCAAGAAAGAATGTTTGATCAATGGGTATTGCAAGCGTGAAATGACCCAGCATGATAATGATTGCACCAATTAGAACTGCTTTTTGATGCCCCAAGATATTATCTGCAAGCCAACCACCTGGAATAACAATAAAGTAAACCATCCCAACATAAATTCCATAAATTGCCTGCGCTTCAAGGCTTGACCAACCGAGACCCGGGTTAAAGCCGGTTGCAGCTCCAGTCATGTAAAGCACGAGCAAGGCCCTCATACCGTAGTAGGACATTCGTTCCCACATTTCAGTTAGAAAAAGTGTTCTCAGGCCTATAGGATGCCCAAAAAAAGTATCATTATGAGTCGATGCTTGGTTCATCGTTTTCTTTCTCCTCTTTATTGTTTTTTACAAGAATCCTAGACAATAGGATGCCACATTCATAGAGCAAGTAAACAGGCACAGCCAGTAATGTTTGCGAGATTACATCCGGCGGCGTGATGAGCATTCCAACTGTGAATGCACCCAGTAAAACATAAGCTCTGCTTGCAGCAAGCCCTTCAACAGAGGCTAATCCAGACCACACGAGTATAACAGTTGCGATTGGGACCTCGAAGGCCATCCCAAAAGCAAAAAATAGAACAAGAACAAAATCCAAGTAGCTTGATATATCGGTCATTACAGAAACACCCTCTGGTGCCGCAGAAGTAAAAAAACCGAACATCAATGGAAATACAACCCAGTATGCAAAAAGAGCCCCAGCGTAAAACAACAAAACGCTTGAGACCATCAGCGGTATTGCAAATTTTTTCTCATTTTCATAAAGGCCCGGAGCAGTGAATGCCCACATTTGAAAAAGAACAACAGGCATCGCTAAAAAAAGCGCCGCAAAAATCGTGGTCTTAAATGGTGTCAAAAAGGGTGAAGCCACTTGGGTTGCAATCATCGTTGAGCCTTCAGGTAATTGGTTCATTAATGGCATGGCTATTTGAGAGAAAACAAAATCCGCAAATGGTGCAAGACAAATGAATAAGACCAATACGGCGCTACCAGCTTTAATTAGTCTAGACCTCAATTCAATCAAATGAGATACAAGGCTCTCTTCTTTTAAGTCTTCAGTTTGATCATTCATTCTTTTTCTTGGTCTTTGTCCTGCTCTTGAGGAACTTCAGGCCTTAGAGGCGCCAGCTCAATTTCTTGCCGCATCTGTCTTGAAAAGGAATTGACCATTGATCTGGCCCTACCGAGATAGTTCCCGATTTTAATAGCTACTTCTGGAAGTTTATTTGGGCCAAGTACAAGCAACCCTAGGACACAAAGGACCAGCATTTCCCAAAAACCAATATCAAACATAACCGATTAATCGTTTTTAGTTTCGCCGCTTTCTTCTTCGTTTTCTTCAGGGTCTTTGTTTAGCTCTTCACCAATCTTTGAAAGGTCAGACTCTGCGCTCTCAGCTTCATTCAAGCCTTTTCTGAAGCTTTTAATGGCACCACCAAGATCTGAGCCAATATTTTTGATTCTTTTGGTCCCAAAGATTAAGACAACAATCAGTAAAACAATCAAAAGTTGCCAAATGCTTATTCCGCTTACGCCCATTATTATCTCGCTAAAATATTATGACTTTTTATCATAACATTTATTTTTTTGAAGCTAATGAAATTGTTATTGGGCCATCATTTATAAGGGAGACTTTCATATCAGCACCAAATACTCCCGATGCTACTTTGGTGTAAGCAGAGGAAACATCGTCAACAAATTTTTCAAACATTGGCTTGGCAATATCAGGAGGCATTGCGGTTGAAAAACCTGGTCTATTGCCTCTCGTTGTATCGGCTGCAAGTGTAAAGTTAGGGACCAGCAAAATATCTCCATTGATATCAGAAATGCTTTTGTTCAGAGCGCCCTTTTCATCATCAAAGATTCTGATATTGGTTATTTTTCTGACCATGAATGCAAGGTCCTCATCGCTGTCATCTGGCTGAAACCCAACCAGTGCAACAAACCCTTTCTCTATAGACGAATGGATCAAATTATCAATCTTCACAGAGGCCTGTGAAACTCTTTGTAGAACAATAATCATATATTAAAAATACCATAATTATTAAAGCAGTACCTGCTATCCTATTGTTTGAATATGACGAAAAAAATAAAAAGAAGAGATCTCATTTTAGGCACTGGGGCAGCAGCTGTCGCAGCATCTACAAACAGTGTTCGCGCTCAAACAAAGAACTATAGGTGGAAAATGGTAACCACTTGGCCACCTAATTTCCCAGGGCTGGGAACAAGTGTTGTCAGAATGGTTAAGAATATCGAAAGAGCCTCTGGCGGGAGAATAAAGATTAAATTATTTTCTGCTGGTGAGCTGGTACCAGCATTTGAGGTTTTTGACTTTGTATCTAGCGGTGGAGCAGAGCTAGGACATGGTGCTGCATATTACTGGAGAGGCAAAAGCGAGGCTGCACAAATTTTCACAACCTTGCCCTTCGGGCTCAATGCAATGGAACTAAATGGGTGGCATTATTTTGGAGGAGCCCAAGCGCTTTACAGAGAGTTATATGAGCCATTCAATTTAGTGCCATTTCCTTGTGGCAACTCAGGATGTCAAATGGGAGGCTGGTTCAAAAAACCGATTGATACCATTGAAGATGTCAAAGGTTTGAAAATGAGAATTCCTGGTTTTGGTGGCGAGGTTTTAAGAAGAAATGGTGGAATCCCTGTTGCAATGCCCGGAGGAGAAATCTTTACAGCACTCCAAACAGGAACCATTGATGCAGCAGAGTGGATTGGACCATATAATGATCTTGCTTTTGGAATGCACAAGGTTGCGAATCATTATTATTATCCAGGATGGCACGAAGGAGGACCATCACTTGAATGCATTATTAATAAGGAAGCATTTGAGAGCTTACCTGACGACCTTCAGGCAATCGTTGAAATTGCAATTCAGTCAACCAATGACACAATGCTTGCAGAGTTTGTTGCCAGAAATGCCTCGGCATTGCAGCAAATTAAGAAAATGAAAGAAATCGAAATTAAACCCTTCCCGAATGAGGTAATGGAAGCCTTTGAAAATACAACCGATGAAATAATCAAAGAAATTGAAGCTAAAGACCCGCTTTTTTCAAAAATATTTCAGTCATTTTCAGAGTATAAAAAAACAGCCTCTGAGTGGACAAAAATATCAGAGTACGCATTATTGAAACATAGGTATAAAGATTAGCCCTATTTCATTTTAATAAAGATTCGATGGCAGCCAAGTCACGATAGCAGGAAAGCAAGCCAATAGAATTAGAACAATTAGCTGTATCAAGACAAAAGGCAGGGCTCCAATATATATTGATTTTGTAGATATTGAGTCTGGAGCAACCCCTCTTAAATAAAAGAGTGCGAAACCAAAAGGTGGGGTCAAAAAAGAGGTTTGTAGATTAATAGCAATCATTATTCCAAGCCATATTGGGTCTACACCAAGCGCTAGAATTATCGGGGCAACAATCGGGACCACAACGAATGTAATTTCTATAAAATCCAGAACGAAGCCAAGGATAAACATCGCAATCATCACAACCAAAACTATTCCAAATGTTCCTCCAGGAACAGCCGTCAGATAAGACTGAACCAGCTCATCTCCCTCATACCCTCTAAAGACGAGTGAGAAAACAGATGCGCCGATGAGGATCATAAATACCATCGTAGTAAGTTTCGCAGTATCTTCAGAGACGCTTTTCAGCGACTTCAGATCTAATGCATCCTTAGAGTAAGCAAGAAGAACAGCACCTGCAGCACCAACACCTGCAGCCTCAGTAATGGTGGCTAGGCCAAAAATAATTGAACCCAAAACGGCCAATATCAAAAACAAAGGAGGAAACAAAACGGTGATAAGCACTCCTAAATTTATTCTTTTAGTAGCTGAAGATTCTATCTGAGACGGCATCGATTCTGGATTCAAAAAAGACACGATCAAAACATACAAAAGATATGAAGATACAAGAATCATCCCAGGCACAATTGCACCAACAAAGAGATCTCCAACTGAAATGGTCTCAATAGACCAAGCTCCTTGACTGGTTTGTGCGTCTGTATATGCAGAAGAAAGAACATCTCCCAACAGCACAAGAACTATAGAAGGAGGGATGATCTGACCAAGAGTCCCCGACGCTGCAATCACTCCGGTTGATAATGATTGGGTATAATCTCGCTTAATCATTGAAGGCAGTGACAGTAAGCCCATCGTAACAACAGTTGCCCCAACAATCCCTGTGCTGGCAGCCAACAACATTCCAACTAAAATCACAGATATGGCTAAACCGCCTCTAAAATCACCAAATAAGGCACTCATCGTTTCTAGCAAATCTTCTGCTATTTTTGCCTTCTCAAGGGTTATTCCCATGAAGATGAATAATGGAACGGCCATGAGTGTTTCATTTGTCATGGTCCCATAAAGACGACTTGGAAGTGCATTTAAGTATCCTGCATCAAAGTTACCAGTCATAAGACCAATGCCCGCAAATATCAGTGCAACACCACCCAATGTAAAGGCAACAGGAAACCCTGCCATCAGAAGCAAAATCACCGAAAAGAATAACAACACACTTTCAATCATTTTTTTAGTTTAGCGATAGATTTATATGTCATTGCAAGCCCTTGAAGAAAGAGAAGCAATGCAGTTACTGGGATTGTTGATTTAAGTAATGAAATGAAAGGATAGGGCAATCCACCAGCATCTCTTGATGCCTCAGAAATACTCCACGAGGTAGTTACATAATCAAGCGAAGAAAAGAATAAAAACAATGAAAATGGACATAAGAACAATATAGCCCCAAGCAAGTTAACCCAGGCTTGATTTTTTTTAGACCATTTTCTGTAAAAAACATCAACCCTCACATGTGCGTCTTCCTCAAGCGCATATGGGGCAACAAGTAAAAAAATAAGAGCATGCATCCAAAGAATAATTTCTTGCAACCATATCCAACCTACACCAAAAAAATAGCGAAGAATAACAACACCAAAGATTAAAAGGATCATAAGTGGATAAAGCTTAGAGACCAACCTTCCAAGCAAAATACTGGCCCTTTGAATGCCATGGAATATCAGGCCCATTTTAATCCCTCCAGAATGTTGGTGTGAGTAAGACCAGTAGAGCAAAAATTTCTAGCCTGCCAAGCACCATAGCCAATACGCAGACCCACTTATTAAAATCACTGAGTGAGGCATAGTTGCTTGAAACATCCCCTAGACCTGGTCCTAGGTTATTCAAAGATGCTGCAATCGCTGAGAAAGATGAAACCTGATCAAGCCCAGACCACATCAGAACCATTGAGAACACAACTAAGATAATTAGATAAGCGGAAACAAAGCCCCAAACAGAATTTAAAACCTTCTCATCAACTGATTTAGCATTCATTTTTACAGGGATTTCAGCACTTGGATGAATCAATTGTTTCAATTCTTTAAATACTTGCTTTAGCATCATGAGACATCTGCCCACTTTAAGTCCGCCACCAGTGGAGCCTACACAGCCCCCAATGAAGCTATAGACGATAAGCAGGAATGGAATAAAGGCTGGCCAAAGAAAGTAACCAGATGATGTATAACCAGTTGTTGTTCCAATCGATATCACTTGGAAAATGATCTGGGATAGCCCTGGCTGATTAGTTTCCGAAAAATCACTAAAAACAAGGCTTAGGCTCGCAATAAATGTGACTAAAATTAGAAGCAACAAGTAAGCCTTAAATTCAGAATCTTTTAAGAACCCCAAAAGCGATTTGCTTTTCCATGCAAAGAAATGGAGGGTGAAGTTAATACCAGCGAGAAACATAAATAGGGATGATATTAAATAAACTCCAGGCATGCCTTCAAAAAAGGCGAAACTGGCATCATGAGTAGAAAAACCCCCAATAGCAGTTGTTGTCATTGCATGACAGATGGCATCAAAAAAAGACATACCCGCAGACAAATATCCAAGCATGCAGAGAAAGGTGAGAGCTAAGTATATTCTAGCAAGCGACTTTGCTGTCTCCGTTTGTCTAGGCGTAAATTTTGAATCTTGAATGCCTGTTCCTGATTCAGCTCGATACAGTTGCATTCCACCCACTCCCAATAGCGGCATGATCGCGACAGCCAATACAATGATTCCTAGTCCTCCAAGCCATTGAAGCTGAGAACGATAAAAAAGCAGACCTTTAGGCAAATCATCCAGGCCAGTCAGAATTGTTGCGCCAGTTGTAGTGAGCCCTGAAGTCGACTCAAAAACCGCATCAGTCAAGCTGATATTGCTGTCTGGCAACATAAAAAATGGAATGGATCCAAAAAGCGCCAAAATAACCCAAAAAAGAGCGACAATTAAGAAACCTTCATGCAGCCTGATATCAGAAGAATCACTTCTAGAGGGCACCCAAAGAAGCAGGCCCATGATCAAGGTAAAGAAGAAGGAGGCCACAAAAGAGGATGCCGTCAAAACATCTGACTCTACCGCAGATACGATGAAAGGAATCACCATTGAGAAACTAAAGACCATCATTAGCATCCCCAATGTTTTAAAAACCGATTTGTAGTAACCCAAAGCCATATATGCTTCCCAATAATTGAATCAGTGGGATTAAGCGAAAATTGTTTCTATTTCACCAATAGTATCTCGGTTATCAATAAAAACTACAACATGATCATCGGCCTCGATCATTGTGTCTCCGTGAACAGCTTTGATTTCACCCTGGTGTGAAACGATGCCGGTGATGAAAGAGCCTTCGGGAAGGTTAATTTCTTCAACTGTTTTCCCTACCGCATTAGATTCCTCGTGATCATGAGCGACTGCTTCAAGCGCCTCTGCATTTCCTCTCTTTAATTTATGAACGGTAACCACATCACCTTTTCTTACATGAGAAAGCAGGGCGCTGGTTGTGATTCGTTCAGCGGAGATCGCGATGTCAATTGTTCCAGCCTCTGCCAAATCTGATAATGAGTCCTTATTGGCAATGGCCATGACCTTTTTTGCGCCCATTCTTTTTGCAACCATTGCCGAGAGTATGTTCGCTTCTTCTGAGTTGGTGGTCGCAACAAAAACATCACTATTTTCTATGTTTTCTTCTTTAAGAAGCGAGTCATCTGCTGAGTCACCCTTTAATACGATTGCAGACTCAAGTTTCTCGGCAATATATTTGGCTCTCTCAGAATCTTTTTCGATGATTTTTACATGATTATCTTTTTCCAAAAGGGCAGCGAGCTTATAGCCAACTCTTCCGCCGCCAGCAATGGTTATGTTCCTCGCCTTTTCTTGATCTTGGTTGAACTCAGTAATCATATAATCAATATCTTCAGGTGCAGCAATAAAATAAACCTCATCACCTTCTTTAATCACTGTTGCCCCTCCTGGCGAGATCATTTCTCCATCTCTATAGACTGCAGCAATCCTTACTTTTTCATTTCCTAAGTGCACATGAAGATGACTTATTGGCTGGTCTACAAGAAACCCATGTTGCTTTGTTTTCACGCCAACCATTTTGATTTTACCCGCTGCAAAATTTAGCACTTGAAAAGCACCAGGATGCTCGATTACCTCTGCAATATAATTTGTGACCAATGCTTCGGGGCTGAGTATAAAGTCCACAGGTATATTACCTTCTGAAAAGAGATCAGAGTGTTTTGTGTACTCTGCTTGGCGTATTCTTGCAATTTTTGTTTGAGTATTAAAAAGGGTGGAAGCGATTTGGCAAGAAACCATATTGACTTCATCGCTGCTGGTAACGGCAATGAGCATATCTGCATTCTCAGCACCTGCGGACATCAAAATATTGGGATGAGAAGCATTTCCTTCAATGACCCTGAGATCAGATTTAGATGAAAGCTTGTCCAGTCTTTCATCATCCATATCAACAACGGTCACCTCATTGTCCTGCTCGCTTGCAAGCTGAATTGCTGAGGCTGACCCTACTCGACCCGCACCAAGTATTAAAATATTCATAACTACAGAACCTATATTTTACATGATTTTAAGGTTTGCATAGCCCAAAACCAGCCATTTAAGACCTTCTGACTGAAAATTGACCTGTACTCTTTTATTGTCCCCATCTCCTTCAACTGCAATAACAACCCCTTCGCCAAAAGAGGAATGCTCAACGAGTTTCCCAAGCAAACTGTCACCGCCAGTACGCCTTTGTTTTTTTACCCTGGGCTTAAGCCCTTCTGTTGATAGGTCATCAATTAGTTCATTGGGTATTTCATAAAGAAAACGAGAGGGCTGGCAGCTCATCATATTTCCATGAAGCATTCTTTGGCTTGAATAGCTGATATATAACTCTTTCATTGATCGAGTGACAGCAACATAACACAGCCTTCTTTCTTCTTCTAAACCACCCGGATCAAGTTGCGATCTTGTATGCGGGAATAGCCCATCTTCCATACCAGCAATAAAAACCAACGGAAACTCTAAACCCTTTGCAGAATGCATGGTCATAAGTTGAACGCTCTCTTGCCACTCAGATGCTTGATTCTCGCCTGATTCCAGAGCTGCATGCGCTAAAAAAGACTGCATTGGTGATAAATCGTCATCATCAAAAGGTTGTCGAAAACCATGGGCGGCATTAATCAGCTCCATGATGTTATCTATCTTTGTAGCAGACTGCTCTGTTTTCTTCTCTTTCAAGTGCGGGATAAGCTTTGATTGCTCAATGACTATCTCAAACTGCTTTTCAAGCGGTTGCTCTGTGATTAGTTTTTTTGTTTCATTCAGACTTCCTAGGAAAGCAGCAAGACTATTTGTTGCTCTATTGTTTAAGGTTTTTGACTGTATGAGTTGATCCACAGCTAAAAATAAACACAACCCCTCATCCCGAGCATAATTTTTTACCTTATCCATTGTTTGAGCCCCAATTCCTTTTGGCGGGACACTGCAAGCTCTTTCAAATGCAATATCATCAGCAACATTTTGTGTCAGCCGAAGATAAGCAAGCGCATCTTTGACCTCAGCTCGATCAAAGAACCGGAAACCACCATAGACCCGATAGGGGATTGATTTTCTTATCAGCGCTTCTTCAATTACCCTAGATTGTGCATTGGACCTATAGAGAACTGCAATATCACTGAGCCTGAGTTTTCCTGATTTTGATTCGATCGTTTCGATAATATTCGAGGCTTCTTCATACTCATCAAAATTCTGATGGAGCTTTATTAAAGGACCTGACTCTTCATCGGTCCATAGGTTTTTTTCTAGGCGACCATTGTTATTTGAAATAATAGAGTTAGCTGCATTAAGGATATTCTTTGTAGAGCGATAATTTTGTTCCAGCTTAATACTTCTGGGATCAAGAAAATCATTTCTGAATCTGGGCATGCTGTCCGGGTTTGCACCCCTCCATCGATAAATCGATTGGTCATCATCACCGACAATGAAAGCATTCCCTGATGAGCCTGTCAGAAGCTTTATGATTTGATACTGTATTTCATTGGTATCTTGAAACTCATCTACAAGAATATTCTCAAAACGATTCTGATAATGCTCTAAAAGAGCCTTATTATTTTTTAATGTTTCGAAGAAGCGTAGCAGAAGCTCGCCAAAATCAACCAAATTGTTTTGCCGGCAGAGCTTTTCATATGCGGCATAGATTTCAAGATAATGCTCATAACCCCTTTTCCCTTTGCTTTTATCAGGCCTTAGTCCTAAATCTTTCTGGCTATTGATAAACCAAGTTATTTCTTTAGGCGGATATCTCGACTCATCAAATGAACTTTCTTTGATGATTTTTTTAATTTGTCTAAGCTGATCATCCGCATCAAGTATCTGAAAGTTCTGATCAAGACCAGCATCAGACCAGTGCAATCTTAGAAAGCGATGAGCAATTCCATGAAATGTTCCAATCCACATTCCTTTGGATTCATAACCCAATATTTTAGAAACCCTTGAAGACATTTCTTTTGCAGCTTTATTTGTGAAGGTAACTGCAAAAACATTTTGTGGAGGAACCTGATCTACCCCGATAAGCCATGCAATTCTGTGTACCAAAACCCTTGTTTTTCCACTGCCAGCGCCAGCCACAACCATAACATTACAGCCACTAGATGTGACCGCTTCCCTTTGCTGTTCATTCAGCTGGGCAAGTATTTGGTCTGCTTGCATATTGTTTCAGTTAGTTTTGCTTGAGCTTTACAGTGTATAAAAGATTAATAAAAGAAAGCAAAAGCAGGGCTGCAAAAGCATTGTGTGCTGTCGCTAGGAATAGCGGTATACCAAACCAAACCATCAGAGTGCCGATCGCTAATTGAGCAAATAAAGCAAAGAGCATGATGCTAGATGCCATTCTGATTCGGGCAGAGTTGTGTTTAAGATATTTCAATCCTAGCCACCCAAGTGCAAACAATACAAGAATCGCTCCCAACCTATGAACAAAGTGAATCGCTGTTCGGGCTGAAGGACTCAATTGACCACCTTCATAGTTGACACCAACTTCTTGCCATTTTAGAAATCCTTCCCCAAAGTCCATATTTGATGGCCATACCTCGCCATAACATAGGGGCAAATCTGGACATCCCAGCGCAGCATAATTTGTGCTTGTCCAACCCCCAAGAATGATTTGAAGAGTAAGGATAGATAGGCCAGCAATCATTGCTTTAGGAGCTGAAATAAACTTTTCATCGCTATTTTCTAGATTTCGATAATAGAAAAACAACAAAGATAGGGTTGTTAAGCCTCCAATTAAATGCCCTGTGACAACAAGCGGATGAACTTTAAGCGTCACTGTCCACATACCAAGCATGCCTTGAAAAATCACCAAAGCCAGCAAGGCTGCTGAGAGCTTTAGATCTTTTAATGATCCATTATTGTTTCTATAGGAAAAAAAGTCTTTTAAGAACATCAGCAAAATTAGAAAACCAAGTAAAGAGGCAATATAGCGGTGAATCATTTCCCTCCAGGCTTTTCCTTCATCCACAATCTCACCAGGAAAGTTTTGTTCCACGGAAAGATAGTCGTCGGCAGTTTGAGGAACGGTAACAAAACCATAACATCCTGGCCAATCAGGGCAGCCTAATCCAGCATCTGTAAGTCTTACATAGGCCCCAAAAACTATTACGCAAAGGGCGAGCAGAATCGTAAAGCCAGCTACACCTTTTCTTGTTACCACAATTTGCTTACAGACTATTCGCCAACTAGTGGCATAAAGAGATCACGAATGTAGTATACGAAGGCACCATCAACTGCCAGTATTCCGACCAAAGCCAATAGGAAAAGGGGTGGCAGCATGATCGCGTATAAGAATGCCATTCTTTCCCATGCCATATGCATAAATACTCCAACCACAAGGCCTGCCTTTAAGAATGCAAAGACAGTCACCAGGAACCACCTGAGATAGCCTTGTATTTCAGCCAAGTCAACAGCATAGGAAAATGCACTCAAAACGAAGAGTAAAATCCAGACACTTATATATAAGCTGAAGGGATGCTCTGTTTCTGGTGCATCACCAGGATAAAAACTGGGGTGTTTAAAATGTTTTTGTTCTTCCATATCTCAGACCTACCATAAATAAAAGAATGCGAAAATGAATATCCAGACCAAATCGACAAAGTGCCAATATAATCCGGCGACCTCAACCATTTGGTAATCGTTAAGCCTGTCATAACGGCCTTCCCAAACTCTTTTTGCAACGATACAGAGGTAAACAACACCTATCGATACATGCAGTCCGTGAAAGCCTGTGATCATAAAAAAGAAGCCACCGAATTGAGCGGCACCAAACGGATTGCCCCATGGTCGAATGCCCTCTTCAAAAATAAGCTTACTCCACTCAAACATTTGCATCCCAACAAATGCAAGACCACCAAGTGCTGTTAAGAGAATCAAGAAAGCTGTTTTCTTCCTCTCTTTCTTATACCCAGAGGTCACTGCCATTGCCATGGTTCCGCTACTACTGATCAATATGAATGTCATGATTGCAATCAGCAATAAGGGAACATCTGCTCCACCTACATGAAGAGCAAAGACTTCACTGGTAGGGGGCCAAGGCTCGATGGTGGTCAACCTTACTGCCATGTAAGCACATAGGAAGGAGCCAAATATAAAAGTATCACTGACCAAGAAGATCCACATCATGGCCTTGCTCCATCTCACCCTGAAGGTTTGAACATCTGAAGACCAATCAGCAACCAACCCCTTTAAATTGTCAGGAATTGAGTGTTCAAAAGATACGGTTTGGTTGTTAGACATAATTTACTCTTTAAGTTGTTATTAACATCGCGAACAACACGCCCCAGACCAGTAGCATGTAGTGCCAGTATGCACCCAATAAGCCGACTGATTCCGGTTGAAGCATCGTTGCATCCCCTTTGAAAACTTTAAAGGTAACCACAAACCAAGCAACAAGCCCGCCAAGCACATGGAAAGCATGCAAGGCTGTGATTAAATAAAAAAACGTATTTGCTGGATTTGATGACAGAAAGTAACCACTGGAGTTAAGCTCTTGCCAAGCCCATGTTTGACCAGAAACAAAAGTAACAACAAAAACACCTGCCATCGCAAGGCCGACTTTTGTTTTTTGATGGTCACTTGCTTTTGCTCCGCTCTTAGACCAAGCCATCCCAACACTTGCAAGTACCAAACATATGGTGTTAAACCACAAGAGAGATGGAATTGGAACAGGGCTCCAATCTTGAAAGTTCATTCTAAACAGATATGCATTGGTAATGAATAAGAAGAGAATAGAGATTACTGTCATCAAGACATATACAAATACTTGAGCATGATTTAGCCCTAGAAATGCTTTTTCTGATGCAGGATAGTTATTCATGCTTTAACTATTTGCTCATCAGGCACATTCTGTGGAATAAAGTCTTCTTTCGCACCAGGAAGACCATACTCATAAGGCCATCTGTACACAACTGGCAATTGTTCGCCCCAGTTTCCATGTCCAGGAGGTGATTCTAAGGCTTGCCATTCAAGCGTACATGCACCCCATGGGTTCTTAGAAGCAATCGCCCCTTTCTTTAGGCTTACTATGAAGTTATAAAGAAGGATGAATTGAGCCAGTCCGACAATCAGTGCACAGATAGTAATAAATTGGTTCAGATCTGCGACAGATTGAGGAATGAAGTCATACTGCTCATTTGAGTAATATCTTCTTGGAACACCCAAGAATCCGATGTAGTGCATTGGGAAGTATATTAAATATGTTCCAATGAATGTAATCCAGAAATGAATCTTTCCAAGCGTATCATTCAGCATTCTTCCAGTCACAGATGGATACCAGTGATATAACCCACCATATAATGCGAGTACGGGCGATACAGCCATAACCATGTGGAAGTGACCAACAACAAAATAGGTATCTGAAAGTGGAACATCCACTGCAACGTTACCCAAGAATAAGCCTGTAAGACCTCCATTCAAAAAAGTCACAAGGAATGCGAGACAATAAAGCATTGGAACAGTCATCTTAATATTTGCATTCCATAGAGTCAGTACCCAGTTATAGACTTTAATTGCAGTTGGAACGGCGATGATCAGTGTCGTTGTTGCAAAAAAGAACCCTAAGTAAGGATTCATGCCTGCAACATACATGTGATGCGCCCAAACAATGAAAGCTATACCGGCAATGGCGATAAGCGCCCAAACCATCATGTTATAGCCAAAGATATTTTTTCTAGCATGCACACTGATGAGTTCTGAAATAATACCGAATGCAGGAAGCGCGATGATGTAGACCTCTGGATGACCGAAGAACCAAAAAAGATGTTGGAAAAGCACTGGGCTACCACCACCATAATCTAGGACTTCACCGCCTTTGAAAATTTCTGGCATAAAAAAACTTGTCTCGAGTACGCGATCAAAAATTAACATAATTGCACCTACAAGCAGTGCAGGGAAGGCCAGCAATCCTAAGAATGTAGCCAAGAAAATACACCAGATAATAAGCGGCATTCTCATCAACGTCATCCCTTTGGCACGTGATTGAAGAACAGTGGTGATGTAATTAAGGCCACCCATAGTAAAGGCGATAATGAAAACGGCCAGAGATGCAAGCATGAGGATGATTCCCGCGCCATCACCTCCAGGCGTTCCTTCAAGAATTGATTGTGGCGGATAAAGTGTCCAGCCAGCTCCAGTCGGCCCGCTTTCAACAAAGAAGCTTGCAACCAGGATAATTACTGATAAGAAATACATCCAAAAACTCAGCATATTTACAAATGGAAAAGCCATGTCACGACACCCTAGCATCAGAGGGATCAGATAGTTTCCAAAGCCACCCAGAAATAGTGCCGTCAAAAGATAAATAACCATTATCATTCCATGCATGGTGACATCCTGGTAATAGCTGCCAGCATCAATTGATTCAAACAATCCAGGGAAACCCAGTTGCATTCTCATTAGCAATGAGAGGAACATGCCGGTTAGCCCTATGGCAAGCGCAACACAAACATATTGAAGCGCAATTACCTTATGGTCTTGGGAGAATACATATGTATCCCACCAACCTTTAGGGTCATACATTTTTTGACCTTCATAAGTAGCTGAATTTTGATCCATTTTTGAATTACTCCTTAGTCTATTTTTTTATTCTAATCTTTATTTCGAAAATTATTCGCTCAGGGTTTTAATATAATCAGTGATTGCAGTTAACTCCTCATCAGAGAGCGTTGCATAAGCCGGCATTACAGGAGCATAACCTTCTGCAATCTGGGACATTGGGTTGACAATCGATGTCTTTATATAATCATCATCAATAACCACCGTTTCTCCTGAAGCAAGAGCCCTATTGGTACCATAAGTATCTCTCCATGTAGGTCCTATACCATCTGATCCATCGATACTATGACAAGCCACACAGCCCAATGTTTGAACGATTTGCTCACCATTGGCGCCCTCATTCATTGTTTCAGCAAATGTTGGTTGTTCCGCCAACCATTTATCGAAATCTTCTTGTGTGTCAACAACCACTGTTCCTCTCATAGCATAGTGTCCTGTGCCACAATATTCAGCACAGGCAACTTCATACGTTCCGAGCACTGTAGGCTCAAACCAAAGGTTTGATTGCTGCCCAGGAACGAGGTCCATTTTTGCTCTGAATTGAGGCACATAAAAATCATGAAGTACATCTTTCGATCTGAGCTGAAAAACAATTTTATTGTTTATTGGTAAGTGAACTTCGCCACCTCTAATAAGGATGTCGTCTTGCCCATAAGGATCATCTGGATCTAGTCCAAACGTATTTTTAGAGCTAAACAATCTTCCGCTTGTGTTTCCATAGACCCCATCTTCTCCAGGGAAACGATATGACCAAACCCATTGTTGACCAACGCCTTCAACTTCAAGTGCGTCAGTTGGCAGCTCAACGTAAAGTTTCCAAGCATACAAACCAGGCGCGAGGAGTGCAATGACTCCAATTGTGGTGATGATTGTTAGTTTAAGCTCAAGAGCCGCATTCTCTGGTTCATACTCAGATTTATGTCCTTCACGATATGGAAACTTGACTACACAGTACAAAATAAAAGCTGATATCAATACAAAAGCTATACCAGTGATCACTAGTGAAATTAATATTGTGGTATCCAAGAAGCCCCAATTAGAAGCAAGTGGTGAGAACCACCAAGGTGATACAAAGTTCCAAAGTACAGTTCCGATTACGATGATCGCAGTAACGATTACAAATGCCATAATGATCCTATTTAATTAAAAACTCAGTCTTAGCACGGTGCATTATCCTCAAAAAATCGCGAGAATACAATGGTATAAACCAGAAATAAATGGAGAAAAATATTTTTAATTTGAGCCCTTTTTTTTCTTTGTCATGAGAGGCTTAGAAAAATACCAAAAAAGTGAAAAAAACCAACGTACCAACTCTCATTAAATGCCCTAAAGCAATCTTTTTTCTTTCTAGCAGAGATCAACAGTTGCTGCCTATAGAAAAGCAAAAGAACAACGATTAACATCAGGAAATATATCAAGCTCATTTCCAAGATTATGCCGAGATAAGCCCATACCACTAGAACAATAATTTGCGATAGAGACGTCACAAAAGAGACTTTGTCTCCAAAGAGTATTGCAGTTGAAAAGACACCTGTTTTTAGATCATCATCGATGTCTACCAAGGCATAAAAAGTATCATAAACAATTATCCAAATTAACACGCCAACCCAGAGAAAAAACATAGAGAAGTTAAATTCGGTGCCACAAGCGACATAGGCCATTGGAATCGACCAACTGAATGTCAATCCCAGTATCACCTGAGGTGATTTGATAAAGCGCTTACAAAAAGGATAAATGATCGTTAATACCAATCCACCTAAAGACCATGCCACCACTATGAATCCAAGACTGATTGCAAGACAAAGCGCTATTGAAAGAAGAAACAGAAGAAATACCAAAGCCTCTTTCTTTGAGAGCTCTCCAGTTGCCAGAGGCCTTCTTCTTGTTCTTTCCACATGTTTATCAATTTCAGTATCAGCCAGGTCATTGATCACACAGCCAGCCGACCTCATAACAACAACTCCAATAATAAAAATCATCAAAATATTGGCATCTGGAAAACCATTGGAGGCCAACCAAAGAGCAGACATTGTTGGCCACAGGAGCAAAAGTATGCCAATCGGCTTATCGAACCGTGCCAACCTAAGTAGGCTATTGATTTTATTCATTTAGATCAGATTTCATTAAGACTGGATGGAAACGCCTCGACGAGATGAATGAACTCGGAATTGAATTCAAAAGAAGACCTTCTACAGAGAATCCTACTGTCGCCTACGTTGACTTTAGAGAATAACAGGCCAGCTCTTTTAATGTCTTTTATTAGAGAGAGTTTTCCGCCCAGTGGGTTGTTTCCAAGATCTTTAAGCCACGGGTTTTTCTCAAGAGTAGAATTTGGGGCAAATGTCTGTGCAAATATCGATACGTTTTTTACAACCGATATCTTAATTTCACGCCTCAGGCCCACAG
This sequence comes from uncultured Gammaproteobacteria bacterium, assembly GCA_902595845.1. GTDB lineage: Bacteria > Pseudomonadota > Gammaproteobacteria > Steroidobacterales > UBA11654 > CACPJA01. The sequence goes on from CACJRN010000005.1 coordinate 23,688, forward strand.
CATTTTCTTTGATATCTCTTAACATAGGTGGAATTTCACCAAATGATTCATCTGTTACCTTAAGGGTGTGTTGAGGAAATTCATTTCGCAGTTTGTCCGTCATCCATGCGGTATAGGACAGCCAGTTTTTACAGATTGGATCATCAGGGTTGGCGATATCTTTGATGTCTTTAAACCAGTTGATATTCTTTGCAGCTGTTTCTATGTCTCTAAATGAATTCATTGTTTGTGAACTTTATCAAAATGAAATCAAAAGTTCCCAATTAAACATTTCGATAATTGATCTGATTTCCTATCCATCTCTTTACCAGCTTTTCAGATTCCTCGGGAAAATCATTTTCAAATTGGTCACAAACTTTATTGATCTTTGGGATCAGGTAAGCGTCTCTCGAGATATCAGCAATTTTTAGGCCAACGACTCCTTTTTGCCTTATGCCTAATATTTCACCAGGACCTCTTAGCTCAAGATCTTTTTCTGATATGTAAAAACCATCCCTTGAAGACCGAATGACTTCCAGTCTGTCTTTGGCTGTATCTCCCAATGGGTTTTTATAAAGCATTATGCAGAAGCTTTTGTGTTCTCCTCTGCCAATTCTTCCTCTCAATTGATGCAGTTGAGAGAGGCCAAGCCTCTCCGTGTTTTCAATGACCATCATTGAAGCATTGGGCACATCAACACCCACCTCAATGACTGTTGTTGCAACCAAGAGGTCAAGCTTGTGCTCTTTGAAATCGCTCATGGCTTTATTTTTTTTATCCGCAGACAATTTTCCATGGACCAGCCCAATTCGATGGTTCGGAAGATCATGGCTAAGTTTTTTAAAGGTGGCTTCAGCTGACTCTCGATTGTGATCCTCTGATTCCTCGATCAAGGGACAAACCCAATACACTTGACGACCCTTTTCAATTTCTCGCTGAGCTTTTTCAACCACCTCTTTTCTTTTGTCTTCTGACGTGCATAGGGTTGATATTTCCCCTCTTCCGCTTGGAAGCTCAGAGATGATTGAATTATCAAGATCTCCATATGCCGTCATTGCGAGGGTTCTAGGAATTGGTGTTGCAGTCATGATGAGTTGATGCGGAACGATACCATTGTTTTTTGCTTTGTTGATCAGACTGAATCTTTGCTCGACCCCAAACCGATGCTGCTCATCTACAACCACCAAAGACAGGTTTTTATATTCAATTGACTCTTGAAAAAGAGCATGCGTTCCAATGATGATCTGGCAATCGCCACTTGCTATTCTCTCAGTCAACGCTCTTTTTTCTGGAGCTTTAAGCTTACTTTTAAGCAATCCTGTTTTTATTCCAAGAGGCTCAAACCATTGGTCCAGATTTTGTTTATGTTGTTCTGCTAATAGCTCTGTTGGCGCCATGAGAACCGATTGAAAGCCACTGTCAAAGGCAATGGACATTGCCATGGCTGCAACAACTGTCTTGCCTGAGCCGACATCTCCCTGCAGCAGTCTCATCATTGGCTGTGCAAGCGATAAATCAGAGCAAATCTCTCCCTCAACTTTTTTTTGGCTTTCAGTTAACTCAAATGGAAGATTGGAAATCAACTGTTGTTTTATAGCTGTTTTATTAAGCGCTATTGCAGACTGATTTTTAGAGGCCCTTTTTATTTGTCTCATACCAATTTGATTTGCGATTAGCTCCTCAGTAACCAGCCTCTTTTTTGCTGGCGAAAGCGTTTCTAGATCGAGTGATTCTTTTTTAGGCTGATGAGTTTCTTTTAACGCTTGCTTTAATGAGCCCAGACCAAGTTCAGAAGTAATTTTTTTTGGCAAAAGATCTTGAATATTGTCCAATCTATTGTTGAGGGCCTGGGATATCAGCGATCTTAATTTTCCTTGAGCCAGTCCTTGTGTAGTTGGATAAACTGGCGTTAGAGTATTTGGCAGATGATTTTTCTTACTCGGATCAAGTATTTCATAATTGGGATGAATCATTTCAATGCCCGAAGTTGCTTTCCTTGTTTTTCCAAAGCACCTTATGGTTAAGCCTTTTTTTAAGGCATCTTTTTGGTATTTATTGAAAGTAAAAAAACGCAGGGTCATGATTCCGGTCCCATCGGAAATCTGAACCATCAACATTCTTCTTCCTCTGAATACCATGCTGGAGAGAAGTATTTCTCCTTCAACTTGAGCCTCGATATCTGCTTCCAGAGCACCAATTTTTTTTATGGAGGTTCTGTCTTCGTAACGGGAGGGAAGATGGAAGAGAAGATCTGTTTGTATAAAAATATCTAAATTATTGAGCTTGTCTTCCACGGAAGGGCCAACGCCCTTAAGTGATCTTAAATCATCTTTCGCTATTTTCATTAAGGCCTGCTATGACTTCAATCTCAACATCTACATTTTTTGGAAGCGCTGCAGCCTGAATAAGAGATCTTGCTGGATATGGTTCCTCAAGCAACTCTATCATTTTTGAATTCACTGCATCGAAATCCCCTATATCTTTCAGGAATACTGTCAGTTTTATTATATTTTGAAAGCTGCAATTTTGTGTTTCAAGAAGATGACCTATATTTTCAAAAATTAATTCAACCTGCTCTTGTATGGTCCCATGATTCAACTCTCCATTTTTATCAAGAGGAATTTGTCCAGACAAGAATATATGCCCATTAGAAACAACCCCTTGAGAATATGGCCCTATTGCTTCAGGCGCCTTAGAAGTGCTAATGATTTTTTTTTCAAGCGTCAATGTAATCCTCTTGATACCTTATCAACAATACCCACTGAACGAACATCTCTGATCACATCCGCCAGCTCAATCCTATCTGCAACCTGAAACTGAAATGAGAAGTCGATTGTATCGTCCTCATGTTCTTTAATTACAGTCACCTGCTCAATGTTACACCCTCTCTCTGCAAGTTTTCCAGCAATAGCAGCAAGCGCTCCTGGCTTATGTTTAGCATTGATCAATAACTCAGAAGGCAGTGTTTGTTTTATGGTTTTGCTCCACTCAGCCCCTATCCATCTACCTCGATCTTTTTGGAAAGAATTGACATGTTTACACTTTCTTCTGTGAATAACAAAACCTCTTACTTTGCTCAAGTGTCCAATGATCGTATCACCTGGAACAGGCATGCAACATTTAGCAAACTCTATAGAAACACCTTCAGTGCCTTTGATTAGAATGGGAGCACGAGAATTGGTCTCAACTATTATTTCATCTTCTCCCAACATCATTTGAGCCATTAGTAAAGGATTTTTGTCTCCAACCCCTATGGATTGGTATAACTCATTCATATTTTCAAAATTCAGAAGCTCTAACAGCTTATTGATTTGTTTATTTTTTATGTTCCTCTGTTTTTTTCCAAGCGTGTCTAAAGCATTATTGAAAAGCCTTTTTCCAAGCACTATCGTTTGCTCCAAGTTTAGATCTTTAAGATATGATCTGAGATTATGTCTTGCCTTCGCAGTGGTGACGAATGATAGCCAGCTTGGGTCTGGGTTTGCATATCTAGAAGTTATGATTTCAACAGTTTGACCACTCTCAACCTCTGTTCTCAGTGGAACTTGAACTCTGTTAATTTTTGCTCCAATACAACTGCTTCCAACATCAGTATGCACCGCATATGCAAAATCAACACAAGTGGATTTAGAGGGAAGCCTGAAAATATCTCCTTTTGGACTGAATACATAGACTTTATCAGGATAGAGGTCTACTTTTACACTTTCTAGAAATTCTTCAGCATGGCTTGAGCCTTGGATCTCCTGAATTGTTGCAAGCCATTCCCTGGCTTTATTTTGTGCTGTTGTGTCCGAAGGATTCGCAGCTTTATACTTCCAGTGCGCCGCAATTCCATTTTCTGCAACTCTATCCATTTCCAATGTTCTGATTTGTATTTCAATCGGTGTACCATTTGGCCCCAATAGACTTGTATGAATAGACTGATAGCCGTTCACTCTAGGAATGGCAATATAATCCTTAAATTTACCCATTATGGGTTTATAGAGTTCATGAACCAAGCCTAAGACTTGATAACACTCACTAGGCTCATCGACTATAATTCTGAAGCCATAAACATCAATGATTTGTTCCAAGGGCAATCGCCTACTTCGCATTTTTTCATAAACACTGAAAAGCTCTTTTTCTCTGCTGATAATTTTGAACTGAATGCTTTCCTCATTAAGCCGTTTTGATATTCTTTGGCTGATTTGCTTCAGAATCTTCTTTTGATTGCCAAGTTTCTTCTTCAAGGAAGAAGAAATGATCTTATGCCTATAAGGATAGCCATATTTAAAGCCTTCTTTTTCTAACTCTCTTCTTATGTTGTAAATGCCTAAACGGTTAGCAATTGGTGCAAATATTTCCAGCGTTTCTTTGGCTTTTTTCATCTGTTTACGAGGCTCAAGGGCATAAATTGTTCTCATGTTATGAAGCCTGTCGGAAAGTTTGATAATGATCACCCTTATGTCTTGAACCATCGCCAACATCATTTTCCTAAAGCTTTCAGCTTGATTTTCTTTGATGCCCTCATCCTCAAGACGGTCAAGCTTGCTTACGCCATCAACCAGGGTAAAAATTTCCTCACCAAATTCTTCTCTTAATAAGCTCTCATCAATCTCTGTATCCTCAAGAACATCATGAAGCAATCCAGCTGAAATGGCAGCAGCATCAAGATGAAGACTGCCTAAAATACTTGCAACGGCTACAGGGTGAATAATATATGGCTCTCCGGTTTTTCTTGATTGGTGTTCATGAGCAATGCTTGAATATGAATAGGCTTTGGAGACTATTTTAATGTCTGGCTCATCGAGATAGTCAAGTTCGGAAATGAGCTGTTTCAAAAGCTTAGGCGGCTTTTTTTGCAACATTTCATCAGCAGATTTTTTCAATGCTTCCATATCAATAATATAAACCAAGAAAAAAGAAATTTTTTAGAAGAATTTAGGTTTACGGCTAATTATTTAAAGCCTTGATTAAATTGATGGAAATAGTCTTTAGAGCTGATTATCTTCTTCGGCTTCTGATTTGGCCAACTCTTCAGCCAGCTCTTTCTCAATATCGCTTTCAGTTTTGTGAAATTCAGGATTATCAAGATGACCTTCAGCAATCTCTCGGAGCGCAAGCACTGTTGGCTTATCATTTGCTTCATCCTCAAGAAGGGTTTCAGCACCATTAGCAATTCTTCTGGCTCTTTGGGAAGCCAATTTGATAAGACTGAAAACTCCTTCAGTTTTCTCAATGCAATCTTCTACAGTTACTCTAGCCATATTAATCTCTATTTAGATGAGTGCGATAGGTTACTGAAACCAAAGGATAAGTCAATTTGTTTCAAAGAAACTTTTAAGAGATTCAGCAACTTTTTTTGATTGATTTATTTTATTGGCCTTACCTTCAATACAGAGACCAATCTCTGTAACAACCTTCTCAAGCTGATCATTGACCAAAACATGATCAAACTTATTTGACTGTTCCAGGTCTAAAACCGCTTGATTGAAACGATATGCTATTTCTTGATCAGAGTCAGTGCCTCTATTTTTTAATCTGGCCAGCAAAACTTCCTTTGATGGCGGTATCAGAAAAATCATCACGCATGAAGGCATGCTGCTTTTGATTTGTAGCGCGCCTTGCCAATCGATTTCTAAGATTACATTTACCCCTTCTTTTAGGTTTTCCGAAACGCTTTTTTTCTCTGTGCCATAAAAATTTCCAAAGACAGTTGCGTGCTCCAAAAAATCATCATTTTGAATCATGTTTGTAAAGGTTTTTTCGCTTACAAAGAAATAATCAAGGCCTTCTTTTTCATTTTCACGCTTTTTTCTGGTTGTGAATGAAACCGATGCCTCCAAGTTGGTGCTTTGTTGCAGTAGTTTTTTTACGACTGTTGTTTTTCCAGTTCCAGATGGGGCGGATATTACAATTAATTTTCCAGTTATTTCTTTCAAGATGAGATTAAAAGGTAAAATATTTTAAATAATTAACTTCATTCTACTAGGTGCAAAAAACCATGAAAAGAAAGATTGTTATAGCCACGATGAATGATCATAAAGCTTCAGAGATCAGATCCCTTATAGGAGATCGTTATGATGTAATGACGCAGAGTTCATTCTCTATACCTTCTGTTCACGAGACAGGAAAAACATTCGAAGAAAATGCGCTGATAAAAGCCGGTGAGGTTTCACAAAAAACCGGTCTATTGACGCTTGCTGACGATTCTGGTTTAGAGGTTGATTTGCTTCAAGGCAATCCTGGTGTCTATTCAGCAAGGTATGCTGGTCCAAATGCAACTGATGCTGAAAACAACAAAAAGCTCTTGGCAGAATTAGAGGAATTTAAGGATGAAAAAATCTCTGCCAGGTTTCAATCGGTTATAGTCCTCATAGACCCAGTGGATAATTCGAAAAATATCTTTCATGGCAGCTGGGAAGGTCGAATCACACTCAAGCCAAGAGGCAAAAATGGGTTTGGATACGACCCGCTTTTTTATATAGAGGATCTTGAGTCTACAGCAGGTGAACTTAACCAGGCCGAAAAAAACAAACTCAGCCACAGGGCAATTGCAATGAGGAAAGTTACTGATTATTTGAAAAAAAAGTCATTAGATACAGAATAAACCCTTTAAGATTAAGGATTTATTGAATCAAGAGTAAAATTAGGATGAGTCTAAATTATTCACAGACTGAAACTTTATTTATTAATCGTCTCTAATTAGAGTTTATTTCACAAATATTACACGAATACATCCTCATAAGTAATTGAAAAGTATGATAAATAGATTAATTGTATAAAAAATATACAATTTTTCTTCACGCAAGCCACATTTAGGGCTCATTAAATTTTTTTTATTTATCCACAATCTTATCCACAGATTTTGTGGATAAAAAATAATTGAATTTTTAAAATTATGCATTTCAAATAAGCTTGAAAAAACCATAGCCTATGGGTATGCTTGCGATCCCAATTTTATTTATGGGCATTTAATCTCAAGAAAGATTTAAGTTACTAAAAGAGCGACATGAAAAAAGAAATACATCCAGAATATTCTGTAATCAAAGTCACATGCTCATGTGGCAACTCCTTTGAAACCAAATCAACACTCGGTGAAGATTTGTCTATAGAGGTTTGCTCGGCATGTCATCCATTCTATACAGGCCAACAAAAAATTGTCGATACCGCTGGTCGAGTTGATAAATTCAGAAAAAGATTTGGGATCAAGCAGTAAGATCTACTCGCTCTATCAATCATGGCAGAAAAAGTTACACTTCAGAAAAATACACAAACTGTTGATCTCGAAACCAAAGATGCTTCAGTCGGACCAAGTGTTATCGATTTAAAAAACCTTTATCACGACACTGGGTTCTTTACCTTTGATCCCTCATATTCAACCACTGCAAGCTGCGAAAGTTACATTACATATATTGATGGCGCTAAAGGAATTCTGGAATACAGGGGTTATCCAATAGAGCAACTTGCAGAACAAAGTACTTACTTGGAGGTCGCTTACTTGCTCTTCAATGGAGAGCTACCATCGAGCAATATTGCTCTTGATGAGTTCAGATCAGATGTCAAACACAATATGACTCTACCAGAGAATATGGACCTGATTTTTTCTGGCTTTGGAAGAGATGCACACCCAATGGCGATGCTTACAACAGCAGTAGCAGCATTGTCTGGATCCTACCATGAGGGCATAAACGTTAGGGACAAAGAGCATCAAAAAGAATTCTTCTTTAATATACTTGGCAAGATGCCAATACTGGTTGCAAATGTTTTCAATCACAACCAAAAAGACGCGAATGTTGATTACGATGAGTCTTTGTCATATTCAGAAAATATTTTGAAATTATTCTTTGGATGGAAAGATGGCTATGAAATAGACCCAATTCTTTCAAAGGCACTTGATATTCTCTTGATATTGCATGCAGACCATGAGCAAAACTGCAGCACCTCTTCTGTTAGGTTAACAGGAAGTTCTGGCACAAATCCGTATGCAGCAATTGCAGCCGGAGTTGCAGCTTTATGGGGCCCTGCCCATGGAGGAGCGAACGAAGCTGTAGTTAGAATGTTTGATGAGATTGGGTCAAAAGACAATATTCCTCAATACATTGAGAAGGCGAAAGACAAAAATGATCCATTTAGGCTCATGGGATTTGGACATCGTGTTTATAAAAATTATGATCCTAGAGCAACAATAATTAGAAGTCAGTGCCATAAAGTTTTGGAATCGACCGGCAATGACTCTAGTCCCATGTTCCAACTTGCGCTTGAGTTAGAAGAAATTGCCTTAAACGATGACTATTTTGTTCAAAGAAATCTCTACCCCAACGTAGATTTCTATTCTGGATTGATTTATCAGGCAATGGACATACCTAAGGAGATGTTTACTGCAATGTTTGCCTTGGCAAGAACTGTTGGTTGGGCAACACACTGGTGCGAGATGATGTCAAACCCTAAGCACAGAATAGGTCGTCCAAGACAGCTCTATCTAGGTGAAAAAAAGAGGGACTATGTCCCAATCAGTGATCGCTAGATTTCAGGTAAGGCGGTTTCGCCAAACCACAAATAAAAACATTTATTCTCATGGCTAATCAATCAGACAATATCATACTCATCGGTCCAATGGGCTCTGGAAAAACATCGACAGGAAGAATTCTTGCAAAAGAGATGGGCTTTGATTTCATAGACACAGATGAAAAGATTGTAGAAAGCACAGGCGTTTCTATAGCATACATTTTTGATGTTGAGGGTGAGTCTGGCTTTAGAAAAAGAGAACATAAAGAACTGATGAAATTCTTAGGCAAGGACAATATGGTAATTGCAACTGGAGGAGGAATCATAACGCATGATAAAAGTAGAATGATTCTTCAAGGCCATAAGAAAGTTGTATATCTGAAAACAAGCATTGAAAAACAAATTGAAAGGGCAACAGTTTCTAACAATAGACCGCTATTAATTGATACAGATCCTGCATCTAAACTTCAGGAGTTAATGTTGACAAGAGAACCTCTCTATGAAGAAATAAGCGATATCAAGATCGATACAAATGATAGAAGACCAAATGAAATTGCTCTTGAGATTATTGATAGATTGAGATGAGAACATTAAATGTAAATTTAGAAGACAGGAGCTATCCAATATACATTGGCAGCGATGTCAGTTTGGATAATAAACTCTACTCAAAGCATATAAAAACAAAAAAAATTGCTTTGATAACAAATGAACAAATTGCAGATTTATACCTCTCAGAAATCACCCAAACGTTAAACGCATTTGATCTAAAAACACTCATCCTTCCAGAAGGAGAGACCGAAAAGAATTTAGAGACTGTTGGAAAAGCGGTTGAATTCTTATCTGACAATGGAATCGATAGGGATTCATCAATCATTGCATTCGGCGGAGGCGTGATTGGTGACATCACAGGCTTTGTGGCCTCATCTTATATGAGAGGCATAAAGTTCCTTCAGGTCCCAACTACACTGTTGGCCCAGGTTGACTCCTCCGTAGGGGGTAAGACAGGTGTGAATATAAGTACCGGAAAAAATCTGATTGGTGCTTTCTATCAACCGAGTGCTGTGATTGCAGACATAAGATATTTAAATACTCTTGAACCCAATCGTTTCTCAGAGGGTTTAGCAGAGGTTATAAAATATGGACTGATTCGTGATGAGGATTTCTTCGCATGGTTAGGCAACAACACCGACAGAATATTGGCTTTGGAGCCTGAAGTTATGGCTCATCTCATCGAGAGGTGTTGCCACATTAAAGCTGAAATAGTCTCTGAAGATGAGAGAGAAGGGTCAGTAAGAGCAATATTAAATTATGGCCATACTTTTGGTCATGCGATTGAGAGCCTTACCGATTACAGCGTCTATACTCATGGGGAAGCAGTTTCAATCGGCATGGTTATGGCAGCAAGCATGTCAGAAAGAATGGGAATGCTGTCTCAAGAAGATAAGAAAGACATAACCAGCCTCCTTGAATCTGTAAATTTACCGACCAAGAAGCCTGACCTGAACAGCAATGATTTCCTCGAAAGCATGAAGCGCGATAAAAAAGTCCAAGATGGTGAAATAAGGTTGATATTATTAGAGAGCATTGGGAAAGCCATCATCAGCAATGATTACCCCAATGAGATTTTGATGAAAACCATATCGGAATAAGAGATGAGCATAAAGAACAGCGACCGATTGATTTTTGCAGTGGATGTTCCAGAAGTGGAGCAAGCCAAAGATTTGGTTACCCAATTGGGCTCAAGTGTCGATTTTTTCAAAATTGGCATGGAATTGATGATGACCGGCGATTACTTTGAGCTGCTTGACTGGCTTGTGGAGAGAGATAAAAAGGTCTTTGTTGATTTAAAACTGTTTGATGTGCCAGCAACTGTTTCAAAAGCCATCAAAAGGTTAAGCAAAAGAGGTGCCTACTTCACAACAATCCATGGCAATCAAAGCATGATGGAAGCAGCCGCGTCGGAAAAGGGCGATTTAAAGGTATTGGCTGTGACAGCATTAACAAGCTTAGACCGAGGGGATTTGGATGACCTAGGGTTTGATTGTGCTGTCGAAGATTTGGTTATTTCAAGGGCCAGGAGGGCTTATGAGTCTGGCATAGATGGAATCGTGGCCTCTGGCCTTGAATTACCAAGCGTCAGGAAAGCTCTAGAAGATAAGATTTTAATTGTTACACCTGGAATCCGACCCGTGGAGAACCGACAAACAGATGATCAAAAAAGAGTAGTCACCGTTGAGCGAGCATTCCAGGATGGCGCAGACTATATAGTTGTTGGCCGACCAATTCAAAACGCAGACAACCCCAGAAAGGCTGCAGAGCTTATTCAGGAGAGCATTTCTAACTCCTTATAGAGCAATCTGAACTAGTTTTGCTCCTCTAAAATTTGATCGATTGAGGATTCGAACCTGCCCAATCTTTTTTGAAACCTCCCCCTTTGTTTCTCACTAAATGAGGCAATAATTTCCGCTGTAATCTTATTGATCATTATCCTTGTTTTTGGATCTTCAGAGTCGAGCGAATTAATATGACTGATGAATGTTTCTTCGAAGTTTTCGTTTTGCCTTAACTTCAATATGGCTATGAATTGTTGGTTCCATTGTATTCGCTCACTGATTAACTGCTCCCTTTTGTCTTCTATGCCTGAAGAGAGAGTCTGTATCGTATTTATTTGCTCATTACTCAATTTGACACCCATGAATCTAAAAAACCGCTTGAAACTTTTTATCAAAGAACCCTGTAAATCGTCTTCGTCATTTTCTAGTTCCAATTTCCTTTCTTTCATCAGATCATCAAAATATGTTGCCATTTCTTCAACTTGTTTATTTGTAATGGTTTTACAAAACTCAACTATCTGTGGAAGAAAGAAATCTCTAGTATTGTTTGCAAGTATCATGCCTTGTTGATAAATTTCATCAATGTCATCTACAGTTGTTGCGTTGTCTAGAGACCTAAACTGTGCAATGAATTTTTTATATTTTGGCAACTCATTTTTAATATTCCAATACTTAAATTCCAATGTAGCTCGCCGAACATATTTCTCTTGGTCGTTTGTGAAACTTGCATACTCTAAAAACTGATTGGCAATGAGCTGATCAATTCTCTCATACCACAATCCGCCCACAACAGAACAAGCAGGCAAGGTAAGAAAAACCAAAATAACGATTATTTTTTTATAGCCTTTTCCAATCATATTTTTGACCAATGCAAGCTGAATTATTTTTCCAAGTATTTATTAAGGCGTTCCCAGATAATATTCTCAATTTGTTCATGCCCAGAGACATTGGGGTGTATCCCATCACTTTGCATCATGCCCTCATTAACCATAGTCTTTAAACTTCCTTGGATCAGGTCAAGGCCGTATTCTTTTGCTAAATCGGAAAAAAATATCTTCAAACCCTTTTGTATAAAGAGCTCCGTAATTGGGCGGTAGCTGAACACCAATTAGAAGAACAGTAATGCCATTGCTTTGTGCTGAGCTGATCATGTCTCTAAGGTTTTTCTTAATGGCTTTTAGTGAGGTGCCTCTTAATCCATCATTGCCACCAAGCTCTAATATTAAAATGTCAGGAGAGTATTTTTTTAGCAAACGAGGAAGTCGTGAAATGCCACCCGAGGTTGTATCTCCACTGACACCTGCGTTAATCACTCTATAAGAAGCCCCCATTTTATTGATTCTTGATTGAAGCAGCGATGGCCATGCTTCATCATAATTTACTCCTAGACCAGCACTAAGGCTGTCACCCAAAATTAGAATATTCTTATCTTCTGGCTCATTTGCATTGGCTGTTGTCGCCATCATCGGTAAAATGACTAGCCATAATAAAAGGTTCCTAATGAATAAAGCCATATTAGAAGTTTCCAATGTTACAAAAAAAGTTACCAGCCCTGAGGGTGAACTAACCATTGTAAATGATATCAGTCTTTCCTTAGAGGAGGGCGTTTTTGCATCCATTTTGGGACCATCTGGATCTGGGAAGACCACACTCCTTGCAATCATGGCAGGCCTTGATCTGCCAAGCAGTGGCTCCGTTAAACTTCTTGATAAAGAAATCACAAGCTTAAATGAAGATAAGAGGGCACAGATTAGAAGCAAGGATGTCGGTTTTGTTTTTCAATCTTTTCATTTGCTGCCTCGATTATCAGCCCTAGATAATGTCATGATGCCACTCGAGATACTCGGCGCGAAAGATGCAAAGCAGAGAGCGCTAAAAGCTTTGGATGAAGTGGGTTTATCCAAAAGAACAGGGCATGTTCCTCATCAATTATCTGGCGGAGAAAAGCAACGCGTCGCAATTGCGAGGGCTATGGTTAAAGCGCCCAGCATATTATTTGCGGATGAGCCTACTGGAAATTTGGATCAATCAAGCACGGATAATATTCTTGAACTATTGCTGAGAATCAATCAACAAACAAAGACGACCCTGGTTGTCGTAACACATGATCAGCAGTTAGCAGCACGATCGGATATGGTCTTCGAGCTACAAGAAGGGAAATTAAAATGCTGAATGGCATTCTCTTTGGACTAAAAAAGTTTTTTTCAGAAATAGGATCAGGAGACATGGTCATCCTATTTTCTTCACTGATTCTTTCTGTAACCGCAATATCAGGTGTGGGATTTTTAAGCGATCGCTTTCAACGCTCTATTCAGCAACAAGCCTCAATTGTGCTTGGTGCCGAGATGGTGTTTAGGTCTGGAGCACCAATCGAAGATAGGTACATTCAAACAGCAGAATTAAAGGAAATAAAGACTGCAGAAACCACCTCATTCTTAACCATGGCACTGACGGATGAGGGCAATATACTTTCTTCAATCAAAGCAGTTTCAAGCACTTACCCTTTGGTAGGTAACTTACAGGTTATCTCTCAAGGACAGAGCAGCATAAATCTTGATTTCAAACAACCAGCAGCCTCCACTGTTTGGGTAGAAGAAAAAATATTGGAGGCGCTGAATACAAAACCAGGCGAATTGATCACACTTGGCAACAAATCATTCAAAATAACCGGAACGCTCATTGATTTTCCCGATCGAAGCACTGGATTCTTATCTTTTTCTCCCACCATTATCGTCAATGAGGCTGACCTAGATGAAATGGGCGTTATACAAGCAGGCAGCAGAGTGGTTTATCGACAGCTTTATTCTGGAGAATCGAGTGAGCTCGAATCTTTCTTAGAAGAGGTAGAAGGAGATTTGAACGAAGTTCGTGTACAAAAAGTTTCAGACATTGAGGGACAGCTTGGCAATTCAGTAAATGAATCATCTCAATTTGCAAATCTTGCAGCATTGTTCACGATCTTAATCACCTTGGTTTCTTCTATGATAGCTGCAAGACGATATGCCAAAAGACATCTTTTGAATACAACGCTCATGAAAGTATTCGGCGCCTCAAAGAAATTCATATTGTGGTCACAAATCAGTCAACTAGCGATGCTGATTTTAATGGCAACACTTATCGGCTGTACGTTGGGATATTCAGTGCAAGCACTTCTGGAAAGTATTTTGAGCCCAATCATAAACAGAGAACTGCCACCACCAACTGCAAAACCACTCTTATTGGGTTTTTTGACAGCCTGCTGCATCGTGATTGCAGCATGTGGGCCTTATTTAAGGGTTTTGGGATTGGTTGAGCCAATTCAACTTTTAAGAAAAGATGATACACAAGGTTCTAAATCAGAGGCATCCATTTATTTGTTTTCTTTCTTAATATTCAGCTTATTTCTTCTATTTCTCTTCAACGATCTAAGCTTAGTGGCAAGTATTCTCTTTGCACTTCTTGGCCTTGTAATTTTACTTGCAGGAATAGGCTACTTATTAATTTTCTCGACTAAACTATCATCCGTTTTCGGTGGTTATGGATGGTTAATGGGCCTTAGAAATCTTTCAAAAAGAGCTTCTGAGAATCTATTGCAAGTCATTGTATTTGGCGTCTCCCTGACATTTCTAATTGTTCTTGCAGAAACACGCTCTGATTTGGTGAATACTTGGCGTTCCAGCTTAGACCAAGACACGCCAAACTATTTCTTTTTCAATATTCAAGATTACCAGCTGAATGATGTAAAAAGTTTTTTTGATAATGAGATGGAAGCAACACCTCAATTTACACCATTGATTCGAGGAAGACTGATTGGCGCTTCGTCAGCAGATGGCACTCTCTTAGATGTCGGAGGGATGATGCAAAGAGAATCAAATCTCACTTGGTTCAATGAACTTCCAGAAAACAATTCAATTACAGAGGGTTCCTGGTGGGCAGATGAAGATGCGGACGGTTCTTTTATTTCTGTAGATACGCAAGCGGCAAAATCAATGGGGCTATCAATTGGCGATCAGCTTGAGTTCAATGTGGCCGGCGAAAATTTCACAGTTGAGGTTAAAAATCTCAGAGAGATTAAATGGGAAAGCTTCTCGCCAAACTTCTTTTTTGTGCTCTCACCTGCTATCGCAAGCGAGCTTCCTCAGTCATATATCACAAGCTTGAAGGTCGATAATAATTCAGAGGCAGTTGATATTTTTATAGAGCGCTTTCCAACAATCACAAGCGTAGATCTAGAAGCAGCGCTTGATCAGATTCGCGTGGTCTTAGACACGGCATCAACAGCTGTTCAGTATATTTTTCTGCTTTCTCTCTTGGCAGGAGTGCTGACCTTAATTGCTTCAATTTTTTCAACGGTAGAGGAGCGGAACAAAGAAAATGCTGTCATGAAAGCAATGGGAGCCAAACAAAGAGATATTCTTCAAATTGCATTGGCAGAATTTGGAGCATTGGGCTTGGTTGCATCGATTACATCTCTTTTTGTCGCAATAGGGTTTTCTGCATATGTGTCTATACAGATTTTTGAAACAAGCTATACACCCAATGCCACAATCATTGGATCAGGTTTAATAACAGGCTTTGTTCTCATCCTCCTTACAGGGATGTTTGTTGTTTATAGAGCCCTGTCTGTTCCAGCTGTTAAAACTCTGAGAAGTTAAGCGCTAAATCAGAGCAAGACCCATTAAAATCAGACATACAATAGAGCCCAGCCATACCACTGTGCGGATGTATAAGATTCCGGCTGCGTAGACCAAGAGATAAAGGAACCTGAGAAAAACCCAAGTCATCGCATACATTGTGTTATCCACATTTGTAATGATTGAAAGGATTGCGAGCGTGAGAAATGCAGGCAAGCTTTCTTGCAGATTCGAAGACGCCCTAAGAATTCTAGCGGAGACCGAAGCTGGATCAATTGTTATCTCACTATCTCTATTCGACAATAGGTAAGACATGCTTTTAAAATTGATTACCAATGCACCAGTCATTGGAATGATCCAAATTTGAAGCAGCGCCAATGTAAGCGCCATGACTATTATTGTGACCATTTTTTACTCTCCTCTCTTATGTTCTGTTTGATAATTGCAGTTTTGAAATTTTTATATTTGGATCTCTTATGCCCCAGACCCAAGGACCTCAAGCATTCTGAATATAATTTCAACGGTGCGAATAAATAGTTCCATGGCTACTTCAATAGCATTTGCCCATGAGCCTTCATATTCATTTAAGCCAAGTGGAATTATGAGACTGCCTTGATATGTAAGCAACAATGGAAACCAAACCATTCCATACCAGGCCATTATTTTTCTCACCTTCGGGCTAACATTCCATGGTGTGCCAATGGCAATGCCCCAAAATAACAAGCTCTGTAAGTGATAGATCAGCAAGGGCAAGAAAAATAGCGGTAATAACAATCCCAGAATTTCCATATAGATGCTTCCTGATAATAATATGCCAGTAGAAACACTGAGGAATGAACCCATTATTGTCAGCACAAAGATTTTCAAAACATCGTTTTCATTGAGCTCTAAAATAAATAAGGAAAAAATTGGTGAAATCCAAAGCCCGGTTGCAAGCATAAGGCTGAATGGAATAAATGTTGGAAGTTGGTAGCCGGCAGCCCTTTCCCATGAGAGCGACATCATGGTAAATATAATGAAAAGAAAAAACATGCCAAAGCAAAAACCATAAGCTTCATAAATTCTCTCATAACCTTCTGTGCCTTCATTATCTGAATCAATGGGCACAAGATCTAACCGTCCTTTTTTGTCATAGGTTTCTTTAAACTCAATGAAAAAAAACATCTCACCTCTTTTGGCAGATATTCGACATCGCTGAATGAATGCGACAACGCTTGAAATCAAAAGCATCAAAATAAAGCCATAGAAAAATAAAACCTTAAAAGTAAAACTGGTTTCCACTAGAGCGCCCTTGGTTTTACAACATTGATTGGTTTCCCTCTCTGAAATGCCTCAACATTATCAGCAATTCGATCAAGGGCCCTTTGTCTTGACTCTCTTGCAGCCCAAGCAATATGAGGTGTGATGATCAAGTTTTTATAATTTTTTTTCATCAAAGGATGATCTGAGTCAGGTGGTTCTTGATCAAGTACATCAATGGCTGCTCCCGCAATTGATTTGTTTTCAATGGCTTTGATGAGAGCCTGATCATTGACTAAGCCACCTCTTGCTGTGTTGATCAGAATTGCAGATGACTTCATTTTTTCAAATGCATCGTCATTAAAAATATCATCAGTCTCTTCTGTCAGCGGACAGTGAAGACTGACCACATCTGATTCACGAAGCAGTTCATCAAATCCTACTCTATGCAATGAAGCATCTGGCTTATCAGGATTAAAGCTTTCGCAAATCAAAGTTTCCATGCCCAGTATTGATGCAGCTTTGGCAACACCTTTGCCCAAGACACCAAAACCAACTATTCCCAGTTTTTTTCCTGAAAGCTCTTTAATGGGGTGTTCGAGCAGACTGAAGCCACTGCCTTCTTGCCATTCGCCGCTTTGAATCGAGTGCATATAATCAAAATATGAATGTGAGAGTGAAAGAATGGAAAGCAAAACATGCTGGGTCACTGACTCAGTGCAATAGTCTCTTATATTGCAGATCGTGACACCAGCTTTCTCAGCGGAGTCTAGATCGATATTATTTGTTCCAGTCGCTGTAACGCAAATCAGTTTAAGTTTGTCAGCATAATCAAAAACCTTTGAATCAAATTCAATTTTATTTGCAATGGCAACTTCGATGCCTTGAATGCGATCCAGTACCTCGGCTTCAGTGGAATAAGGGTATACCTTGATCTCGGGCAAAACGGCTCTAATGGATTCCAGGTCCAAATCTCCTGCATCCACAGTTTTGTAGTCTAAAAAAACAGCATGCATGTATAATTTCTAGAACATAAGATTAATTAATACAAGCTTAATGATGCCAGATTTACCTGAAACACATGCAATCTTTGTGATGATACTCACAGTTTTTGGAATCTATTTGTTTTCAAGAGATTGGATTTCTATTGAGTCTTCTAGCCTCACGATTCTGGCAATTTTGGTGGCATCATTTTATTTGTTCCCCTATTCATTTAACGGGAATCAGATTAATCCAATAGAATTATTTTTAACCAATTTTGGAAATGAAGCGCTCATTACAATTTGTCTATTGCTAGCAATCGGTAAAGCAATAGAGATCAATCGATCACTCGAACCACTCGTCGGTTTTCTCTCAAAATCTTGGGTTAATCATCCAAAAATCTCTCTTCTTGGCGTGCTTTTATTTGGGGCATTCTTTAGCGCATTTATCAATAACACACCAATCGTTGTGATGTTGATACCTGCACTGATTGCTGTAAGTGAGAATGCAAAGATCAGCTCTTCAAGAGTTCTTATGCCAATGGGGATGGCTACGATCATCGGCGGCATGGCAACAACCATTGGAACATCGACAAATTTGCTCGTTGTTGGAATAGCCAATGATATGGGACTAGAAGCCATCCAGTTGTTTGACTTTGTGATTCCTGCATTGATTGCTGGATTTTTTGGAATTATATTTTTATGGCTTATCGCGCCAAACATGCTTCCAGATAGAACGCCGAGAGCTGAAAAAAAAGAAAATCGAGTTTTTGAGGCCTCTCTTTTTATCAATGAGGGAGGCTTTTCAGATGGCAAAACACTTGCAGAGATCCAGGAAAAGGCTGGAGATGGATTTAATATAGATAAGATCAAACGATCAGAGTCCCTGTTTGTGGCCAAGATTCCATCAGTAATTTTCGAGGCAGGAGACCGTATTTACATCAAAGACTCGCTTGAGAATCTTCAACACTATCAAGAGCTGCTTGATCTGAGTCTATTTGAGGATGAACAAAGTGATGATATAGGCCAAGAACAAGACGAAAATACACGCCTAGCAGAAGTGGTGATTACAGGCGGCTCTTTATTGGATCATATGTCAATGAATTCGCAACATTTTGCAACTCGATTCAATCTGATTCCATTGGGTGTTCACTCGGGCGCAACTGGAGCGAGGCTAACTGGAAATATCAGTTCAACAACTCTGAATCCTGGTGATGTTGTTTTGGTTCAAGGAACATCTGAGGCAATAGGTAACTTAAAAAGCAACAGCAACATGCTTGTGATTGAGAAGGACACGCTTGATCTTGCAGCCAAGCGATCTTTTTTCCCGCTTTATATGATGCTGGGCGTCACTTTGATGGCAGCTACCAGTATCATGCCTATTTCTGTGGCTGCCATGATCGGACTCTTGGTTATGTTACTCGTAGGTGCTTTGAGGTGGAGTGATGTTGGAAATTCAATGAACATTCCAGTCATCATGCTCATCGTTGCCAGTTTGAGCCTGGGTACTGCTCTTGAAATCACTGGCGGCTCTGATTTCATTGCAAATTGGTTTGTTTATTTTACTGCTTCCTTCCCGATGCCAGTTATTCTCAGTGTTTTGATGTTATTGATGGCGCTTTTGACCAACGTGGTTTCAAACAATGCTGCTGCAGTCTTGGGAACACCGGTTGCAATTAATATTGCCATCCAATTGGGGGCTCCTATAGAGCCTTTTGTTCTCTCTGTTTTGTTCGGTGCAAACATGAGTTTTGTTACACCAATTGGATATAAAACCAATTTACTGATCATGGGTGCAGGTGGCTATACATTCAATGATTTTGTAAAATTGGGTTTGCCGCTTGCCTTTATCATGTGGATTGTATTATCGATTACACTGCCGATGTTATATTTTTAAAATTGTCATCTTGACGATTGAACAATATAGAGACATACTTCTCACAGTTATGAATACAAGGATTTCAAATAACAGTAACTGGTGGCGACTCTCTTAGGAGAGGGCGACCTGTCTCTATTTGAAATCAAGGTTTACCCATCTCCTATTTAGGTGATGGGTTTTTTTTTGAAATGAGCACATATTTTGACATTGAATTACAGGATGAGACACCCGCATCGGTGTTCATGAAGTTGCGTGAGCTTACTCCAACTTTTTTACTGGAGAGTATCGAAAGAGGAGTCGACCAATCAAGATACTCATTTTTGGGCATAGGAGCAGCTCAATCCATTCAAGTGAGAGATGGAAATTTCATTTTAAATGGGGAAAAAGTAAGCAAGCCAAGCTCTCAGTCCGAAGTGATGAATTTGTTTAGAAAAACACTCAAAGAAACCCCTGATTTAAAACCTGCAATCGAAGACATACCATTTTCAGGAGGTATGGTCGGCTTCAGTTCATTTGATATGATTCGTCATTTCGAGAAATTGTCTGTACCCAAGGGAAAAAAAGGCATTTTAAGCCCTCCAGATTGTTCATATCTTTCTCCAACTTCACTTTTGGTCTTTGACCATGAAGCCAATAAGATGGCACTTCTTCATTCTGGAAATGAGGAAGAAAGAATAAATTTAAGGTCTGAAATACTCACAATGCTCAACAAGGAGATCACCCAAACATATAAAAATAAGACATACTCCGAGCCAATTGGAAATATCAATGAAGAAAACTTTTATGATGCCGTTGAAACAGCAAAGCATCATATTTTTGAAGGAGATATTTTCCAGATCGTTTTATCCATTGCTTTCTCAGGAAGTTATGACCTTGATCCTTTTGATGTCTATCGAGCAATGCGATTGATCAACCCATCTCCTTATATGTTTTATTGTGAATCAGATGGTTTCAAAATTGCAGGATCTTCTCCAGAGGCTCTGGTTAGATTGGGAGGTAATAAAGCATCACTCAGGCCGATCGCAGGGACAAGACCAAGAGGCAAAGATTCAGAAGAAGACAATTTAAATAAAGAATCACTACTCGCGGATGAGAAAGAGATCGCAGAACATATCATGTTGGTTGATCTTGCACGAAATGATCTTGGACGTGTCGCAAAACATGGGTCAATCGAGGTCGAACCATATCAATCGATTGAATACTATAGCCATGTGATGCATATCGTCAGTGGTGTTCAAGGCAATTTAGAAGATGACAAAGATGCCTTTGATTTATTTGCCGCAGCTTTTCCTGCAGGAACTTTGGTTGGCGCACCAAAAGTCAGAGCAATGGAATTGATTGATGAAATTGAGCCAGAACTCAGAGGTGTTTATGGAGGCACTGTAGGCTATTTTTCAAAGAATGGAGACATGGATCAGGCAATTGCAATTCGAACCATTGTTTTTTCAGATGAGAAATATTGCTTTCAGGCGGGTGCGGGGATTGTAGCTGATAGTTTGCCTGAGAATGAATACAAAGAAGTCTTAGCAAAAAGCCAGATTCTCAGAACAGCATTAAAAATGGTGAAAGAGGGTGAGTTATGAGAAAAATTCTGATGATTGATAACTTTGATTCTTTTACTTATAACCTGGTTCAGGGGTTCAGATCCTTAGGTACTGAGGTTGTGGTCTTTAGGAATGATGCCATTACCATTGATGAAGCAAAAGCCCTAGCACCAGACTTCCTTGTTATATCCCCAGGACCGGGAAGACCGAAAGATGCTGGTATCTCAATGGAGATCATCAAAGCATTTGCATCGAATGTACCGATCCTCGGTGTATGTTTGGGGCATCAGTGTATTGTCGAAGTTTTTGGCGGTAAAATCACATATGCAAAGCAGCTCATGCATGGCAAAACCTCCGCAATCGAGCACGATGAACAGACCATTTTTAAAAACATAAAAACACCGATGATTGTCGGTAGATATCACTCTTTGTCTGCAGATCAAAAAGAATTACCAAGAGAACTTGTGGTGAGCGCAAAGACTCCAAATGGTGAAATAATGGCAGTGAGACACAGCGTTTATAAAACTGAGGGAGTTCAATTTCATCCTGAAAGCATAATGACTTCAGCAGGAATGCATTTAATGGAGAATTTCTTGAATATAAAAAAACCAGGAGACAAAACATGAATCATAATTTAGAAGATTTTTTAGCCATGCTTCTAGACGGTAAAGACTTATTAGAAGATCAGTCTGAGGAATTAATGACTGCAATGACAGAGGGCGAAGTTGAGCCAGCATTGGCAGGAGCACTACTGGTGGCTTTGCGGATGAAAGGCGAGTCAGCTGAGGAAGTCAGAGGTTTTGCCAATGGTATGCGTAAGGCTGCCAAAGAAGTTGAGTTAGAAAATTCTTCTGAGTTGATCGATATTGTAGGAACAGGCGGTGATGGCTCACACAGTTTTAATATATCGACAGGCGCAGCCTTGCTCAGCGCTGCATGCGGTCTTAAAGTTGCAAAGCATGGCAATCGCTCTGTTTCCAGTAAATCAGGAAGCGCCGATTTGCTCGAATTTCTTGGTTATCGCTTTCCAACAGATGCCGATGGTGTCAAAGCACAAATGAGCATGAATGGCTTTAGTTTTTTATTTGCGCCAAATTTTCATCCAGCAATGAAACACATCGCTCCAATCAGAAAAGCATTAAAGATTAGAACAGTTTTTAATATCCTCGGGCCACTCACAAACCCAGCCAAACCATCCTTTTATTTACTAGGAGCATTCAGTTCTGAAATGGCGTCACTGATGGCATCCAGCTTGAGCGGAATGGAAATGAGTCGAGCGTTTGTTGTCCATGGATTAAATGGTTGGGACGAGCCAACACCTGCTTCTAAATTTGAACTATTCGATGTGAGCAAAGATTCAATTTCACATAAAATCATCGATCCGTCAGAGCTCGGAATGGATAAATGCAAAGAGGAGGATCTGAAAGGTGGAACGTCTGAGGTCAATGCAAAAGCCTTATTAGAAGTTTTTGATGGCAAGGACAATGGGGCACATGAAGATGCATTGGTTTTGAATGCGGCTCTATCTCTTCAAGTTGCAGGCAAAACAGCAGATCTCATTGAAGGAATTGAAATTGCAAGGCAGACAATTGTGAGCGGAAAAGCAAAAGACTTTCTGTCGGGTTTGACAAATGGGGATTAAACAAAAAGAGAATTTTCTTGAGCGGATGACTCTTTCAAGCATGAAAAGACTCGAAGAGAATAAAGCCAAGCGATCAGAGGAAAGCCTCTTGAGGACTTGCGAAGGAATAGAAAGAATGTCTTCTGTGCAATTTCAATCAGAGTTTATTTTCATCACAGAAATTAAAAAATCTTCACCATCGCTGGGCGAGATATCCAGACCAGAATTTAATCTTTTTGAGCAAGCCGAAGTTTACGTTGATGGGGGTGCGGATGTGATTTCTGTTCTAACCGAGCCAACAAAGTTTTCTGGCTCGTTAAACGATTTGGATGATATTTCAAAAACATTTTCTAAGGCGCTCACCATGAGAAAGGACTTTCTTGTTGAACCTTATCAGGTTTCCGAAGCTTTTATGCATGGTGCCAGCGGTGTTCTTTTAATCACGGCGATGCTGAGCGATGCCATGCTTAGAATGATGATTGATCGAGCAATAGAGCACCAAATGTTTGTCCTATTGGAGTCTTTTGATGAGGAGGACATGCAGCGATCGAAAGACATCATTTCAGAATACGGCTCCCAAAGTGCGAACATTCTTCTCGGTGTTAATTGTCGAGATCTAAGGACACTGGATGTCAGCTTTTCGAGGTTTGAAGAGCTTTCTGTCCTAATACCTCAGGATGTCATGTGCATTGCTGAAAGCGGAATCACTGAAGCCTCAGAAATAGAATTCCTATCGCAGATTGGTTATTCAGGTGCATTGATAGGAACATCATTGATGCAATCAGAAAACCCAGGCCAGTTATTAAAGGAAATGATGATGGCAGCATCAAAAAAGAAATGAAAACTTTAATCAAAATATGCGGCATAAGAAGGCTTGATGATCTT
This sequence comes from uncultured Gammaproteobacteria bacterium, assembly GCA_902595845.1. Lineage (GTDB taxonomy): Bacteria > Pseudomonadota > Gammaproteobacteria > Steroidobacterales > UBA11654 > CACPJA01. The sequence goes on from CACJRN010000005.1 coordinate 47,248, forward strand.
GAGTGCGCAATAGAGCATGGGGCAGATTTTATTGGCTTTGTTTTCGTAAAGTCCTCACCGAGGTATATTGATGCTAAGTCTGTTGCAAGCTTGGTGCGCTCAATACCAGATAAAATAAAAACCGTTGGGGTTATGCAACATGCAACACAAAGCATTCTCGATTCTATTCTAAAAGACTTTAGGCCCTCTTATATCCAAACGGATGCCAATGATTTTGCATCACTCAATTTGCCAACTGATATCAAAAAAATAAAGGTTTATCGTGAAGAACAGAATTTTGATTTCTCCAGTATTGATGATCAATCATTGGCCCTTCTAGAGGGGCCAGTCAGTGGTTCAGGTGAGTTAGTCAATAGAGATTTCTTGAAAGAAGCATGCGAGAAAAAAAGACTAATGGTAGCTGGCGGCCTTTCTCCTGATAATATTCAGAATATTTTAGAAGAAGTGAATCCATACGGCGTGGACGTAAGTAGTGGAGTTGAAAGTGAAAGAGGCAATAAAAGTAAGGAAAAAATTATTCAATTTAATAAAATTGTCCGTAAATTTGATGAGTCAAAACAATGAGAAGTGAAGATCAAAACCTATTAAAAGCATTGCTCGATGGAGAGTTTCCAGATGAATCAGGGAGATTTGGAGTTTTCGGAGGGCAGTACGCACCTGAAACTTTGATGCCGGCATTAAAAAAGTTAGAGAAGAATATCAAAATCTTCCTGAAAGATAAGACATTTCAAGAGGAGTTCGTGAAAGAGCTCAACAGTTGGGCTGGTCGTCCAACTGCACTGACTTATGCAAAACAACTCAGTAAAAGGTGGGGCGTTGAGGTTTTTCTCAAGCGAGAGGATTTGACTCATACAGGTGCTCACAAGATCAATAACGCACTCGGTCAAGCGATGCTTGCAAAGAAATTGGGCGTGAAAAGGATTGTTGCAGAAACTGGCGCTGGACAACACGGCGTTGCTTCCGCAGCTGCATGTGCCAGAGTGGGACTACCTTGTACAGTTTATATGGGCGCAATTGATATCGAGCGACAGGCTCCAAATGTCGACCGAATGAAACAATTGGGTACCGAAGTGATTTCTGTAATGAGCGGAGACCAAACTTTGAGGGCTGCCATTGATGAGGCGTTTAGGGATTGGGTATCAGACCCTGAAAATACACACTATATAATCGGCTCTGTAGTAGGCCCGCATCCCTTCCCATTCTTGGTTAGGGAAATGCAGTCCATTATAGGAAAAGAAGCAAGACAACAGATGTTAAATGTTGAGGAAAGCCTTCCGGATGCAGTTTTTGCTTGCGTAGGTGGGGGCTCAAATGCAATTGGACTCTTTCACGCTTTTCTAGGTGATAGCGAAGTAGAGCTATTTGGGATAGAGGCAGGAGGGACAAGCGATGATTTGGGTGAAAATGCAGCGACACTTGCCTCTGGAAAACCAGGCATCCTCCACGGAACTTATTCCATGTTATTACATGACAATGATGGCTTAATTCAGGAAACACATTCAGTATCGGCTGGGCTTGACTATCCTGGCGTTGGTCCAGAGCACGCATTCTTACAATCGATAAACCGAGTAAAATATTCCTCAGCAAGAGATGATGAGGCCTTGGAATTATTGAGAGAGGTTTGTGAATATGAAGGAATATTACCAGCCATTGAAAGCTCCCATGCTTTTGTCGAAGCAAAAAAATGGGCCAAAGATAACAAAGGAAAACGAATTTTAATCGGGCTTTCTGGAAGAGGCGACAAGGATATGCCCACGCTCAGTAAATTAATGCATGAATGAACATATGTTTGGCGGTCAATACATAGAGGACAGAATAAAGGCTCCCAAAGCGCCTGGACCTGCGATCATCCCATTCATAACTGCAGGTCATCCTAATGCTGAGGACTTTAAACAGACACTCTATGATCTCGCAAAGAAAGCGGATGTGATTGAAATTGGGGTTCCATTTTCTGACCCCATGGCAGATGGGGTGACTATTCAGAGATCAAGCCATATGGCCATAGAAAATGGGGTGACGTTGACATGGATTTTCAGTCAACTTAAAGAAATTAAACTAGACACCCCAATTGTTCTGATGAGCTATTTAAATCCACTTTATGTATTTGGCTTGAAAGAGCTTGTCGAGGCTTCCATTGAATCTGGAGTTGACGGCTATATTGTTCCAGATTTGCCAATTGAAGAAAGCAAGGAACTCAATGATCAACTGACAGACGCTGGTCTAGCATTGATTCAATTGGTCACACCAGCGACACCATCAGATAGAATTGAAATGATTACCAAACAAAGCTCAGGATTTATTTATGCAGTGACTGTTAAGGGCGTTACAGGGGGAGAAAATGCTTTGTCTGCTGATGTGACGGATTACTTGGAACAAGTTCATGAGATTTCAAAAATACCCGTATGCGCCGGCTTTGGTATCAGAGATAAGTCTGATGTTGAAATGATTGCTGAGCATGTCGATGGCATCATTGTCGGCTCTGCAATTGTTGAAACAATTGAGCAAGGCAATAGCCCAACAGAATTTTTAGATCGGCTTAAAAATTAAAGATCGAAATAGGAAATATAATTCACAAATTTATTTTCTACCTCGCCAGAAGCCCTAAAGAATTTTTCATAGGAATATGAATGCTTCGATTTTAATTTTTTAGTACCGATTCTTGTTGTCAGTTTTCTTTCAAATGCCTCATCGTGTTTGATCGAAAATTTTTCAAAGATTTGATTGGTAATCTTAATGGGATCATCGATTAAATGATTAAATTGTAAGTCGATCATTTGATCTTTTGGAATCAATTCACGGCCATTTAAAAGTTTCTCAGTCGCGTCTTGCCAATATAAAAGCATCTGATTGCCGACGAGAATTGGATCCACATGATTCGAGTACCCGAGCCTTAGATTGAAGGCAAGATTGCTGATTGATGGCATGCTGAATCTAGGGTTTCGATGTAAAAAGATAAAACGTGCTTTCGGATAAGTATTTAAAATTTCTTCTATGTGCGCTATGTGGCATGGATCTTTTAACAGCCATATGTTTTCATCCGCTTCTGAGGACAGTGCATTTAGAAACATCTGATGTACCCTGAAAGAAGATTCATAAGATGAATCTGAGATGAACTTTATGTAGTTGGGCAAATTTGCTGAATAGGCAAAGCTGATGCTTTTTAGATCATATGCTGTAATCAGTTGACACTCCTCTGGCTGAGCATAATGCATCGGATGAATATCATACAGCTGTGGCACCAAGCGATTGATGCTAAACAGCTCAACTTGTGTTCTTAATTTTTTTATTAAGGTCTCGATTTTAGTTTTTGCAATCGACTGTGCTTGAAATATTTCCCAAGTAAATGGGCTCCTTAAACTTGGATGAGCATGCAATAAGTCGAATAAGAAACTTGTTCCTGATCTGGGCAATCCTGTGATGAATATAGGATCATCCTGTTTAAAAGATGACCTATTTTCATTCATGATTTCCAAAGATAGCCTGATATCAAGCCTTTTTTTCAGACCTTTGTAGACAAGAAAGTTTCCGAAATCATTGAGTTTTGCATGATTTTGATAATCCTTGATAAGGATATCCAGAACATTTTGAATGCCTGGATCTATGCTGAGAAGATCAGCATCAATTGCTAATTTTTCTAAATTTTGCAAAGCAACTTGGGTATTACTGTTTTGGTTTAGATATTAGCAGAACGATCAGTCCTATGGCGATAATTGAAAATGCAGCTGCTTGATTGAATCCAAGCAGTACTGCTCCTACGATCAAGAAACCGACCCCGATAATTCCCATATAGAGCTGTCTTACAAAATATGAGATGTCAACTTGTGGAGAATTTTGTTTATTTTCATCCTCATCTAGGATCTTTCTCATAAGAGGAGGTATTGATTCAATGGTTTTTTTGATTTCTGGGAGATCCTTGTGAATCTTTTTAAATGTATTGGTGATGCTGAGCTGTTCCTTTCTCCATTCTTCCATCACCGGTTTTGCACTCGAAACAAGATCCAATTTTGGATAAAGTTGTCTGCCTAGTCCTTCGATATTCAGTAGCGTTTTTTCCAACTGGATCAATTGTGGTTGGTTGACCATATTAAAGTCTCTTGCTGTCTCAAATAGCCTAAAAAGCAGCTGACCAAAAGATATTTCTTCAAGGGGCTTATCTGCGATGGGGTCACACACGGTTCTAATTGCAGACTCAAATTCATTGGCTTTGGTTTCATCTGGCACCCATCCAGCAGAAATAAAGTTATTTGCTATTTGACCGTAATCTTTTTCAAAGAATGCATTGAAACTTTTTGCCAGATATTCTCTGTCTTTTTCCTCAAGACTGCCTACAATTCCAAAGTCCACGGCAGCATATTTCGGATTGCTTGGATCAGCGACATCAACAAAAACATTTCCTGGATGCATATCCGCATGAAAAAGATTGTGATGAAAAACTTGAGTGAAGAATATCCTTACACCATTTTTTGCTAACTGCTCAAAGTCGACGCCCAATTCTTTAAGTTTTTCTGTATTGTCTATAGGGATACCATGAATTCTTTCTTGAACAAGAATATTCTTTCTACAAAAATCCCAATGTATTTCAGGAACCTTGATGATGCTTGAGCCTTCCCAGTTTCTTCTAATCTGAGCACAGTTTGCTGCCTCTCTCATCAGATCCAATTCATGTAAAACTGTTTTTTGATAGTCTTTGACCACTTCGATCGGCTTGAGCCTTTTTGCGATCGAGAATTTACTCAGAAGATTTGCTATTAAAAAAAGGATATTCATGTCCTCTTTAATCTGTTCCCAGATATTTGGCCTAATGATCTTAACAATGACCTCTTCACCACTGATGAGTCTGGCTGCATGAGCTTGTGCTACAGATGCTGAAGCCAAGGCCTTTGCGTCAAACTCTGAGAAGATTTCATCGATTCCATCTGGATATGTCTCAGTCATGATCTCCAATACAATCTCTTCAGCAAATGGAGGGACATCATCTTGTAGTTTTGAGAGTTCCTTTGCAATGTCTTCAGGCAAAAGGTCTGGTCTGGTGGATAATGATTGACCGAACTTGACATAAAGCGGTCCCAGCTCTTCAAGTGCGAGCCTTATTCTCTCTCCTCTCGGTTGGTCTGCTTTGCCTCTGAACCACCTTCTTGGCAATAGAAACAGTATTATTTTGGTGCGTTTGTTTGCACCGAGCTCATCAATGAGTTCATCCAAATGAAACTTTATGAAAACATTTAGAATGGATGAAAATCTTTTTAGTGCTCTTAAGGTTGCCAACTTCAGTCCTTATAACCAATGTGTAGTGCGACGATTCCACCTGTTAAATTCTGATATTCAGCACGATCAAAACCAGCGCTCAAGACCATCTGCTTTAACTCCTCTTGATCTGGGTGAACCCGTATGGACTCAGCCAGATACTGATAGCTTTCTCTGTCATTCGCGACCCATTCACCAAGCATAGGAAGAATATTGAATGAATAGAGGTCATAAATAGGGGAGAGCATTTCATTGGGCTTGGAAAACTCCAGAATTAACATTTTTCCACCAGGTTTCAGAACGCGAAACATTGACTTCAGCGCATTTTCTTTCACTGTTACATTCCTTAATCCAAAAGCGATTGTGACGCAATCAAAGTGATCATCATCAAACGGTAAGTTTTCCGCATCTGCCTGCATGACCTCTATATTTTTGAGCTTTCCTCTGTCCAAAAGTCTCGATCGGCCCTCGTCGAGCATGGATTGGTTGATGTCTGTCATCACGACCAAGCCCGATTCGCCCACTTGCTCTCTTAACAATGCCGCGATATCTCCAGTGCCACCTGCGACATCAAGTGCTTTCATGCCAATCTTCAATCCTGTTTTGGAAAGCATGAATCGTTTCCATAACCTATGCACACCCATAGACATCATGTCGTTCATGAGATCATAGTTGGTTGCAACTGAATCGAAAACTTCTTTTACCTTTTCAGTTTTTTTCTCTTCTGTAACCGTTTCAAATCCAAAAGATGTTGTTTTATTGCTCTCTTTTTTACTCATTTCTTTCCAGATCTTGGATGCGCCTTGTCATAGGTCTTCGAAAGATGTTCGAAATCTAGATGAGTATATACCTGAGTGGTGGAAATGTCCTTATGCCCAAGCAATTCTTGCACAGCCCTCAAGTCACCACTTGCTTCTAGCATATGAGTTGCAAAGCTGTGCCTCAGAAGATGCGGGTAAACATCTTGCTGAATCCCATTTTTTCTTGCCCAGTGTTTGATTCGACTTTGAATGGATCGTCTGCTCAAACGATTTCCGCGTGAGCCAACGAAAAGCGCTTCCTCTTCTGGGTTGGCTAATTCATTTCTGCATGACAGCCAGCTTCTCAAAGATTTAATCGCTTCATTGCCTATCGGCAACATTCTTGTTTTGTCTCCTTTTCCTATGACTGTCAGGCTTTTATCCGATAAATTTAAATCGATTGGATTCAAGCGAACAATTTCAGAGAGTCTTAATCCCGATGAATATATAAGCTCCATTATTGCTTTGTCACGAAGGCTTAAGGGATCTGTTTCCTGAATATCCAGAAGCTGGCTAATCTGCTGTATGTCTAAGACCCCAGGAAGCTTCTTCGGTGCTTTTGGTGTCTTCACACCTTCTGCTGGGTTATTTTTGATCATCCCTTCTCTCAATAGGTAATTCATAAAGCTTCTGATTGCTGAGAGACGCCTCTGAATGCTCTTTGCTCCCAGTCCTTCAATAAAAATTTGTGACGCATATGTTCTGATGTGGTGAGGTTTTAACTCTGCCCAACGAGATAACTTTTTATCTTGTAGGTGAACTGAAAAATGCTCTAAATCTCTTTGATAGCTTCTGATTGTATTTTGGGAATACCGTCGCTCGGTCTCTAGATACCTAAAGAATAAATGTGTGAGCGCTTGAGCTTCTTTTTTCATTTAATCAAAGAGGAATTACACATCTTTTTCTGAAATACTGTTCAACAAATCAAAAGCTTCATCCTTTTCTCCAAGCTGGGCAAGAATGAGGGCAAGTTCAGTTTGTTTTTGTGTACCATCCTTAAATTCTATAGAACGCTCAATGCATTGCTTTGCCTTGCTCCACAAACCCTCTCTTCGGGCGACACGACTTGCTGCAAGCCAAAGATTCGAATCTCTTGGTCGCTCTTTCAGCCAAGTCTCAAGTTGAGAGGATAGACCTTCTGTATTTGATAAATGGAGTTTAGAGTAAAGGGAAATATGATTTTCATCCCAATAGGTAGGAATTGATTTCTTGAGCTCAGTTTCTGCTTTTATATGGTCTTCATTTGCCATCCATAATTCACATTTTGCACTGATGAAGTCTGGCTGTTTATCCAATGACCTTGGAAGGCCACTGAAGAGATCTTCCACTGATTTTTCTCCTTTCAGCTTTCTTGATATCTTGAGAATGCCCTTTGATAGGATCTTTTCATCTACTGTTTTTGCATATTTTGGCAGTTGATCAATAATGCTCGGATCTCCGACAGCGCTTTTAATAGTGAATAAGAAGTTACTTGCTTCAGAATTTTTAGATGACTCTGCCATAAGTTGGTCTGCAAACTTTTGGGCCATTGAATATTCTTCAAGTTCAATGAGCAGTTTGCATGCATGAGAATAAATAAAAGTTTTATCTTTGGGCTCTACAAGAATCAAACTTTCAGCTTTCTCAGTGATGGTTTTGAAATCATCCTCACTGGCGGCAAGATTCATTCGGTCGATCACCGCATTGATATTTGTTTCATCTGCTGAAATTGAGGCATCCAGTTTCTTTGCTGCCTTCACAACAAAGCCCTGACCGATCAGAGCCCGAGCATCATGATGTAATCTAGTCGAGCGCTCTTTGCTTCTCAAGGCCATTTTTTCACGAATCATTTTCGGCGATCTCCACACGACTCCAAAAATACGAAAGATAAAATATGAAACAATTAAAACACCCACGAAAATGGGTACAGATGTTTCGATGGAGTAATTTAGAAACTCAATCAGCACATATCCATTGTCGACGATCAGATATTGCCATCCAATGAATATCAAGATGAGAAGAAGAATAAAAATCAAGAAAGACTTCATTTCAACTTCATCTCCTCGACTATTTTGAGCACATTTTTGATCCCATTTTCTTTTGGATGCATGCGGTGTGTTTTTAAATCATCTAAGCTCTCAGAGAGCAATGAGTTCTCATTTTTTTTACTTTGATAATAGCGATCGATCTTGTCTTCAAGTGCAAGCACGGCACTCAAGTATCTTGACTCATCACCAGATTGCAAAGCAAATCTTATAAGATCGATGTTCAGCATAATAAGAGATTGAATGACCCTCTGTTCTTCATTTGAGAGTTTTGTGATGTCGAGATTCGATTTTGACTTTACAAGAATGATGTTAGACCAGTTGGTTCTAAAATTTTCTAATTTACTTTCAGCCCAATCTTTAAGTCCATTAATCGTGAATGACGGTGTTGCTTCTGTTACTGATAAAGCAGAAGACTCTGTTTCTTGAGTCAAAGAATCTTCTATTTGGTCAATGAGCATTCTCATATCATCGTTATTATTCTCATTGATGAAGAGATCAATTGACTGAATCAATATATCCATCTGAATCAAGAGCGCTTCGCTTTGTTTAGATAAACCGGCAGCAGTAGATCTCGCCTGTTTAATTAAATCATTTGCACGTTGATTGTTGCGTCCAAGAAATAACTCTGAATCAGCCAAATTTAAGAAGTACTCAATTTGTAGTATCAGCCAATAGTCTCTGTCTTGCCTATCGATGTCCTCAATTGAGCCAATTTTTGACTGAATCTCGCTGATCAATTTTTTTTGCTCTAAAAGCTCAGTTTGGGTTTGCTCTGTGATGTTTTCTAGGGTTGATATTTCAAGTTGGTAATTGCTTTGAAGCATTGAGCTTTCATTCAAAAGCGATGAAATTTTTTTATTTGTTTGATAATGGTTCCATCCAGATATTGATGCGAGCAAGATTATGACCGCCAAGAAAATCATGGTGGTGATTGGTAGCCTTTTTTTCTTTTCTGCCTTATCCATATTAAGTTGTTTTGAATAGTACTCTTTATTGATGATAACCAAGTTTTCTCAGTGAATCGATGACTTGTTACATATGATCACTATACAGATCAACGCATTGGTTCTGATTTAGGTTTTATGAAGAAGGGTAATGGAATTGTATGTTTTGTTTTAGATCAGATGAGAGGCTTTTAGCTACAGGACAATTGATTGCTGCTTTTTCGAGCAGCTTTCTCTCATCATTTGAAAAACTCACAGGAAAATAGAAATCAATTTTAATTTCAGTGATTCTTCTTGGTTCAGTGCCCATAAGCTTATCAATTTTGGCCTCGGTCCCTTCAAGATCCAAACCTTTTCTATTGGAGACAATGCCCATTATGGTTAGCATGCAATTAGCGAGGGAGGTTGCAACGATATCTGTTGGAGAAAATGCTTCGCCTTTGCCCTCATTATCAACAGGCGCATCGGTGATGTATGTCTCACCAGATTGAGTATGAACACTTTGTGTTCTGAGATCTCCTGAGTATATGGAGGTGGATGTTGGCATCATTAAGCGATGACTTTGAATGATCCTTTCATGATGGCGTAGTGACCTGGAAAAGAGCAAAAGAAAGTATAGGCATTTCCAGCCGAAAGATTCTCAATTGAAAAAGTAACCGATGTCTCTTCACCGCCCCCAATGATGGCAGTCGCAGCAAGTACACGATCGTCCCCTACTGGAACGTAGTTGTTGGCTAAACCAGCTCCAGCTGCTGCTGTAGCAACTGGCATAAAGTCTGCATCAGTAGAAAGCACCCAATTATGCCCCATGACTTCTGCAGCCATCACTCCTGTGTGTTTTAAGGTCACAGTTACGTTGGCACAAGCAGCACTCACTTTCATTTCCTTGAGATTGAATTGCAACATGTCATTGCCTTCAATGACTTGTTCGCATGAGTTCTCTGCATTCCACTCATCAGCCACAGAAGCATCAGCAACTTCAGAAGCGTTTGCTACGGCGACTTTGTCTTCTAGTACAAATGCGGGTTTGATCCTGTCCTCTACATTCTTTTCAGGATGGTACTTACTGGTCGTTTTTGAAACCTGACCTTTGATCATGTTTCCTCCGACTTCACCCATTCCCTCAAAAACAAGAATAGCAACCGCGCTGCCGACAATGAAAATTATGAATCTTTTGACTGAAAATCCTAAACCTGAATCGCTCACACAAACTCCTTGTTACCGTCTCCATTGAATATGGCAATGCAGACATCATTTTTTATTCGGTGTGAAGTATAAAACCAAATGTTTTTGTAATAAAGAGGATAAAGCTATATTTTTTGTATATGTCCTTCTCAAAAATTGAAAAAATACACTTTGTTTTGAATCCAAATGCCGGAAATGGTGCCCCTTCAAAAATTTTTCACCAAATAGAAGAAGAGCTTGTAAGAAATAATGTGGAGTACACCGTATTCAAAAGCCAAGGAGAAAAAGACATTTTCAATCATTTGATGTCAGATGAAATACCTGAGTGTGATGTAATTTGTGCGATGGGAGGAGATGGAACCATTCATGAAACAGCAAATGGCCTAATGCAATCTGGAAAGGCATCAGATTTACCTTTGTCAGTTATTCCCTCTGGTACAGGCAATGCTTTCGCGCAAACACTAGGAGAACTGAAGCCCAAAAACGCTATTCAGCATATTCTTCGAGGTGAAAGCATGAAAATTGATGCCATGGAAATAAGACAAGGCCCAAAGATCTCATATGCAGTCAACATCATTGGCTGGGGAATGGCATCGAGGGTCAATCAAATTTCTGATCAGTTGAGGATATTGGGAGGGATCAGATACAACATTGCTTCTTTGATTGGAATTGCCACCATGAAGAAAAAGAGACTCATCTTGAGCATGGACGAAGAAGTGGTGGATGAGGATGCCCTATTTTTTCTTGCGCTCAATACTGTTTACACTGGAAAGGGCATGAAAATGGCTCCAGATGCAGATTTCAGTGATGGGCTGATTGATATCATAATGTTCAAGAGTGCAACAAAGTTACAAGTGGTGAATATTTTCTTAAAACTATTCTCTGGTAAGCACATCTTCGACCCCAGGGTGACGTATAAGCAGGTGGACAGCTTCAGACTGGAAACCCAAGGTGATGATCTAAATATTGATGGAGAGAATCAAGGCTCTACACCAATTGATGTTCGTATGATCAAAAAATGCATAACTTTGATTAAATGATTTAAAATAATCACACCATTATGAAATTCAATAAAAAAGTTCCATTGGTGATTCTGATCATCTGCCTATTCCTCACAGTGATTTCTATATATCAAGAGCATGAAAAAAAAGCGCTTTATGGGAATGCTGCTCCTCAGATAACAGAGAATCTATGGTTCGTATAAAAGATTAATGGATCCCTTAAAAAAGGCAGCGGAGGACAAGTGTCTTTCATTTGAGACCATTCATGAGACGCTAAAAGAGTCTGAAATTCTGAGAGACGAATCCTTAAAGCTAACATATAGAGTCAACCCATTAACTGACAAGCCGGAAGCAGCAGAATTCAGTTCGGGCCGATTCAGAATAAATATTTCTGCCAATGTAAGCAGGCACCCTGTTACTGACGAATGTATCAATCAGGAGCCCTTCGAGGTCATTTCATGGCAGGACAATTCATTTCATCTAGAAGAGGGCTGTGAAACGCCCCCAGATAGCGGTATCAGTAGAAAGGTATTTGAAAATGCAGATAGCTCTATCGAGTATCTCTTTAAACAAATCGCTGAAATTCAATCACGCTCGTAGCGATCTTCATATCGTTTGATATCGTCTTCTCTCAGAGGGTCACCGATCTGTACTTCGATGACTTTTAATATTTCATCTGAGTTATTGCTGAGCCGATGTTTAGATTTAAGAGGAATATTAGTTGATTCATACTTTTTTAGATCAAATACATTGTCATCACACTCCACAGTTGCGACACCTTCGGAAACATACCAAAATTCTGACCGATGCTCATGGGATTGAAGTGATAGTATTTCACCAGGGTTAACTGTCATTCTTTTCAGTAAGTACCCATCTCCTTTCTCAAATGTTTTGTAAGAGCCCCACGGCTTTTCAACTTCGCCTCCAACAAGGCTGGAGCTTGACTGTATTTTCCCACCACCAACATTGAATTCCATTTCTATTCCATATTTCTCACAAACAACAGACTCAGGTATATCAGCTTCATTTTTTCGATCACCGCCATTTGCAAAGCACGCGATATCCTCTTCCTGTGCGAGCCACTCAATTGTTTTACATACCGTCATGTCTTCATCAATTGACTCAACGGCTCTATCAACCCCTTCAAAACCTTCGAGGATTTCCAATCGTTCCTCAATTGGCATGAAGGCATAGCCTTTTTTATCCATTAAGAATCGGTCACAATTGGCAATAACTATTAATTTTGTTCCAAGTTTTGCAGCATCCTTAATCATTCGAAGGTGCCCAATATGAATGGGATCAAACCCACCACTGATGACTACTGCTCCATCAAACTTCATCTCTAGTCTCCTTTTTTATAAATGGCATATAGTGACAAAAAACATTCACAAAACTATCTCCATCGAGTGGAGATGGTCTTCCGTGGTCAAGTGTAGCACTTTCATAAAAGATTACTTCGCCAGGAGATAGAAAAATCTGGTGATTATTTCTCTGATGATCTTCAATCTCCAGAGCCCAGGGTGAATCCACCTTTTGATCAATATTGATGATCACACCTATGATATGTGTTTCTTCTCTATCGCGATGTGGTTTCAAGATTGCCCCGCGATTATAAATTCTCACTCCATAGACATAGGTAGGCAACAATCTAATTCCAGACCAGTCCTCCGCCTTATTCAGCAACGATTGATGGACTTCATCTCTGAGATCATTTGGCATCTCAATGGTATGGCTTGCCGAACCTTTACCATCTGTTTCTATGTAACCACCGGCAACATTTTCAATTTGTAGCGAAGCACTGTTTTCTTTATAGAAATTAAGGATTTTATGATGAAGACTTTCATCCAGCTTGTCCTTTTTGAAGCCAACATCGGTATAGACAGGAATTTCTTTATGTGCATTTTTAAATGCATGAACCATCTTTTGAATATTCTCTTCCTTCGGCGACTCTTTTTTTTCTGGTTGTAATTTAAAATCCCTCACATTTGCATGCATTTCAGAAGCTATCAGCTCAGGATGGAACCCATCATGATAAAGAATTGAGTAGAGTTGATTTCTATCGCAACCCCGATCAATGTTTTCAGATATCCATTCCCTCCATTCGTTTGTCATTGCTTTTTCCTCACAAGAAAAGACACCGATGTTTCTCTGTGTGTTTTTTTTGTATTGATCATAGTCAGGATAGAAGGAGCAGATAGTAGGCCACATCTCATCTTTTTCTTCATCGGTTAATTTTTTAGCAAGGTAGTATTTTTTTTCTGAGCCGATTTGAACAGAAATCCTTGGATTGGCCATGACATTAAAGTACCAGTTTGGATGCATAGGCATTCCTCCCATTGATGCAACAAGGACAGGCTTATCGTCATGCATGACTTTGATTAGCGGCACATTCCTAACTTTTCCAGTTTTAGATCCAAAAACAGATAAGAGCATGATCGGATACTTTCCTGCCCATTTGCCCCAAATCTTACCCTTGCTTATCTTGTAAATAAATGAATTGAGACCGGAGATTGCCTTTAATGCATTTCTAATTCGTGAAGCTTCTTTTTTGGAGTATCTTTCGCTGCTCATTTTGATTGAATTATTTGATTTGCAATTTTTCCAAGAATGGGAACCGCAGCTCCCAGCTCCCCTGCATTTTTTGCCGATGCATTTCCCATAATGGACCTTTTATAAACACCTTGAGCAATTCCAGCCAATCGAAAGAAGCCAAAAGCGAGATAAAATGGCCAGTTTGGAATCTCATCAATCCCCATTTTTTTACAGTAGGACTCAACATATTCTTTTTCGGTTGGAATACCGCTTCCCTCTAAATCAAGTCCGTGTAAGCCTGGCGTAATTCCTATTTTTGGGATGTACCAATTCATGCATTGATAAGCCAAGTCAGCGTAAGGATGACCAATTGTTGACAGTTCCCAATCCAAAACAGCCAGAATTTTATTTTCAGAATGGCTGAAGATCATATTGTAGAGTCGATAATCACCATGAACGATGGAAATCATGCCATCATCTTCAGGCATATTTTTTTCAAGCCATGCTATCAGTGACTCAATTTCAGTATATGCTTCTGTTTCAGCTGCTCGGTACTGTTTGATCCATCGACCAACTTGACGCTGAAAATAATTCCCTGGTTTGCCGAAATCCATCAACCCTTCTTTCTCGACATCTATGCTGTGGAGTGCAGCCAATACATCGACTGTTTGCTGATAGATCTCCTTACGATCATTTGCGTCTGATTCTGGCAATGTTGGATCCCAATAAATTTTTCCATCTACATGATCCATGAGATAAAAAATGGTTCCAACCACGTCTTCGTCCTCACAAAGCATCAATGTCCTTGGAACAGGGACCAAAGTTTCTTCAAGTGCCTTTATGATTCTATATTCTCTATCGACTGCATGAGCAGAGGGCAGCAACTTTCCAGGTGGTTTCTTTCTCAAGACATATTTTCCGTTGGTGGTGACCAAGAGGTAAGTTGGATTTGATTGACCAGTTCCAAACTTGTTGATTTCTTTAAGTTCTCCTGTTTCAGGAAGATTAGTCATTAGAAATTCAGAAAGATTCTGATGATCAAGCGAGTGAACAGAATTTTTATCCAAGATTATTAGACCCTGCCTGCGTCTATCATCGCTTCCTGTTTGAGCACTTTTTTTGCAAGAGATGCTAAATGGACTTCATCTGGCCCATCAGCTAATCTCAGCGTTCTCGCATGGGCATAAGCCTCTGCCAAGAAAAAGTCATCTGAAACGCCTCCACCACCATGAACTTGTATGGCTCTGTCAATCACATTGCAAGCCATTCTTGGGCCAACAACTTTGATCATACTGATTAGGTCACTTGCTTCTTTGTTGCCATACTTATCCATCTTATCAGCCGTCTTAAGTGTGAGTAATCTGGCCTGCTCGATTTCGCTTGCAGAAACAGCAATCGATTCTCTCACGGAACCCTGTGCACTCAATGGCTTGCCAAAAGCAATCCTTTTTTCTGCTCGATTACACATCATTTCAAGGGCTCTACTTGCCATGCCAATCAACCTCATACAGTGATGAATTCTCCCTGGACCAAGCCTGCCTTGTGCAATTTCAAATCCTCTTCCTTCTCCCAAGAGCATATTCTCAACTGGAACTTTGACATTTTTAAACTCAACCTCAGCATGTCCATGTGGATAGTCATATCCACCAAATACTGAAAGTGGTCTGATCACATTCACTCCAGGCGAGTCCATAGGGACGAGAATCATGGATTGTTGTTTGTGTCTGCTCGGATTATCTGGATCAGTTTTACCCATGAATATGATTAACTTACAATCTTCATTCATTGCGCCAGAGCTCCACCACTTTCTTCCATTGATCACATAGTGATCACCATCTCTGATAATGGGCGACTCAATATTTGTTGCATCGGATGATGCCACAGCAGGTTCAGTCATACAGAAAACAGATCTGATTTCACCATTTAATAGAGGAGTTAACCACTCAGCTTTTTGTTCATCGGTTCCATAGCGATCCAATACTTCCATGTTGCCAGTGTCAGGTGCGCTGCAGTTGAAGGCCTCCGAACACCAGGGCGCACGGCCCATGATTTCAGCAAGCGGAGCGTATTCTAGGTTATTAAGTCCAGCACCATTTTTTGAGTCTGGAAGGAAAAGATTCCAAAGTCCCGCATCTCTCGCTTTGGATTTTAATTCCGACATGATTGGTGCCGCCTTCCATTTGTCCTCTGTCGTTTTGAAATGTTCAGCATAAGCTGCTTCATTGGGATAAATATTTTCACCCATGAAGGAATTTAATTTACCTATGAGATCCAAAACTTTTTCTGAATAATCGAAGTTCATATTTATTTCCTTAGTTCTTTTTCCACTATATCGTAGTATGCCTTAGTGGCTGTCATTATCGTTTCGTTTACAGTCATCCGCTTGGAAACATTTTCCATAGATTTTCTTGCATCATTGAGCGTTCTCCATGGAACATCATCATCGCTCAAAAGCCTTTTAGCTTCAAATTCTTGATAGTTCATTTTAATCACCGGATCGCAGTTTTGATCCTCAGAGGCCAATAAACGTTTTGCAAAGTCAATTAAGCGCCCATCATTCATTTGATGAATGATTTCAATCTTGTCTTCTGTGGATTCTGTTTGTAAAAATGCTTTGCTCAGCAGCCTGTCATGTGAATCGATGAATTTTGTATAAATTTGGGATTCAGAATAATCTGGTTTTTCCCAAGGCGTTCTTTTTTTTGCATTGATATCACAGGCAATAACTACAGACTCTTTGAATCCAATGTTTTCCTGAATTTTTTGAGCTCTTGTTCTGGCTTCATCACATGACAATCCATTCAGTTCACATAAGCTTCCTGGAAGCAAAACAGGGCTTCCATTCGCTTTGATATTGAAAAATGGCGATCCTTTTTTATTTATTATTGAGGCAATCTCCTCGGCTGTCAGATAGATATAATCATCTGGATCAAATGACAGATCAAAGAGAACGAGATTGTTGGCATATGATGGATCTTGGCAAATAAAGGTTGGTGTTCTCTTTACTGCAATACGTTCCTTATATTTCACTTCACCATAATTTAAAAAGAGATTTTCTGACAGCAACTCAATGACCCTTTTTTTGTTTCCAGATCCCAAGGCTGAATAAAATACTTCTGGAACTTTCTCTTCAATGAGTTTTGCGAGCTTCAATAGTGTTTTAACATCATCCACAGCCGCATGAGCATCACCCGGATCAATCCCATTCGTTGTTGCCATCAGTTCCTGTTTTAAAATCACTTTTCCATCTTGATCTTTATGGAAAGCAATTCGATTGGGAAAAAAACAATAGATGGTCTGAGCTAGTGAATAAAGGTCTATATGTAACCGATCTTCTGCTGCTTTAACCAATAAATATGGATCGATAAGATGTGCAAAAAAAGAGTGTCTTAAAATGATTAGATCATAGGCAGCACCATTGTAGGTTACCAAGGCCTTGTCATAGCTTCTTTCTAGATATCGAGCAATTTTTTGAACGAGATCAAATAAGGATAAAGGTTCATCCATCAGCTCCAATGGATTGATATTTGTCACATTCAAAGCGCCTGCATCTGGAAGGATGTGATACGGGAGGCGACATTTATCATCGACAATAATCTCAGGTGATTCAAAATTTAGATTTGTCTCTAAAATGGCTGCTGACGTGGGTCTTTCGTATTCAATGTTTCGATTGAGCCCAGTTGTTTCGAGATCTAAACCAATCAGATTTTTTGACCCAAATTCATCTTTTGAGTTTTCCCAGGTAAATTCTTTCATCATCATTTTCGCAGCTTTCTATCAAACCAATTAGACTGTATGATTGATCAATATGCAAAGGAAGAATCTACTTTCCAGAATTTTTATTTTCACACTGATTGTCTCTCTCATCTCATGTGGACAAACAGGAGAGCTTTATTTGCCAGACCAAAAGGAAGACCTCGGGATTGACACTCTAGAACACTCATTAAAATCGGATGAGTAAAGAAAAATTATTACTGGTAGATGGTTCCTCCTATTTGTATAGAGCATTCCATGCGCTCCCTGATCTGAGATCATCAGATGGGAGACCAACTGGAGCGATCTATGGTGTGCTGAATATGCTCCAAAAGCTGATAAAATCTGAAAGGCCAGACTATCTTTCAGTCGTTTTTGACACACCGGCCAAAACTTTTAGACATGATATTTTTCCTGATTACAAAGCAAATAGACAAAAAACCCCTGAAGACTTAATCGCTCAGATTGAGCCACTGCATCAACTCATCATCAATCTTGGATTACCGCTCATTGCAGTTGATGGAGTTGAGGCCGATGATGTGATTGGAACCCTTGCACTAGAAGCCGATAAGAAAGGCATCAAAACATTGATCGCAACTGGGGATAAGGATATGGCGCAGTTGGTCACAGAAAATATTCATCTCATTGATACGATGAAGGACCTCAGAATGGGTCCTGCAGAGGTCAAAGAAAAGTTTGGTATTCAGCCCGATCGATTTATTGATTATCTGACACTGGCAGGCGACACATCTGACAACATTCCTGGCGTAGAGAAGGTGGGTCCCAAGACAGCGATCAAGTGGATTAATGAGTATGGATCTTTAGACGGTGTGATTCAAAACGCTGATCAAATCAAAGGCAAGATTGGCGAGAATCTCAATACAGCTTTAGATCGGCTCGATTTATTCAAGACCTTGGTCACCATAAAATGTGATGTCGAAATGGATTCAAACATCTCAGATTTAACCATAGGCGAATCAAATGAAGGACTTTTGTATGAGCAACTCAGTGATTTGGGTTTGCATGGACTGATCAAGCAATTTGAAATCGAGCCATCAGAAAAAGAATCAGCTGCTGACAAAAACTATCAAACGATAAGAACAGAGAAAGAGTTGGATGAATTGATGGGTTTGATCAATCAGGCTGACTATGTTTCATTTGATACAGAAACAACAAGCTTAGATTATATGCTTGCAGAATTGGTGGGCATTTCAATTGCATTGAAACCAAACGAGGCTTTTTATATACCAATCAATCACAACTATGAAGGCGCAGAAAAACAGCTGGAGCAAGATTTTGTATTGGAAGCTTTAAAACCCTTCTTGGAATCAGATGAAATTCCAAAGATTGGACATAATCTGAAATATGACCGACACATCCTTCAAAATGCAGGCATTGATTTGAAAGGAACACTTTTGGATACAATGCTTTTTTCTTATGTGAATAACAGCACCATCACACGACATAATTTAGATGCCGTTTCAAAGAGATACTTGAATATAAACCCCACTTCTTATGAAGATGTTGCTGGTAAAGGGGCAAAACAAATTCCTTTCTCAGAGGTATCTATAGACGTAGCATCTGATTATGCGTCTGAAGACGCAGACATTTCTCTGAAGCTCTATGAGCATATTGAACCATTGGTTCAAAAGGAAGCAAAATTGTCAAAACTCTATTCTGAGATTGAGGGCCCACTGATTTATACACTGGGCGATATTGAGAGAAACGGTGTTTTGATTGATTCAGAAAAACTGAGTCAACAAAGCAAAGAGCTTGAGGCCAAGATTTTGAAACTGGAAAGCAAGGTTCAAAAAAATGCAGGTGAGGACTTTAATCTCGGCTCACCGAAGCAACTTCAAGAAATTCTCTATGAAAAGCTCGGTTTGCCTGTGATTAAAAAAACACCAAAAGGCCAACCCTCAACTTCAGAAGCTGTGCTTCAGGAACTTTCAATGGATTTCCCAATCGTTGACGATATTCTCAGTTACCGTGCGATTTCAAAGCTGAAATCCACCTATACTGACAAATTGCCTAAAATGATCAATTCCAATACAGGCAGAGTGCATACTTCATATCATCAAGCTGTGACTGCTACTGGGAGATTGTCATCCTCAGATCCCAATCTACAAAATATCCCCATCAGATCGGAAGAGGGTCGAAGAATAAGGGAAGCATTCATTGCGCCTGAGGGATATAAGATTTTGGCTGCAGATTATTCACAAATCGAACTCAGGATCATGGCTCATCTCTCGAAAGATCAAGGCTTAATGGATGCTTTTGCAAAAGGCCAAGACATCCATCAGGCAACAGCTGCAGAGATATTTTCCATAAATATTGATGATGTGACACCCAATCAAAGACGCTCTGCAAAAGCAATAAACTTTGGTCTGATCTATGGGATGTCTGCATTTGGACTATCGAAGCAATTGCAGATCACAAGAGCAGAAGCACAAAACTACATAGAGCAATATTTTGAGAGATATCCGGGCGTTAAAAACTATATGGATGAGACAAAATCCAGTGCAAAGCAAAATGGCTATGTAGAGACCGTATTGGGTCGAAGACTTTATTTGGCAGATATTGAATCATCCAACTATCAGAGAAGACAATATGCTGAGCGGAGTGCAATCAATGCACCAATGCAGGGCACAGCAGCCGATTTGATAAAAATGGCGATGACTGACTTACATAGTAAAATCAGAAATGAATCCCTTGATGCAAAAATCATCATGCAGGTACATGATGAGCTTGTGATCGAAGTGAATGAGAATCAATTAGACGAATTGTCTGATCTTACAGTAAATATTATGGCAGACATCTTTAAGCTTGATGTCGATTTAAAGGTTGATGCTGATATTGGAAATAATTGGGATGAGGCCCACTGATTTAAGATTCAAGCAATTCTAAAATCTTACCCTTGGCTTCTTCTGACCCAGATTTTTTCAATGATGAAAACAACTGAACACTCGCAACCGACCCAATAATGGATTGAACAGAATCAAATGATTTTTTACGTGCTTGCTTTTTGAGTTTGTCTGACTTTGTTAAGAGAACATGGAGTGGTTTATTGAGAGGAAGGTAGAAATCTAGAAAAGCATGATCCAACTCCATTAGTCCTCTGCGAATATCAATGATCAGTATCACACCCTTAAGGGTCTGTCTATATCTCAGATATTCACTGATCATGAACCCCCATTCCTTCTGTTGTTTTTTAGAAGTTTTTGCATATCCGTATCCAGGTAGATCCACGAGACGATGTTGCTTATCAACCTCGAAAAAATTGATAAGTTGAGTTCTGCCAGGTGTTTTACTGATTCGAGCTAGATTTTTCTGGTTTACAATCACATTGATTGCAGACGATTTACCCGAATTGGATCGACCAACAAAGGCAACCTCAGATCCAGTATCATCTGGAGATTCAGTGATATTGGAAGCACTTTGCATAAATTTTGTTTTATTAAAATTCATTTCGAATAAATTCACATTATCTATATAATTCAAACTTTCAATTACAAGATTTAAAAGGGATAATGGCCGTCATTTATGAATACTAGAGTTTTAGAGAGGGAAATGAAAGAAAGCTTGACTAAATTTTCATCAATTTTTTGTTTCGTATTAATCATGTTAATGTCTCCACCTTCATTGATCGCAAAGGGTGATCCTGAGGCTGGTAAAGCAAAATCAGCGGTATGTGCTGCATGCCATGGGCAAGATGGCAATAGCATCAACCCTGATTGGCCAAGCTTGGCTGCGCAACATGAAAAATATCTCATCCAGTCAATGAAGGCATATAAAAATCAGATGAGAAAAAATGCAATCATGTACCCTCTGGCCATGAGCTTGAGTGATCAAGACATTGAAGATCTTGCGGCATATTATCATTCTCAGAAGGCTGCTCAACTGACCTATGATGAAGAATTGGCAAAAGAGGGTGAAAGCATATACAGGGGAGGAACCTCAAATGGTGTTGCGGCTTGTATTGCTTGTCATGGACCCAATGGCAAGGGAAATCCAGGCGCAGGATATCCAGTGCTTGCTGGTCAGCATGCATCATATACGGTGATTGCCCTGAAAGAGTATTCAAATGGTAATCGAGAAGCAGGAATCAATAATATGATGCAATCGATTGCACCGAGAATGACTGAAATGGAAATGAATGCGGTCGCAGAATACATTCAAGCACTAGGTAGATAGACCATGATCCAAAATTTCAAAAAAACAAAAATCCATCTTATTTTGGCTTCAACGCTTTTCTTCACTGCAGTGTTCGCTGATGATCACATGATTTATGAAGAAGGCCGTCATTATAAAAGCCTTGGTTTAGCTGAAAAGGTTGTTGCAGAAGACAATAGAGTAGAGGTTCTTGAGGTCTTTGCGTATTCTTGCAACCACTGCTTTAATTTTGAGCCTTATCTTGATCAGTTTGATCGCTCCAAAGCAGATTATGTTGATGTTGTGAAAATGCCGGTTATCTTTAATGATGCCTATAAAATGCACGCAAGAATTTACTACACAGCTGAATCATTGGGGAATTTGGATGTGATGCATACAGAGGTTTATAAAGCAATTCATCTGGATCGAAAAATGTTGATGGATGAGGATGAAATTTTTAAATTATTTGAAAAGAATGGAGTTTCAAAAGAGCAATTCCAGAGCCGTTTTAGATCATTCACTGTTGAAAGCAAAATCAATCGTGCACAACGCCTGACCAGAAAATATAAGATCCGATCCACGCCCACTATCATTGTCAATGGCAAGTATGTTGCCAATGGACCTGGCACCAGGACTTTTGAAGATATGATTGCAGTCAGCAAACAGTTGGTCGAAATGGAATATCTTGCATCATCTCAGAGCAGCAACTAGCCAGCCCCCTTTAGCCATTCAGTTTCACCATCTGCATAATACTCTTTTTTCCATATGGGCACTCTGACTTTCACCTCGTCAATGATATACCTGCACCCTTTGAATGACTGATCCCTGTGACCGCTTGTGGTGACAACAATCACAGCAGTTTCACCAATTTCTAATGTGCCAACTCTATGTACACAGAACGCATCAATCAGATCAAACTTTTCAATTGCTTCGTCTAATATTTGATCACCTTCTTTGATTGCCAAAGACTCATAACACTCATATTCAAGCTTCTTCACTTCATGACCATCATTGGTGTTTCTTACTATTCCTTCAAATACTGATTGGGCACCAATGCCATTGTTTTCCACCATGGCACTTATGCTTTGAAGCGAGATCACATCGGATAAAATATTGAATTCTTTCATCCACCTGTCACAGGAGGAATAAAAACCAGCCTGTCTCCATCGTGGAGCTTGATATCCCAATCTGAGAACTCATCATTTACTGCAATTTTAAAATTGGAACCAATATCAATTTGATGTCTTTCATTGATTGATTCCAATACATCGGTTGGATTGCTGCCTTTCATCATTGAAAAAGCCTCCTGATCTAAACCTGTCAGTTCTCGTAGTTTTGCAAAATAGACCACTTGTATTTGTAGTGAATTAGTCATGTCTATGATTTAGATATTTATGATTAAGCGTATGCCTACGTATATTACCAATACAGATGTCAATCTACGAACAATAGAGCCAGAAAAGATCCTTACACCAAGGTAATTTCCAATCTGCCCGCCCAGTATCACTGCAATCAATAGCATTGAGTACTCATTAAAATCAAAGCCGATATCTGTATCGATGTTTTTATAAAGCTGCCCCAAAAGTCCAGCAATTGAATTCACAAGTATAAATAGGCTTGAAAATGCAGAGATTTTTTTTGAACTGAGAGTGCTTTGAAGATGCAGAATCGGCGCGAATAAGATTCCTCCTCCAATGCCAATGATTCCCGCCAAAAACCCGAGTAAGAGACTGATGATGGTATTTGAGTAAATGTTTTTCCTATTCTTTCCTGAGTTTTCTTCAGATTCATTTGGACTAATCCACATCAAAAATCCAGAAGCAATCAATCCCAAGCCGAGCAGTAACATAAAAATCATTTCACTGACTTGAATCGATCCTCCTATGAATGATGCTGGTACTGAAGCAAAAATAAGTGGAATTGAAAATCTCCATGGAATTAAGCCATGCGATTGATACCTAAAACAATTTCCAAGAACAACAACGATATTACAAGAAAGCGCAATGATTGGAATATGCCTGAAATCAAAATCTGCAAGAATGAGCAATGCATTGAAGGTAGAGCCACCACCGAACCCCACGGTTGCATAAAGCAATGCTGATATAAAAAATAAAAAAGCAGTTATTGTTGACCTCCGTCAATTCTTTGAGCGGTCATTCTTGAAATACAACAAAGCGTTTTATCTGAAAATTCTTCCTCAGATTTATAAATTTTTATCTCCCAGACTTGAGTTCTTTTGCCCAAAAAGATGGGCCTTGCAATTCCTGTTACATATCCAGATATTGCAGGTCTGATGTGATTGGCATTGATCTCTTGTCCGACCACTCTGTATTTCTCCGGATCTATACAAAGGTAAGCACCAGTGCTTGCCAGCGTCTCAGCAAGGGCCATTGAGGCGCCCCCATGAAGCAAGCCCGCTGGTTGCTTTGTTCTCGAATCAACAGGCATTGTCCCCTTGATGAAATCATCACCGATTTCTGTGATTTTTATATCCAGTGTTTCGACCAGGGTATTTTCATGCGCTTGATCAATAATTGCCTGTCTATCCAGTTCTGTTTTATGCCAAATCTCTGTCATTATTTTTTTGAATGGTATTAAATTAAAGCAACATTATTGCTTTATTTCTATTAAGGTGCAAAATGCATTTGGTATGCATGCATTATCAATAAAAGATCTCTCAAAAAAATATAAAAGCGGTGTCGAAGCACTCAAATCCGTTAGTTTTGATGTTAAAGAAGGAGATTTTTTTGCTCTTCTTGGGCCGAATGGTGCCGGAAAGACAACCGCGATCGGAATCATCACATCGCTTGTAAACAAATCTTCAGGATCGATAGAGGTTTTTGGTCATGACCTTGACAAAGAATTGGCAAAAGCAAAATCTTGCATCGGCGTTGTGCCACAAGAAGTCAATCTGAATCTTTTTGATTACAACTTTAATATTTTGGTTAATCAGGCAGGGTTTTACGGCATCCCAAGAAGCGAAGGAAAGAAGAGGGCTGAACAGTATCTGAAACAGATGCAGCTGTGGGAAAAGAGAAAGACTAATGCCAGAAGCCTATCGGGAGGAATGAAAAGAAGACTGATGGTTGCTAGAGCATTGGTTAATCGACCAAAACTCCTCCTGCTTGATGAGCCAACAGCAGGAGTCGACATTGAAACAAGAAGAATGATGTGGGATTTTCTCAGAGATCTGAATGCAAACGGAACAACAATCATTCTGACAACTCACTACCTTGAAGAAGCAGAGCAGTTATGTAATAAGGTCGCCATTATCGATGAAGGGAAAATCATAGAAAATGACTCGATGCACAATGTTTTGAAAAAACTCAAGACCGAAGTATTCATCCTTAATACAGAGAAGCCACTCGATAAAGCACCTGAAATTGATGGTTATACCACTGCTTTGAAATCACCACAAGAGATTGAAATTACTGTCTCTCAAGAGCAAGGAGTGAATGATGCTTTTAGCACCTTGCAAACAAGTGGGGTGAAAGTACTGAGCATGAGAAATAAAAATAGCAGGCTAGAGGAGCTTTTTCTTGATCTTACCAAAGGTCAACCGGGAGAGGGTGAATGAGGATACAGTTGATTGGGACAATTGCTCTTGTAAGAAAGGAGACCGGTCGAGTTTTAAGAATTTGGGTTCAAACATTAATCCCGCCCGGCATAACAATGTCATTGTATTTTATAATCTTTGGCACCCTTATTGGTAAGAGAATAGGAGAAATGGAGGGTTTTCCTTACATGGAGTATATAGCGCCAGGCCTTGTCATGATGTCCGTAATTACAAACTCATATGGAAATGTTGTTGGGAGTTTCTTCAATGCGAAAATTCAAGGCCATATTGAAGAGCTTTTGGTTTCTCCTTTGAGCGAAGTTTCAATAGTCATTGGTTATCTTGCAGGAGGAATCATCAGAGGTTTGGCAGTAGCAACTGTCGTTACCTTCATTGCTTTATTTTTTACTCAGATAAATATCAAACATCCTCTTATGACTTTATTCGTTATTATCATGACAGCAGGAGTTTTTTCTTTGGCAGGTTTGATCAATGCAATTTTTGCCAAAAAGTTTGATGATATTGCTGTCATTCCATCATTCGTCCTGGCACCGCTAACATATTTGGGAGGAGTCTTTTATACTGTAAGTCTCTTACCAGAATTTTGGCAAACTTTATCTAGATTTAATCCAATTCTCTATATGATCAATTCAATGAGGTATAGCGTAATTGGGATTTCAGACGTATCGATTCAAAATGCATTAATGATGATTGTTGTCTTCTTTATTCTTTTATTCTCTTCTGCTGTAATTTTACTTAAAAAAGGAATTGGTATTAGGCAGTAATCATTCATAATTTTCTGTGGATGATTATTTCAGCCATATCCATAAGTGAACTTGAAGATTTACCAAAAACTTTGAGTGAGGCGCAGGCTGATTCATAAAGATTATCAACTCTCTTCCTAGACTCATTTATACCAAAGAGTATAGGATAGGCAGCTTTATTTTTTGATTTATCGGACTCGACTGACTTCCCAATTGTATTCGCATCACCCTCTGCTTCAATCAAGTCATCTTGAATTTGGAAAGCGACCCCAATAGATTCTGAGAAGCTTTGTAAAGCTGAAAATTTTTCTTCATCAAGATCTTTAAAATATGTCGGCCCCAATATAGATGCTTGAAGTAATTTGCCTGTTTTTAGCATATAGATGTTTTCAACACTCAAAGGATCCAATTTTTTATTTTCTGAGTCTAGATCTAAAGACTGACCACCAGCCATTCCTTCTGATCCAATAGAATTTGCAATCATTGAGATTAGCTCAAGCTGTGAACTTTTAGATTCAGGAAATTCTGCTTTTGCCATTAATTCAAAAGCCAATGATTGAAGCGAATCAGCAGCCAGTGTTGCAGTTGCCTCACCAAATTTAATATGTGTTGTCGGCTGACCTCTTCTCAATGAGTCATCATCCATGCATGGCAGATCATCATGAATTAAAGAAAATGAATGAAGCAATTCTATTGCAATTGCAAATGGGATTACATCCTTTGTATCGATATCCATGGCTATAGCAGACGCTAACATCATCATTGGCCTAATTCTTTTTCCGCCATTCATTACAGAATATCCCATAGCTTGACAGAGCGCTTCAGAGGATTGATCTGACTCAGAAAGAACTATCTTCAAGTGATAATCTATCAATTTTTTAAATTCTGGAATCTGCTTTTTAAATGAGGACATGAATTAAACTGAATTTCTTAGAATATGCAGTGGTAAAGTATACTACTTTGAAAGCTTAAAATACCTTGGATAAGAAAAAAATTGAAAGAAACAGTAGCTATAGCGCACCCAAACTTTGCTTTGGTAAAGTATTGGGGCAAAAGAGACAGTAACCAAAATAGACCCGCAATGAGCTCTATTTCAGTAACTGTTGATACGATGATTTCAACAACCAAGATTTTCAAGAATACCCAATTAAATCAGCATCAATTATTCATAAATGGAATAGAGGAATCTGATCTCTCAAAAATTCTTCCTCCATTAGAGTATTTATCAGAATTTTCCAGAACTGACGAAAATCTAGTTATCGAATCTCAAAATAACTTTCCAACATCATCAGGTCTCGCTTCATCTGCCTCTGGTATCGCATCTCTCGTGACTGCTTATGAGGCTCATTATGATTTATCTCTTGATATAAATCATAAAGTGGAGGCCTGTATGCTAGGTTCTGGTTCTGCTCCGAGGTCTCTGATTGGAGGTTTTGTTTTAATGGACCACAAAAATAATTATAGGTGCAGCCAGATTCTCAAAGAACCAGAATGGCCTATTGATGTGCTTATTTGTATTACCTCAAAAGATCCAAAAGAAATTAGTTCAAGAGAGGGCATGGAGATTTCTAAAAAAACATCACCCATTTATCAAGATTGGCTTGATATCAATGACGAGCATATAAATCTCGCAATGAAGGCGATCAAAGACAAAGATATGGCTGGACTTGAAAATGTGACTGAAGAAAATTGCAAACTAATGCATAAAGTAATGAAAACCTCAAATCCTTCTATTTCATATATGACGGATGTAACCCATAGTTGCCTTGCAGAAATCGAGAACCTTCGTTCATCAGGGCATAGTCTTTTCTATACAATAGATGCTGGACCCCAGGTAAAAATTATATGCGACCCAAAGTCAACCGAGATTATTAGGGACACGATCATTGATAAAACAAGTGTAATTGACGTAGTTTATGCTGGCTTAGGAGGACCGCCAAGAATCATCGATGAAGATTGAAACAAGAGCATCAGGAAAGATATTTTTCTCAGGTGAATATATGGCACTAGAGGGCGGAAGAGCAATCACTCTATCTACTCCACAAAGTGCAAAAGTTTCAATTTCAGAAAGTAAGGAACCAGATAACTTATTTTTTTCATCTATGAGTGATCAAGTTTATCCATTCAGGATAGATGAAAATATGAGATTGATTTGGTTAGAGGAAGACCCAAAACATTTGGGGGGTATCTTAAAGGAGTCAATAAAGCAATTTGATAAGGGTTTTTCAGGCCGATCTATATCAATAGATACATCTGAGTTTTTTTATGAGCAGAGAAAGATAGGAATTGGTTCAAGCTCTGCAGTTTCTGTAGCGATTACAAAAGCATTGAATCAATTATTTGATTTGAGACTGACCTCTGAATCCATGATTAATCATGCGAGACAAATACATAATAAGTCTCAGGATTCTAACGGTAGTGGTTTTGACATCATTACTTCTTTAATGGAAGTTAGAAGCCTTGCTTGCAGGATCCTTGATAATGGAGCTTATGATTATGAGCAGATTGGGATTCCTGAAACAATAAATATATTAGTCGTTGTGAATGATGAATATATCGAAACATCAGAAATGATTGAGAGATATGAAGCTGCAAAAAATAAATACAATGACTATTTTACAAAGCACGCACCAAAGATGAAGCATGAACTAGAGCTGTTATATGAGTCCATATTGAAGAGCGACAATGAATCTATATTTCAATACTTAGCTGAGTACAATAAGTCGCTAGTCGATATGAATAATGTTTTTAACTTAGGTATTTTCAACAATCATCTTAAGCTAATCAAGCTCGCCAAAGATGAAGGTGTTTTTTATAAACCGTCTGGATCAGGTGGAGGCGATATAGGAATTGTGATTTGTGATGATAAATTAAAAATAGATAAATTTTGCAACAAGCTGAATGCGAAGGGCATAGCCTTTTTTGATATTTAGTTTATATCTATCTCAGCTGATCAACTTCTTCCTGAGAGAAATCATCTACATTAATTATGTCATCTGCTAACTCATTGTATGCTTTGAGTTCTTCTATCTTATCTTCTGTGATAACCCCTTCTTTGGCAGCATTACTGAGAAGGTCTTCAAAATTTGATCCAATGATTAAACCCTTCTTCTTGGCTCTCAAAACGGAGGCTCTATCTTTGTATGAAGACTCATAGAGTTCTAGTAATTTGTTCATTTGAGCAAAATGATTTGTAGGCTCATCTGCTTGATAAATTCCATGAATGAGCTTTTCTCTCGTTTTTGTATTTCTTGAAACCAGCTTTCCTAGTTTAAGCGTTTCTTTAATGCTTGGTGCTTTCAGATTCTTGCCCATTGGAAAGATAATAAACCTAACGAATGTTGCAATAGCTTTGTTTGGAAAGTTATCAAGTGTTTGGCTCAGCTTTTCCTGCGCTTCAGATAAAAGTGTCTTTTGTGTCCATTCCAGCAAAGCAAGATCCACTTCTCTCTCTCCAGTATCCTCATAGTGTTTGAGTGTTGTGCTAGCAAGATAGAGTGAACTCAATACATCACCCAGTCTTGCTGAGATAGTCTCTTTTCTTTTTAATTCACCTCCCATCACTAACATTGAGATATCGGTTAGAAAGGCAAACCCTGCAGAAAGCCTGTTGATTTGTTTATAGTAGATTGAAGTTTCACCCTCAATCGGACTTGGAGTGAATTTATTCGTGATGCCTCTTATAAACGCTCTGACAGCACAAGAGATTGAATGCCCGATATGACCGAATAGATGAAGATCAAATTGCTCAAGTGACTCATTTTTATCATCAATATTGACCGCTTCAATTTCTTTTAAAACATATGGATGACATCTGAAAGCACCTTGTCCAAAAATGATCAAGCTTCTTGTCATGATATTTGCACCCTCAACTGTGATGCCCACTGGTGTGCTCTCATACCCTCCAGCCATGTAGTTTTTTGGTCCAAGCATTACCGCTTTACCGCCATGTATATCCATGGCATCTCTTCCTATTGTTCTAGCAAGTTCAGTCGAATGATATTTAAGTATCGCAGAAATAACAGAGGGTTTTTCTCCTGCTCCAATTGCCATTGCTGTTGTGGATACTGAAGAAGAAATGATATATGACTTTCCTGCCATTCTACCCAGTGGTTCAAGTATGCCTTCAAATTCTGCAATAGGCATGCCGAACTGTTCTCTGGCTCTGGCATATGGCCCTGTAACAGCTACAGCAGATTTTGCTCCACTCATCGCGCCCGATGGCAAAACAATTGCTCTGCCGGCAGAAAGACAATCTGTAAGCATTTTCCAACCTTGACCAGCTTGATCAACGCCACCGATAATATAATCCAATGGTATGAAAACATCTTCCCCAGTAATGGTTCCATTCATGAATGGACTACCAATAGGGATATGCCTTCTTCCAGTCTCTAGCCCTCTAGTGCCTTTAGGTAGTAGAGCACAGGTAATGCCATAATTCTCAGTATCACCAATGAGATGGTCAGGATCATACATTTTAAATGCAAGACCAATGAGAGTCGCTATTGGGGCTAGAGTGATATATCGTTTACTGAAATTGAGCTTGATCCCAATGATTTCTTCGCCTTCAAATTCTCCCTTGCATACGATACCTGTATCGGGCATTGAGGTTGCATCTGATCCTGCATAGGGACCTGTGAGGGCAAAACATGGAACATGCTCTCCAGATGCAAGTTTAGGAAGCAGTTCTTTCTTCTGTTCATCCGTTCCGTAATGCATGAGCAGTTCTGCAGGCCCTAGAGAGTTGGGTACTCCAACCATTGAGGCTAGCGTTCCACTTCGGGAACCAATTTTTGCCATTACGTATATCAAACCGAGGGGTGAGAATTCAAGACCCCCATATTCTTTCGGAATAATGAACGAGAAAAACCCTTTCTCTTTAACAAAATCATACACCTCTTGAGGTAAGTCATAGTCTTTGTGTGATACCTGCCATTCATCGATCATCTCGCATAGCTCATTGACAGGACCATCAAGGAAAGCTTGTTCTTCAGCTGGCAGTTCTGCTTTAGGGTTGGATCTTAGTACCTCCCAATTTGGATTTCCGGTGAACAATTCTGCGTCCCACCAAACATTACCGGCATCAATGGCTTCTTGTTCTGTTTGTGAAATCTTAGGAAGAAGATCTTTATAGATATCTAAGATCCTTTTTGTAATATAGTTCCTTCTAATTTCTGGAATATTAAGCGAAACGAGAAGGCCAAAAAGAATCCATAACACAGAAATATAAATCGTGCTTGGATCCCCAATCAGAGTATATACGACCAAAAGAGCACCTGCTGCTAGCGTTGCTTTTCTTAACTCCATTGCGGTGTATGCGACCCAGATGAAGAGTGCTAATGTGGCTATAAAAAATATCATATGACTTTAAAAACTCTATTTTATATTAAAAAACTTCGAACTAACCCGGATCATGGATTCTACAGATTAATCGAGATCTTGTCTAAATATACAGCAGGTGCTCAATTGCTGCTTTTTCCTCGAGTAGCTCTTTTTCAGTTATCTCCATGCATTCATTGCTGAAATCATCGATTTCAAGATCTTGAACAATTGAATAGGATCCATTTTGACATGTCACAGGAAATGAATAGATGATCCCTTCACTGATGCCATAAGACCCATCACTCGGTATAGCCATGCTTACCCAATCGTTATCTTCTGTTCCTAATGCCCAGTCTCTCATATGATCAATAGCCGCTGATGCTGCAGATGCAGCACTTGATAAGCCCCTTGCTTTAATAATCTCCGCACCTCTGTTTTGAACCCTTGGAATAAACTCATCCTTTATCCATGATTCATTGAGTCTTTTTGATGCAGCTTCACCTGAAAGTTTTAAATTGGTTATATCTGGATATTGAGTTGTCGAATGATTACCCCAAATCGTCATATTTGAAAGTTCACTTGAGTGGCAATCAAGTTTTGATGCAAGTTGTGCAAGTGCTCGATTGTGATCTAACCTCATCATCGCAGTGAATGCATTTTTATCAATATCAGGTGCATTCGACATCGCGATCAGGGCATTTGTGTTAGCTGGGTTGCCAACAACAAGTACTCTTATATCTCTAGATGCATTTTCATTGATTGCTTTGCCTTGAGCTGAAAATATTTTTGCATTTTCTTGCAATAAGTCACTTCGCTCCATTCCAGGTCCTCTGGGCTTGGCACCAACTAGGAATGCATAATCAGTTTCCTTAAATGCCACATTTGGATCATCGGAGATATTAATGTTATCTAGGGTTTGAAAGGCGCAGTCTTCCAGTTCCATTGCAACACCGTTTAATGCATCTAATGCAGGAGTTATCTCTAAAAGGTTTAAATTGATTTTTTCATTCGCTCCCAGAAGTTGGCCAGAAGCAATCCTGAATGCAAGCTGATATCCAATCTGACCAGCTGCACCAGTAATGGTTACAGTTTTAGACACTTTTGATCCTTATATGATTATTTTGATTTAAAGGCTCTCACAGCTTCGCCCCATTCTTCAGCCATTTTTTGCTCGTCTTCGACAGAGGCATTATATTTCTGA
>CACJRN010000006.1 GCA_902595845.1 uncultured Gammaproteobacteria bacterium
GATCATTTCTTCTATTACCAACTCAATTTAACTGCCCTAATTGAAGGGGGGCAATAAAAGGAATTGAAAAATGACAATTAAAAATTACTTATCAAAAACAATAACTCTTCTGGCCGCAACGATCTTTTCAGTCTCGTCTTTTGCACAAAACAACGAGCCTATGTTTGAAGAGATAATCGTTACCGCCGAAAAAAGAAGCGAGAGTCTTCAAGACTTATCTCAAGCAGTGACAGTGCTTAGTGGCATTGATTTAGACAATAGGCAGATCTCCACATTTGTAGATCTCAGCGCAATAGCTCCAGGCGTGAATGTTGCAAAAAATGAGGGCTTTAAGACCGTAATAACCATCAGAGGCGTTGGCTATGAAACAAACCAAAATGCAATTGCTACGCCGTCAGTTTCTTATCACCTTGATGGTATTTATGTAGCGTCCCCATACTCTCTGCAAACAGATTTTCTTGACCTAGAGAGGATAGAGGTTCTTAGGGGGCCGCAGGGTACACTCTTTGGACAAAACTCAACAGGCGGGGCTATTAATGTTGTAACACAAGCCCCAACAACAGACGAAACCTATGGTTCTGCAGACCTAACGGTTGGCAATCATGGACTGTTAAAAACAAGAGCATTTATAAACAAACCAATCAGTGAAAACCTGGCAATGCGCGCTTCTTTTATTTCAAACAAAAGAGACGGCTTTACAGAAAACCTTACAAATGGTCAGGACCTTGATGACGCTGATAGTGTTTCTGCAAGGGTTCGCCTTAGTTACGAACCTTCAGACACATTTCGAGCAAACTTCATGGCACAAATGTTTCATGAAGATAGAAACGGTGCTGCCCAAAAAGGAATTATTGATCCAACTCCTGACCCAAGACAACTTCGACAGAACTCATTAACAGAGCACCAATTAGATGCAGAGCTATTCAGCGCGGTGTTGGAGTGGGACCGTGAAAACTTCAGTATCAAGTCTCTGACAAGCTATCAGGTTGACGACATCCTTGTAAGAAGAGATAACGACAGAAATGATCTTGATTACCTGCCCCCATTTGCTTTACTACCAAGCGAATACGATCCAGAAACAAATAAACAGACAACGATCACGCAAGAAATTAACCTTGTCTCATCAGAACCAATGTTTGGTAAGCTTGATTGGGTTGCTGGCTTCTTCTATCTAAATACTGAAATAGAAATCAGCATCTTAGAGAGGCTTGATTTTGGATTTGACGGCGTTTTCGACCCTTTCACAATCGATGATGTATATAGCTATAGTGGCGACTTTGGGTTTATCACAAACTCCAAACCAGAGAGAGACTCAACTTCATTTTATGGACAAGGAACATGGAATCACAGCGACTCACTTAGAACTGTATTTGGGTTGAGACACACAAAAGATGAAGTATATAGTGCTGTTACGAACTTTTATGGGCGTTCAGGCACAGACATTCTCGAAACCGATGGCAACAAGGTAACAGGCAGGTTTGTTGTTGAAAAAGATATTGATGACAACACAATGGTCTATGGTTCATTCACAAGAGGTTACAAACCAGGAGGTTCGAACTTAACATACGGCAGAGAGGATGAGGTTGCACAAATTGTTGTATTACCAACATTTCAAGAGGAAATTGTAGACGCTTTTGAGGTGGGACTTAAAACAGACCTCGCAGATGGCAGGGCGAGATTAAACGCGGCGGCATTCCTTTACAACTACGAAGGGCTTCAATACCAAGCCACAGACCCCGAGGTTTTTGAGGGTGGAGTTGGAAATATTCCTGACTCAGAGATATATGGCGCAGAACTGGAGCTCTCAACATTCTTGTCAGACTCAGTCATTTTGGATTTGAGAATGTCTTGGTTGGATACGGAAATCACAGCAGACCACTTGGCATTGGATAATGTTGAGTCTGAGGCAGCAACCAATGCATTGCTTGGACAAGGCATAGGGCTTTTTAGCAATGAAGTGCAAATTGCGCGTGCTGGAAGAATACAAAACGTCCGTGGCAATGAGTTAGCTAAGACTCCTAGCTTTACAGGTAATGTTGCACTCAATTGGACCAATGAGCAAAACTGGGGAGAGTTAAAGGGCACGCTTCAATACACTTATCGTGGCGGCTTTAAACATAGAATTTTCAATAATTCACAAACAGATATTGTTCCAAACTATGATGTGCTTGATATCATGCTCGGCTTTTACCCATCAAGTGCAGAGAATCAGCATTTTGAAATCATCGGCAAAAACCTTTTTGATCAGGACGGCATTAACGCCAGGTTTACCGATGTTTTTGGTGTTGGAGCAACAGGGGATGAACTGATAGCGCCAAGACAAATAATGCTAAGGTTTGTTACACAGTTCTAAAACAAAAGAAATACCTCTAGGCACAAAAAAAGCCTAGAGGTATAACTAAGAATCAATGGAAAAACACTTTATCCAATCTCAGCAACTCTTAAAAGACTCCTTTGAGCTCGCCTGGAGTGTTTATGACAGCGGCTATAGGCCCAACTATATTGTGGGTGTTTGGCGGGGCGGTGCTCCAATTGGGATAGCGGTTCAAGAGTTTTTAGATGTCCTGGGCGTTCAATCAGATCACATAGCCATCAGAACATCTTATTATTCAGGAATTGCTGAACGAAAAAAGAGCGTACAAGTTTACGGACTAAATTATGTAATCAAAAAACTCGAGTCAGAAGACTCTTTGTTAATAGTCGATGATGTTCATGATACCGGCGTGTCAGTAGACCAAATAATTAACGATATAAAAAAAGCATGCAAAAAAAACACGCCGGAAATAAAAGTAGCCACACCATATTTTAAACCAAACAACAATGAGACAAGCAGAACACCAGATTATTTTCTACACGAAACAGATCAATGGCTCGTTTTTCCGCATGAGCTGGAAGGCCTTTCTGCGAAAGAAATTGCCGAAAATAAGCCAGAGCTTTCAAGGCTAATAGATAAAATAGAGCCGCTTCTAAAAAAATAAAGCAGCGTTACCAACCCGCTTGACAATCCCAACACAAATTGCAAACAATGAGGCAAACAAAAACACTACCCGAAAATGAACTTGGGCTAGAGAAAATAACCAGGACAAGAAATGTTTTTTTGGTCTGGATGTTTGGCTTCTTTGTGTTTTTATCCTTTGATCTTTTTGTTGAAGGGATTGTTTTTGAGTGGCTTGCTTGGAATGGAACTAAAAAAAATGATTGGTTTTTTGTGCTTTGGTGGGGCGCAGTAATGGCCTGGTTTTTTCATGGCGTTTTCACACTTTATGAAAGGTGTTCGCAATGATGTTTGACGTTCTAATCATAGGCGGAGGGCAGGCGGGGAGCATGACTGCTATAAACCTAAGAAAACAAAAGTATGAAGGCAGTATTGCGATCATCACAGAAGAAAGGCATCACCCTTACCAAAGACCACCTCTTTCAAAAGGCTTTCTATCAGGACATATCAAACAAGAAAGTCTGTTTTTTAAGTCAGAACACTACTATGAAAAAAACAACATAAAGGTTTTTCTAAAAAGCCGTGCAGTTGGCATTGAAGCAAAAAAACAAAAAGTCATTTTAGAGCGAGGCGAGGAAATAAAATACAAAAAGCTTATTATCGCCACAGGAAGCAAACTCAACAAAATAACCCCAGAAGAGGACGAAAAGATTGTTTATCTTAACTCCATTGCCAATGCAGTGAACCTGAAAAAAAGACTCGAAGAACACAAAAGTATAGGGATTGTTGGGGCTGGATATATAGGGCTAGAGGTTGCAGCAACAGCAAAAAAAATGGATCTGAAAACAACCGTGTTTGAGACAGAAAAAAGAATTATGCAAAGATCAGCAAGTGATGAAATTGCAAACTTCATAAAGAACTACCATGAGAAAATGGGTGTTGAGTTCAAACTGGGGTCACGGGTACAAAAAATATCGACTGAAAACAAAACAAGAATCATTCTTGATGACGGACAAGTTTCAGACCCTGATTTTGTTGTTATTGGCGTAGGTGTGCATGCCGCTTGCGACATAGCTCAAGAGGCTGGAATTGATTGCAACAACGGCATTTTAGTTGACGAGACCTGCCTAACCAGCGAAGAAAACATTTATGCCGCAGGAGATTGTGTAAGCTATTATTTTTCTAGGTATGGCTCAAGGCAACGACTGGAATGTGTTCAAAACGCAATTGATCAAGCCACAATTGTTTCCGCAGCAATCATGGGTGAACCAACTGCTTATAAATCAATCCCATGGTTTTGGTCAGACCAATATGATTTAAAAATTCAAATTGCAGGCCTATCACAAGACAGCGATTTTTTGGTGACCAGAGGCAATAAAAATGACTGCAAGTTTTCGGTATGTCATTTTAAAAACAACAAGCTGAGGGCTGTAGAATGTGTGAACGACCAAAAAACATTTATGTTGGGAAAAAAGCTAATCGAAACAGAAAGCAAGATCACTCCCGAGGCAATTGAAAATATTCAAACAAACCTCAGAGACTGGAAATGAGCATGAGGAAGGTTCTTGGCAGCATTTTGTTTTTTGGCTCTTGGCTGGTATATGCATTACTGATCTTTATTGCAGCTGACGCAGAATGGACGACTGCAGAAAAGTTCGGCATAGGAGCCGCTTTATATGGTGTAAGCTGGATAACCTTTGTAGCGGGCAGCATATTGCTTGGGCCAGACTTTATAGAAAAGATTAAACTAATGATAAAACCTAAAAATAAAAAATAAGATGCCATCATTTAAAAACTTAGTTGATGATAAAAAAAACACCGAACCAGGCGATGTCGTGACGACAAAAAAAGCAGGCGGGCTAACATTTGATTTTAGTTTTCAGCGCTTCTCCGAAACATATCTTGATTCATTTATAGAGCATGTAAAAGAAGCAAAAGTCATTGAAAGGTTTGACGCAATTTATTCAGGAGAACAAGCAAACACAACAGAAAACAGACCAGTTGACCACTTTGGTTATAGAAAAGAAAACAGCGCTAGAGAGCAAAGTGTTTTAGATGAACAAGAGAAAGCATTGGTTCTGAGCGAACATATCAATAAACAAGAATATGAAGCAATCATCTTTTTTGGTATCGGCGGCTCACAACTTGGGCCCGAGCTAATTCAACAAACACTCTGCTATAACAAAAACAAAAAAATCGTTTTTATAACTGGAAGCGATCCACTGGAGGCTGAATTTAAAACAAAAGGCTTAAACCTTGATGCATGCGCTTTTATCTTGGCGTCAAAATCTTTTTCCACCATAGAGACATTAAAATCATTTGAGCTGGTGACCCAAAAAGCACACATGCAAAACACATATGCAATTACATCAAACATCGCTGGAGCAGAAGCCTTCGGCGTATCGCGCAAAAATATACTGACCTTTAGTGAGGCAACCGGAGGCAGGTTTTCGATTTGGTCTCCAATCAACCTGCTTTTCTTGATACAGTTGGGCGAACAATCCATAGAAGAGTTCTATTTGGGAGGACGAGAGGCAGACGAAAGCCTTTTAAACGCCAGAACACTAGACACTCCTGCAAGTGTTTATATGTCTGCCCAAGACATTCTACACAACAATATTTTGGACAATGAAACAACAGTAATCCTCGCATATGATTGGCCACTCAGAGGTTTTTATAAGTTCGCTCAACAGCTTGAGATGGAGTCAAATGGTAAACGAGTAGATCAAAACGGGAATAATATAGATTATCAAACAAACCCAATTGTTTGGGGTGGTTACGGCCCGGTATCCCAGCACTCTTTTTACCAGCAAATCTTTCAGGGTACAAAAGACATGAACCTATACTTTCTTGCCTCAAGAGAGAATGAAAAGAAGCTCAACACGGCACAATACCAAGGGCAAACAGATAGTTTATCAGAAGGAACAAAAGCCAATATCCCACCACATAAACAGGTAAGCACAAGGCGCTTCACCACCATAGAAATGGAAAGCATATCACCTAGGACAGTAGGCAATCTAATTGCTACATGGGAGAATAAAACCATTCTTAATAGCCTTCTTTGGAACGTCAATGCATTTGACCAGTGGGGCGTCGAGCTAGGAAAAGTAAACACAAAAAAATACTTAAAATAACAACCCCCGATGCCCAAAGGAAAGGAACCCATTTTAATTGTTGGCGGAGGCCCGGTTGGACTAACGACAGCATTAAGATTGAGCCAGTTTGGGGTCAGATCAATAGTTTTAGAGAAAAACAAAACAGTCCAAAACGAGCTCAGGGCAAGCACTTTTCATCCTCCCACCATTGAAATGTTAGACGAGCTTGGTGTCGCTGCAGAGTTAATATCAATAGGGCTGAAAACAAAATGCTGGCAGTTCAGGGTGCATGAAACGGGCGAAAAGGCGGTATTTGATTTAGGACATATAGCACAGGACACAAAATACCCTTATAGGCTTCAAGTTGAACAAAAAGAGCTTTGTAGACTTGCTACAAACAAAGCAGAGGCTGATGAGAACATTGAACTAAGAATGGGTCACAAGTTTGAGGGGTTGAGACAAAAAGAAGGGTTTGTTGAAATAAAGGTCAGGAATAAAAACCATAAAGAATATAAAATCGAAACCCCGATTTTGATTGCTGCAGACGGAAGCAGTAGCGAGATAAGAAAAACCATGGATTTGGAGTTCCCTGGGTTAACCTACCCAGAAACATCCATATTGGTGGCCACTGAGTTTCCCTTTCATGAGCACATTAACGGTCTTTCAAACGTGAACTATGTTTGGAGCAAATGGGGAACTTACTCATTGCTTAAATTGCCTGGTATATGGCGTTGTTCATTATACCCAGATGTAAACGAGAGCATTGAACATGCTGTGAGACCAGAAAGCATCAGCGAAAAATTAAACCGAATCGTGCCAAATCAGAATGACTTTAGGGTGTTAGAGGTTAGGCCATATAAGATTCATCAAAGAATATTAAAAAAATATCACCACGGAAGGGTTGTCTTTGTAGGAGATGCAGCGCATCTGAATAGCCCATCTGGCGGCATGGGAATGAATGGCGGTATACACGACGGGTGGAATCTCGCTGAAAAATTAAAAGAAATACTTTTTGATGGGCGGCCTCTAACAAGATTGGATGTTTATAGTGAACAAAGACAAAAAATAGCTGAAAATGAAATTTTAAAAAATGCACATAAAAACAGATCAAGAATGCAAGAAAGAGACGAAAGCATTAGGATAGCAGAGCTAAAAGAGCTGAAAAAAATAGCAAGCGACCCCGAAAGGGCCAGAGAGTTTTTGTTGAGGTCAAGCATGATTGCAGGACTGAGAGAAATTGAAAGCTAAATAGATTAATGATGAAAGACTACGCAAGGAAAGGAAGGCTGGCAGTTGCAACGCCGCAGGCCAACCCAACAGTTGAGGCTGAGCTGAGGAGAATGCTGCCATATGATGTTGATTACTGTACTTTGAGACTTGTGAGCGAAAGCAGCGACCCAAAAACACGATTAATTGAATATTTAACAACGCTTCCCGAAACAATAAAAAGTCAGCTTTCAGGAATGGCTGCTGACACACTGCTTTTTGGGTGTACAGCTAGTTCATACCTAACAGATGAAAAAACAGAAAAAGACGTCATGGCAGAGGCAAGTGAGATCCTCAACGGGGCTGAAATAATTAATGCTGCAAAAGCAATCAAAAAATACTTTACCCAGAACAAGATAAAAAAAATTGCCATTTTGACCCCATATCCTCAGTGGCTTCAAGAGCATGCAATGAGATACTGGACAGAACAAGGTATTGAAGTGGTTGCCACAGAGCAGGTTGATATTGGCGGAGAGGACACCTATAAAATTTA
Source organism: uncultured Gammaproteobacteria bacterium (assembly GCA_902595845.1). Lineage (GTDB taxonomy): Bacteria > Pseudomonadota > Gammaproteobacteria > Steroidobacterales > UBA11654 > CACPJA01. The sequence continues at coordinate 7,790 of CACJRN010000006.1, forward strand.
TGAACTATCATCCAATGACGCAAAGCCTGGCCTAATAAACCTTATGGAAGCTGATTGCGAGGCAATTTTAATCTCTGGTACAGGTATGCCATCTCTGAGGTTGATTGCTGAGTTTAATCAACCAAGTAAAAAAATCATTTCATCCAACTACGCAATGACCATAATTGGGTTATCCTATCTTGGTTTGAAACCAAAAAAACAAACCGAGTGGTTTTCGTAAAAACAAACAAAAAAACAAAAAGAATATGACACCAAAGATCGTAACCAGCTTCATAGGGGGGGAATGGGTAGAGCCCAATGAGAGCTCACACAAAATAAAAATAATTCATCCGGCAGATGAACAACATATCTCAACCCTTTATGAGGCAGACACCAATGAAGTGAGCAATGCTGCAGAGACAGCAAAAAAAACATTTGATAGTGGCGTGTGGTCAAATGCGAGTGTCGACGATAGAAAAAGCGTTTTGTTGGCAATCAAAGATCTCATTATTGAGAACAAAGAGGAGATCGCAGAACAAGAGGTAATGAATACAGGTGCGCCAATAGCACAAGCCTATGGCAGACAAATACCTAGAAGTGCGATGAACTTCGAATTTTTTGCCGAATTTATTTCTCAAGCCTCAAGCCCCGTCTTTGATCAAAACCCAGATTATATTACCTATGTCAGAAGAGAGCCGATTGGTGTTGCTGGCTTAATCGCTCCATGGAATGCACCGATGGCATTAGCAACAATGAAAATTGCAGGAGCAATTGCTTTTGGGAATAGCTGCATATTAAAACCATCTGAATTAACACCACTTGGATTTGTTCCATTTATGAATTTACTCAAAAAAGCAGGCCTGCCAGACGGCGTGATAAACATGGTCAATGGAAGAGGGTCAGTAACAGGTACTGCGATCACACAAAATGAAAACATCGATGTAATCGCCTTTACTGGGGGGACTGAGACAGGAAGGGTCATAGGCGCAGAGTCGGGCAAAACACTTAAAAAAATTGTTACTGAACTGGGCGGTAAATCAGCAAACATTATATTTTCAGACGCAGATTTTGAACGAGCACTGGACGCAGCAATGGTTGCAATATTTTCAAATAACGGGCAACAATGCTTAGCTGGTTCCAGAATCCTTGTTGAAAAACCCATTGCAAAGGAGTTTAAAAAAAGGATGGTAGAAAGAGCGAGAAACTTGATTATCGGCGATCCTTTTGACTCAAAAACAGAGATTGGCCCCCTTATTTCAAAAGAGCAAATTGAGAAAGTCATGTCTTTTGCTCAAACAGCCGAAGAATCCGATGACACCAACATACTTTGTGGAGGAAAGCGATGTGAGTCCTTTCAAAAAGGTTATTATTTTGAACCCACCATTGTAGAAACGAAGAGCAATCAAAACACTGTATGCCAAGAAGAAATTTTTGGCCCTTTCGCGACCATTCTCGAGTTTGATGGCATTGATGAGGCAATAGAATTAGCCAATGACAGCGAGTTTGGTTTGGTGTCATATATATGGTCTACTGACATTAGGAAAATCATGCGAGCTCAAGCCGAAATAAGAGCGGGAGTGGTTTGGGTCAATACGCCCCTGATGAGAGAGCTCAGAGCACCATTTGGGGGGTATAAAAACTCTGGAATTGGCAGAGATGGAGGCGAATGGAGCAGAAATTTATTCACGGAGGAAAAAACCGTATCCATTCCATTAAAAGACTTTCCAATTACAAAGCTCGGGGAAAACGATTGAAGAACTACAAAATAAGTCCTTTTCATACAGCGTTTATAATCAGTATCGCTTTTTTATTCGGATATATTTCTCTCGCATCAATGGGCTATATGCTATCTATTGAGCCAGGCCTCTCCATCGGGGGCATTTCAAGATGGTGTGAAAGAATAGTGGATGGAATATTCAGAGAGCCTGCGAACGCGCTCAGCAACCTTGGATTCATGGTTTCTGGCTTGCTCATGTTTAAAGTCTTGTCTGATGAGAAAACAAGGGATAACCAAAGGTTTTACGGGGTGAACAAAACATCAGGAATTTTTGCCGCGGCGGTTATTTATTTGGGGCCAGGATCAATGCTGATGCATGGTACACACACCGAGTGGGGCCAGTGGGCAGACAACCTTAGTATGGTGATGTTTATTGTTTTTCCTTGGATCTATAATCTCAAATGCATGGGCGGCTGGAGCGATAAAGGCTTCGTACAGGTTTATGTCTTGGTGGTGATTGCCTATGCGGTCACCCGATGGATTTTTGGTGACGGCCTTGGTATCGGACTAGACCTTTTTGGCCTTTCAATTGGGCTTTGGGTTATCTCTGAGTCTTTGCACAGGTTTTGGTCGCCAACATTTAGATGGGCATCAGGGTTCGTGGGCTTTATCGTTGCAGCCGCTTTTGGAATAATGCCAACGGAGATCCTTCAGGATCCAGAGACATATTGGTGGACCATTCTTTTTTGGGTCCCAGCAATTTTTTCAAAACAAGCCCCAGACACCGAAAGAACATATAACCCATGGTTTTATCTAGGTGTTGTGACCTATATTACAGCTTTTACAATATGGCTCAATCAGTGGTCAGACCTATTATGCTACCCTGATTCATGGTTCCAGCCACATGCAGCTTGGCACTTGCTTTCAGCGCTCTCAACATGGTTCTTTTTTGTGTTTTTTAGAACAGAAAAAATTATCAAAGCATGAATTGCTGATATGCCAAGACTCTTTCTAGCCCCTGTATTCGCAGTCGCCGCACTTCTTACAATGTCTTCAGAGGCTAAACAGGAGCCGTCGCCAGCTGATTATGCAAGAGCACAAATCGAAAACCTTCCAGAAGACGACATTTGGTGGACTAAAAATGGTGAAACCATGCTATGGAGCTTTAAAAATCTACATACAATTTTTCCAACAGTAACGTTGCACCGCAAAGGAGCGGTTAAAGAGCTTGAGACATCGATAGATGAAGATATAGGCTCAATATATATCCCTACGAATGCCGGCAATATGCAGCTAAATAGTTTTTTGGACAGCGATGAGTCAACCGCGATTTCTGTTCTCATACTTCATAAGGGTAAGATCGTTTTTGAGCGCTATCCAAGAATGAAGCCCCATGAGAAGCCAGTGCATTGGTCTGTTACTAAAGTCTTGGTTTCTTCCTTGGTGTCAATTCTTGAATCCGAAGAAAAAGTGAATGTGGAGCACACAATAGAGCGTTATATTCCAGAGCTTTCTGGATCAGACTTTAAGGGCGTTAAAATTAAAAACATACTGGATATGGCAACCGGACTGAAATGTCCTGAAGAGTATGTTGATAAGTCAGCCTGTTACTACGTTTATTCATCGGCCATAGGTGACGGATATTGGAATGAGCGCTCACCAAATAATCCATATGAATATGTCTCTAAACTTAAGGTTGGAAAATATGTTGAGCAGGGAAAAGAATACGATTATTCAGGAATAAATACTTTTGTATTGGGGTGGCTTGTCGAGAGAGTAACAGGCCTTCAGTTACATGAGGCAGCGAGCGAAATGATATGGTCTAAGATTGGTGCTGAAGCAGATGCATCCTTCTTTGCCCCCAGATATGGCGTGCCGGTTATTCATGGCGGTCTTTTGGCAAGACCAAGAGACTTGGCAAGGTTTGGGCTTTTATTCACCCCAAGCCACAATGTTGTCAGCGAACTTCCTATAATAACCGAGAAGCATATTAGGAGGCTTCTATATCAAGGCAGGCCAGAGCTATTAGCGAACCAAAAAAACCTACCTGAAGGCGCCAAGCATAACGCGTATCAATGGGATTTTGTTTTTGAGGATGGAACGCTATATAAAGGAGGTTGGGCGGGACAAGGAATAATGGTTAATCCTGTTCACGACTATGTGTTTGTTTGGAATAGTTATTTTAAGGATAAAGACGAGAGCGAGACAAAATTAACACCTATAATGTTTCAAGTAGCAAAGAGCTTAATCAGAGAAAATAAGTGACAGAAAAATACTCAATCTATGGCAATGATCTCTCACCTTATTCTGTAAAGATAAGGTCATATTTTAGGTACAAAGACATTGAGCACGAGTGGATAGAAAGAAACCTAAAAACTCAAAAAACATTCAATAAGCTCGCAAAAATTCAAATCATTCCTTTGATTCTGTGCCCAGATGGTGAGGTCCTCCAAGACTCAACACCAATTATTCTAAAAATGGAAAAAAAGTTCATAAAAAACCCAGTTGTTCCAGAAGAGCCTGTCCTGTCTCTTTTATCAAGATTGCTAGAAGAGTATGCAGATGAGTGGGCCGTCAAACACATGTGCCATTATCGGTGGCATTATGAAGAGAATCTGGATGCCGCCGGCAAAAGGTTTGCAAAACTTTATGTCCCACAAACAATCCAACAAATCGCTTGGCTTAGAACATTTTTCTTAAATAAAGCAACCAATGCTTTTAAGGCCAGGATGTCAAAAAGGCTCTGGGTTGTTGGGTCAAATGAAATAACCAAAATACCAATAGAGGAGTCATTCAAAAACCTAATAGAGCTTCTCGATAAGCACTTAGAGGCAAGACCATACATATTTGGAAGCAAACCCTCTATTGCAGATTTTGCTTTGTGGGGCCATATTTATAATGCCAACAATGATGTCACTGCACGCAAGCTTATTCAGAAGCATGTGCCCAAATTGAATAACTGGATTGAGAGGATGGAGGACCCAAAAGAAATGGGCGATTTTGAAACATGGCATGACTTAAAGCCAACGCTTTTACCTTTGATAAAGGAAGAAGTTGCAGAAACTTTTTTGCCCTGGGTTATAGCAAACAATAAGGCAGTTAAAAACAATAAAGACAAGGTTTCAATAACCTTAAAAGGAAGACCTTTTGAGCATAAAGTAACTTCTGTGCAGAAGTTTCATGCAAAATCGTTCAGTTTGCTCATGGAGCACTATAAATCAATTTCTCGTGATCAGGAGTTGGAGGAAATGCTTGTTGAAACAGGCGTTAAGGAGCATCTGGATGCATAGTCTGGAGGTCTATCAGTCTCTCTGGGGGATGGAGCAAAGACACCCGACAAAACAAGAGCCCTCAGATGAACAGAACTTTCAAAAAATAAAAGGCGGGGGCTTTGCTGGAGCAACGATCGACTTAGCGGCCCATGAGATTAAAGAGTTCCAGAAAAAAAAGCATTATTTTGTTGAGAATAATTTGGGATGCATGGTCAATGCTTTTCCTTATTCTAAAGAAGATCTTTTGCCGCTCTTGAGACTTGCCAAAGAGTTTGACGCATGCTTTGTAAACATTATTGGCGGTGTTATGCCAATTGATTATAAAGACGCAATACCATTGGTTTATGACTGGATGGAGGAAGCTGACAAAGAGGGGGTTCAGATATTATTTGAGACCCATAGAGACAGTTTATTGAATGATCTTTATTACACGCTTCAACTAATCGAAGAAGTTCCTGAAATGAGGTTAACAGCAGATTTGTCACACTTCGTGGTGGACAGAGAGATGTGGACGCCGATAAACAATAGAGATCAGAAGCATATAGAAAGAATACTCAATCGATCAGACTGTTTTCAGGGCAGGGTTGCATCAAGAGGGCAAATACAGGTTCAGATAGACTTTCCACAACATAAAGAATGGGTATCTATTTTCAAAGGTTGGTGGAAGTACGGCCTAGAGCAATGGCAAAAAAGACAAACAGAAGATTCAACAGTGAGATTTCTATGTGAGTTGGGACCACCAACAAGTTATGCAATAACAGATGCAGCTCAGTTAGAATTATCAGATCGATGGGAAGAAGCATTGACAATAAAAAAATGGATAGAAGACATGTGGCAAGAAATAGAGAAAGCATGAACAGTAATTTTTCTTTTCCAGTGCTCGAGCACCCAGCACCAAATTGTGACAACAAGAATGCCCTTGATTTAGCGAAGGACTGGATGCAGCTGGATCAAAATTCAATTGTTACACCCTTGGTGAGTGAAAGAGATCGCAACTTCCTTATCTCATCAAACCAAGAAAAAGCAATTCTGAAAATTTCAAACCATAAAGAGGAAAGGGGCGTCCTGGAGTTTCAGACTGAGGCACTCCTTCACCTCCAAAAAACAACAAGCCTAAATTTACCAAGGGCAAAAAAGAACATTGACGGCGAATACCTTGTTACAAAGAATGTGGGCGGCGAAGACTGTTTTGTGAGAATGGTCACTTATTTAGAGGGCATCCCTTTGGATGATATCAGAGCAGTGATTATAGACCCAAAAATGCTGCACCTATCCATGGGTAATTTTTTGGCAAAGCTGGGCAACGGGCTAGATGGATTTTCACACCCTAACCAAAATCATCCGCTCCTTTGGGATGTTGGTAAAACTGAAAGCCTTTTTGATGTTTTGGGCGGTATACAAGATGAGCAGAAAAGAAAAATGGCTGAACTTGCATTGTTCTTCTATCAAAACAATACAAAAGAGCTTTTATCAGAACAAAGAAAACAAATCATTCACAATGACATGAACCCGGACAATGTTTTGGTTTCCAAGGAAGACCCAAGCTCTGTGGTCGGAATGATAGATTTTGGTGATATGCTCCACGCACCCCTGATCAATGACTTAGCTGTAGCTTGTGCATATGAAACAATAAGGGTTGAATCGCTTTATAGCGGCTCAAAAGACCTCTTGCTTGGCTACCACAGTGAAAATAACCTTTTAGAAAGTGAGGCTATGCTATTGCCGATGTTGGCATACAACAGAATTGCAATGTCTCTAATCATATCCGAGTGGAGAGCAAGCAAACACCCAGAAAACAGAGAATACATTCTTGGAAACATTAACCACACGTGGTCCATTTTTAAAGAAATAAATGAAGAAGAAATTAAAAAAACCGGGACCCAGCTTGTCGACCTTCTGGTCTGATTTGAAAAAATGAGCATATTAAGCAGGAGAAAGAAGCACCTTGGAAACGGCTCCAAATATTTTTATGAAAAACCGCTTCATATAATCAAAGGTGAAGATGTTTGGTTGATCGACGAGAAGGGCAAAAGGTTTTTAGACGTTTATAACAATGTGGCTCATGTCGGTCACTCCAACCCCAGGGTGGTGAGTGCAATAACCGAACAAAGCAAAACGCTCAATACAAACACCAGATACCTTCACGAAAAGATTATTTTATTGGCCGAGAGACTGGCAGCAACTATGGAGGAGGGTTTAGATGTGGCCTATTTCTGTTGTTCAGGCAGCGAAGCAAATGATTTGGCGGTTCAGCTCGCAAAGGCGCATACAAAACACCAAGGATGTATCGTTCTTTCAAACGCATACCATGGAAACACCACAGAGATTTTTCAACTAAGCCCAGAAGATTGCCCAAAAGAGCAGAGAAAAGATTGGATAAAAACAATCCCAGGACCCAGAGGTTTTATAGGAAACGAAAGCGCTTACATAAAAAAACTAAGGGAAGAGGCAGAAACCCTTGCCAGCAGCAGACATGGCGTTGCTTGCTTCATTGCTGACAGCGTTTTTAGTAGTGACGGGATTTATGAGATACCAAAGGGTTTTTTAAAAAAAATTTACCAAGAAATAAGAAGCTTTGGTGGGGTTGTTATTGCAGATGAGGTTCAGTCAGGTTTTGGTAGGCTTGGTGACCAAATGTGGGCTTATCAGGACGATGCAGTGGTTCCAGACATCGTAACCATGGGCAAACCAATGGGAAACGGCCACCCAGTATCGGCTTTACTTACACACAGAGAGCTCATTGAGTCCTTAGATCAGGCATACAATGGCAACTCTTACTTTAATACATTTGGAGGAAACCCTGTGTCAGCAGCAGCAGCGCTTTCAGTTTTAGATATTATCGAAGAAGACAGCCTCATAGATCAGGCCGGACAGGTTGGAGACTACTTGAAAAAACAACTTAGGAACACCTTGCAAAACAAGGAAAGCGTTGTCGAGATTAGGGGGAAAGGCTTGTTTTTAGGTATCGAGCTTGATGACCCATCAAAGACAGCAAAAACAATGGAAGAGATGATGCGTCAAGGTGTTTTAGTCGGCAAAACAGGACCAACAAATAGCGTGATAAAACTAAGGCCTTCAATGACATTTAAAAAAGAACACGCAGATTTGCTGGTAGAAAAACTAAACCAATGTTTGTGAACAATCAGCCAAGCTCTACAACCACCGGAGTGTGGTCTGAGGGTTTTTCAAGCCACCTTGGTTTTTCATCAATATAGCTTTTTTTACAAAGAGGTTTGAGCTCATCCGAGACGAGTAACAAGTCGATTCTCAGACCAAGCTCCTTGGTGTATGCTGCAGTTCTATAATCCCACCAGCTATGAAACCCAGCGCCTTTCTCAAACAATCGAAAACTATCATGAAAACCCATAGAAAGGATTTGTTTAAACATTGTTCGTTCTTGATCGCTACATAAAATTTTATCTCTCCATTTTTCAGGATCATGTACATCTTCATCACAAGGAGCTATGTTGAAATCACCAAGCACAACCATCTTAGGATATTTTTTTAAATCGTCATTGAGCATTTTTTTTAAATGATCTAACCAATCAAGCTTGTAAGCAAACTTCTCAGAGCCAACGGCTTGTCCGTTTGGAACATATACGTTAACTACCCTAATGTCTTCATGTGTGGTCGATACCACCCTCGTTTGTGGGTCATCAAAACCTCTGATTCCTTTACTTGTCTTTGCCGACCCATTTTTTATTATGTTGGCGACACCGTTGTATGATTTTTGACCAAAGGCTTCAACAGAATAGGACAAAGCCTCAAAAGCATCATAAGGAAAAAGCTCATCCACAACTTTTGTCTCTTGCAGGGCGAGTACATCGGGTTGATTGTCTTCGATCCACGCAACCACATGATCAATTCTTGCTCTGATGCCATTGACATTCCAGCTTGCAATCTTCATAAAAATGAATGTAAACCATTTGTATGTGAATGTAATGAAATTTTATTAAAAAACATCTATATTTGTTTGATAAAAACCCAAACAAATAAAAGCATGAAAGCAGAAATTTTTGGAAAAACCGATTGCATACATTGTGAAAAAGCAAAGATGTTATGCTCCCAGAAAGACATCGAGTTTATTTACCAAGAGCTCGGCAAAGATTTCGAAATGCAATTTATCTTAGAAAAGTTCCCTGGAGCGAGAACATTTCCACAAATTACAGTTGATGGAAAGCATGTGGGCGGATTTGATGACCTTGAAGTTTTCTTAGCAAACCAAGATTAAGGAGGAAACTATGAAGAAACTGATTATCTTTGCGATGATTTTTTTTGTTGCGCCAATGGCGAGTGCTGATGAACATAAAAGCGAAACAACATTTATGAACAACCAGGAATGCAATGAGCTTAAGAATGGTATCGCTGAGCTTTTGATGGTTACAGATTATTATTGGAAAGAGATAGAGAAGGATAATGAGAACAAAGATCTCTATGAGGCAGTTGCATTTTATTCACAACAAGCAGCAAATTATTCCACTATTTACGATGTATGGTGTGATTAGTTTTCCACTTCTGACTGAAGACGATTAACCACAATAACTGTTTCTGGACGAACTCCTCTCCAGATAGAAAAAGACTCAGCAGCTTGTTCTACGAGCATTCCCCACCCTTGCAAGGCAGATCTTGAGCCGTTTTCGCTTGACCAATTTTGAAAGAGTGTTGGCTCGTAAGAATAATTGACATCATATGAATGGGCCCCTTTTATCGCAATTTTGCTGACAGAGGGCACAGTGTTTGATAATTGTGAAGAAGTCGTATTTATGACCAAATCATAATTTCTATCGATGTTTTCGCCTGAAACGCAATCAATTTGGAAAAGGTGTGAAAAAGTGTCTCTCAATGACTCGGCTTTTTCCTCTGTTCTATTGGTTAGGGTTATGTTTTTGGGGTTCATATCAATAATAGAAGGCAATATGCTTTTGGTGGTCCCTCCTGCGCCAATCAGAAGAATTGAGCGACCTTCGATATTTATGTTGTTATTGCTTAAGTCTCTGATTAGCCCTATGCCATCGGTGCTCTCCCCATAAACGCGTCCATCCTCAGAAAAAGAAAGCGTATTAACAGCACCACAGTTTTTTGCTTGTGAGCCAAGCACATCTGAAATCTCATAAGCCAAACCCTTGAAAGGAAGGGTTACATTGATGCCCTTGCCACCAGATCGAAAAAACTCCTCAACAACAGCAAAAAATGTGTTTTCTGTTGCCTCAAGTTTTCCGTAAGAGATCTTATGACCAAGCTGCTCGCCGAATAAGCGATGAATTTTGGGCGACTTACTGTGCCCAATCGGGTTTCCTATTACCGCATATTTATCCACTTATTGGTGTATCGCTAACCACGAATTATTTCGTTTGTAAGTATATCAACAATTCTTGAAGGTTTTGCGTTTGCATCTGAGGGACCTTCGAGTATAAAGTCAACAATGCCAGAAAGCTCATTTTCAACCTCCGCAAAGGATTTCAACTCAGGGCCACCATGAAAATTGGCACTCGTAGAAACAATTGGTGATTCTAAAATAGAGTGTAATAGTGGAACAGGATCTTTTTTTGTGATCCTTATGGCGATTGAAGGATGTTTTCCTGAAATCCAAGGCGGAGCATGTTTTGTTTTTGGAACCAAATAGGTCGTTGGAAGATCGTTTTCGTTTTCAAGGGTCTCTTTTTGTTGCTTGTTAATATCAAGCCATTCCTCAACCCCATCTATAGAGCTACCTAACAAGATTAAACCCATGTCCACAGGCCTTTCTTTGATTTCTAGAAGTCTTTCTACCGCCGCTTTGTTTTTTGGGTCACAACCGAGGCCATAAACTGTATCAGTTGGGTAAGCGATCACGCCTCCCGACTCAAGAGCGTTGACTACTTGGTTTTTTTCTTTGATTTTCTCTTACCTCTTTTTTTGGCAGGAGCCTTTTCTAACAGCTCGAGACAGTCCTTTAGTTCCAGGCTCTCAGGGTCCTTGTCTTTTGGTATAGAGGCATTTTTTTTGCCATCTGTGACATAGGCGCCCCATCTCCCATCTACAATTTTAACAGGGCTGTCATCAAATGTTTTTAGCGCTCCAGATCCTTTTGAGCTCGATATGCTCGAGAGAGCTTCTTCAAGATCAACAGAAAAAGGATCTAGGCCTTTTCTTCCTCTAAAGTTCTTGGACCCACGTTTGAAATAGGGACCATAGGGACCAATGGTGACAAGAATTTTTTCTCCAGATTCAGGGTCAACACCTAGCTCTTTTGGAAGGCTCAAGTAATCCAAAGCCCTTTCAAAGGTCATCTCTTCTATAGTGTCTGTTTTAAGTAGCCCCACATATCTTGGTTTGTTGCCATCCTCTTTTGAGCCAAGCTGCACGGTCGGACCGTATCTTGCTTCTCTAACGATTACAGGCTCGTTGGTCTCTGGGTGGTAACCAAGAATATTCTCGCTTGGCTTGTTTAAAAGCTCACAAGCTGTTTGGAGGTTGATTGAAAAAAGTGACTGCCCCTCTTTTATAGCTGCCCACTCAAGCTTCTCATCTTTTTCCATGTCACCCACCTGAACCGCAGGACCGTTTTTTGTCATTCTTGCGAATACTGGACGACCTGTTTCTGGGTGGCTACCCAGCGGTCTTTGTGGGTTTACATCTTTTCTTGTAACCACGCCACTGACCTCGTCAACAGTATCTATTAATGGAGACCAAAAGGCATTTAGAACATCTTGCTTGCTTCTTTGTCCGCTTGAGATTTCATCCAAATTGTTTTCCATATTCGAAGTAAACTCATCACTGATATATCCACCGAAGCGTTCATTTAAAAAATTGCTCACAAGACGACCCATGTCTGATGGCTCGTATCTTTTTTGTTTAAGCCAGATATACTTTCTGTCTGTCAGCTTAGAGAGTATGTCAGCATATGTTGAAGGCCTTCCAATGCCTTTTTCTTCAAGCGCCTTAATCATGCTCGCGTCATTGTAACGAGGAGGCGGATCAGTAAAATGCTGGGTTTTTACGAGCTCCTTAAATCCAATTGCATCATTCTCATTGATCAAAGGCGGCTTATTGTTTGTAACTTCTTCTTGGGTTGCTTCTAAATAACCACTGAAAATAAGTTCCTGGTCAGAAAAAGAAAATGTTGCCAAGCTCTCATCGCCGGTAGGCACAAACTCGATAGATGTTCTTTCAAAGATTGCATCCTTCATTTGGGATGCGACAGTTCTTTGCCAGATTAGCTGATAGAGTTTGAACTCGTCATCTTTCAAAATCTTTTTGGCATCAGCCGGGACAAGGCTTATGTCAACAGGGGTTATTGCACCATGGGCCTCTTGGATATTCTTGGCCTCTTTTTTATTTTTATAGTTTCTAGGTTGGACAAAGTCTTCACCGAACATGCTCGCTACCTGAGACCTTACGGCCGGCACCTTTCCTTCATCGATTTCAATTGAATCTGTTCTAATATAGGTGATTAGTCCGCCACCCTCACGCGCATAGAGTGATTGCGCGACCTGCATGGTTCTTTTTGGCGTAAAACCAAACCTGTTGGATGCTTGTTGTTGGAGCACAGATGTTCTAAATGGCTCTCTTGGTGAGCGCTTAATGGTTTTTTTAGAGATCGACTTCGCGACAAGACCTTTCTTGCATTGCTCTTCCAGATCTTTGCTTGCCTTCTCAACAAGTGTGGTTGAGTCAAAAGTGAACTTTTTTACAGGCTCTTGTTTAAAAGCCGATAGTTTGGCGTCATATTCTCCATCTTTTTCTAGTTTTGCTGAAATGGTCCAATACTCTTGTGGAACAAAGGCCTCAATTTCTCTTTCACGCTCTACAATCATCCTTAATGCGGGGCTTTGCACCCTTCCCGCAGAATGATTATTGCTAGGAAATAGTCGCCACAACAATGGCGACAATGTAAAACCAAAGTGCCGATCAAGCGCCCTTCTGGTTTCTTGGGATTGAACCAGATCCATGGCTATTTCACCCGGATTGCTGACAGCATCCTTGACTGCTTTTTCGCTTATTTCATAAAAAACAGCCCGCTTAATATCTGGTTGTTCGAATTTAGCATTTGAAATAATGTCTGCCACATGCCAAGCAATAGCTTCCCCTTCTCTGTCTGGGTCTGTGGCAAGAATCACTTGCTCAACATTCTTTGCTTCGTCCTTAATTTTTTTCACCGCATCTTCCTTGCCTGGACTCACAATATATTTCATCGAATAACCATTACCCGGATCAATGGCGTCTTTTTTTGGAAGCTCTCTGATGTGACCAATGGTTGGCAAAACAGCATAGCCACCACCCAGATATTTCTGAATTGTTTTTGCCTTGGCTGGCGATTCTACGATGACTAGTTTGCTCATAACGAATTAAAAATAATCACAACAAGGGTTCGTGAGGCAGTGATTATAAATACAAAAGAATTATTAATTCAATGTTTTTGGCGAATCAATTACTTCGTCGTTTTCATAAGCATGCAGTTTGACTTCAACCGATGGCTCCTGAAAAAGCATTAAAATACTTAATGCCTTTACTACCTCTAGGTCCATGGGTTCAAAGCCTATCGATGTGAGCTTATCAATCAATAATTCTCGCTTTTCAGGAGTCAGAAGGCCGAACTTCTCTAAACGAGTAATGTAGTTCTGGCATTCAATATCGAGCAAGTTTTTCTCATCATCACTGAGTATTCTTATCGAGGAACTACTTGGACTATGAAGCATCGGTGTTTCTGTTGAGTTTTTGAAAATCTCAACCCAGTCCATCGCATGATCAATGGCATCATCCTGAAAGCCCGCGCCTATGAGGTGATCACGAATCTCAAAGGATGTTTCTGACTCTCTGACAGGGTCTTCAGAGTAGTATTCAAAAAGATACAGGAGGATGTCGAGAAAATCTTCTTTTATGTTTTGGTTCATTGAAAGAAAACAATTAAGTTACCCCGAGCATGAATCAAAAAAGACAGGAGGTCAACGTATTTTTCGTGAAATTTTTTTGAGCACTAAAAAAAGCTATTTTTGGAAAAAAACAACAACATCATGATAAGATAACTTTCCCTTATTTAATGGTGTTTAGCATGTTTGAGAACTTAGAAATTTTGCAATTTCCAGATGAAAGACTGCGCCGCTTATCCAGGCCTGTTGAAAGCTTCAATAGGGACCTGAAAACATTGGCAGACAAGATGTTAGAAATCATGTATGACTCAAACGGGATTGGACTGGCTGCTCCTCAAGTTAACCAAACAATTCGGCTTATAGTTATCGATGTTTCTGAGGACAGAGATAATCCATGTATTTTTGTAAACCCGAAAATAAAAGAGCCCGCAGGCTCTGTCGACAGCAGCGAGGGATGTCTTTCTGTTCCCGAAATCAGAACAACAATCAAACGATATGAAAACATCATCCTCGAATATCAAGATCTCAATGGAGAAAGGCACGAAGAGACCCTTGGTGATCTGATGTCAATATGCGTTCAGCATGAGATAGACCATTTAGACGGCAAGCTTTTTATTGATTATGTTCCAGACGTTAAGCTACAAAGGCTTAGAAAAAAAATTGCCAAAAACAAAAAAAATCAGCTGCCAACAGAAGGAACAACTGTGAGGGTTGTTTGATGTTGGACAATCAGCACCCGAACATAACAATTGTTTATGCAGGCTCTGATGCTTTCTCGATTCAGCCGCTTAAAAAAGTATTAAGTTTGAAATACAAAAAAGTCACTGTCCTAACAAGGCCGCCCAAAAGGCAGGGCCGAGGGATGAAAGAAAAAAACAACCCGCTTGCAGAGTTTGCATTACACAATAATCTTGAGACACTCATGCCAGAGAGCCCAAACGACAATAATTTTTTAGCAAAACTTGAAGAAAAAAAATATGACCTACTTATTTCATGCGCCTATGGAAGGATCATGTCTGAAAGACTTTTTGGCTGCTTTCATATGGGCAATATCAACATTCACCCTTCGCTTCTTCCAAGATGGAGGGGCCCTTCACCAATAGAGTCATCTATACTCGAGGGCGATAAGATAACCGGCGTTAGTTTGATGCAGATGACAGAAGAACTTGATGCCGGACCAGTATACGAGCAGAGATCCATTAACATGAATAGCGAAAATACAAAAACCTTATCAGAGAAACTCGCACTTCTTGCTGGAGACATGATTGAGAGCTTTCTACCGTCTTTTTTTGAAGGCGATATAAAAGCAAAGCAGCAGGATGAACGCCTTGTAACAGAAAGCAAAATTATAAAAAAAGAGGACGCAAGATTAGATTGGAACGAGACCTCAGAGGTTATAGATAGCAAAATAAAGGCCTATTATCCATGGCCGGTAGCTCACACCTATCTTGATGACAAATACCTCAGAATATTGGATTCAGAAGCAATAGCAGAAGATGAAGACGGCACCGACCCAGGCCAAATAGTGGACATCAATAACAAGGGCGTCACTGTTAAGTGCAAGAGAGGCAAGATCATACTCAAGGGCATTCAACCTGAGGGCAAAAAAGAAATGCTCGCAGCTGATTTTGCAAGAGGAAACAATTTAGAGGGCAAGCGATTTTCATGAGTATGAGGCCAAAAATAAAAGTCCTGTCCCTTTTCTTTATATTTTTTTTAAGTTCGCAAGGCATCGCAAATGTAGGCTCAGGAAGCTCTTATGTGAAAGACGGAGTCTATTTCAGCGATGTCCTGCTACCATTCAAGCTTGAAAAGCAACAAGTCGAAGCGCTAAGCTCTGGCCTTACATTAAAGTTTCAGCTGGATTTCTCTATAGTAGACATAAGAAATTGGAGAATAGACCGTGACATTGGGACATTAAACCAGTCCTATTCAATCAGATTGAACGCCTTCACAGGCAGATATTTAGTAACGAATCTAAATATTGGCACAAAGGTCACGCTTTCATCCATACAGGAAGTTGAAAGCTTTCTTTCTGAGATTAAAAACATTCCATTGGTCGACGATTCAATTTTAGACATTGAAAAAAACTATAGCGTAATAATGCAAGCAGGAATTACTGCTGAAGGCATATCACAATGGATTAAAACTCTCTCCTTCTGGAGAGAGAACTTAGACACAGAATTTGAGGTAATAGAATGGAAGCTTTTAGACTGAGCTCCTTAAACATAAGAAAAATTGTTTCTGTGCTCATATTTTTGAGCATTGCCTCATTGATCGCGCTTCTTTTTTCAGATGATGACCCAAGTGAGCTAAACAGAATTCAGGTTTCGTTGCTTGCTGTTAATTTGATTTCTTTTTTAGCGCTTTTTCCAATTGTTGCATTGAGTGTAAAAAAACTTGTTCTAGATTATAGACAAAGAAAATTGGGGGCAAAACTGAGGCTTCGGATGGCCTTGGCTTTTTCTGGATTAGCGCTTGTTCCTGCAATTGTTATTTTCTTTTTTGCGATCAATTTCATGAATAAAGGCATCAGTGTTTGGTCAGATGCAGATGTTGAGAAGGGCTTAAGCGATGCTTTGATGTTGGGAAGGTCTGCCTTGGACGAAAGAATTCAAGACGGCTTATTTGCCACATCTAACATCTCTATACAACTAAAAGGAATGGAAAATATATCAGAGGCATTAGAGGCCCAGAGGAAAGAAAATAACGCAATCCAACTTTCTTTGATTGACTCAGATCTTAGGTTATTAGCTAGTAGCTCCTCTCAGGCTGACCAAGCCTCCGTTAGAGTGCCAACCAGTTTTGAAATAAACCAAGTAGCGCTCAAACAATCATGGACCAGCCTTGACTCCACTACAGATGATCGATATCTAATAAGGGTATTGGTTCCGGTAATCAGTTTCTCTTTAAACGAAAAACCAATTTATTTACAGGCCCTTTATAGCGTTGACCCCAAGCTAAGTATGATGGCCTATTCTGTCGAAGAGACCTATGCAAGATATGGGTTGTTGAGCTTTATGAAAACACCAATACAGTATAGCTATGCATTGACTTTGGGAATCGTTGTAATGTTGGCCCTTCTGCTAGCAATTTATGGCTCATTTGAGTTTGCAGATAGACTGGTAAAACCAATTGAGTCACTCGAGAAGGAGACGGATAAAAAAACTGATTCAGAAAAAAGACTTACCAATAAAACAGATTACAGAGAAGAAGACGAAATAACGGTACTTGTAAACTCATTTATGGCCGCACAGAAAGAAGCTGCCTGGAGCGATGTTGCCAAAAGAATGGCCCATGAAATCAACAATCCACTGACACCCATACAATTGTCGGCAGAAAGAATTCAAAAAAAATTCAGAGGGTCATCAGAAGAAAAGGAGTTCATCGATGCTTCAACCAAAACAATCATTGCTCAAGTTGATGTTCTCAGAGACCTGGTTAACGCATTTAGCAATTTTGCAGAACGTGAGAAACTTGCTTTCACGAGTACAGACATAAACAGCTTGATCAGTGAAAGCATTCAACTCTTTTCTAGGCAACACGAAAACATTTCTATCCAACTTGAAAAAGAAAATCTGGAACTCGTCGAAGTAGATCGAAATAAGATCCAACAAGTATTAAACAATCTTTTGCTGAATGCGATTGATGCTTGCGAAAAGGTTGAAAGTCCAAAAATTAGATTTGAGACAAAAACTAAAAAAATCAATTCAAGAAATTATTGTGAAGTCACAATAAGGGATAATGGCCAAGGGTTTGATGAAAGTATTATTAAAAATGCTTTTGAGCCATACCAAACATCCAAAAAAAATGGCAAAGGGCTTGGGTTAGCTATCGTAAAGAGCATCATAGATCAACATAAAGGGGAAATAACTTTAAGTAACAATGATATTGGTGCAAACATAAAAATCTATTTGCCAATTAAACAAATCCAAGGAGATATTGAGTGAGCATAGAAAAGCACATACTGATTGTTGATGACGAGCTTGAAATCAGAAAAATTATACAAGAGATATTGAAGGATGAGGGGTATTCAACCTCTACAGCCTCTTCTGCAAAGGAGGCAAGAGCTGAGGTGAAAAATAAAAAACCAGACTTGGTATTTCTTGATATTTGGATGCCAGAGGAGGATGGCATTAGTTTGTTGAAAGATTGGACAAACCAACCAGAAACAGATTTTCCGGTGATTATGATTTCAGGACATGCGACTATTGAAACAGCCATTGAGGCAACCAAGCTTGGCGCAAAAGACTTTGTAGAAAAACCAGTATCAATTGAAAAGCTGCTCGCATCAGCGCAAGAGTTTCTTGCTCAAAGTATAATCGGGGAAGATATTTTTTCCCATTTGGTGCAAAACACACCAGCATTTAAAAAAACATTGGATGAAATTAATCTTCTCGTTAAACAAAACAATATTTTTGTGCTCCAAGCAGAAGAAGGAACAGAGAAAGCCGCATGGGTTAGAGCATTATATTTAAGTCAATATAGTGATATGGGCGAGCTCCAGAAAATTCAGTTTAGCGGAGAGGAACGTGTTGAAAATGAAGAGATCGCTGCTCTTTATAAAGCATTAGAGAATGGAAATAATTCATTAGTTTATATAGAGAACATACATAAGCTTTCTGAGACTGAAAAATCAAACATTAGAGAAGGTCTAATGACTTCTTCCAAGAAGAGCAAAGCAAAGATTTTCATTGGCATTTCTGCGAAAGAAGAGACCGCTTTTATTAATCAAGAGGGCTTTACAGAATTAAATATTCCACCACTTAGGGCTTCACTTAAAGAGATCGCCCAAATACTTGATGATGCAGTTAAGTTTTTTGTTGAAAAGGATGGGCAGGGTTATAGGAGGTTTAGTTTGGCCGCTCAAAATATGCTTTCAAAATATCAATGGCCAGGAAACCTCCGTCAACTAGTGGACCTTGTTCAGTCTCTTCTCTCAAGAAGAGACAAAGAAATAGTTAATGTGGATGAAATCCAAGAAATCATTACATTGCAGGGCCCAGGCGGAAATATCCTAATAGAGAATAATATTCTTTCCTTGAGCATGAAGGAGGCCAAAAAACTTTTTGAAAGGGCCTACTTAACAAGGCAGCTGGAACTTGTTGGCGGAAAAATAAGCGAGCTATCAAGAAGAGTGGATATGGAGCGTACAAACTTATACAGAAAGCTTCAGTCGTTAGATATTGAATACAAAAAGAAGAAAAAAACTACATCTTAGTGGGAGCGGAAACGCCTAAGATATCTAGGCCGTCCTCGATTACTGTGGACACACATTTCAATAAAAGTAATCTAGCATTTCTAAGCCCATCTTCATCTGATACAAACTTTGTTGAACCATAATATGAATGAAAAAGCTGTGATAAAGACTTTAGATAGTTTGCTATTTTGTTCACCTCTCTGCTATTAGAGCTTTTTAAGATGGTTTCTGGGTATTTGCCTAAAAGAGAAATGATATCTTCCTCAATGGGCAGTTTAAGCTTCCCAAGATTTGATTTCCCTAAGGCTTCATCAAATAAATAGCCCCTTTTTTCATTTTCTTTGATCACGCTTTTTATCCGAGCATTGGCATATTGGATGTAGTAAACAGGATTTTTGTTGTTTTGTTTTGTTGCAAGCTCTAGATCAAAGTCTAAGTGTTGATCATGAGATCTACTGACATAAAAAAACCTTGCGGCATCAACCCCAACTTCCGAATAAAGGTCTCTCATCGGAACAAAGTTCCCTGACCGAGTAGACATCTGAATTTTTTTCTTGCCCCTGTAAAGGGTGACAAACTGCATCAGAATTACCTCTAAGTCAGAGACCTTATTTCCTGTTGAAGCAAGACCCGCCTCAAGTCTTGAAACATAACCATGGTGATCAGAGCCTAGAACATTGATTAAAAGGTCAAAACCTCTAACCTTCTTGTGATGATGGTAAGCAATATCAGATGCAAAGTAAGTAGACCTTCCATCCTCTCTGATGACCACGCGATCCTTGTCGTCCCCATATTTTGTAGATTCGAGCCACAGCGCACCATCTCTTTCATAAGCGTTTCCATTTTTCTTAATGATCCCGCAAGCCTCTTCAATCCTGCCTTCAGAAAAGAGCGATTTTTCTGAATAAAAACCATCTTGCCTAACCCTAAAGTCTGAAAGATCATCTTTAAGCAGTTTTGTCATCTGCAGGACAGTCTTCTCTAAAACCATCTGAAAAAGCTCATCTCCAGCAACATCCTTAAATTCCAATATGAGAGCATCAACAATTTCATCATCCGATCCGCTTGCTTTGGCGAGCGATATTTTTTTGTTGATCGCTACACCTTCCTCTCGGAGACCTCCAGCGATCTCTTTAATGTATGAGCCTTTATAAAGACCATCAACCTGACCAAGCTTCTGCCCTTCTAGTAAAAGAAGTTCAAACATAACGCTCACACAGAGGATGTCTATTTGCCTTCCTGCATCATTAAGATAGTATTCTGTAAAAACCTCATGCCCAGACTTTCTGAGCAAACGCGCCAATGAGTCACCAAAAGCAGCATGACGACCATGCCCTACATGGAGCGGACCAGTTGGATTTGCTGAGACAAACTCTAAAAGAATCTTCTTTTTTTCTGAAACACAAGATGACCCAAATGCTTTTCCTTTGCTTGTGATTTCTTCAAGAACGCTATGTTTTTTTTCAGCTGAAAGATAGAAATTAATAAAACCTGGTTTTACAAACTCTGTTCGTTCAAGCTCATCGGAAACATGAATTGAGTTGATGATTTCTTCGGCAACGACCATTGGAGAGCGCTTTAGCTTTCCCGATAACTTCAGTGCAATATTGCTCGAGAAATCTCCATGCTCGTTATTTTTGTTTCTAGAAAGCTCGAGACCAACCTCGTTTATCTCATCATTGTTCATGCCCTGACTCTTGGTCAACGCAGTAACAATTAGCTCTTTTATTTTGTCCTCTATCCTCATGAGTGATCAGTGGGGTCTACATCAATTGACCATTTTACTTTTGTTCCAACTTTTTTTGTATCTACAAAGCTTAACAATCGTCCACCCATCTCGTGTAATTTTTTTCTATTCTTGCTTTTAAGCATCAACTGCCCCCTTTTTTTTCCACGGATTCTTCCAATTGGAGATTGAATGGGGCCAAGAACTTTGATGAGCTTTTGATCTTGAGATTTTTCTATGAATTCAGCAATAGCATCTAAAAAAATAAATACATTCCTCTCGTTCGGTGATTCAGCCCTGATTAAAATTGAATAAGTGTATGGCGGCCACCCAAGACGTTTTCTATCCACCTTATTCTTTTGATAGAACGCTATATAACTATCATCAAGAAGTGCCTTCAAGGATTCGTTTTCTGGATTATGCGTTTGGAGCAACACCAACCCCTTTTTATCTCTTCTTCCACATCTTCCGGATGCTTGGTAATACTGCTGAGCAAAACGCTCGCTACTTCTATAACCACTCCCAAAAAGGCCTTGATCAACATTCACAAAGGCAACAAGAGATAGATTTGGAAAGTCATGCCCTTTTGTGAGCATCTGAGTCCCAACTAAAATTTTTGCTTTACCAGACTTTACATGGCCAAACACCTCTTCTCTTTTCTTATTGCTTCTAGTCGTATCTCGATCAACCCTGATGATCATCTCTTTTGGAAATTTGGCCTCTAGTTCTTCTTCAATTTTTTCGGTTCCATGCCCAATAGTTATTTTTTTACCTTCACAAACTGAACAGGCTTCCTTGACTTCTTCTTGATGGGAACAATGATGGCATTTTAGTTTTAATGAGCCCCTATAGAATACCAAGTTGCTTTCACACTTCGGGCACTCATCTATCTTGCCACATTCCTCACACATGCTTATAGGTGAGTAGCCTCTTCGATTGATAAAGAGGAGTGATTGTTCGCCATTTTCTAAAGTTTGAGAGATAGCGTTTAACAAAGGAGCGCTGAGACCTTTGCTAGAAGGGTTAATATTCAGATTGACAAGCCTTTTCTCTGGCGGTTTGTTGGAAAAAACCCTCTTATCCAGTCGGACTTCATTATATTTCCCATTTTCAGCATTCAATAGGCTCTCATAGGAAGGAGTTGCAGACCCTAGAATTAGACCACAACCCAATTTTTTTGCTCTCAATACAGCAAGATCTCTAGCAGAGTACATTAGGCCAGATTGTTGTTTGTATGACTCATCATGCTCTTCATCAATGACTATTAGTCCTAGTTTACGAAAAGGAACAAATATCGAGGAACGCGTCCCTAATATGATAGAAAGCTTGTTCTCTCTAGCAGAAAGCCATGCCTCTGCCTTTAATTTCTCTGATGTTGAAGAGTGGATTAAGCCAACACAATTGCCAAACCTTGAGCTTATTGCTTCAAATAATTGTGGTGTCAACCCAATCTCAGGGACCAAAAAAAGAACTTGTTGCTTTTTTTCAAGCGCTTTTTTCATCAGCTGCAAATATATCTCGGTTTTGCCACTGCCAGTAACACCATTAAGAAGAACAGGACTAGGTTTTTTGAGCAGTTCAACACAATTGTCAAAAGCTTTTTTTTGGTAAGTGGTTAATTTTCTTTCCACACCAGACTTTTGAAAAACCATACTTTCTATGGCCGGAGTTTTCCCTGATCTTAGGTATTTTGGAACAGCTGTTGCATAGGTTTTACCTAGAGGATAATGGTAGTAATTTTTACACCATGAAATTAGGCCATGAGCCTCTTTGTTGATCAAAGGAGCCTCGTCGATTATCGACTTACAGTATTTAATCTTGCTTTTTGGCAAAGAACTTTCATCTGATACTTCATGAATAAAACCGATAACCTCTCTTCTCCCAAAAGGGACCAAAACTCTTTGGCCTATTTTGGGTATTTGGTCTGAATCTTTGGGAAGATAATAGTCAAAAATCTGTGACACAGGCGTGTCGACAGCTATATTTAAAATTGTGTTCTTCAATAGCCCAATGATTTGATGCAGGCACTGACTAATTGTAAGCCTTCACTGAGATAATCTGGGTTTGCACCAATCCCAAACCTGAGATATCCATCCATGCCGTAGCAATCCCCAGGAACGATCAATACACTTTGGTCAACCCTGAGTTTATGAACAAATTCAGTGCTATTGATATCCATGTTATAACCAACAAAGGCCATGCCTCCAGCTTTAGGGGGAACAAATGTGAAAAGCCCATTGTGACTATCAAGCCAATTTTGAAATAAAGCCAGATTCTCAGTAAGCATCTTGCTTGATCGCCCTAAAATGTTCTCTCTAGTAGGCGAAGTCATAATTTTTGTTCCAATTTCTTGGGAGATCACAGAAGCACAGAGAGTCGTATAATCTTTTCTCGTCCAAATGTTTTGGATAACATCAGGTGATGCAACAAGCCATCCAATTCTTAATCCAGGGTGCGCGAATGATTTTGATAAACCACATGAGACAATCGATTTATCATAAAAGTGAACAAAACTTTTTGTTTCATTTCCATCAAGCTCTGATCCTCTATACACCTCATCCGAGTGAATATATGCCCCATGTTTTTCTGCTATTGCAGCGATTGACTCCATCTCCTCATCAGTCATAACCGCACCAGTTGGATTGCTTGGATTACAAATTGAAATTAATTTTGTTTTGTCATTCACCATTGACTCAAGCTCATCAAGATCTAAATGCCAGTTGAGAGATTCTTTCAGATGAATTGTTTTAACTTTTGCCCCCAGATTTTTTGCTAAGCCTGGAAGCTGCATGTAATTCGGAAGCACCATTATGACTTCGTCATCGGGCTCAACTAAAGTCCAGCCAATTAAAAAATTCGCTTCAGCAGAGCCATTGGTAACAAGGATATTGCTCGAAGTAATCTTATCAGGATACCAAGATGCAATGGCAGACAAGAGGCTTGGATCACCGGTGGTATAACCATAGTATATTTCCATTTCGAGGATTCTTTTTATCTCCTCTTCGCTCATTAGTTCATTCATTGATAATGGGTGATTCCCGCTATCACTGAGGTTGTATTTCACTTCATTTTCATAAAGTGATTGGAGCCGCTCCATTTCAAATTCAACAAACATGATGGTGAGAATAACACAACTGGTGTGATAGGAGTACGAGGCTTAAAATTATTTTTACTAGAGCTCTTTTATAGAGTTCACAAGATCTGTGGCAACAGCTTGACCATCACCGTAAAGCATCCTTGTGTTATCAAGGAAAAACAGAACATTTTCAATTCCAGAGAAGCCTGTTCCTTGGCCCCTTTTTACCACAATTACATTGGAGGCATAATCAGCATCAAGTATCGGCATTCCGTAAATTTCACTTGAAGGATCTGTTCTGGCAATAGGGTTAACAACATCATTTGCGCCTATAACAAGCGCAACATCACAACTCTTAAATTCCTGGTTTATTTCATCTTCATCAAAAATTAACTCATAAGGCACGCCAGCTTCAGCCAATAAGACATTCATGTGGCCGGGCATTCTTCCTGCTACTGGATGAATAGCAAACTTAACATCAACACCTCTATCAATAAGGAGCTGGCTAAGCTCCCAAACTTTTTGTTGAGCTTGAGCGACTGCCATTCCATATCCGGGGATGATAATAACCTTTTGGGCAAAGGCCATCATGATTCCAGCATCACCAGCCTCTATTGGCTTCATTTCTCCTTCGACAGCATCACCGCTTGCTTGGGCTGTTTCGCCGAAGGGAAAAAGCACACTGACAAGCGTTTTGTTCATTGCTTTTGCCATCAGCTGTGTCAGCAATGTTCCTGCAGCACCAACAACAGTCCCGGCGATAATCATAGAATAATTTTGCAAAACATAGCCTTCAAACCCAACAGCCAAACCAGTGAGCGCATTGTATAAAGAAATGACAACAGCCATATCTCCACCACCAATTGGCATTGTCATAGCAACACCCAATAACAACGCAATTACAAAGACCACGATTACTAAAGTTGCATTTGAGTCAAATCCAGCAACAACAAGACCAGATAATACGATTGACCCAAGAAGCAAAAGAAGATTGATTTGGTGCTGCCCTTTGAACCTAAAAGTTCCTTTAATCATCCCCTGAAGTTTTCCAAAAGCTATCAAGCTTCCAGTAAACGAAATAGAGCCAATTATTCCTCCAATCAAAGCCAGAGTGGTGACACTAAGCGGCAAGTGATGATCTTTGAAGAGTTCAACGGCTGCAATAGCAGCTGCAGCACCACCGCCCATTCCATTATATAGGGCAATCATTTCAGGCATTTCAGTCATTTCAACTTTTTTGGCCGTATACCCAGCTAATACAGTACCAATCAGAATGGCACTTACAATCAAAACAAAGTTTTCAACACCAGGATAGAAAAAAGTTGCTGCAGTGGCCATGAGCATGCCAACGCCTGCCCAAACAATTCCAGTTCTTGCAGTTGTGGGTGAGCTCATTCTTTTTAACCCGACAATAAACAGAACTGCGGCAACCACATATATGCTTTGAATTATGGTCTCAACATTACTCATTTTCTTTCTTAGATTTGAACATTTCTAACATTCTTTCTGTTACAACATAGCCACCAACTGCATTACCAGAGGCCAAAAGTACCCCAAGAAACCCTATCGACTTTTCTAAATTTGTTTCAGCCATTCCGAGAGCAATTATTGCTCCTACAAGCACAACACCATGTATGAAGTTCGACCCAGACATTAGAGGTGTATGCAAGATTGCAGGAACCTTAGATATGACCTCAAAGCCAGTGAATGCAGCTAGCATAAAGATGTAAATCGCAATAAATGTTTCCATATCAATTTGCTCCTTGGTTAAAGGTTACTTCACCATTTCTGGTGATGTTTGCACCTTTAAATACCTCATCATCCCAATCAATATTAAGACCTTCTTCAGCGATAGCTGGGGAGAGGAAGTTCAAAAGATTTCTTGAATAGAGTTCACTTGCATGTTTTGGCATTGTAGAAGGCAGATTGGTTGGGCCCAATATTATTACACCACCATGATCTACAACATCATCCGGATTTGTGAGCTCGCAGTTTCCTCCAGAAATGGCGCCAAGGTCAACTATTACGGAACCTGGAGCCATAGATTCCACTGTTTGTCTATCAATGAGCTTCGGTGCTGGCTTGCCTGGAACCGCAGCAGTTGTGATCACAACATCTGACTGCCCCATTGTTTTTGAAAGGACTTGTTTTTGAGTTTCAAGCTCTTCCGCTGTTAATTCTCTTGCATAGCCGCCTTCGCCTTCTGCAGTTATTCCTGTATCTAGAAACTGCGCTCCCAATGACTCAATTTGTTCTTTAGTACTTCTTCTGACATCAAATGCAATAACCCTTGACCCCAATCTTTTTGCGGTTGCGATTGCCTGAAGACCAGCTACGCCTGCTCCAACGATTAATGTTTGTGCTGGCCTAACTGTACCTGCGGCCGTTGTCAACATAGGAAAGAATTTGTTTGCATGATTAGCAGCCAAAATCACTGCTTTGTATCCTGCTATTGAGGCTTGCGATGACAATGCATCCATTGACTGAGCGCGGGAAATTCTCGGAATCAACTCAACAGAAAAAGCATCAACACCTGATGATGCCATTTGTTTAATAAGGGCATCATTTTGAAAAGGGTTCATATAAGAGATAGCCATAGATCCTCTTTTCATTTTTTCAATTTCATCAGAGGTTGGAGGATTTACTTTGAAAAGAACGTCAGCGACCTTCAGAGCATCCTCAGAAGAGCTGACAAATTTACATGCATTTTCAGGGTAGGCTGAATCTAAAAACCCTGAAGATTCGCCAGCATTCTTTTCGATTATGAAAGTTACATTATTAGAGGCAAGTTTTTGAGCTATTTCAGGGACGAGGGCAACACGTGTTTCATTGTTTAAAGACTCGTTAACTACTGCAATTTTTATTGTCACGTGCTTATTTTTCGTAATTCAACTCAGATGGACGGAAAGACTATCATTCCTGTCAAAAAATCCAAGCAAAAAAGTTTAAATATTTATTATTTTTAAACAAAAAAGCCTTTATAGTGTTTTTAATGAATAAATTGATGAACTTTCCTTACAGAAGTCTGCGTATTGATTCTACGGGGCTTCCTCTTGAGTGGATAGACTTTAAGGAAGCAGCAAAAATTTATTCTGTTGGCGAT
The DNA here is from genome assembly GCA_902595845.1 of uncultured Gammaproteobacteria bacterium. GTDB lineage: Bacteria > Pseudomonadota > Gammaproteobacteria > Steroidobacterales > UBA11654 > CACPJA01. The sequence goes on from CACJRN010000006.1 coordinate 34,712, forward strand.
GTGGTCTATACCTTGGGAGATCATCTCTATACAGTCAGAGGGGGGGTCAATGCTAAGTCAGGTGAGAGGAGTCAAATAAACATTAACTCCATTATTGCAACCAGAGGTCGTTCCAAGCATTTTCAACAAAAGCTTTCTGGTTTTACACCGCCATTGAACAATCAAACCCTTTTCAAGAGAGACGACCATTTATGCTTATATTGTGGGTCTCAATATAGCAAAAGAGAGCTAACCAGAGACCATGTGACACCCATAAGCAGAGGAGGCAAAGACATATGGCAGAACGTTGTAAGTGCTTGCAAACGTTGCAATAATCTTAAGGGCGGAAAAACCCCAGAGGAGGCAAGGATGGGACTTCTTGCAATTCCATTTGCCCCATCTTATGCAGAATATATCCTTCTGCAAGGTAGAAATATTTTAGCTGATCAAATGAGTTTTCTTTTGAGCCATATTCCAAACACCAGCCCCATTATTGAGCGACTGCAGTCAAAAGAGACTGCCTTAGAGCGCTCAAAAAACTAAATTTTTAAAGAATTGCCATGGCAGATGAACTCATAGAGTCCATATTAAATGAGTCAAGAAGTTTTGCACCCCCGAAAGATTTTATTGATCAAGCCAATATTGATGAAGAAAAAGTCAATAATTTAAAAAAGCAAGCAAAGGAAAACCATATTCAGTATTGGGCCACCCTTGCGAAAGATCAGTTGGAGTGGTTTCAGCCCTTTAAGAATATTCTCGATGAGTCTAAGGCTCCTAATTACGAATGGTTCAATGATGGAGTGATTAATGCTTCGTATAATTCATTGGATGTAAATGCCAGTAAGAGCCCAAACAAAACTGCAATCATCTTTGAAACAGAGGATGGAAAATCTGAGCACATTACATACAAAGAGCTTCTTTCAAAAACTTCTCAATTTGCTAACGGATTGAAGAAGCTGGGAGTAGAGCCGATGGATAGAGTGGTCATCTATATGCCTATGTGCCCTGAGGCAGTGATAGCTATGCAAGCATGCGCAAGAATTGGAGCAATACACTCTGTTGTGTTTGGAGGGTTTTCCTCAAATGCCCTCAAAGACAGGATTGAAGATGCTAAATCCAAGATCGTGATAACCGCCGATGGGGCTTATAGGGGTGGTAATATCATTCCATTGAAGCAAGCAACAGATGAAGCGGTCTCTCAATCATCATACAAAGTAGAAAATGTCGTGGTCTTTCAAAGGACCGGAGAAAAAATAGAATTCAATGAGAAGAGAGATGTTTGGTGGAGAGACCTGGTTTCAAATTGTGATTCAAATTGTGATCCAGAGCCACTGAATGCTGAACACCCATTGTTTATTCTCTATACATCTGGCTCTACTGGTAAGCCGAAAGGAATTCAGCACTCAACAGCAGGATACATACTGCACGCAAAAACAACATTTTCTTGGGTATTTGATATCAAAAATGATGACGTTTTTTGGTGCACAGCAGATGTTGGGTGGATCACTGGGCATACCTATGTGGCATATGGACCATTGCTGGCTGGTGCCACGATTCTTATCTATGAAGGTGCTCCCACTTTTCCAGATGTCGGAAGGTTTTGGGATATTTGCGAGAAGCATGCTGTCACCATTTTTTATACTGCGCCGACAGCAATTAGAGCATTGATGAAACACGGAGATGAAATTCCGCAAAGCTATGATTTGTCCAGTCTGCGTCTACTTGGAACAGTAGGTGAACCAATAAACCCTGAAGCTTGGATGTGGTATCACAGAATTATCGGTCAAGAGCGTTGTCCAATTGTTGATACTTGGTGGCAAACGGAGACAGGCGGAGCCATGATCAGCCCCCTTCCTGGAATCACAGAGACAAAACCTGGGTCATGTACAACTCCAATGCCAGGTATTGATGTTGATATCGTCGATGAGCTAGGAGAGCCAGTAGGAGAGGCAAATCAGGGAGGGTATCTGGTTATCAAAAAACCATGGCCCTCAATGTTAAGAACCATATGGGGAGATAACCAAAGATATATTGATACTTATTGGGAAAAATTTGACGGAAGGTATTATGTTGCTGGCGATAGTGCATACAGAGATGAGGATGGTTGCCATTGGATCATGGGTAGAATTGACGATGTGCTCAATGTCTCAGGCCACCGCTTGGGAACGATGGAGGTAGAGTCGGCGCTTGTCGCAAATGAAATGGTTGCAGAAGCAGCTGTTGTTGGAAGGCCGCACGAAGTCAAAGGCGAAAGCATCTTTGCATTTGTTGTGACCAAAGGAGAGAGACCGATTGGAGAAGACGCAAAAAAAATGCAGGAAGCTCTTAGGGAATGGGTGGCTGAACAAGTGGGTGCAATTGCAAAGCCAGATGAAATTCGATTTTCAGATAATTTGCCAAAAACACGTTCTGGCAAGATTATGAGGAGATTGCTTCGAGTAATTGCAAGAGATGAAGCCATCACACAAGATATATCCACTCTTGAGGATGAGTCTATCATTAAGCAACTCCAAGGCGAAGATTAGTCTAGTTAGCAACCTCTCTAAAAACTCTTCTATACCAAACAATAGCTACACAGCCTGCAAAAATATTAGCCAGAACTTGTGCGATGAATATACCTTGAAAACCCAAATAATGTGCCAATGCATAGGCAAGTGGAACATAAATCACCAATGTTCTTGAGATTGATATTGTCATGGCAGGCAAAGGTCTTCCAAAAGCGTTAAATGAACCATTACAAATTGAAGCGATCCCCAAAAAACCATAACCCCAAGGGCAAATCAGCAGCTGAATCATGGCCAACCTAATTACATCTTCATTATCAGTAAACACCCCGAGAATAGTGGCTGATCCAAAATATAAAAAAACAATACAAAATATGGCATAAAACAATGCAAATCTTGCAGAAAATTTAAAACCATTGACCAAGCGATCAAATTTTTTAGCTCCATAATTTTGTCCTACATACGGAGCCGTGGCACCACCGAGTGCCATCAGTAAAACAATTACAAGCGCTTCAATTCTTCCAGCCAAACCATAAGCAGCAACAGCCTCTTGACCGTATGTGCTGACCAACGCTGTAACCAGGGCGCTTGAAACCGGGGCAATCAAATTGCTTGCAATAGCAGGTAATCCAACATGCAATACTTGCTTCCATGATGAAATCATTGAAGTGAGACTATGCCCAATTGAGGTGAGTAAATTGTCACGAACAATGAGTACCCAGAGTGAAGCAAAGAGAAATGCGACAGTTGATATAACGCTCGCAAGAGCTGCTCCAGCCACACCCATTTCTGGAAAACCAAACCAACCAAAGATTAAAAAAGGATCCAATACAGCATTCACTATTGCAGAGAATGCAACCAGCATAGAAGGCGTTTTGGCATCGCCATTGGCCCTTAAAATAGAATTGCCAATAAAAGGGATTCCAAGAAATAAGGAGCCCCAGTAGTAAATTGTCATATACGACTTCACATAAGGCATCGACTCTTCATTGGCACCTAGAAGACCAAAGAGCGACTCTATAGAAAGAAGTCCAATTAGAGTGACCACAGCACCTGCGACGACGGCAAGCACCATAGAATGGGTTGCTATTTGTTTTACACTTTTTGTATCACCGGCACCGATGAATCTCGACAAAACAGAAGAGGTTCCTGTGCCAAGGCCCATCACTATACCTGCCGCAACAAACCACACGGGAAACGCATAACTGACAGCAGCGAGCTGTGCATATCCTAGTTGTCCAATAAAATAAGCATCGACGAGACCATTGCCTATCATTACAAGGATGCCCAAAGCCATAGGCAACATCATGGATAAAATAGAGTTAGAGACGGGGCCGACTGTTAATTTGGGAGCGTTATTTTCCATTGGGATATGACCGATAGAAGAGAATCATACAGGTGTTTTTATTAAAAACAATTAGTCTTCAATACCAGCCAGAGATACATATTTAATCTCTAGATAATCATCCACGCCATATTTAGATCCCTCCCGGCCGATTCCTGATTCTTTTACTCCGCCAAATGGAGCCATTTCTGTAGAGATTATTCCTGTATTTAGCCCAACCATTCCATAATCAAGCTGTTCCGAGACCCTCCATGATTTAGCTAGATCAGTTGTGTAAAAGTATGCGGCCAAACCATAGGGAGTATTATTTGCTCGTTCTATTACTTCTTGCTCAGTCTCAAAACTAAAGATTGGAGCAACCGGACCAAATGTTTCCTCTTTCGAGATCAACATTTCATCAGATACTCCAGTTAAAACAGTCGGCTCGAAAAATAGACCTCCGAGAGAATGAGGATTGCCACCAGTTGTTATAATTGCACCACTATTCTTGGCATCCTCTATATGATTAGAAACTTTTTCAATTGCATTCTCGCTAATTAATGGCCCTTGTTGGGTGGACTCATCAAGCCCGTTCCCAACCACCAATTCAGAGGCTTTTTCAGTAAAACGCTGAGAAAAATCATCATAGATGCTCGATTGAACATAAATTCTGTTTGCGCAAACACATGTTTGACCACTATTTCTATACTTTGCAATCACCGCACCTTCTACTGCAGCCTCAAGATTTGCATCATCAAAGACTATAAACGGAGCATGCCCACCCAACTCTAAAGAAACCTTCTTAACAGAATCAGCCGATGCCTTGAGCAAATGCTTACCGACAGCAGTGGAACCAGTGAAAGTGATTTTTTTAACATCTTTATGAGATGTCATAGCCGAACCAATTTTTTCTGCATCACCAGTGACCACATTAAATATTCCTTTAGGAACTCCTGCGAGCTCAGATAAATATGCCATTGCTGTTGCAGAAAAAGGAGTTTCAGGCGCTGGCTTTGCTACTACACTACAACCAACTGCAATAGCGGGCGCTATTTTTCTTGCCAACATTGCTGAAGGGAAGTTCCATGGTGTAATGCACCCAACAACACCTATTGGTTGCTTGATCACCAATGTTCTTCGATCATATTGATGGCCTGGTATTAAATCGCCATAAACTCTTTTAGCCTCTTCTGAAAACCATTCAAAAAAAGAGGCTGCATAGGCGATTTCACCAAGTGATTCAGATATGGGTTTGCCACCCTCAAGCGTGATAATCGTTGCCAAGTCCATTTGGTTCTCAAGCATTAAATGATGTAGGTTTTTAAGAACAGAAGAGCGCTCTTTTGCATCTGTTTTTGCCCAAATCTTTTGTGCTTTATTTGCTGCCGTGATGGCTAAAATGGCCTCATCTGCTCCACAATTAGGAAGTGATCCAAGTCTCTCAGAATTGGCAGGATTGGTAACCTCTGATGAAGAACCATCATTTGCTCCCATCCATTCTCCGTTGATATAACACTGATCCTTTAGTAAGGCCTTGTTTTTGATGTTGATGGTTTCAGCCACCACTTCTAAATCTCTCCATTACATCCGGATCCATTCCAACAGATTTAGCTAGCTCCCTGAATACCTCACCTGTGACAGTCTTTTCTTTTTTTTCTACCGCAAACTCTTCGGTATTTTCAATGACCATCTTTCTCAAAGGGGGCGGGACGCCCATGAGCATTTCAGTGGCTTCATTATCCCACTCCATAGACGTTTTTGCGTCTGCACCTTGCATTGCGCTTTTTGGCTGTCCAAGATCATGTTTAATCAATGTTTCAGCAGTGGTGTGATAATAAGTTTGTCTGGCCTCATCACCCATTCCAATTGGCAGATCCATTGTTTTTATTCTCTCCTCTCTCCCCATGTCGACCAATTCTTTATCAACGACTATCGCCTCTATTTTTCCAATTACAATACCAGAGCTTTTTTCTAGCTTGATGATCTCATCAACCGTGCATTCTGCGATCTGGGGACATTCCTCAAGGCTTGGAGGGGAAACTTTCTTTGATGGAATCTGAGTAAACTTTGTGAACTCCAGCTCATTGATTCCTTCAGGATAAAATTTTGCAGTTTCCATCATGTCATCGAGGTGACTCGCACTAGGGCAATTCACAACAAATTCTCCGGTTTGTTCAATATTTACAAATGTATGTGAATCCTGTCTAAATCCTATCAACATCCTGGGGTTTTTTGTCATCACGTCATACTGCATGATATGAGAATATGGACCAGCATTTACGGTGCCATTTTTATCAAGTGTAGTAATGATTGTGATAAGTTTAGGCCATAGCCAAATATCAGAGTACCAAAATGGTTTTATCTTAATTTCTTCTTTTCTAGTCATATTAATTACTACCCAAATTCACCAGCTTTTAGTTTAGAAATATAATCTTTATAGTCTTTTATTGCTTGATATCCAAAAAGCCAGAGTATGGGAAGGTTTGCCATGATACAAAGGCCTGTGCCAAGGTTGGCAAACAGATTTAATTCTCTGTCAGTCTGAATAAAGCCAGTGGTGGACAAGACAGCCAATATACAAAATGCGAGCTTGTATGTGAGTATTGCTTTTTCACCAAGCAGAAAGGAAACACCCTTCTCACCATAGTAACTCCAAGAAATCATAGTAGATATGGCAAAAAGCCAAGAGGCAAGTGTCACCAACCATTTACCTAGACCATCTGAGACCTTATCAAATGCTGCTGCGGTCAAATTGGCGCCTACATAATCAAGATAAACTTCGCCATTTGTTTCAGGCTGTTTATTAGAGGTAATTTCATTCCATTTGATAGATGTTTGTGTGCCATCAGTAACCACTGTCCCATAAACTTTGTTTAAAGCATTACCAGACTCAGCATTTTTTGAGCCAGAGTAAATCATGAAAACTTTGTCGCCAGAACTGAGCGTGGGAGCATCACCAATTGTTCCATCAATGGACCAATTTTGACCAGATTGATTTACTGAAAGATTAGAAAGCTGAACTTCTGCAGGTCGATTCCAAATGCCTGTAACCAAAATTACCAGCGCACTCATCGTGCAGACAACAATGGTATCAATAAAAGGCTCTAGGCCTGCTACAACACCCTCTCTAACTGGCTCATCTGTTTTGGCAGCCGAATGAGCAATGGCAGATGAACCTTGTCCTGCTTCATTTGAAAAAAGTGCTCTCTGCATACCAAATATAAAGGCTGCTCCAGCGGTTCCACCAAGGAAGGCATTGCTTGACTCCATTGGAGAAAATGCTGCGCTCACAATGAGCCTTAGCATTTCTGGAATCGCTGTAAAATTAATTGCAAGAACATAAATGCAAGCAATGACATAAATTATGAGCATTATTGGAACAAGTTTTGATGTCACTGCTCCGATTCTTTTTATACCGCCTATGATTACAGACCCAACAATCAAGGCCAATATGGCACCTGTAACTAGAGTTGGGACGCCAAAATAAGCTTGAGTCAGATTAGCAACATTCCAAGCCTGAAACATATTTCCTGCAGTTATTGTGTTGATTATTAGAGCAAAACAAAATGTCCCAGCAAGAAGCTTTCCGATGATTTTTATAAACCCCTTTTTCCCAGAAAAATTTCTTTCAACAACCCACATTGGCCCACCACTGGGATTGTCTGTTTCATCTATATTTCTGTGTATCATCGAGAGCGAGACTTCACTTAACTTAATAGCCATACCTAAAAATCCTACAACCCACATCCAAAACACCGCCCCTGGGCCACCGAGCGATATAGCCAAGGCCACACCGCCAATGTTACCAAGGCCTACCGTAGCTGAGAGTGCAGTTGACAAGGCTTGAAAATGTGAGATTGCACCCGGATCATCGTCTTTATCATAATCACCTTTGATTACCTTAAAACCATGTGTCAAAGCGTAATATTGTGAAAATCCACTCCATATTGTAAAAACAATACCAGTGGCAACAACGACATAGAGGGTATAGTTGTTCCAAAGAAAACCACCAATTGTCTCTATGATTAATTTAAACTCTTCCATTTTTTTCCTTTTTATTATTGCAGTTAGCCTGCCGAAGATAACGACGGAGATATGGCTGGAATATCCATATAATAACGTTGAACAGGAAATTTCAATTCAAATTTGCTAAAATTCATTTTCAATTTCCCAGTGATTTTGAGCAAATTTTGACCCATCGGGCCAAAAGGTAATGATGACGGACAGACAAACCAAGTTCGTTAACGGTTAAGAAAAAATAAAAAGAATTAGTTATGAGGCTGAAAAAAGACTCAAATATTGGCTTGTACGACTCCCGATTTGAAAAGGAGAGTTGTGGCCTTGGCTTTGTGGCTCAGATTAACAAAGAGCCCAGCCATCAAAACATAAAAGATGCCTTGACGATTCTATGCAATATGGATCATAGGGGCGCTAGAGGTTCGGAGCCCAACAGCGGCGATGGAGCTGGAATACTTACTGGAATGCCACACACTTTTTTTGCAGGTCTTTCTAAGGAATGCTTCGGGGTTTATTTGGAAGAAGGCAGGTATGCAGTAGGCAATATTTTTCTACCTAATGAAGGTAAAGAAAGAGAGCACTGCAAAAAATCTTTTGAAGAAATTTGTTGTGAAAATGAGCTAGAAATAATTGGGTGGAGAGATCTGCCGATTGATATAAAAAAAGCTGATATAGGCCCATCAGCTCTAAAAGCAATGCCTAAAATAGAGCAAGTCTTTGTGAAAGATAATCGCTCATTTTTCAACCAGGAAGATTTTGAAAGAAGACTGTATCTCGCAAGGAAAAAAGTCAGCAACCATTTACGTGTCAATTCTGAGCTTGATGAGGCAGACCTGTTTTATATTTGTAGCCTGTCTTCTAAGACAATCGTCTACAAGGGAATGCTTACTTGTGATCAAGTAGGAAACTTTTTTAGTGACCTAACTGAACCCGATTATGCTTCTCATGTGGCCATGGTCCATTCTAGGTTTTCTACAAATACGTTTCCAAGCTGGGACAGGGCGATGCCAAATCGCTTTATGTCTCATAATGGCGAGATAAATACTATTCAAGGCAATATCAATTGGATGAAGGCCAGAGAAGGCAATATGGAGTCAGACATTTTTGGAGATAGGCTTGAGGATCTTTTTCCTATTATTGAACCTAATTGCTCCGACTCAGGAAATTTTGATAACGTACTTGAGTTTTTAACCCTTTCAGGACGCTCAATGGAAGAGTCAGTTTTGATGATGGTGCCAGAGGCTTGGCAGAAAAAGAAGACGATCTCTAAAGACAGAAAAGCTTACTATGAATTTCAGTCGAATCTCATGGAACCATGGGATGGGCCTGCATCAATTTCATTTACCAATGGCAACGCAATAGGAGCTATTTTAGATAGAAATGGACTCAGGCCCAGTCGCTATTATGTTACGTCAGATAACAGGGTAATCATGGCAAGCGAAGTCGGGGTTTTAGATATCCCTAACGAAAAAGTAATCAAAAAGGGAAGATTGCAGCCAGGAAAAATATTTCTAATCGACTTTAATAAGGGCAAGCTACTTAGCGACTCTGATGTCAAAGATCCTCTAGTACGAGAAAACCCTTATAGAGAATGGCTTCATGGCAATAGGTTTGGATTCAGAAAAATAAAACAACTTTCTAATGATCCGCTATACGAAAAAGAAGAGCTCCTCAAGCGTATGCGAGCATTCGGATATACCTCTGAAACATTGGAATTCATGCTTTTTCCAATGGTGCATGACTTGAGAGATCCGCTTGGTTCAATGGGCAATGACACTGTTTTAGCTTCTCTCAGTGACAACCACAGACTTATATATGACTATTTCAAGCAACGATTTGCACAGGTTTCCAATCCATCGATAGACTCAATTAGAGAAAAAATTGTAATGTCCCTTGAGTGCTATATCGGACCAGAAGGAAACCTCTTAGAGCCTGGTGAAAAACATGCAAACAGGATCCTTGTTGAGAACCCGATACTCACAAATACTGCCATGTATGCATTAAAGCATCTAAATTATTTGAATCACAGAAGCAAGGTTATTGATATCACTTACACCAAAGAAGTTGGGTTAAATGAAAAAATCGATGAGATATGTAGAGCAGCAGAAGAGTCTGTAGATAATGGCATCGGGTTTATAGTGTTAAGTGATAGAGGGATGGATGAGAGCCGGACACCTATCAGCGCCTTGATGGCTTGTGGCGCAGTTCACCACCATCTTGTGAAATCTGCAAAGAGATCAAAGGCAGCTATAGTGGTTGAGACAGGAGAGGCTCGCGAGGTTCATCACTTCTGTCTTTTATTTGGGTATGGAGCTGACGCAATCAATCCATACTTGGCATATGAAATCCTAATGCAAGCAAAGGCTGAGAATGTCATCAAACATACTCATTATAAGAGAGGACCAGAAAATAGGGTGCCATTGGATGAATATGAAGAGGTAATCGACGCTTACCGGCAAGCTGTGGTAAAGGGTATTTTAAAAGTCATGGGCAAAATGGGTATCTCAACACTTCAGTCTTACAAGGGAGCCCAGATTTTTGAGGCAATCGGCCTTTCTAAAGAAGTGATTGATAAATGTTTTGATGGCACTGTAAGCAAAGTCGGAGGAGTCGATCTCGATACAATTCAGCTTGAAGACTTAAGGAGGCATAGCCTCGGATGGCCAGATGACAAAAGCAAACCTTCAACAGATCTTCCAAACCCGGGAGATTTCCATTGGAGAAGCGAGGGAGAAAAAAAGGGATGGAATCCAGAAACAGTCTGGTCACTTCAATTGGCTGCGAGAACAAATGATGAAAGCGCATATGAGAAATTCTCAAAACTCGCAAACAAGAAAGCAGAAGATGCTTTAAATCTTAGAGGGCTATTAAAGCTCAATTATCCTAATAATAAGAGCATACCACTTGAAGATGTTGAGCCAGCAAGTGAGATAGTAAAACGCTTTTGCACTGGGGCTATGAGTTTCGGCTCAATTTCCCCAGAGGCACATGAAACTTTGGCTATTGCCATGAATAGAATTGGGGGAAAGAGTAACAGCGGTGAAGGAGGAGAAGATCCCGCAAGATATGAGCCAATGAAGAATGGTGACTCCAAATCTTCAGCAATTAAGCAAATTGCATCAGGTAGATTTGGTGTTACAGCAAACTATATTGCGAACGCACAGCAGCTTCAGATTAAAATTGCACAAGGAGCCAAACCTGGTGAAGGAGGAGAGCTGCCAGGAAGGAAAGTGGATGAAAAAATTGCTTCAATTAGATACTCCACGCCTGGGGTGGGCTTAATCAGCCCCCCTCCTCATCATGACATCTATTCAATTGAAGATTTGGCCCAATTAATTTTTGACCTAAAAAATGGAAATCCGTCTGCTGACATCAGTGTTAAGTTGGTCTCGGAGAGCGGAGTAGGAACAATTGCTGCTGGCGTTACTAAGGCCCATGCTGACCATATTGTAATCTCTGGCGATGTGGGCGGGACAGGCGCATCACCTTTGACCAGTATTAAGAATGCAGGTATGCCATGGGAGCTGGGACTGGCTGAAGTTCATCAAACTTTGATTATGAACGACCTAAGAAGCAGAGTCACCTTGCAAACAGATGGCGGCCTGAAGACAGGCAGGGATGTAATCATTGCAGCGCTACTTGGTGCTGAGGAGTTTGGTTTTTCTACAGCACCATTGATTTCCCTTGGCTGTATTATGATGAGAAAGTGTCATTTGAATACATGTCCAGTTGGAATTGCTACCCAAAACAAAATACTTAGACAGAAATTTAATGGACAACCAGAGCATGTTATTAATTACCTATTCCTAGTTGCTGAAGAGGCAAGAGCAATCATGGCAAGACTTGGGATAAAGTCCATTGGCGATCTTGTGGGAAGGACAGACATTCTATCAACTGAGAAAGTAAAGCAGCATTGGAAATCAAGCCAGCTAGACTTAAGCCCGCTTTTAGTGAGTGCTGAAGAAATCAGAAGCGATGTTGAGATAAGGAAAACAATTGATCAGGTTCATGATATAGACTCGGTCATAGACCACAGTCTGATCAAAAATTGTAAAGATGCACTTAACAAAAAAGACAGAGTTGAGTTTGACCATGAGATAACAAACCTCAATAGAGCTACAGGTGCAATGCTGAGCCATGAAATTGCAAAACTATGGGGAGAAGAAGGACTGCCTGAAGACACTATTCGAGTGAACTTTTCTGGTTCTGCAGGTCAAAGCTTTGGAGCTTTTTTGTCAAAAGGAGTGACCTTTAACTTATTTGGCGATGCCAATGATTATGTTGGCAAAAGTCTTTCAGGAGGTAAAATTATCGTTCAGCCTCCAGAGAACACCAACTTTAAATCTGAAGATAATATCCTTATTGGTAATGTCGCACTTTATGGCGCCACCTCAGGTTTTGGTTTCTTCAGGGGAATAGCGGCTGAACGATTTGGCGTTAGAAATAGCGGAGCATGGTCTGTTGTTGAGGGTGTTGGTGATCATGGTTGTGAATATATGACAGGCGGAAGGGTTTTGGTTTTGGGAGAAACTGGTGTCAACTTCGCAGCTGGCATGTCTGGAGGAATTGCTTATGTCTTTGATCCAAGAGATGAGTTTGAGCCCAAGTGCAATACTGGCATGGTTCAACTTGAAACTCTGGAAGATGAGACCAGCATTTCGGAAATACTCAGGCTACTCGAGCTACATCATGAATATACTGATTCACCATTGGCTGAGGCAATCATGAATGACTGGGATAATAGCTTGAATAAGTTTATTAAGGTCATGCCAATTGATTATAAGCGTGTCATGAACGAAAGAGCAGAACACAATGAAGAAATCGAATCTATCTTTGATGTGGATGATAGAAAGTCACAAAGGAAGGGGGTATAGAGATGGGCAAACCAACAGGCTTTATGGAATACCCAAGGAGAAAGACACCCTGGCGTGATCCAGTCGATCGGGCATTGGATTATTACGAAATTTATACTCCTGCAGAAGAAGAACAGCTGAAAAAACAAGGCGCGAGATGCATGAACTGTGGCGTACCATTTTGTGAATCAGATCATGGATGCCCGATCGATAATCTAATTCCAGAATGGAATGATTTAGTCTATAAGGGAAAATGGAAAGAGGCATATGAGAGGCTTACAAAGACAAATAATTTTCCAGAGTTTACAGGAAGGGTTTGCCCAGCACCTTGTGAGGGAGCATGTGTTTTGGGTATTAATGAGCCAGCAGTCACGATTAAAGACATCGAAAACTCAATCATTGACAGGGCTTTTGAAGAGGGCTGGGTCAAAGAGCAGCAGCCAGCTGAATCAACTGGCAAAAAGATTGCAGTTATAGGGTCAGGGCCAGCAGGACTCACCGCAGCAGATCAGCTTAATAAAGCGGGACACTCGGTCACAGTTTTTGAAAGAGAGGACAGAATAGGAGGCCTTCTTGTTTATGGAATTCCTAATATGAAGCTTTCAAAGAGTTTGTTGAATCGAAGAGTGAAACTATTGGCTTCTCAGGGAATTGAATTCAAGACTAATTGCAATATTGGAGTTAATATCTCTACTGATGAGATCAAAAAAGCATTTGATGCTGTTTTGATAGCAACAGGCTCAACCATAGCAAGAGACCTGAGTATTCCTGGAAGAGAGTCCAGCAATATACATTTTGCAATGGATTTTCTGACTCAGAACACCAAGAGCTTATTAGATAGCTCACTGTCAGATGGTAATTACATCGATGCCAAAGATAAAGATGTGATTGTAATTGGGGGCGGCGATACTGGAACAGATTGTATTGCTACTGCAATTCGCCATGGATGCAAAAACATGGTCAATATGGAGATCATGAGTAAGCCTCCAAAAAGGAGGGGTTTAGACAACCCATGGCCACTCTGGCCAAACATTTTGAGGACTGACTATGGGCATGAAGAGTCAGAAAAAAGATTTGGATCTGATCCAAGACGCTTCTCATTAATGAGCAAAGAGTTTACGAGCAAAGATGGACTTGTGACTGGCCTCAAGACAGTTGAGATTGAATGGGTCCAGGAAAAGAATGGAAAAATGACAATGAAAGAAATTGCCAGTACTGAAAAAACTTGGAACGCAGACTTAGTGTTGCTTGCACTTGGATTTATAGGCCCAGAACAAAAGATACTCAATGACTTTGGTGTTTCAATAGATGATATCGGAAATATTGATTCAGCCTATGGAAAATTTACAACCAATGTTGACGGAGTCTTCTCTGCTGGGGATGCAAGAAGAGGACAGTCTTTAGTGGTTTGGGCTATGAATGAGGGGCGAGGCGCAGCTCTTGCAATTGATCGATATTTACAAGGGGCAAGCAGACTTTCGGCACCAATGATTAAGCTTGGTTCATTGAGAGATTAATTTGAAACAAAAGTCATAAATCTCATGCCCCAAAACAACTCCTCTTTCTTCAAATTTTGTGCTCAACACTCTTTCTGAAAAACCTTTTTTCTCAAAGTCTTTCCTTTTTGAAAAAAGAGCATCAATTTGTTCCGCATAATTTTCCCAGTCTGTAGATATATTAACCAAGCCATTGGGCATTAGCTTTTTCGAGATAAGCTGAATAAAGTCACCATTAATGATCCTTCTTTTATGATGTCTTTTTTTTGGCCATGGGTCAGGAAATAGCAAATTAATCTCACTGATAGAGGCATCCACTATTCCAAATTTCAGTACTTCGACCGCATCACCGCTTATAATCTTTAAATTCTTTAAATTGTTTTCATCGATTAATTTTAAGCAATGCCCTATTCCAGCATCATAGACCTCTATACCAACGAAGTGTGTTTGTGTATTTTCATTTGCCACAGACACCAGCAACTCGCCATTTCCAAAACCAATATCGATGATCAAAGGACTTTCAGGATCGCCAAGAAAGCTATCAGGTATTATCCCAAGGTCTGCTGAATATTGAATGCCATATTTGGGTAAAAGATTCTCTAATGCATATTTTTGAGAAGATGTGATCCTCCCCTTTCGTCGAACAAAACTTCTAACAGGCCTATGGGTTGAGGAGTTGTTCACGTAGATCGAGGATAGCTTGTTCTTCGATTTGTCTCACTCTCTCTAGGGAAACATTAAATTTCTTTGCAAGCTCTTTGAGGGTTACTTTTTCCTCAGTTAACCATCTGAGTTTCAACACTTCTTTGCTTCTGTTATCGAGATTATCCATTGCTTCGCTTAGTAGCTCTATATTGCTCTCAAGCCAATTTTCCTTTTCTACAAGTCTAGATGGGTCACTATTTGGCGCTGGCAAGAAACCAGCAGGACTGACGTAAGAATCACTGTCATCTTCTGGGCGATCAAATAATACATCCTTGGAAGCCAATCTTTGTTCCATGGTCTCTACATCTCTTGTTTTTACACCTAAGTCATTAGCAATTAGGCTTTTCTCGTCATTGGTTAACCAACCTATTTTCTTTTTTGAATTTCTGAGCTTAAAAAAGAGTTTTCTCTGTGCTTTTGTTGTTGCAACCTTAACAATCTTCCAGTTATCAAATACAAACTCATGTATCTCAGCTCTAATCCAATGGACAGCATAGGTAACTAGCCTTACTCCTTTATCAGGATCAAATTTTTTGACTGCCTTCATTAGACCAACATTTCCTTCTTGAATAATGTCAGCGAGAGGCAGGCCATATCCGCTGTATGTTCTTGCTATGTGCACAACAAAACGCAATTGAGAGAGAACCAATTGTCTAGCAGCATCAAGGTCATTATTCTCTTTGAATTTGACAGCAAGTGCATGCTCTTCTTCTTTTGTTAAGACGGGCGCTTGATTGACGATGCTAATATACGCCTCTATGCTCCCAATCGGGCCAAGAAGTTGTATTTCATTTTTTATTGCTAAATCACTCATAAATAACTCGAAAATAATTTCGAGGCAGTAAATATTAGCACTCTCTGACCATGAGTGCTAAAAATATAGTTAAATATTTTAAAAATACTATATATATCAATAAATTATAAGGTTCAATAAATCATTAGTTATGGTAATATTTAAGCAAAATCTGCGCAAAAAAATGACGACATTAAAAAAAGTAAGAAAGGTTAGAATAATTAGCGGTAAGCACAAAGGCGTTTCCCTTTCTGTAAATGATGATCTTGTTAAACCCACGCCTGACCGTATTCGAGAAACATTATTTAATTGGCTTTCTGCTAGCATTGAGGGGTCACGTGTTTTGGAATTATTTGGTGGTAGTGGATGTTTAAGCGTTGAAAGTGTCTCCAGAGGCAGTAACTCAGCATTTTATATTGATTCCTCAAAAAAGGCCTGTAGTGCCTTTAAGGATTCACTTGTTCGATACAGAATCAACGATGTAGCGGTTAAATGCAAAGACTCAATAGAAATGATTCAAAAGAGTAATACGCAAAAGCCATTTGATATCATTTTCCTAGATCCGCCTTATGGTCAATATGATTTAATAAAAATTATAGACACGCTTTATGATCATTATTGGGCTTCAGACGCAAGCAAAATTTATCTCGAGTCAAATGAATGTCTGGATAAAATAGTATCTTCAAAATATCAATTAATTAGGGATTCAAAGGCTGGAAATGTATATTATGGGATCCTAAAATTAATAAGCCAAAATAGTCTAAAATGATCGCACTTTACCCAGGAACATTTGATCCAATTACAAACGGACACTTCGAAATCATTAGAAGAGCTTCAACAATTTTCCAGGTTTTGGTAGTCGGCGTTGCTATCAGCGACGAAAAAAAACCTTTGTTTAAACATGAAAAAAGGCTTGCCATGGTTAATGAAGTCTTGAATGCTTTTAGCAATATTGAAGTACAGCCTTATGATGGATTAACCATTGATTTTGCAAAAAAGATTGATGCAAGAGTCATAGTAAGAGGGCTTAGATCTCCTGCTGATGGCCAATATGAATTTGAGCTAGCCAGCATGAACAAAAAGCTTGCTGATGACATCGAGACTGTTTTTCTTAGCAGCGGGGACCAAAATGCTTTTATATCATCTTCCTTAATTAGACAAATCGCACAAGAGGGAGGCGATATTTCAGATTTTGTTCATCCAGTGGTTCACCAAAATCTTTCCGAAGCATACAAAAAATAAAGAATGGCAAAGACTCTCAGACTTTTAATAGTTATCAATCTGGCATTCTTTTTTGGTGAATCCATTCATGCAGAGGGTTTTAATAAAGCGGGGATTGCAACCGCACATCCATTGGCAACAAAGGCAGGCTATGAAATTCTTGAAATGGGAGGAAATGCTTTTGATGCTGCTGTCACTGTTAGTGCAGTGCTTTCAGTTGTCGAGCCATATAGCTCTGGCTTAGGAGGGGGAGGATTCTTTCTTTTGCATAATGCAGAAGATGGTCAATCTGTGTTCGTTGACGCCAGAGAGAAAGCGCCCTCAATGGCAGACCGAGACATGTACCTTGACGAAAATGGCGATGTGCTCAGAACCGCTTCTCTGAATGGACCACTGGCTTCTGGTATACCAGGATTACCGGCAGCCCTTCATCATGTTGCAAATAATCATGGCAGTATGCCCTTATATAAACTACTAGAGCCAGCTATTCGGCTTGCTCGTGATGGTTTTCCTGCTTATGAAAGATTAATCACCGCATTGAATGTTGCAAAAAAATCAAGAACGCTTTCCCCAAAGTTTAAAGCAGTATTTATGCCAAATGACCAGCTTCCAGAAGTTGGACAACTCATAAAACAGCCTGAACTTGCAAAGACTCTAGAAATCATTGCTTCAAATGGACACGATGGTTTTTATAAAAGCTTCTTTACCCAAAAAATGATTGATGAAGCAAGACAGGATGGTTCAATCTGGTTAGCAGATGATTTTAAAAACTACTCAGTGGTTGAGAGAGAACCAATAAAGGTAAATTTCTTGGGCGCACAACTCACAACTGCTCCACCACCATCATCTGGCGGCACAACAATCGCAACTATTTTGAACATAATCAGTGAATTTGATTTCATTGAAATGGATATTTCCACAAGAACTCACTTGGTGGTTGAATCAATGAGGAGGGCCTACAGGGATAGAGCATTCTTCTTAGGCGATCCTGATTTTGTTGATGTTCCTATAAAAAAACTCACTAGCAAAGAACATGCTTCAATTTTGGCTCAGTCTATAGATATGAACGCAGCAACCCCAATACATGAAGATGATCAGCTGGATGAAAAGTATGCATGGAATGAGGGTTCGCACACCACCCACTTCTCAATTTTAGATATGGACGGCAATCGAGCTGCAGTCACACAAACAATAAACACATGGTTTGGCTCAGGATATATGCTTCCTAGTTCTGGCTTAATACTTAATAACGAGATGGATGATTTTTCGGCAAAACCATTTGCTCCAAATCGATATGGGCTTGTCCATGGAGAGCAAAATTCTATACAGCCAAACAAGCGTATGCTTTCAAGTATGACACCAACATTTATAGAGTCTGAAAAAGGCTTGGCTATTCTTGGAACTCCAGGAGGCGCAAGAATAATAACAATGGTACTGCTCTCAATACTTGATTATTTTGAAGGCGGCACTGCTGAGACTATGACAGCAAAAAAAAGATTTCATCACCAATTTCTACCAGATGTAATCAGATATGAAAAAGATGCGTTCACAGAAGAGACCATTACAATTCTTGAATCAAAAGGGCATACCCTCCAAGAAATATCTAGTTATGGAAATATGCAAGTTGTCACTTGGGAGAAGGACTCCGGAGATGTAAGCTCATCCTCTGATCCGAGAGGAATCATTGAGGGCTACGATATTGACTTTTACTAATTAGGTTTGGCACTTCGGACAAAAGAAGCTGTTTCGTCCGGCAATGATTCTGTCTTTTATAAGCTCTGAGCATTTTTTACATTCTTCACCAGATCTACCGTATACAAAGAGCTTTTGCTTAAAATAACCAATCTGCCTGACTTCATTGTAATAAGTGAAGTCTCGGAGTGTTGTGCCACCCATTTCAATCGCTTCATTTAAGACCCTCTTTATTTCTTCACCTAATTTTCTGTATCGCTGTTTGCTAATTCTGCTAGAAGATCGAATGGGGTTGATGCCACTCCTGAAAAGCGACTCACTTGCATAAATATTTCCAACGCCAACAACAATATTCGAGTTCATAATAAAGTTTTTCACCGCAGCTTTTCTGCTTCTGCTCATGGTGAATAAATATTCTCCAAGAGCTTTTTCATCAAGGGGTTCAATGCCAAGACTCTTTATCAGTTTATGTTCTTCAGGGCGCTCATTTGTCCATACAGCACAGCCGAATCGCCTGGGGTCGTTTAAGCGAACCACTTTTTTGTTCTTAAGAATGAATTCAACATGATCATGTTTGTGGTATTTTGAATTTTTATCGAAGATCCCAATGCTTCCAGACATCCCAAGATGAAGAATTAAGGCACCGTTTTCGCAAGAAATTAGGATATATTTTCCTCTTCTGTATATTTTCTTGATATCAGAATGAATGATGTTGCGAATCTTTTTTTCTTCGACTGGCCACCGAAGCTTTTTATTTCTGATATTCACCCCAGTGATCGAGGTTTTTTTTAAAGCAGATTCCAATGCCTTCTTAGTGACCTCAACTTCGGGTAACTCAGGCATTTTTTAGATTATGTTGAAGAAGAATGTTATTTGATTTTTGCTTCTTTGTAGAGGACATGCTTCCTGATTTTAGGATCAAACTTCTTTGTTTCCATTTTATCTGGGTGTTCTTTTTTATTTTTCGTGGTCGTGTAGTAATGACCCGTTTTTGCAGATGAGACCAGCTTAATTTTTTCTCTCATTACGCCCTCTCTCCAAAATCCTTGAGGTTTTCAAGTACATGATCGATGCCATGCTTATCGATGGTTCTTAGGCCTTTTTTAGACAAACGTAGCTTTATGAATCTGTTTTGGCTCTCTACCCAGATTCTGTGCGTATGAAGGTTCGGCAGAAACTTTCTTCTCGTCTTATTATGGGCATGGGAGACATTATTCCCACTTTTTGTTTTTTTGCCCGTTACTTGACACACTCTTGCCATTTTTGTTTTACCTCTTAGGTACTGATTTATTTTTAATTCAGGACGGCTTTTATACCAATAGCACAGACAGTTAGCAAGTATTTATAGACAATTTTAATATCACTTTGGTAACACATATTCTTAAAAAGAATTAAACTAATGTTATGCAAGATAGTCCTAATAGAAAAATTATTGAACTAAAGGTTCTGGACAAAAGAATCGGCGATACTTTTGATATGCCAGATTACCAAACATCAGGCTCCGCTGGGATAGATTTACTTGCATGCTTAGATGAACCCTTGACGATCCAGCCTGGCGATACCGAGCTCATTCCAAGCGGTATTGCAGTCTATATAAGAGATTCGTCTCTGGCAGCTGTTTTGCTGCCCCGTTCTGGGCTTGGCCACAAGAAGGGCCTTGTTTTAGGAAATTTAGTCGGCTTGATTGACTCTGACTACCAGGGACAAGTTTTTATTTCATGCTGGAACAGAGGAAAAGAAAGTTGTGTGATTGAGCCTGGTATGCGATTGGCTCAAATGGTTTTTCTGCCAATTCAACAGGTCAACTTTAATTTGGTGGAGTCCTTTGAAGAATCAGATCGCGGAGAAGGCGGATTTGGACATACCGGCGAGGGTTGATATAAATCAAGCGCCGTATTTTTCTCTATAGGCCTCTATTTTTTCAACAAAAGCCTCAAGTTCACTGGAGCTATTTTTTACAAATGTGAGAACCTGATCCAAGTTGACAATTGAAATCACCGGCACACCAAGCTCTTTAGAAACCTCTTCAACCGCTGATAAATCTCCCCCACCTTTTTCTTGTCTATCAAGCGCTATGAGTATTCCTGAGATTTCAGCACTCGCCTGAGTGATCATCTTTGAAGCCTCTTTGATGGCGGTCCCAGCAGTGATTACATCATCAACGATGACCACTTTGCCAGACAATGACGGGCCAACTATCTGTCCGCCCTCCCCGTGATCTTTTTTCTCTTTTCGGTTGTAGACAAAGGGAACATTCTTTTCATGGTTGACAAAGAGACTCGAACTTAAGACTGATACAAGAGGAATCCCTTTATAAGCAGGACCAAAAAGCATGTCGTATTCGATATTGCTCCCCTCTAGGGCAGCAGCATAAAAGTCACCGATATTTTTTAAGGCTTTGCCTGTTGAGAAAAGACCCATATTAAAAAAATATGGACTGACTCTTCCAGATTTAAGCTCAAACTCTCCAAATTTGAGAGCGCCAATTTGAATCGCCAGTTGTATAAAGTTCTGTTTGTAGTTTTCCATTAACGTTAAACTAAGACTTGTATTCTGCTAAGCATCTCACAGAATGACCCGATAATGAAGATAAGCATTCAAGTTGGAGAAAAAGAGATAAAGATTATTACCTTAAATGTCAACGGCATCAGAGCAGCAAATAAAAAAGGCCTGTTTAATTGGCTCAGCGAAGAAAATGCCGATATTGTTTGTCTTCAAGAGGTCAGGGCCCAATTAGATGATATCCAAGGGGATGAGTATTGGCCAAATGGCTACCACTGTTTTCACAATCAAGCGGTTAAGAAGGGCTATAGCGGTGTTGCTATCTTTACAAAGGAAAAGCCAGAAAGTCTTATTGATACAATGGAATCAGAAGAGTTTGACCAGGAAGGCCGCTATATTGAGTGCTCGCTCAAGGAATTTAAAATTGCCTCAGCATATTTTCCATCAGGGTCTTCAGGCGACATAAGACAAGAGGCTAAATATCGCTTTTTAGATTTCTTTGAAAAGAAAATAGCTCGATATAATCAATCAAAAACTGCATTTATATTTTGCGGCGATATTAATATCGTTCACAAAGAGATTGACATTAAGAACTGGAAATCAAACCAAAAGAACTCTGGATGCTTGCCTGAAGAAAGGGCTTGGCTGGATAAAATTATTGACGAGCATGGATGCACAGATGCATTCAGGTCAATAAACACCAAGCCAGAAGAATATACTTGGTGGTCCAACAGGGGGAATGCCTATAATAACAATGTAGGCTGGAGGATTGACTATCAGTTTTACAATAAGTTTTTTCCTAAAGCACCGCTTAGATCTTCAATTTATAAAAAGGAAAGGTTTTCAGATCATGCTCCACTGATTATTGATTATGAATAGAGCGCTCTCAGAATACAGTGAAAAAGGGTTGGGTATCTATGCCAGTTCTGAGTCCATCAGAATGGTTTTTTTAGGATTTTCAGCAGGTCTGCCCCACCCACTTTTGTTTGCAACACTGACGCTTTGGCTTGCTTCTGCAGAGGTAAGCATTTCTGAGATTACAATGTTTGGATGGGTTGGGATTATTTATGCCATTAAGTTTTTATGGGCCCCCATGCTTGATCGATTAAGATTGCCTGGGCTTACAAGCTTAATCGGGCAAAGAAGATCGTGGATGCTTCTTACACAAGCAATCATCCTGGTTGGACTGATTTATATGTCCTTTCTGCAGCCAGAAAGTGATCTTATTTTTTTGGCATATATGTCTATAATCGTCGCATTTGCATCGGCATCCCAGGATGTTGCAATTGATGCATATAGAATTGAGATAGCTGAAAGTAAATTTCAAGCAGTTCTGGGTGCTAGTTATCAACTTGGATATAGAATCTCAGCATTGACCTCTGGCGCTGGAGCTTTATATCTCGCCAGTTTTTATGATTGGAAATTAACGTATCAGATCATGTCTATGTTCATGTTGGTTGGCATCATGACAGTAATCATGATTCCAGAATCAACAAAACCCTTCGAGAAAAAGAATAATTCTGGATGGTTGAAAAAGACTCTAATAGAACCCTTCGCTGAATTTTTTAAAAGGAACGGTTATTGGTCTCTCTTTCTTCTTATGTTTATAGCAATATATCGAGTCAGTGACTTAATCATCGGGATTGCTGCAAATCCATTCTATGCAGATCTTGGATTTAATCTTTCTGAGATTGCAACAGTGACAAAAGTTTTTGGGTTTACCATAACCATCATTGGCGCATTCATCGGCGGACTGAGTGTGGCTCGTTTTGGAATTAGTAAGTTACTGATTATTAGCAGCATCTTATTGACGGTCACCAACCTGTTTTTCTTATTTTTAAATAATGCAGGCCCCAGCCTACCTGCTTTGGTTTTAACAATAAGTGCAGATAACTTTGCATTGGGATTCTCGGGTACAGTTTTCATAGCATTCTTATCAAGCCTAACAAGTAGATATTTTACCGCCAGTCAATATGCTCTCTTTACATCCGTTATGTTTTTGCCCGGAATTACACTCAGCGGATTCTCTGGACAAATCATCGAGAGCAGTGGTTGGTCCACCCTCTTTATTTATTCAGCATTGCTTGGCATACCTTCGATTGCATGCTCACTTCTAATTGTCAAAAAAGGCTGGAAGGAACAATAGTCAGGCTTTAAAGATGAATGAGTTTTCTGTTACAAATTGAGCAAGTGACTTCGGCGAATCTCCCATAAGAGAATTGAATGTGTCTGTTTTTTCCTCAATACCACCTTCAGCAATACCTTTAAATAGATCAATGACTGCATCCAGATGCCATTGATTTGTTAAAAACTGACTCAGCGTTTCTTTATATGCGGCCAAGGGAACGTCTACATAATCTACTTCTGTGCCAAGAACTTGGCTAAAGATTTCAGCAACCTCATAAAAAGATAAGATCTCAGGTCCAGTTATTTCGTGGTTCATCGATTCATGCCCATCTTCAGAAAGAACTTTAGCTAGAACTTTTCCTACATCAGTCGTGTCTATCATTCCGGTCTTACCTTCACCCATCGGCAGAAAGATTTTCCCCTGATCTTTTATTGTTCCAGCTGATGCAAGTAAGTTTTGCATGTAGAAATTGGGCTTAACCATGGTCCAGCTCAAACCGGACTGCTTAATATATTCCTCTGACTCAAGATGTAATTTTGGAATAGGACTCGTTGCATCGGGTGTTGCTTCAATCGAAGACATTTTTACAATTTTCTTTGCGCCCGATTGTTTAGCAGAGTCGACGAGTTGTTTTTCTAATTTGAGTTGACCCTCTGAATTTGGAAGCAATATCAGTACCGTATCAATTCCATCCATTGATTGTTCAACTGCCTCAACATTTTCAATTGATCCAATGACTACTTCAGCGCCTAGAGATTCTAGTTCTTGTTTCTTTGCCTCGTTTCTTATCAACACTCTAAATTTTTCTCCCATATCACTGAGAGATTTTGCTGTAGCAGAGCCAGTTTTCCCTGTAGCGCCTGTGACTAGTATCATTTCTTATTCTCCAAATTAAGTTTTGTTAAATAGAGGTCATGAAAATATGCGACCCCTGTTTCATATTTTTTACTTAGCGGTCCTTCATTATATATACCTGCTTGAAGATTTTGCTGTATTTCTGGAATCAGCTTTTGATCTTCCAGGCTGACCTCTAATTGATATTTTCCCTCTTTATTTTCAAAATCCTCCACGTCGACGTCAGATGGGCGAAATAGATTATAGACGACCCTACACCATTTGGGTTTGAGAGGCTCAATTCTTTGGAAAACAATGCCTCTTCCATAGATATTGAAAATAAAATTTGGAAAGTGCCAGCCAAAGCTTCCAGGTTGATTGCTATTAGCTCGATCTGGCACAGAGTGAACACTATATTCATTCATATTCTCTAACTTATATTCTTGCCAAACTACATCACGATTGAGCTGAGGATGGACCAGGGGGATGTGATAACCTTCTTGATAATTATCAACATATGTTTTCCAGTTTGCATGAACATCAAACCTGAGCTCATTATGGAGAATCAAGTTGTCAGTAAAATAATTACTAACAATTTTTTCAAAGCCACCAAACCATTTATCTAGAGGTTTGGATTCCTTATTAAGGTTTATAAAAATAAGACCAAAACGTTCGGCTACCGATATTTCAAAGAGAGAATGTCTGTCTTTTTCAAAATCATCATTCGCATAAAATTTTGGCGTGTCCATTAGCTTTCCATTGAGATCGTACTTCCAACCATGATAGGGACATATCATGTGCTTGCAGACACCCTCTTTATTTGAGATCACTTTGGCCGCTCTATGCCTGCAGACATTATGAAAAGCCTTTAGATTACCCGAGTTATCTCTGACGACGATAATTGGATAGTTGATTAAATCAGTGGTTATATATGATCCAGAGGTTGTTAATTGATCTGATCTTCCGACCCAGAGCCACTCGTTTTTAAATATGCTTTCAGTCTCCTGATTGAAAACAGATGACGAGTGATAGAAGTCTGACGATAAAGTTTTTGTCCTGGACATAAAAATGATTTAAAACGATATTATGATCTGTAATCATATTAAATGAAATTAGATTAAGGACCACCCATTAAATTAGAAAGTAAAGTTGCATTAATTACAGGAGCCTCGACAGGAATTGGGGCAGGAATAGCAGCTGCATTTGCAAAAGAAGGCGCCAAGGTAGTTATAAACTATCCAAATGAAGAGGAAGAAGAAAACGCACAAAGTGTTTTAAGCGAGATTTCTAAATATTCAGATTCATCGACTATTTTAAAAGCAGATGTTTCTAATTCAGCAGAAGTTTCAAAAATGGTTCAATCTGTAACTGATCAATATAAGAGAATTGATATCCTTGTTAATAATGCTGGTATCGCTACCAGTGCCCCAATACATGAAATGACAGATGCAATGTGGGATGAATTAATTTCAATCCATCTTAATGGGACCTTCTATGCGACAAGAGAATGTTTGAAGGTAATGTATGAACAAGAATATGGCAGAATAATTAATACAGCATCGCAATTAGCATACAAAGGCAGTCCAGGTTTTTCACATTACACAGCAGCCAAAGGTGCAATCATATCATTTACCAGATCACTCTCTCTTGAAATTGGAAAAATGAATATAAGAGCAAACTGTGTAGCACCTGGCGCTACGATGACAAGGATGCTATCAGAAGTACCGACTGAGATTCTAGATGGCATCAAAGCGTCCATACCTAAAGGAACAATTGCAAACATAGAGGAAATAGTGCCTGCATATGTGTTTTTAGCTTCAGACGACGGCAATCATTTTGTAGGACAAACGATTAGCCCAAATGGCGGAGATCATTTCTTATAGAACATAATATTTTGTAAATCAGTTCTTATATTATAAGATCGTATATATTGTGATAATGAAGTATTTGAATGTCAATATGTATGCTATATGATAATAAATAGTAATAAGGTTACTCCAGAGTTCCTCGATACACTAAAGATTAAGGATAAGGCCTATTTTATATCAATTGAGGATTACAAAGGTTTTAGAATTAAGGTAAACCCTTCAGGTAGGATAAGTTTTGTAACCTACGCACGAATTAAAGGCGGCGGTAAACCTAGAACTATAACTCATGGTTCAAAAAATAAACTCCCATTCCCAGTGGCAATTGATTTACATATTCAATCAATTGATCTCTTAAATAAAGGCATTGATCCTAACCTTCTAAAAAAAACAAAAAGAGACCAATTTTATGGTTCTATAAAGTTTATTGATCTTGCAAATGAATATATCTCAAGTAAAAAATTATCAGGCGAACATTCTGATCAACACTCTGACCACAATTCTAAATACTTGATTGCAACAAAACTTAAGGCATTTCATGAAGACAATATTGAAAATATTACTATAGAGAAATTAGAATCATGGTTTAGGAACAATAAGCACACACCAGCAGCATCTAAGAATGCATTGATGCTATTATCTAAAATATTCAAATATGCAACAGCAACTGGTTTTTATCATTTACAAAATAATCCTGTAAGTGAATTGAAAGATTCGCTTTTCATAGGCAATCAAAAAACATCTAAAAAACAGTTAGATCTAGAGAGTGAGTATTCAGAATATCTATACAATCTATGCGACCCTATGAGCGAATACAGTTTAAACCCAATTACGAGGAATATTATTTATTTGATGACCATCACAGGGTTAAAAAAGACTGACATATTAAATTTAAAAAAGGATCAAATTATTGAAAATAGTCATATAAATATTAATAGAAGAAAAAGCTTCATTCAGATAGTGCCAATTACAGATGACATACAGTCCATTTTAGAGCATACAAATCAGTATCTAAATTCAGAAGCTAAATCATTTAATAACGACTATATTTTTTACAACCCAGTAACTAAGAAACCGATAACAAACCTAAGAAAATCCTTTATAAAGATTTCCTCATCTTTTGATTGGAATCTATACCCAGAAGCTATCAGAAAAAGCTTTGCAAATATTTGTGATGAAGTTGCAATACCAAGAAAGCACTATTACCAGTTACTAGGTATTAGGGAAAGTTATATTCCTCATAGTGATGGAAAACTTGAGCATGAACAAATCAATAAACTAAGGGATTCACTTCGCTGTGTACAGGATGAAATTAATAACAAATGTCCCTTGATAGTCCCTGGAAGATATAACAGAATATCTGATCTCTTATTTTCGTAATCTATGTATGCTATTTGATATATTAGAAGAGAAATATCTATAAGTTACTGATATATATATCAATAATATCAGGACATAATATTAATATAATACGACTGACCTTATTGACTCACCTTTGTGCATTAAATGAAATGCTTCATTGATTTCTTCAAGGGGCATTGTATGTGTGATCATATCGTCTATATTAATCTTTCCATCCATATACCAATCAACAATTTTTGGTACATCTGTTCGACCTCTTGCTCCACCAAAAGCAGACCCTCTCCATACTCGTCCAGTCACTAATTGAAATGGTCTTGTCGATATTTCCTGACCTGCACCCGCAACACCAATGATTACAGATTCACCCCATCCTTTATGACAACACTCAAGAGCTTGTCTCATTGTCTCCACATTACCAATGCACTCAAATGAATAATCGGCACCACCATCTGTGAGATCAATTATAGCTTCCACTACATCATCTATTTTTGTTGGGTTTATAAAGTCAGTCATTCCAAATTTTGTCGCTAAAGGTACTTTCGATTCGTTAATATCGATTCCAACTATTTTATTTGCACCAACCATTTTTGCTCCTTGGATAACATTCAGGCCAATACCACCTAATCCAAATACTACGACATTAGAGCCCGGCTCAACTTTTGCATCATAAACCACAGCACCGATGCCTGTTGTTACACCGCAACCTATGTAGCAAATTTTGTCAAACGGTGCGTCTTGTCTCACCTTCGCAACTGCAATCTCAGGCATGACTGAATAATTTGAGAATGTAGAGCAACCCATATAGTGGTATATAGGATCACCATTCAGAGAAAATCTTGACGTTCCATCCGGCATCAGACCCTGACCTTGTGTTTCTCTAATTGATTGGCAAAGGTTTGTTTTTGGATTCAAACAAAAATTACAGTCTCTGCATTCAGGTGTATATAGAGGTATAACATGATCTCCAGGCTTTACAGAAGTCACATTTTTGCCTACTTCCATTACTATACCAGCGCCTTCATGTCCAAGCACTGAAGGAAAGATACCTTCTGGATCATCGCCAGATAATGTAAACGCATCTGTGTGACACACACCAGTTGCTTTGATCTCTACCAATACTTCATTATCACCTGGGCCATCTAAATCCAATTCTTCAATGACAAGATCTTCACCGGCTTTAACTGCAATTGCTGCTTTTGTTTTCATTTCCCCTCCTGAATATGACTATCAATAAGAATATCAATTATTGGACTTATATTAAACAGTCGAAGTGATTAGATTATTTTCAAATCGAATGCTAATGTAGTTAAAATTTTTTAATTTCAGATATGCATAGATCCTTCAGAGAGGTTATTGAATTACTCGAGTCACAAGACAAGCTTGTTAGGCTTAAAAACTCGGTTAACCCAAAGTATGAAATGGCAGCACTAATGAAGACTCTTGAAGACGAGTCCAAGGCTTTCATTTTCGAAAACGTACAGAATTCCAACTATAAAGCAGTGGGCGGTTTATTCACTTCGATGGGTCGTTATGGACTCATCTTTAATGAAGATGGCAGTGAAGATTTCACCTATGAGCAAGCTGGGCAAAAGGTCATGTCTGGTATTGCAAATCCAATACCATACAAAACCATTGAAGAAGGCCATGTAACTGAAAGGATACTCAAAGGAAATGACATTGATTTAACTAAGCTTCCTGCCCCAACTTTTTTTGAGCTCGACACAGGGCCCTTTTTAACAGCTGCAGTTGGAATATTTAAAAAACCGAATGGTGAGATAAATGTTGGATTTTACCGATGTTTAATCATTGATAAGGAAAATTTATTAATCAACGCAAGTGGTTTGAGTGATCTGAGAAAAGCTTATGCTTGGCATAAAGAAAACAATAAAGAGATGAGAGTCGCTATGGTACTGGGGGCGCCACCAGCCTTACTGATGGCTGCAGCATCAAAATCTCCAGATGAGATTTCAGAGTTAGATGTTGCAGGTGGTATTAATGGCGAGGCCATTGAAGTCATAGCCGGACCAGATTCCGGCCTTCCAATTCCTGCAGATTGTGAGATGGCATTTGAGACCATTGTTGATCTCGACAATATGGTCGAGAACACCCTAGGTGAGTTTGGTGCTCAGTACGGTACCGAGCATGCCCCTATGTGTAAAGTAACAAGCATGCTTCAAAGAAATGACGCAATGTTTTATACATTGATGGCGGGAAGGGCAAAAGAGCACAACAATCTTGGCTATCTTACTGTCTACGGTATCTCAAAAGGACTAGAGCAGAAAATCAGACAAGGTTACCCAAATGTGACAGACATTGCTGTTCATTTTGACACAAAAATTGGCCCATTGATGCATCTCGCGATTGCCATCAAAAAGAAAAATGACGATGAACCAGGGCAAATGATAAAAGAACTTTTTGAAATGAACATGGGCTTTTTTAATCTTGCCTGGATGGCAAAACGAATCATCATTGTAGATGATGATGTCGACCCTAATGATATGGATGATGTTGAGTGGGCTACATGGACGAGAATGGGTAGAGCTGAGAAGTTATATACTTTTCCCAATTTTGTAACGTGGGAAGTTGATAGAGCAGCACTTCCTGATGGCACATCAGCCAGAATAGGTATTGATGCAACCAAAGATATGGATTATGCGGATGATTTAGTTAAGCCTGTAATTCCAAATGAAGAAAACATAGACCTAAAAGACTACATCTAGGAAATACTAATGATTGATCCATATTTAGCAGTAGCCTTACAAACCAAGGTAAAGCATGTAAAAACCAGGAATGAGGTTCAGGTTAATCTTGATCATATTGGGAATATGATTGAGATGGTTACACATATGTGCTCACTGGAATTACCTGTTCGATTAATTGCATTAGGAGAAGGTGCAATTCAAGGTTTTGTGGATGAGATATTGGATATGAATCAGGCAGAATATGCAAAAACAATGGCAGCAGAAATCCCTGGCCCTGAAACAGACTTTCTAGGCAAGCTAGCAAAAGAGAAAGGCACCTATATCATTGGCCAACTCAAGGAGAAGCTTCCGGAATATAAAGATAGATTTTTCAATACAATATTTATTATTGATGAAAACGGTGATGTCATATACAAGCATCATAAGAACATTGTTGTATTCGTTGAACACTCAACAACGCCTCATGATGTTTATGACCAATGGGTTGAGCAGCATGGCGACTCAATCGAAGCTTTTTTCCCAGTTGCAAAAACACCAATAGGAAATATTGCAGGCACTGTTGGAGTTGAGGGCTCTTTTCCAGAGTCATTCAGAGCATTCGCTTTGAATGGTGCAGAAATTCTTTACCGTGCATCTTTGCCTGAGCCTTGGGTATCGAGAGAAATTTTTGAGGTTCAGAATCGATCAAGAGCGATAGACAACACTGCTTATATGATAGCGCCAAATACAGGATCATTGATAATGCCATCAGAAAGTGGCGGCGATCCAACAATAATTGATGGTGCCTTGGGCGGTAGGTCTTCGATAATTGATTACAAAGGAACAATACTTTCTCAAACGGATACTGTTGGTGATGCTTACACTGCGAGTGAGATAAACATCGAAGCTTTGAGACACTACCGACAAAACGCAAGATTTCAAAACTGGATTCCATATCTTAAAACTGAAATTTTTAAGAAGCTCTATGACAGGCCTATATGGCCAAGCAATCTTCCGCCTATGAATCATGACGATGCAGGAAATGTCTTCAATGATTCAATCAAGAAGCTTATTAAATCTGGAATCTATACAGAAAAGTCAAAAAAATAAATGCTACCAAAAAGATTTAAACCAGCTGGTACATTTGAACTGATCAGGCTAGGGGGTGATCATGATGGCGGTTATCTTGTTGATCCAAAATCTATTCAAGAATCATCCTCACTTCTCGCTCTAGGGATCGGAAGAAATTGGAGTTTCGAAGAAGATTTTATAGAGAAGAAAAGAGTGAAGGTACATGCCTATGATTACTCAATAGGTACCAGTTACTGGATTAAGCATTTTTTCAAAAGACTTTTATCAATCCTTATAGGGAGGTTCACCGCTCCTTTTAAAGCCATAAAGCTATATTTGGAGTTCAAAGAATTTTTTAAAAGTCATGCCACTTTATTCTTGGAAAAAATTGGCACCGCACCAGGCTGTGATACGAATTTGAATCAGGCCATGGAAAGATTTGATGATGCACCAATATTTCTAAAAGTTGATATTGAGGGATATGAGTACCAAATTCTAGACGAGATCGTTGCATGCAGTGATCGTTTGTCAGGCTTGGTAATTGAATTCCATTTAGTCTCAAAAAACAAAGAGAAAATTGAAAAATTTTTAACCGAAATAAAACTCGAGCTGATTCATATTCATCCAAATAATAATCGTTTAGACGATGAGGGCGATCCAAAAGCAATTGAACTTTCCTTCTCAAAGAATCCAAAAAAAATTGGAAATAGATTTATGCATCCTCATGAGCTTGATCAAGACAATGTTCCAAGAAAAGAGGCGGTAGATTTAAGATTCAGTGAAATCTAGCTCTATTAAGACCATTCTTTTTGTTGCATCTATTACATCTTTCTGAATGGGCTTTCCATTCTTATAGCCAACACCTCCAAAAAAACCATCGATACGACTGTGTTCAAAAAGGGCATTAAGCTTTGGATAGATATAATCCAAATCATCAGGCTCAGTATTAATTTTTGATTGGATTTCTTTGCCTTTAAATAGAATTTTTATTTCATCAATACTGGTTAGGTTTCTCCACCAAATATTTGGTTTATCGGTGACGCATGTCAGCAACCCTTTACGGTGCTCAAAGAAACTTACCGGGATGAAGTATTTTTTTCCTGTTTTCGTACCAGTGACATATAGAACCAAAACACTATGACTCACAAAGAAATGGAAGGGCGATCTTAAAATAAAGATCATGATTGGATTGATAAAAAAACGCCAAATCATTTTCTATGACCCAGCTTCAGTTTTCTTAATTCGCTCTGCGACGGACTCCTTGATTTTATATGGCTCCCAATTTTTAGGAGCGGTATATATACCAAGTTTTACCATCTTATTAACTTGGTGCTTAACCAGCTCAACCTGATCTTCTTCTGTAAATGGAGGTTCATCCATACATAAATTTTTTGGATATATGCCGCCTTTTTCCATCATTGCATCATAGATGACTTTGTATTCCTCAACTCTCATATCTTTCGCTAAGTTTTGCCACTGTCCTCTCAGCCTAAAGTCTCTCAATCCATCAATATTTATAATTGCACTAACGAGCGCTTCTCCACCACTAAGGTATTCAGAAATGATCTGGCCTCTGTAGTCAATAATCTGGCTTTTGCCATTACTGAATTTGAAGTCTTCTCCGCCAGGCATGTAGATTCCACCAATATTTGGAGCAAGCACATAACAAGTATTAAATATCGCATGAGATTGATTCTGTATTTGATTCATATTGTTTCCCATCCATGGCTCCGGATACTGAGATCTGTATATTATTTCAGCTCCATTCATAGCCAGTCCTCTGGCCGCTTCAGGATAACTTCCCTCTGCACAGATTAAGGTTCCAATATTGCCAATTTCAGTTTTTGCGACAGGATATAAAGCATCATGAAGTTTCTCTGGATCATCACCATATTTCTCAAGATAAACATCCCAAATATCACTCGGAGCTGTGTTGGTTTCTTTTTGATAAAAAGATGTTTTGATATGGGTATGAATTAGTTCTCCATTTGGATCTATGATGAACGCCACATTAAAAATCCTATCAGGCATAAGATCTGGTACTTTGGCAACCATTTGAGCAATTAAGAATATATTGAATTGCTTACATATTTCGCCAAGAAACTCTGTTTCCTTTCCTGGTATTTCAGGCACAACCTCATTATATATTCGGAGGTGTTCTTCGCCTCCACCAAGGCACCAGCCTCCAATTCCACCTTCAGAGACTGAGACAAGTTGAACAGGCAAATCCAAGCTACAATTCCACACAGAATAAGCGATGCTGGTCTGGAGCCTTTCCAGATCCTTCCAGTAATCATCTATGCTGGTAGCCATATGTGATTCGTTTTGTATTCCGACAGCTGAATATTGGAGGGTCATTGTTTCACCTTTTATAAAAACTCAAATTTAAAAAAATCCATTCAATCAATAACATATTACAGTATATTGATTATTTACAAATTAAATCAAAGGGGAGAGCATGTCAGAGAACGAGAATATGAATACAACATCCAGTGAAATATCTTTCAAGGATATCCCTTTTAACTCCTATAAGATTTTCTTCATTTGTTTAATTGGAGTAACTTTTGCAAATCTGGATCACTCAATTTTCATATTGGTCAGTGAAAAATTCCAAAATGAATTCGGATGGTCATTAACTGATGTGGGCTGGTATGTGGCAATAACATTTTTTATATCGGGAATTCTCTGCACACAAGTCGGTGTTCTCACGGATAGAATCGGAAGAAGAAAGTCCCTTTTATGGTCAACCTTCCTGACTCCCATTTTTGTTGCTTTTTTAGCCATTGCTCCAAATACAATTTCTGTACTGATTGCGAGAACATTGGGCTTTACTGCTGCTGGGGCTCAATCGCCAATTACATTGACTACAGTAACTGAGTCATCTCCGCCTAGATATAGAGGTCTATTCACAGGCATTCTCCAGATTGGGTTTCCCTTAGGCTGGTTCTTTGCATCAGTTTTGGTAGCATTCATGATTGAGCAACTGGGAATCAATTGGCGATATACTTTTTTACTGGCTCTGCTTTTCCTTCCATATGGTTGGATAATATACAAGTATCTTCCTGAATCTGAAGCTTGGCTAAAATCACAAGCCTCAAAAGCACAAGATGAGCCGTCCGTAAGCACTATGGTTCTATTTCAGAAAAAGTGGAGGAGAAAATCACTGCTTCTTTTTACAGGCCAATTTCTTTATGCATTTGCATATGGCAGCACATTGATGTTGGTCTTGTATTTCACCCAAGCAAGAGGCTGGAATATAGTGGATGCAATCAAAATCGTTGGCTACTCATACGGGATAGGCGCTTTTGGATACATCGCTGCTGCAATTGTCGGTGAGTTTTTCCTAATTAGAAGAAATACAATCATCCTTTGGGCACTTTCTGGAAGTCTCGCCTTTATCATGTTGATCTGGTGGGCACAGGGATGGACCCAAGTGTTGATTGTATACGGGCTTATGACACTATTTTTCTATGGCGCTTATGCTGTCATGGCAACTTTTATTGCAGAGAATTTTCCAGCAGAACTCAGGGCGACTGCAGCAAGTTTTTCTGGAACACTTGCAATCAATCTAGGTTTTGGATTAGGACCTCTTGCCATTACTTATGCAGCGACTGCTTTTGGCTGGAATATGGGTTACACATACGTTGGGATAATACCAATCATTCTTGCAGCAATTATATTTATGTTTCTTGAGCCAGTCCCAAGAGAGGATGTATTCTAAACTTAGGCTTCTGAATATTTTTCAAAATCACATGTGAAGTCATGAAAGGTATGATTGGGTTCATACGCAAAGGGTTTCCATCCCAAATGCTCATAGTCTCCAACTAGAGACGTGGGCTTTATAAGCCCTCCCGTTTGAACGACTGCACCAAAATTCTCACGACCTCTGAACATCATTGGGTCCCACCCGTGATACATATAGAGCATATTAGGCCCCATCGCAGATGTTACATGTGCTTGAGCAATAAATGATCCTGATTTGCTGAACACTCGAATCAACTCGCCATCCTCAACACCCTTAGAATTTGCATCTTCTGGATTGACATAGACATCAGGCTCTCCTCTTTGTAGGCTGAGAAGGAAGCTATCATCACGCCACATGCTGTGGATACCGTGCCTAGCATGACCCATCAGCATTTTCATGGGATAGCCTTCATTGATTAGTGCATCTTTATGTCCAGGCAATGCTTCATCGAATTTAACAAACCAATCATGGTCAATATAAAACTGTTGTCTGTGAGTCAAGGTCTTATAGCCAGTCTTTTCTCTAACATTGTCGTAAATCTCTGAGAAAAAGGGAGACTCTTTTGAATGGAGTGTGGTTTCAGACCCTTTATTCCTCAAAAAGCCTTTTGCCGCAAGTTCCTCGTATTTGACGTTTTGGATCCCTGTGGTGTTGTCCAAAAGGAATTGAATAACATCCTTCACAGACTTAATTTTTCCTTCATCGGTGAAGTCATCGTGATATTTCGTCATATCTCTCGCAAAAGGAACGCCCACAACATTATCAGGAATAGGGCTTATGTTTCTTTCTTTTGCTCGAATGGAGATTGCTTCGGCCAGTCTTTTGTATGCAGTCCAGTCATCTACACACTCTCCCAGAGGCTCGACCGCTTTATCTATGACCTGCATATATGGGGTTCTTGGCTCTAGATGAAAGTCATGTCTTTCATAGTGATGGGAGATTGGCAATACATAATCAGAATACATTGCTGTAGCACCCATATCAGTAGCAAAAGTCGCAATGGTTTCGAGCTTGCTGAAAGCATTCTCTCTCCATCTTTTTCCGGAAGACCTCCAACTGGCAGCATTGGTTCCTGAAAAGAGTCCCATCTTCCAAGGTTTCTTTGAATAGTCTGGAAACCATCCGTTTTTCACAGATTCTTTGAAATGATGATCGTACTCTTCAGCCAATTCTTTTCCATACATTTCCTCATTGAATTCTTTCATGTTTGCGTGAACATAGTCCCACCTTGAGAGCGTGGCTACACGGAAGGCTGCAATTGGATTTTTGAGAGCAAATGGGAAAAGGGCGCTTTCGTCTTTTGCAAGGTTTGTGATGGTAAGCCCACCACCCTCTTT
Source organism: uncultured Gammaproteobacteria bacterium (assembly GCA_902595845.1). GTDB lineage: Bacteria > Pseudomonadota > Gammaproteobacteria > Steroidobacterales > UBA11654 > CACPJA01. Next base: position 70,821 of record CACJRN010000006.1, read on the forward strand.
GCCAGTATTACCAGTGATACAAAGGAGTAAAAACAATGCTCTTTGCAGTAAATCTCCATGCAGATATTTCGAGGCGCGATAACCCGCATAGATCATTCCCGGTTTTGAGCTAGCAAATTTTCTTGCTACATCTCTAATTACTTTAGCGCTTATACCAGTTATTTCTTCAGCATATTCAGGAGTGTGTTCAGATGACCTTAGTTTCACGAGTTCGAAAACAGTCGTGACCTCTACCGGACCATCTTTTGTTTCAATGGTCCAAGAACCCTCAATCGCTGGCTTTAGCCCCTGAAGATCGATCGAAGGCATAGGCGGTATCAGGTGTGCAGGCGTGCCTGGAGGCGGTACAGGAGGTGTGCCGGTGCCAGGTGCTTCAGTTAATTGATCATTCTTTTCATCCCAAAAATAAAAACGATTATCTTTGGCATCAGCCGAAGCTTGAGGTAGATCTGTCTCTCTTAGATATTTTAAGTTGTCCTTCCTTACCAAAAATGGGAGATCCGATTGCTCCCTCATGTAATCCTCATCATAACTCTTGTCACTTATGATGGTTTCAATCATTGCCATTGCGAGAGCAATATCACTTCCTGGTTTTGGATTAAGCCATTTACTAGCATGCATTGCTGTTGCATTAAAATCTGGTGAAATTGAGATTACTTCAGTTCCATTATATTTTGCTTCCCAGAAAAAGTGAGCATCAGGAATTCTTGTGACTGCTGGATTACAGAACCAAATCAAGCAACACTTGGATTTATAAATCTCAGCCATTGTGTTACCAAGCGTGACATGCCCAAGGGTAATTTGAGCTCCAGAGAATAAATCACCGACTCCTGCAAATGCCTCTGGCATCTGCACCCCAGTGATATTTGCAAATCTCATAATACTGGCATAGGAAGCCCTTTTCATGACCATTTGGGTGCCAAGCCCACATGTGATTGCCTCCGGACCATATTCCACAGAGTGATCTATAAATTTATCTGCAATCTCCAACATGGCTTGTTCCCATGTGATCCTTTCCCACTTTCCTTCACCCCTCTCTCCGACACGTTTTAGAGGATAAAGGATTCTCTGTTTACCATACATATAACGAGAATGACTCAAGCCCTTTTGACATCCTCTTGGCCCATAGTCAGGGGCATCACCAGAAGATCCGTATTCACCCTGTTGCTCTTCTCTCCAAACCACACCATTTTTTACATAAACATTGAAAGCACACTGACCAGTGCAGTTGGTGCCATGTGTGGATCGACTCACTTTATCCCAAGTCCACTTCTTTCTTGCGACATCTTCCCAAGAACGGTATTGACTCTGACTATCAGCAGCAAGTGCTGATGAAGAATAATTCAATGCAAGCCCCATAGATGCAGAGCCTTTTAAAAAGTTTCTTCTGTTGAATTTAGAAAGGGTAGTCATACAAATAATGTATCACAAAAATACTATGTGTTGTGCTGCCCAGGAATCACTAGGACCCTTCCACTTGCTTGTCCAATCGCAAACTCGACCAGATTCATTCGATCATTGCCGAAGAACATCTGGTTCTCAACAAACATTGTTGGGCTTCCATACCCACCTCGTTGAGCAAGTTCCTTAGAGTTTTCTTCTATAACAATATCCAGTGAGTGGTCATCTAAATAATCTTCAACTTTTCCATTCAAGCCAATTTTTTCACAGATCTCTAGTAAGACCTTCTTATCGGAAATATCCTTAGAATCACTGAAAAAAGCTTTAAAAACTTCCTCTGAATATTCTTTTATAAGGCCCTCATCTTCAGCATGAGCGACACCTCTGGATGCTGCCATTGAAATGCTATGATCAATATTTTCCATTTGATTTATGACCACTGTGCAATAGTTTGCCCAGTCTTGTAGGTCTTTTTTTCTGTATTTTTTTTGATAGTCAGTTGTATTTGCTTTCGGTTTATCAAGAATCTCTTTCATAATCTCAAGATTTATGGGCTTCCAGATGATGTCCGATGCAGTTCTGGTTGCTGCTTGAATTAAACGTTTGAAGCCAAGATAAGTCCAAGGG
>CACJRN010000007.1 GCA_902595845.1 uncultured Gammaproteobacteria bacterium
TTGAGCATGGCACATTTATGGATCTTGAGGCCATGGATCTGATGATTGAAAATGGGACTTACTATGTTCCAACTATTTCAGCGGGTGAATTCGTAGCAGAGAAATCAAAGATAGATAACTTTTTTCCTGAAATTGTGAGACCAAAGGCTGCAAGTGTTGGTCCACAAATCAGCGACACTTTCAGAAAAGCTTATGAAAAAGGAGTGAAAATTGCATTTGGGACAGATGCAGGAGTTCAAAAGCATGGCACCAATTGGAAAGAATTTGTCTATATGGTTGAAAATGGAATGCCAGCAATGAAAGCCATTCAATCAGCAACCATGGAAACGGCAAAACTACTTCGAATTGAAGATAAGCTTGGTTCAATTGAATCAGGAAAGCTTGCAGATTTAATTGCAGTCAAAGGAAATCCCATTGAAGACATCTCAGTATTAGAAAATGTTGATGTTGTCATTAAGGATGGTTTGCTTTACTAGAAATTGAGATTTCTGTGAAAGTTAAAAATAAACTCAGACCAAATGCTTTGGCCATGGCCGGTTTTCTTGTGGGTGATACCAAGTCGACTATCAAAATGGTGAACTTATTGAAGTTCAAGAAGAAAGCATCTTATGAGGATGGAAGAGAGACTGATTTGACTGGAGAGGAAGCATATAGAATCTATGCCCATGAGGTGAGTTCGATTCACTTACCAAAAGTGGGAGGGAGTATCATTTTTTCAGGTAAAGTCAGCAGACTTTTAATCGGTGAGGCTGAGGAGTTATGGGATATGGTTGCCATTGCAGAATATCCAAATAAAAAGGCAATGCTAAAGATGATTTCAGATAAAGATTACAGAGAATCTGAAAAACATCGGGCAGCAGGCCTTGAAGGTCAGCTTAATATTGAAACCATGGATTAAAGTTTTCCACTAGATTTGAAGACAGACGCAAAATCGCTCATGAAGCTTGCCTATGATCAGGCAATTAAAAGTGAGTCAAATGGAGAAGTGCCAGTTGGCGCTATCTATCTTCATGATAATCAAATCATCGCAGAATCGGGTAATGTCACCATTTCTAATCATGATCCATCTGGCCATGCAGAAATTATGGTCTTGAGAAAGGCCTCGGAAATAAGAAAGAATCATAGGATTGGTGGAACTTTGGTTGTTACTTTAGAGCCTTGTGTGATGTGCATGGGAGCGATGATTCAAGCACGCATTGAAACATTGATTTTTGGTGCATTTGATCCACGATCAGGTGCCGCTGGGTCTGCATTTGATCTCTCTAACTCTCCTAAGTTGAATCATAAAATCAATGTAATTGGAGGAGTGATGGAGAATGAATGCAAGGATTTGATTCAGGGCTTCTTTCAATCAAAAAGATAGAACGAATTTATTCTGCAAATTTAGACAGAAAATTCAGAAAATTTGTCCTTTGCCCACCAGTTTCAATATCACCAGAAGCCACAGTCATAATTGGATTTCTAACTCCAGCAAGCGCTTCTTTTAAAATTTGTTCGCTTGTTTTCACCAGGATATCGCAATTTGTTTTTTCAGATGAGACTTCTGCAATTTGATTTCTCAAAGTTATTGTTTTGATATTTCCAGATTCGAATTCAAAACACACCCTTTGCTTGATACCTTTTGCTTTCTCTGGATTCAACCTTACAGAGAGAATATCAAAAAACATATCTATAGAAATCTCACTTAATAATTCACTGGTTTGTGGAAGCAACGGCTCTGCCTGATAATTGGCATTCAATTCATTGGCAGAGCTCAAAAAGTAGTTTCTCTTATTGGGATTGAGTGCACGATCTCCAATATATTGTATGGCTTCTTGCCTTAATTTTTTTGTGGAATCAATTTTATAATTCAATGCCAGTAAGTTATCACTTAATTGCAATGCCCACTGCATATCTTCACTTTCGACAGCTTTTTGCAGTGCTTCAAAAAGTTTTTCTTCGCCCCCTGAGAGGATAGCAAGTCTTCTTGCATAATCTTCAGATGGCAATGGGTCAAGATTAGAAACATTTCCATCAAACCATCCAAGGTAACCATTAAATATACTTTTTACGGACCAACGAACAGTCCCATAAAACTCTCTTACAAATGGCGATGAAGAGACTTCCGGTGGCAATTGAATCATATGTGATATTTCATCTGGAGAATGACCCTTATTCATAAGCCTGATCGTTTGGTCATGAACAAACTGTATGGCATCCCTGTAGATTGTGAGCGTTTCCAATACCTCTTCACCCTCGAGAGGTTTCGTATGACTTGGCAATAGATAATCAGGTTTGAGTGAACGCATGTGATCAAGGCTTTTAACCCAACTTTTAACATCTCTGTGAGGTGTGCCACGAATGGTGTATAGGTTTGGAAAGGTTCTATAGATATTGTCACCAGGCATCAGAGCTTTGTGTTTTGGTAACCAGACGAATAATTGGTCATTGGTTTCACCTGGAGCATGATAGAGTTCGATGTCGACACCAGCAATATTGATTTTTAGTTCATCGGTGAAAGTAATATTTGGTTTTATATAACCAATTGGACTTTGTGAGACTCCCAGATATGGTCCAATTCCAACATTAATGACATCACCTGAAGGCAGTTCCGTACCGAACATCCTTGAGCTTCTTTTTGAGATAATTGGATTTAAAATTCCCATGATTCTTTCAACATACTCGCTTGTCGACTCATGAGCGATGACCATGGGTTTCTCTTCACCAAGATTATAGTAATAGGCAGCACCAAAAGTATGGTCACCATGATTGTGTGTATAAATGATTGCCTTTATTGGATTTGAGTTGATTTTACTGAAGTGTGAATATACTTCCTCTGCCTCAGCAACACTATCAGATGCGTCAATGATGATATTTCCATCTATACCCTCGACCATGATCGAATTCGCGATACCATAACCAACAGCCAGATGAAGGCCATTGTCAAAAGAGTAAACTCGCTTATCAAATTCATTGCTGTGCTGAATCAGATCATCAAGGATGACTATATCAATTTCTCGACTCAAGTCATCTTTAGAATCAGAACAACCCAATAAAAAAACAAGAGTGAAGAGGAAGAAAGATTTTTTCATGGAAATATGTGAAAGCATTTATTGGATCATAAACTTTATTTGATCCCATTAAAACTGAATCTCTTTAATCTAGCGTCTTTTTGATATCGCGATTTCTTTAAAATCAAGATTATTAAACTCAAATCTTTCTGCAACAATGAGTTCTTTATCAACTGTATATCTCCAGTCATAGTGCATTCCAAGCTCATCATTCTTTGGTGGACGTATTTCAAAGATGACAGTATATAACTCATCGATTTTTCCAGGCAGCTTGATGTTTTTAGCATAGTGCAAATTGTCAGACATATTGACATGAGGGGTAAGCTTGTGAGTATCCGAAGAACCTGTGGTTTCGTTGATTAATACCGCAGTAATATTCAGGTAAGCAACATGACCACCTTCTGGAGAGCCTTTTGGCGCATCACTTGACCAGTTTGCAAGAACTTCAATATGAACATCTGTTTCATTTTCACTGAGATAGTATTCTTCTGGCATGATTTCATCTTTGACTCCCCCTTCAAAAATCAAATCCACTCCTGGCTCAATAGATCCTGTTCCAATGATCATCTCAGCTTGTATTTCATGGTTTTGAAATAAAACCAAGATGATAAAAAAGCCAATGAATTGATGTTTTAGTTTTTTGTCTAAGATTTTTGACATAAATAAGCCCATCTAAAATTTTAAGTTTTACCATGATAGTGATAACCATTCTCATTTTAAATCTTTTTTTGTGAATGACGTCTAACTGAAAAGATATTTCTTCAACGAGATTACAATCAGGGTATAATTTGGATTCTTATCCAACATGTATTTCGGACAAATGCCCTCGAAAAAAAAGTTATATAAAATAACATTTAGCAATCAAGGGAAGCTCTATGAGCTTTATGCAAAAGAAGTCTCTAATAGCAATCTTCTTGGCTTTATTGAAATTGAATCACTCGTTTTTGGGGAAAAAACATCGCTTGTTGTAGATCCGTCAGAAGAAAAAATAAAAACAGAGTTTGAGGGAGTCAAGAGAACTTATGTCCCAATGCATTCTGTGCTAAGAATCGATGAGGTTGATGAGCAAGGAGTCAGCAAAGTGAGTAAAGCAGAAGGAGATAATGTGACACAAATGCCCAATACTGTTTTTGTTCCCGATGATAAATCGAAAAGTTAATAAAAGTTAATTTGGATATAGAAGGATGATTGTAAAAGAGGGACCCGCATCGCATTCCCCATTCAAGCTTGAATCATTACTGAGACGTATCCAAAGTATTGATCAAAATATTGATGATTTGGGTGCAAGGTTTATCCATCTTATTGATTCAAAGAATGACCCTGATGAAGAACAGGACCGAATCTTAGATTCGATTTTAGAGTATGGCCCAGACTGGCCTTTTGGAAATGATGAAGGGTTTAAAGTTTTTACCTTACCTCGTTTTGGAACCACTTCCCCATGGTCTAGCAAGGCAACAGATATCGCAAAAGTATGTGGACTTACTTCTATTGAAAAAATAGAAAGAGGAGTCGTCTTTACTCTCGCATTAAAAGATAAAGATTCAGCACCAAGCAAAGAAGCAATAGAGATGCTTTATGATCGAATGACAGAGGTCGTAATCACAGATCTTAAGCAAGCAAAAGAAATTTTTTCTTCTCTAGAGCCGCAGCCATTTTCAGATGTGGATATATTATCTGATGGCAAGAAGTCTCTGGAGACTGCAAATATTGAGTTGGGATTGGCATTAAACAATGATGAGATTGATTACCTTTTGGAACAATTTACAAAATTGAATCGAAATCCAACCGATGCTGAACTCATGATGTTTGCACAGGCGAATTCAGAACATTGCAGGCATAAAGTCTTCAATGCAGATTGGGTCATTGATGGTATTGATAAAGAAAGAAGTCTTTTTCAAATGATCAAAAATACTTATGAGGCCAGTTCTAGGAATGTTCTATCTGCTTATAAAGACAATGCTGCTGTTATCGCTGGACATAAAGCAGATTGGTTTTTGCCCCATCTCGATGATCAGAAATACGGAAGATTCCATGATGAGATTCATACGATGATGAAGGTTGAGACGCATAATCATCCCACCGCAATTTCACCATATCCCGGAGCTGCTACTGGCTCAGGTGGGGAGATCAGAGATGAAGCAGCAACAGGCAGAGGAGCAATGCCAAAAGCCGGTTTAACTGGTTTTAGTGTTTCGCACCTATTTATACCAGGGGATCTTCAATCTTGGGAAAAGACAATCGGTAAACCCGATCATATTGCATCAGCACTCGATATTATGCTCGATGGACCAATTGGTGGTGCTGCATACAATAACGAGTTTGGGCGACCCAATATTCTTGGTTATTTTAGAACCTTTGAGGAAGAAAATAAGGAAGAGTCGAATGCTTCTTGGGGTTTTCATAAGCCCATCATGATTGTTGGTGGGATGGGTAATATTTCAGATTCATCTGTCAAAAAAAATGACATTGAAGCTGGTTCTTTGATCATCGTTTTAGGTGGACCAGCCATGTTGATCGGATTGGGTGGCGGTTCTGCGTCATCTTTGAATGCCGGTAGCAGCGATAGCGAATTGGATTTTGCATCTGTGCAAAGAGACAATGCCGAACTGGAAAGGAGAGCACAGGAAGTCATTACTCGTTGTTTTGCAATGGGTGTCCAAAATAAAGAAGACAATGCTAACCCAATCATACTCATTCATGATGTTGGAGCTGGAGGTCTTTCAAATGCCATTCCAGAAGTTGCTGATCACAGCAAAATGTCAGCAGACATAAACTTGAGGGATATCGACAATGCTGAGTTTGGAATGAGCCCTTTGGAAATCTGGTGTAATGAGGCCCAAGAGAGATATGTTCTCTCCATTCACCCTGATGACTTGGAAGTTTTTGATCAGGTTTGTAAGAGAGAACGATGTCCATATGCTGTTGTTGGAGAAGTTGCAACACATGGCAACTTAAGATTGAAAGACGAAGTTTATGATAATTATCCAATAGATATGCCAATGGATGTTTTATTCGGCAAGCCTCCCAAAACAAAACTAGAAATTACTTCAGAGCAAAAATCGATCATTGATGATGGTCTTGAAGGCATTGATATTGAGGAAGCAGCTTTAAAGATTTTAAGATTCCCAACTGTTTCAGATAAAACTTTTTTGATTCATATCGGAGACAGAACAGTTGGTGGTTTGGTCTCACAAGATCAGTTTGTTGGTCCATGGCAAGTACCTGTGAGTGATGTAGCGGTTACATTGAAAGATCACTTTGGTGTTCAAGGTGAAGCCATGGCAATGGGTGAAAGATCCCCAATCGCAGTTCATAACGCCGCAGCTTCAGGAAGGATTGCTGTGGGAGAAGCGATCACAAATATTCTCTCAGCGCCCATTTGTGATATTGCAGATATAAAGCTTTCTGCAAATTGGATGTCTTCAATCATGACAGACAGACTCAAGCAGGATCTATATGAAACAGTCGAAGCCATTTCAGTTGATTTTTGTAGCAAAATTGGGATCACCATCCCTGTGGGAAAGGATTCACTCTCCATGCAAACATCATGGGTAAACGAAGAAAAACAATATAAAAACACTGCTCCACTCTCTTTAGTTATTTCAGCATTTTCTCCCATCGATGATGTGAATAATGTCATCACGCCACAATTGAAAGATAAAAGTGAGAGCATCTTATTGTTGATTGATCTCGGACAAGGGCAAAATCGAATGGGTGGTTCATGCTTGTCTCAAATTTACAACCGCAGTCTAGGCGAAACGCCAGATATCGAGAACCCAGAGGTTCTTAAGAAATTTTTCAATGCAATTACAAAATTAAAATCCAGAATGCTGATTCAGGCATACCATGATCGATCTGATGGAGGCCTTTTTGCATGTGTCTCAGAGATGGCGTTTGCTGGTAACATGGGCCTTGATTTGTCACTTGAAGCAACAAATCAAGAAGAGTTGCTTAAATTGTTATTTTCTGAAGAGTTGGGTTGCGTCATTCAGATTCAAAAAGGTGATCTAGATGATGTTTTAGATATTCTGAATGAAGCTTCTTTATCAAATTCTATATATCCAATCGGAACAGTTGTAAAAGATAAGCAAATCAGTATTAAGAATAATGAATTTAATCATTCATTTGACCTAAAAACACTCCGGCAAGCTTGGTCAAAAATGTCTTATGAAATGCAAAAACTCAGAGATAACCCAGAGACCGCTGAGGAAGGATTTAAAAAAATATTAGATGTAAATGACCCAGGATTAAATCCTAAGATTAAATTTGGTCCAACTCAGATTGACTATAAACGTCTAACTAAATCGAGTCCAAAAGTAGCAATACTCAGGGATCAAGGGGTCAATAGCCAAATTGAGATGGCAGTGGCATTCAATAAAGCTGGTTTCAATGCATATGATATTCATATGACTGACATATTGAATGGTCAAGTCAATTTGGATGAATACATTGGTTTGGTTGTATGTGGAGGATTTTCATATGGTGATGTTTTAGGTGCTGGAGGTGGCTGGGCAAAGTCAGTGTTATTCAATCAAAATGCACAAAATCAATTTAAAACTTTCTTTCATAGGGAGGAAACATTCAGTCTTGGCATATGCAATGGTTGCCAGATGTTGTCTCAGTTGAAAGATCTGATTCCAGGTGCAGATCACTGGCCCAGATTTGTCAGAAACCTGTCTGAGCAGTTTGAAGCAAGGCTGAATATGGTAGAAGTTTTAGAATCAAATTCAATTTTTCTGAATGGAATGGAAGGCTCAATGATTCCAATTGCAACATCACACGGAGAAGGACGCGTTCAGTATTCAAATGATGGCGATATGAATGCATTGATAGAGGCAAGCGGTGTGACCATAAGGTATGTTGATAATTTTGGCCAACCAGCTATACATTATCCAGACAATCCCAATGGTTCAGAGTCAGGCTTTGCAGGATTTTGTTCCGATGATGGGCGATCTACAATCATGATGCCTCACCCTGAAAGAGTAATGAGAACAGAACAGTTTTCATGGTGTCCAGATGACTGGAAAGATCATGGACCTTGGGCTAGATTTTTTGTCAATGCAAGAGATTGGATCGGTTAGCCAACTATTTTATAAAAATCATCGAACTATTTATGCGAAGTGAGTAGAATTTCTATTCTATGTGTGAGGAATTATGACTTTTTCAGAAACATTATCAAAACTTGATTCAGAACTTGCTTCTGCAATTGAGTCAGAACAAAAGAGGCAAGAGGAGCATATCGAGCTGATTGCTTCTGAGAACTATACCTCTAAGGAGGTCATGGAGATCCAAGGCTCGGTTCTGACAAATAAATATGCAGAAGGTTACCCAGGTAGAAGATACTATGGTGGCTGCGTTCATGTTGATGAAGCTGAAGTGCTTGCAATTGAGAGAGTCAAGCAACTCTTCGATGCCGATTATGCAAATGTTCAACCGCATTCTGGCTCGCAGGCCAATATGGCTGTTTACATGTCTCTTCTTGATCATGGAGATAAAATTCTTGGCATGAGCCTTTCAGATGGAGGACATCTTACACACGGAGCAAAAGTTAACTTTTCTGGTCAAATGTATGAGTTTTTCTCATATGGAATCAATCCTGATACTGGAAGGATTGACTATGATCAAGTCTCTAAACTTGCCGAGACGCACCGTCCAAAAATGATTGTCGCTGGTTTTTCTGCATACTCAAGATTGGTCGACTGGAATGTTTTCAGAGATATTGCTGACTCTATTGGTGCTTATTTCATGGTAGATATGGCTCATGTCTCAGGGCTGATAGCTGGAGGTTGTTATCCAAATCCAGTTCCAATCGCTGATGTAACAACTTCAACTACCCATAAAACTCTGAGAGGGCCCAGAGGCGGAATCATTCTTGCGCGTAAAAATGAAGACATACAAAAGGCAATCAATAAGCAAGTATTCCCAGGTACACAGGGCGGACCTTTGATGCATGTTATTGCTGCCAAAGCTCATGCATTCAATGAAGCGCTTAAACCAGAGTTCAAGACTTATCAAGAAGCTGTGGTAAAGAATGCAAAAGCCATGGCATCAAGGTTTCAAGAACATGGATATCAGATTGTATCCGATGGAACAGATTGTCATCTATTTTTGGTTGATCTAAGCAATACAGATATCACTGGCGCCGATGGTGAGAGAGTATTGGGAGAGGCAAATATCACTCTAAATAAAAATTCAGTTCCAAATGAACAAAGGTCACCGATGATAACCAGTGGGCTAAGAATTGGTTCACCGGCCATTACAACAAGAGGATTTGGCGTTTCAGAGGCAGAGTATGTTGTAGATCTGATTCATGAAGTTCTGAGCGATATCAATAATCAAAGCAATATTTCTTCTGTGAAGAATAAAGTTAAGGATCTCTGTAAGGGTTTTCCAGTTTACCTTCAGTAAGTCACTTCCATGTATTGTCCTTTTTGTGGTCACCAAGAAACCAAAGTGGTTGATTCAAGGTTGGCCGGAGATGGATATCAAACCCGAAGAAGAAGAGAGTGTATTGCATGCAGCGAGAGGTTCACAACGTTTGAATCTGCTGAGTTGGTATTACCAAAATTAATTAAAAGAGATGAATCTAGAGAGCCTTTCAATGAGTCAAAACTGAGAGCGGGAATTCTTGTTGCAACAGAAAAAAGGCCAATCAGCAGCGAATCCATTGAAGAACTGATCTCAAGAATCATTCGAAAGGTTCAAAAATTAGGAGAAAGGGAGATACAATCGAGAACCTTGGGGGAAATTGTGATGCTTGAATTGAGAGAGATTGATGAGATTGCCTTTGTTCGGTATGCATCAGTCTATAGAAGATTCCAAGATATTGAGGAATTTGAGAAAGAAATTGAATCATTGAGAGATACACCATCTGCAGCAGACAGTCGCTCTCAAATTTCAATCTTTCCGGAAGAAGATGAATCATGAGTCAGTTACAACAAAAAGAACACATGTATAGATGCATTGAGCTTGCGAAGAATGGAATACATACATGCAAGCCAAATCCCAGAGTTGGATGTGTAATCCTAAAAGATGAAAAGATAATTGGAGAGGGTTGGCACAAGAAAACTGGAGGAGATCATGCTGAAATAATGGCGCTCAAGAATTGCGAAGTGAATCCAGAGGGTTCAGTCGTTTTCATTTCTCTTGAGCCATGTACCCACAAAGGTAGAACTGCTCCATGCGTTGAGGCTTTAATTGATGCAAAGGTCTCAAAAGTAATTTTTTCCTCTTTGGATCCCAATCCCAAAGTCTCTGGAAAAAGCATTGATATTTTGAGTGCAGCAGGCATTGAAGTTTCACATGGGTTACTTGAAGAAGAATCCAGTGAGCTAAATATTGGATTCTTTCAAAGGATGAAACGCAATAGACCATTTATTAGAAGCAAGATTGGATCAAGTTTGGATGGAAAAATTGCACTTTCTAATGGAGAAAGCAAATGGATCACATCAGCAGAATCTCGTGAAGATGTTCAGAATCTCAGAGCGAGAAGCTGTGCGATGATGACCTCAAATCAAACGGTTCTTTTAGATGACCCATCTTTAAATGTGAGAATCAATAATTTTTCGGATGATGATCAACCACTTAGAGTTGTGATCGATTCGACTATGCAGTGCACTGGCAATGAGAAGATCTTTCAATTGCCTGGTGAGACAATGATTCACTCTAAAAGAGTCGATGAAGCATTGTTTGAGCATCTTGCATCGATAGAGATCAATAATGTCCTCGTAGAAGCTGGGCCCAGAATGAATGGAGCTCTTCTTAAGTTAAATTTGATTGATGAGTTAATAATCTATATGGCCCCATGTATACTTGGCCCCGATGCAATTGATATGTTTGGTTCACCAGTGATCAAAAAACTATCGGATCGATATTCTTTTGCTGTTAAAGATCTAACTTCAATTGGACCTGATATGAAAATAACTTTAAGGAAAGAGAATGTTTAGTGGAATAGTCCAGGGCCAGGCCATTTTGTCTTCCAAGGAAGATAAGGAGTCGATCGTGACAATGGAATTTGCAACCACTGCATTAAACCCGGTCGATTTAGATCTGGGAGCCAGTATTGCAATCAATGGAGTTTGCTTGACTGCCACATCATTGAATAAAGATTCTTTCTCAGTTGATGTTTCAACAGAAACGCTAAAATGCACCAATATTGGTGAGCTTGAGTTAGCGGATGTGGTTAATATTGAACAATCGCTTAAGCTCGGTGATAGCATTGATGGCCACTTTGTTTTCGGCCATGTGGATGAGGTATCCACAGTTCAGAAGATAGAGGAATTGGATCAAACAAGAATACTTCATTTTTCATTGAGTGAAGAGGGCATGAAATTTGTTGTTAAAAAAGGATCAATAGCAATTAATGGGGTGAGTTTGACAGTCAATGCGGTTAATGATTCTGGCTTTGAGGTGATGATCATTCCTCATACTTTAGAGAAAACAACATTCAATGAATTTAAAAAGGGTACTCGAGCGAACATAGAATATGATATGTTGGCACGCTATGTTCAAAATCTGAAGGATTGACTGAATGACCGATACATTAAAAAAGACTGAAGCAGAGTCAGCATTAGAATTTTCCTCAGTGGAGGAAATTGTTGCCGATCTTCGCATTGGCAAGATGGTTATTATTGTTGATGATGAAGAAAGAGAGAATGAAGGCGACCTTCTCATGGCTGCAGACAAGGTCACACCAGAAGACATCAACTTTATGGCCAAATATGGCAGAGGATTGATTTGTTTAACGCTCACTCAATCAAGATGCAATCTTCTCAGGCTTCCCTTGATGGCAACTCAGAATACAGGCTTGGAAGAAACCAATTTCACGGTTTCAATTGAGGCAAGCGAAGGAGTCACGACTGGAATATCAGCTCATGATAGGGCTCGAACCATCAGGGTAGCAACTGCTCCAGGTGCTCAACCTTCAGATATCAAACAACCAGGACATATTTTTCCTCTGATGGCTAAGCCAGGTGGGGTTTTGACTAGAGCAGGACACACAGAAGCAGGATGTGACTTTACTAGGCTTGCAGGATTGAGTCCGGCTGCTGTGATTGTAGAGATTCTCAATGATGATGGGACAATGGCTAGGAGACCAGACTTAATAGAGTTCTCAAAACATCATGATATTAAGATTGGCACAATAGCTGATCTAATTCGATATCGGGTTGCAAATGAGCAATCCATCGAGAGAATCAGTGAGCAGGAAGTAGAAACAGAATTTGGGAAATTCAAGCTACTTACATTTGAAGACCATATCAATCGAGATGTTCATTTTGCATTGGTTAAAGGAGATATCACTGATCAATCAAGCCCACTTGTTAGGGTGCATGTTGAGAATTCTCTTCGCGATTCGATTGGAATTGATCATCAATCACTGGGTTGGCCAATGAAATCTGCTTTAAAGCAGTTATCAAAAGAAGAAGAGTCTATATTGGTAGCACTCTGTTATTCATCTCAACCGAAAGACTTCATAGAAATGGTCAAAGCCATTCAGGCAGAAGATTCTGATGATGAGGAGGCACAGGCTGAATCATCAGTTCTCAGAACTTATGGCACAGGTTCACAAATATTAAGAGATATTGGTGTTAGAAGAATGAGGGTTTTGAGTGAACCTAAAAAAATGCAAGCAATATCTGGTTTTGACCTTGAGATAACAGAATATGTTGACAAGGAATAACTGAGTAATGGATAAATCATCAATCAAGATCTGCATTGTCGCCTCTCAATTCAATGAGCTCATTGTTGATAGCTTGATCAAGAGTTCAATTCAAACTTTAGAAAAAAATGGATATCAATCTGATCCTGAGATTTTCAAAGTACCCGGAGCATATGAGTTACCTCTGGCAGTCAAGAATGTTGCAGAAAAGAAAAAGCCAGATGGAATCATCGCTTTGGGTGCAATTGTAAGAGGTGCAACACCACACTTTGATTATATTGCCACAGAGACAGCGGCCGGTCTAACTAAGGTCAGTCTAGAATATAATATTCCAGTGGGCTTTGGTGTGCTCACATGCGACACAATGGAGCAGGCCATAGAGAGATCTGGTGAGGGCACAGGCAATAAAGGCATTGAGTCAACTGAAGCTGTTATTGGCATGATAGAATTTTTACATAATCTATAAGTATTGATCTAAAAATTGTGCCAAAGCCACTAGAAAAATTATTAAACCTTCTTTTAGCTCTCATTGCTTTTTATGCAATAACTGCAGCCATTGTCCCTGTATTTGGTTACCAGCTCTTCATATTCCCAATAAAATTCGAAGTAATTCAGAATATTAGTTTTGATTATGTGAGGCTGCTTCTCTTGAGATCTTGCGTCTTTCTGACGATGGCAGTATTTATACTCAATTATGCTCTATATAAAAGGCCATACTCAGCTTTAGCCCCTGTGGCTGTATTCTGTTATTCGCTTTCGATTTTTGAGTTCCTTGCTCAATTCACCATTGCTCAAATAACAGATTATTCAATTAGCACATCTGGTATAGTTTTTTTTCTTACATTAGCCATACTTGCACATTACAAAAATTCAAAAAGTGCAAAGTTATTGTTTAAGAAATAAACGCTTAGCTAGCTTTCTGTATATCTCTTTAGGAAAAGAAGATTAGAATGAAAATTTCAAGAACCATCAATTCTGAAATGAATGAATTTTCGAAAGGTTCCTCAGTTTGTATTGGAGTTTTCGATGGCATTCACCTGGGCCATCAAGATTTGATTAGGAGAACAACCCAGTTTGCTAGAGAGAAAGATCTCTCATCCATCTTGTTTACATTTGAGCCTTCTCCAAATGAGTATTTCAGCAAAGGCAAACCTCAACCCAAATTGACCACACTAGAGGAAAAGAATCAATATCTTAGAAAGAGTGGAATTGATTGTCTCTATTGTCCACCATTTGATCAGGATATGGAAAATTTGTCTCCATTGGAATTTGTAAAACAACACCTCATAGAAAAACTAAATGCAAAACATATTGTAGTAGGGGTAGATTTTCATTTTGCTAAGAATAGGACTGGTACTGTAGAAACTCTTATAGATCTGGGTCTTGAGTATGACTTTACAGTTGAGCCAGTTGAATTCATTACACAACAAGGCATCAAGATTTCAAGCACATCTATAAGGGAGGCATTACTTGATCAAAATATTGAGAATGCCAACAAAATACTTGGAAGAAGTTACTCGGTTTTGGGTAAAGTCATGAAAGGAAAGCAAATTGGACGAACGATTGGCTATCCAACTGCCAACATCGATATTTCCAAGCGAGATATACTCTTAAGAGGTGTTTTCTGTATCAAAGCAGCTATTGAAGATGACACAAAAGAATACAATGGCTTGGCAAATATAGGATTTAAACCAACTGTCGATGGAACTGAACTGACTCTAGAAGTCCATTTACTAGACTTTAATAAAGACATATATGGCTCTGACATTCAAATTGATTTCATGCATCGAATTCGAGGAGAAAAGAAATTTAAAGATTTGGATGAGCTTTCTAATCAAATCAATGAAGATGCAAAAAAAGCAGATGAATTTTTTGCAATGAATCAGTGATAATAAAATCATGCCCAATAAAAAAAATGAAAAGCGTTTTGAAGGTAAGGGGAGAGTAGGCTCCAGACAACTTTTGCTTCAAGTTTTGTATCAGCATCAAAAAAACGATGATGATGTTGCCACATTGATGAAACAGTCATCTCATTTGAAGGAATATAAAAGAATCGATCAAGATTATTTCAAACTATTGCTTGAAGGCATTGTTTTATCAAAAGATGATCTTGAGAAAATGATCACCCCGCATATTGATAGACCAATTGATCAAATTGATTCAATTGAAAGAGCGATTATCTGGATTTCAGTCTATGAGATCTCCAATACTGATATTCCCAATTCGGTCGCTATTAATGAAGCAATAGAGTTAGCAAAGTCATTTGGAGCAGAAACCAGTTTTCAATATATCAATGCTGTTCTCGACTCTTATTGTCAATCAATCAAGACCTAATAAACATGAAAGAGGATGACGTAATAACTCTGATCAGGGATACGTTTTCTTCTGTTTCAGAAGATGTGAAGCTTTCAGTTGGAGATGATGGTTCGGTTGTTGAGGTTGAAGAAGGAATGGAATTGGTTACGGTTTTAGACACCATAACAGTTGGGACACATTATCTTCCCGAAACCTCATCAGACTCAATTGGGCATAAAGCCATTGCAGTTAACTTGAGTGATATGGCAGCCATGGGTGCACAGCCAAAGTGGGCACATCTCAGTTTAAGTATTCCCGAGGCAGAAAAAGTATGGATTGAGAAATTTATCGAGGGCGCCAAAGCTTTGGCATCAAAACATGGTTTGGTAATTATTGGCGGGGATACAATTAAGGGGCCTGAGATGGTTGCATTATCTGTTCAGGGTTTGGTCAGAAAAGACAGATACGTCACACGCAAAAACGCAAATATTGGAGATCTAATATATGTAACGGGTTATCTTGGAAGTGCTGCTTTTGGTTTGCATTTATTGAAGTCTGGTCTGAATGAACCAAAACAGTGCATTAAAGACTTTAATTTTCCTGTGCCAAGAGTCAGTGAGGGGCTCTTCCTATCGGATTATGCATCTTCAATGATCGATATATCAGATGGATTACAAACGGATTTATCAAAGTTAGCAAAAGCATCAAATGTGGGCTTCAGTTTAAATATCGATCAATTGCCTATCAGGAGAGAAATGCTTGAAATTGATTCTGAAGATGCCATTTCAATGGCTCTATTTGGCGGTGATGATTATGAATTATGTTTTACGATTCCAAAAGAGAAGAGGGATGAGTTTGAGCAAAAATGGCATGTTAGATTCAATACCAAGCTCAGTTATGTCGGAATGGTTACCAAATCATTGGAGCAGTATAAATATAATGGGCAGGACTATATGATTGAAAATAGAAATTTTGAACACTTCTGAACTCATATGAAGCTAAACGATTTAAAAAATCCATATATATTGTTTTCAAGTGGCTTCGGGATAGGTTTGATTCCAATGGCACCTGGTACATTTGGCTCTGGTTTTGGCTTGTGTCTCTATATCTACTTGGCACATTTCTATCTTCCAGCCTTATTTGTTTATCTTTTTCTTTTGGCTTTATTATTGGTCGCTTGGTTTGCAATCAATGAAAGTTTAAAGACTATTGGCAAAGGAGATCATCCTGCAATTGTGATCGATGAAATCATTGGCATGATGTTTGTTGCGACTGTCCTACCTGCGGATCCTTACTGGGCTGTTACCGCTTTTCTGATATTTCGTTTCTTTGACATCGTGAAACCCTTTCCAATCAACGTAGTCGATAGAAAATTCAAGAATGCATTTGGGATTCTACTCGACGACATCATTGCTTCAGGCTATTCAATCGCACTGATAATGATTGCAAGAAAATTACTGGGATAGGGTCTCGTCAGAATCTTTTAACTCATCACCCATTAAGACTTTTATTTTCAGCTCAGCTTCCTCAAGGGTCTTTTGACACTCTCTTGAGAGTTTTATACCTTTCTCAAATTTCTTGAGTGCATCATCTAGATCTAATTCACCAGACTCTAATTCTTCTAGAATACCTTCTAGTTCATGCAATTTTGATTCTATGTTTGTATTGGATTTTTTAGGCGGTGTCATTTGTTCTAATTATAGCTAAATGTGATGAATTTAATATTGTTCATTTTGGTATTTTTATATAAAATTAGAACCATTCTAATAGTTAGTTAAGAGGGGAATATTTAATGTCCAAAGACAATGAAAGCAAATGTCCTGTGATGCACGGTGCATTGACAACAAACAGTGCTTCAGGCACTTCAAACAAAGATTGGTGGCCAAATCAGTTGGATTTGTCCATTCTTCATCAACATGACCAGAAGTCTGATCCAATGGATGATGGATTTGATTACAGGGAAGAATTTAAAAAACTAGACTTTGATGCTCTAAAAAAAGATCTAAATGATCTAATGACAGATTCCCAAGATTGGTGGCCAGCAGATTATGGACATTATGGCCCTTTCTTCATCAGGATGACTTGGCATGCTGCTGGTACATATAGAATCGGAGATGGTCGAGGCGGAGGCGGTACTGGAAATCAGCGTTTTGCTCCACTGAACAGTTGGCCAGATAATGGAAACTTAGACAAAGCTAGACGCCTTCTTTGGCCAGTCAAAAAAAAATATGGCAATAAAATCAGCTGGGCAGACTTATTGATACTTGCTGGTAATGTGGCCATTGAATCCATGGGTGGAAAAACTTTTGGATTTGGTGGTGGTCGGCCAGATATATGGGCACCAGAAGAAGATATTGATTGGGGTGCTGAGCGAGAATGGCTTGCAAATGAGCGATACTCTGGAGAGAGAGACTTAGCAAATCCATTGGGAGCTGTGCAAATGGGTTTAATTTATGTTAATCCGCAAGGCCCCGATGGCGAACCAGACCCTATAGCCAGTGGTAAAGATGTCAGAGAAACATTCAGTCGAATGGCCATGAACGACGAGGAAACTGTTGCCCTGGTTGCTGGAGGTCATACTTTCGGTAAGGGACATGGTGCTGGACCGGAGGAGCATGTGAGTGCAGAACCAGAGGGCGCTTCACTTGAAAACATGGGATTTGGTTGGATGAGCGACCACAAATCTGGAATGGGTAGCGATACCATTACCAGTGGTTTTGAAGGCGCTTGGACTGCTAAACCGACAACATGGGACAATGGCTACTTTGATCTTTTATTTGGTTATGAGTGGGAGAAGGTAGAAACACCATCCGGCAAGATTGTCTGGCATGCCATAGATCAGAAAGAAGAAGACATGGCTCCAGATGCAGAGGATCCATCAGTTAGAGTTCCAACGATGATGACAACTGCTGACATGTCAATGAGAGAGGATCCAATCTATAGAGAAATCTCAAAACGTTTTCATGAAAATCCTGATGAATTTGCAGATGCTTTTGCCAGAGCATGGTTTAAGCTTTTGCATCGTGATATGGGGCCGCGTTCTCGTTATCTAGGACCTGAAGTACCTGATGAAGAGTTAATTTGGCAAGATCCTGTTCCTCAAGGCAATAATGATTATGATGTGGATGCGATCAAAGCTAAACTCTCAGACTGTGGTCTGAGCATTCAAGAAATGGTCGAAACTGCCTGGGCTAGTGCATCGACATTTAGAGGTTCTGACTTAAGAGGGGGAGCAAATGGATCTCGAATTCGTCTTGCTCCACAAAAAGATTGGGAAGCCAATAAACCAGAACAGCTTGCAAGAGTTCTTGGTGTATATGAATCAATTGCTTCAGAGTCTAATGCCTCCTTGGCAGATGTTATTGTACTTGGTGGAAACGTTGGTATTGAGAAAGCCTCTGGTGCTCAAGTTCCATTCACACCAGGCCGAGGTGATGCCAGCGAGGAGCAAACTGATGCTGACTCATTTGATGCTCTTGAGCCAATTGCTGATGGTTTTCGTAATTTCCAAAAAGAAGGCTCCAGCCTTCCATCTGAGGAAATGATGCTTGATAAAGCTCAACTGCTTGGGTTAACTGCACCTGAAATGACAGTGCTCATAGGAGGTATGAGAGCTCTGGGTATAAGTTCAAATAATCATGGAGTCTTTACAGAAACACCTGGAAAATTAACAAATGATTTCTTTGTTAATCTTCTAGATATGGGTGTTGAGTGGAAATCAACAGGTGAGAACTCTTATGAGGCAATTGACCGTCAGTCAGGCGACAAAGTAAGAACAGCAACTAGGGTAGACTTGGTCTTTGGATCTAATTCACAACTTAGAGCAATTGCTGAAGTTTATGCTTCTGATGACTCAAAAGAGAAGTTTGTTTCAGATTTCGTTGCTGCTTGGAATAAGGTGATGAACGCAGATCTGACCTAAACTCAAAAAACCATGCAAAAAAAAGGGGGATGCATTAATGCAACCCCTTTTTTTATTTAACAAATGCTTAATTTTTTTAGATAGCCAGAATAAATAAGCTCAAATACATGCCAATGCTCTTGATTCAACTTACTTTCTCACGAATAATGAAGGACCATGACGAAGGATTATAATGCCTCAGACATCGAGGTCCTCAGTGGGCTTGAACCGGTTCAAAAAAGACCCGGTATGTATACCGACACTGACTGTCCAAATCACTTAGCATATGAGGTCATCGATAATAGCGTAGACGAGGCTATTGCAGGCTATTGTAAAACAATTCAAGTGGATCTTTATAAAGATGGCTCTATTCAAGTCAGAGATGATGGACGAGGCATGCCCGTTGATGATCATCCTGAGGAAAAAATACCTGCTGTCGAATTAATCTTAACTAGGCTTCATGCAGGCGCAAAATTTGATAACAAGAGCTATAAGTTTTCTGGAGGATTGCATGGTGTTGGTGTTTCTGTGGTCAATGCACTCTCAAAGAATCTAGAGGTATGGATCAAAAGAGGTGGGCAAGAATACAATATGAGCTTCAGCAATGGTGATAGGACATCAGAGCTTGAGATCGTTGATAGTGTTGGAAAAGCCAACACTGGAACAGCCATACGCTTCTGGCCAAATGAGTCGTATTTTGATTCAGCCGATATAAGACTTGATGAAATAAAACATAACCTTCGTGCAAAAGCAGTTCTATGTCCAGGACTAAAAATTAAATTTAAAGACGAAGCGACTGGCGAAAAATGTGAATGGGAGTATCAAGAAGGAGCCAGTGAATATCTGGTCGAAATGCTTGAAAATATTGAATGCATTCCATCAATTCCGTTTTCTGGTAAAGCAAATTCAGATGAACAAGAGCTTGAGTGGAGCATGACATGGCCTGATAGAGATCATGAAGGTATTCAAGAATCCTATGTCAATCTGATACCCACCAAACATGGTGGGACGCATGTGTCAGGCTTTAGATCAGGATTATCAGAGTCAGTGAAAGAGTTTGCTGATTACCGAAATCTTCTACCGAGAGGTGTAAAACTTTCACCTGAAGATGTTTGGATGGGTCTGAGCTACATTATTTCAGTCAGAATTGAGGATCCACAATTCTCAGGACAAACGAAAGAGAAACTCAGTTCGAGAGCTGTTTCAGGTTTTGTTACAGGCCTCATTAAAGATGCTTTCACGCTTTGGTTGAATCAACATCCTGAAGCGGGAGATCAAATTGTCTCAAGGGCAATTGAGAACGCTCAAAAGAGAGCCAAAAAGAATGTAAAGGTAAAACGAAAGAAGGCCACGGGTGGACCAACATTGCCTGGTAAACTCGCAGACTGCACGAGCGACGAGCCCGATCTTTGTGAATTATTTATTGTTGAAGGTGATTCTGCTGGTGGATCTGCAAAGCAAGCCAGAGATAGAGTCTTTCAGGCAATTCTTCCACTTCGAGGAAAAATTCTTAATAGCTGGGAAGTCGATGAGAGCAATCTACTTTCTTCTCAAGAAATCAGCAATATCTCTCAGGCACTGGGTGTTGAGCCTGGGGCCGATGAGCTTGGTAATCTTAGATACCATAAAATTTGTATACTTGCAGATGCTGATTCGGATGGACTCCATATCGCAACATTGATTTGCGCCCTGTTTTTGAAACATTTTAGAAAATTGGTCGAAGATGGTCATGTCTACGTATCAATGCCACCTTTGTATCGAATCGATGTCGGAAAAGACGTGCATTATGCGCTTGATGAGACTGAGAAGGATTCAATTTTAAAGGCATTAGAAAAAAAGAAGCCAAATACGAAAACAACCGTTACTCGCTTTAAAGGTCTGGGTGAAATGAGTCCAGTTCAATTGAGAGAGACAACCATGCTTCAAGATTCTAGGAGGCTTGTGAAGCTGACCATTGATAATGCATCATATACAGAAGAGCTTATGGATAAATTGATGGCAAAAAAACGCTATACAGATCGAAAAGAATGGCTTGAAGAAAAGGGCAATCTGGCAGAGATATAAATGGGTAAACAAGAAGAAATGGATTTTAATAAAACCGGAGGAGGATCAAAATCTGATTCTCAACCACTCAGTGAGTTTGTAGAGAAGGCATACCTTGACTATTCAATGTATGTCATTCTTGATCGTGCACTCCCGTTCATAGGAGATGGCCTAAAACCTGTCCAGAGGAGAATTATATTTGCCATGTCTGAGCTGGGCCTATCTGCTCAATCAAAGCCGAAGAAGTCTGCAAGAACCGTAGGAGATGTTCTTGGAAAATATCATCCACACGGAGACACTGCATGTTATGAGGCAATGGTCAATATGGCACAAGACTTCTCATATCGATATCCATTGATCATTGGCCAAGGAAACTGGGGCTCATATGATGATCCAAAATCATTTGCTGCCATGAGGTATACCGAAGCAAAGCTGAGCGCATATACAAAGTTGATGTTGAGCGAGCTTGGCCAAGGGACAACCGATTGGAAACCGAACTTCGACGGCACACTCAAGGAGCCTGAATTCCTTCCTTCCAGATTACCCAACCTCATTCTCAATGGTGTAACCGGTATTGCTGTGGGTATGTCAACCGATATTCCACCACATAACATCAAGGAAATAGCTTATCTATTAGATAAATTGATTAAAAATCCAGATATTTCATTGGGTCAGCTCACAAGGATTACAAAGAATTTTCAAGGACCTGATTTCCCATCTGGCGGAGAGATGATTTCTTCACCAGAGGAGCTTAAACAGATTTACACCACTGGGAATGGAAGTGTCAAAATCAGAGCCAAGTATAAAAAAGAAAAAAATCAGATTGTCATCACTCAGCTTCCTTACCAAGTGTCTGGCAATAAGATCATTGAGCAAATTGCCACACAAATGAAAGACAAGAAGTTGCCATTGATTACAGATATCAATGATGAATCTGATCACGAAACGCCTATCCGAATTGTCCTTACACCCAAATCCAATAGAGTGAACACCGATGAATTGATGGGTCATCTTTTTGCAACCACAGATCTAGAAAAGAATGTCAGAGTGAATATGAATTTGATTGGCCTCGATGGAAGACCAAGGGTCTTTGATCTCAAAGCACTGTTGTCAGAATGGATAGAATTCAGAACACAAACTGTGACCAGAAGGCTTCAGTTCAGATTAGATGAAGTAGAGTCAAGGCTTCATATATTAGAAGGACTCATGGTCGCCTATTTAAATCTTGATGAAGTCATTAGGATCATCCGTGAGGAGGATGATCCAAAATCAAAGTTGATCAAGAAGTTCAAACTTTCAGAGATACAAGCTGAGGCAATTTTGAACTTAAGACTTAGGAATTTAGCCAAGCTGGAAGAGGAGAAAATTCTCACAGAAAAAAATGATCTTGAGAAAGAACAAAGTGAGTTGAAAAAAATACTCAAGAGCAAGAAAAAAATAAATGAACTCATTCAAAATGAGATCAAGCAAGACACAAAAGATTTCGGCGATGATCGAAGAACAACCCTAAACGAATCAGCGATCACCTCACAAGCACTTGATCAAACTCAACTTGCGAGCAGTGATCCAGTGACGATTGTCTTATCAAAGGCTGGTTGGGTTAGAGCTGCAAAAGGGACACTTGATGACCCTCGTTCTCTCAATTATAAATCTGGAGATGATTACTTATCTTCAGTCCCTGGTAGAAGCAACCAGTTTGCAGTATTTATAGATAGCACGGGTAGAGTATATAGTATTGTTGCCGATACCCTTCCTTCAGCCAGAAGCAATGGCGAGCCTTTGTCCAGTAGGCTCAATCCACCCGATGGCGCTTATTTTGCAGGCGTGATTTCAGGTGATTCAGGCCAACATTGGCTATTGTCTTCGAGCGCCGGATATGGTTTTTTTGTTAAATTGGAAGATCTTTATACCAAAAATAGAAAAGGCAAGACATGTCTCAGTGTAAAAGGCTCTGAAGTATTGACCCCTTCGAATGCGACCTCAGTTGGATATCCAGAAGAAACATATGTTGCAGCTGCAAATTCAGCTGGTAAATTGCTTATTTTTAAAAGCAATGAATTGATGGAGATGAGCAAAGGAAAGGGATTGAAAATCATTGGGATTAATTCAAAGAAATTTAAAGAAGGAAAAGAAAAGATGGTTTCAGCCATTGTCATTGGACCAAAAGATTCGATTCGGGTTTATAGCGGTAAAAAACCCAAAATCATCAGGCCCGATGAATTCGAAAATTATATGAGTGAAAGAGGGAAAAGAGGACGATCGGTTCCTCCATTTAAGAAAATTGATTCCCTTGAAGTTGAGCCAAGATAAGGAGTATCCAATGGTGATGTACAATAGCGGAGACTTAAAGTCAGGACTAAAGGTTCTCATAGATGGTGAGCCCTACAATATTGTGGAAAGTGACTTTCATAAGCCAGGCAAAGGTCAAGCATTCAACAAGGTTAAGCTAAAGAATCTTAAAAATGGAAAAGTTCTAGAAAAAACAGTCAAGATAGGTGTATCACTTGAGGCAGCAGACGTCATGATCAGGGAGATGCAATACTTATACAATGACGGAGATCAGTGGCACTTCATGGATACAGATAGTTATGAGCAGATTGGCATAGCTAAATCAGTTCTGGATGAGATACTTATTTGGCTCAAAGAAGAAAGTATTTGCGAGGTCACGATTTGGAACGAACAAGCAATTGCAGTGGAGCCTCCCAATAATATCGATGTAAAGGTTACAGAAACTGATCCTGGACTCAGAGGTGATACAGCACAGGGCGGTGTTAAACCGGCTATTGTTGAAACAGGTGCTTCGATCCGTGTTCCATTGTTTATCGAGGAGGGCGAGATTATTAAAGTCGATACCAGAACGGGTGAATATTTATCGAGGGTGAAATAATGAGTTCACAAAAGATAATTTACTATCTCATTGTTGCCTTAATGGTGATATCGATTCTTTTCGGAATTAAGAATATTTTTCAGCCCTTTTAATTCCCTTTTCTGTCGTCTTTCTTTTCAGAAGGGGAGACTCGATTGCTGAAATATTTAAATGATTTCACCAAGAAAATTACAATAATGATGATTATGATTATTAAGCCGTCCATTCTTCTCCTCGTTACTTGATCTTACTGAGTTGGGCTATTTTTTCACCCATTTTTACATCTTTCTCGATTGAGACATGATGCTCCCATTCTGCTTGAACATCATTGGGTAGAAGAACAACAACGGTTGATCCCAGATTAAAACATCCAATCTCATCCCCTTTTTCATAGTTTTGATTTATTTCTTTATGGGTCATTGAAGCCACGTTTCTTGCAGCAACCATAATCATGATGCAATCAGATAGAGAGTCATTAAACTCAGTGATCAATCTCTGATTTTTGATGTAAAGGTTTTCAATATTGGACAAGGCATTTTGATCCACTCTATGCATTTCCCCTGGAACCATATTTGCCAGTTTGAGATCGCCTTTGATCGGTGCATGTACGCGGTGATAGTTATAAGGTGCAAGATAAATACTGATATATGAACCGTTTTCATAATTCTGGGTCAGCGTTTCATTGCCATCGAGCAATCCATATAATTCGTATTGCATGCCTTTAATTTGAAACAAACGGCCTTCTTCAATTTTTCCAAATTCAACAATCTTTCCATCGACTGGAGAGATCAAGCTATTATGATTATCATCAATTGGTCTTTTGCTTGGGTCTATTTCTCGAGTAAAAAAATCATTGAAATGCTTGTAATCTAGATGAGATTTCCTGGGGTAGTCATCAATTTCTATCTGGTAATTCTTCAAAAATGTCCTTATCAAAAGATTTTTAATGGCGTTTATCTCAATCAAAGATACTTTTATCACTGTCCTTTGAAGTAGGTCACTTAGAAAATTTTGAATCAGATTAAACATTATTTATTTAGTTAGAGGCAATATTAGAAATCTAATGTAACATCGATGTGATGATGGACACCAGATTTGAATTGATCGATCGATGCACAACTTTTAATGAGCTTTTGCATGATATGGAACTCATACTAAACAAAGAGCATCTTTTTTATGGTCATGGAACCGGAAATGCCATGGATGAATCAATGGCAATCCTTATGTATCTATCAGAATCTAATGATGTTCTAGATGAAGAGCAACTCAAAACATCAATTAGTGATCAAGTACAAGAAAAAGCAAAAGAAGTGTTGTATCAGAGAGTTACTGAATCGAAGCCTTTGCCATATATAACCAATGAGGCTTACTTTTGTGGAAAGAAGTTTTATGTCGATGAACGTGTTCTTATCCCAAGATCCCCGATAGCTGAACTCATAAATAACCGCTTTGAGCCTTGGTTGAATCCAAACTCCATCAATCGTGTGCTTGAGATTGGAACAGGATCCGGTTGTATTGCTTTGAGTATTGCAGAAGCTTTTTCAGATATTGAAGTGGTTGCAACGGACATCTCTCCAGATGCAATCGATGTGGCTAGACTGAACACAAAAGCCCATGGCTTAGAGCAACAGGTGGAGATCATAGAGTCAGATTTATTTGAGAATGTGAGCGGTTTGTTTGACTTAATCATCACCAATCCACCATATGTTCCAGATAAAATCATGCTTGATTTGCCAAAAGAATATCTTCATGAGCCACATATGGCTTTGGCCGCAGGGGAGAAGGGACTGGATTTTATCTCCAGGATATTGCATGATGCACCTCCTTTTTTAACCGACAACGGTATAGTGATAATAGAGGCAGGGGTTGCCTCAGAGAACATGGAAAAAGGATTTAATATGCCTTTTATTTGGATTGATTTTGAAATAGGAGGCGAGGGTGTTGCACTCATAGAAGCATCACACCTAAAATTTGACTAAAATAAGAAGCAGATAAAGAGATCGTTAATGGCTGGCAATACAATTGGAAAATTATTTACTGTGACAACGTCTGGGGAGAGTCATGGCCCTGGATTGTCAGCTATTATTGATGGATGTCCTCCAGGTCTTGCCATCAGTGAGACTGATATTCAGAAAGAATTGAATAAAAGAAGACCCGGTCAATCCAGATTCACCTCTCAAAGAAAAGAGACGGATGAAGTAAGCATTATGTCTGGCGTTTTCGAGGGGGTTACAACAGGTACGCCAATCAATCTGGTTGTTCAAAATGTAGACCAAAAATCAAAAGATTACACTGCCATTAAGGATAAATTCAGACCCGGTCATGCTGATTTTACTTATTACCATAAATACGGAATCAGAGATTACAGAGGAGGAGGCAGATCTTCTGCTCGTGAAACTGTCATGAGGGTTGCAGCAGGCGCAATCGCAAGAAAATATTTATTTGAAAAAGCGGGAATAGAGATATTTGGTTTTCTAGGTCAGTTGGGACCGATTCATCTTGAAATGAAGGACAGATCATTTATTGAAACAAACCCCTTTTTCTGTGGCGATCCTGAAAAAATCTCAGAATTGGAGTCATATATGGATCAATTGAGAAAAGAGGGCGATTCCATTGGCGCCAGAATTAACTTGGTAGCGACGAATGTCCCAGTTGGATTGGGCGAACCAGTTTTTGACAAACTCGAAGCAGATATCGCTCATGGATTGATGAGTATCAATGCGGTCAAAGGAGTTGAGATTGGCGCTGGATTCTCTGTAGTGAATCAAAAAGGCAGCGAGCATAGAGATGAGATTGATACCGATGGCTTTAAACAGAATAACTCTGGCGGCACATTAGGCGGTATCTCAAGTGGGCAGGATATTTTTGCAAGCATTGCTTTGAAGCCTACATCCAGCATTATCAAGCCGGCTGAGACAATCGATAAAACAGGTGAAAAGACTGAAATTGTAACCAAAGGAAGGCATGATCCTTGTGTAGGCCTTAGGGCAACACCCATAGGTGAAGCCATGCTGGCAATTGTTTTAATGGATCATTTTTTGAGAAATCGAGCCCAAAATGCTGATGTCTCAATAGAAGAAAAAGGCTAATAAATCGTGTCAAATCGTGTAGCAATTGTCGGTGCAACGGGATTGGTGGGTGAAGCGCTTCTTCGGATTCTCCAGCAACGTTCTTTTCCCATCAGTGAACTGGTTCTTCTGGCAAGCGAGAGATCTGCTGGACAGATAATTGAATTCAATGAACAAGAGCATGAAGTCAGACTCTTAGATGATTTTGATTTTGAAAATATTGATTTTTCTTTCTTCTCTGCAGGCGCCAACGTATCAAGAGTCTTTGCACCCAAAGCAGCAAATTCTGGATCAATCGTTATTGATAACACCTCTGAATTCAGATATGACGATCATATTCCACTCATCGTACCCGAGGTTAATGCTCATGCTTTAAAGGATTTCAGAAAAAGCAATATTATTGCCAATCCAAATTGTTCAACCATACAAATGCTTGTAGCACTCAACCCCATACATCAGGCTGCAAGAATCAAATCCATCAATGTATCTACCTATCAATCAATATCTGGAGCTGGGCGATCAATGCTCAATGAATACGATCGCCAGGTTCTCGATTCAAACTACCCTCAACATGAGGAAAGCTTATTCGCACACAACGTCGTACCTCAGATTGGTTCATTTGAAAACAATGGATATACATTGGAAGAAATGAAGATGGTTTGGGAAACACATAAGATTTTTGAAGATAAAAGTATTGAGGTAAACCCAACTGCTGTGAGGGTGCCAGTGAGATATGGTCATTCTGAATCAATAGGTATTATCACTGAGAGTTATCTCAGTATTGGTGAAGTCAGAGAGTTGCTCTCAGGGTCTCTTGGTATCCATTTGATGCAAGATGATGAATCATACCCCATGCCATTAAAGGAGGGCGAAGGGACAGACGATGTCTATATTGGAAGGATACGAGCAGACTTGAATCATTCGAATGGAATCAATTTGTGGGTTGTAGCAGACAATATAAGAAAAGGCGCAGCACTGAATTCAATTCAGATTGCTGAGACCATCATTGAATCAGATTATTAATGATGCCAGCTGTTTTAACTAAATATGCATGTGGAGTTGAATATTTAGGATCTCATTACAAAGGATGGCAATCTCAAGACTCTCAGGAGACCATTCAAGATCAAATCGAAAGCGCCTTATCAAATGTAGCAAACGAAAAGCTACGAATTTATTCAGCGGGAAGAACGGATTCTGGGGTTCATGCATTGGGTCAAGTTTTTCACTTTTCAACAAATGCTAATCGGACTGAAAATCAATGGTTGGATGGCATCAATTCTCATTTACCATCTGATATCAGCATTCAGTGGATTAAAATTGTTGACGAAGAATTTGATGCAAGATACTCAGCTGTTTCTAGAACCTATATTTATCTTATTAATAATAAAAAATTTGATGTATTCAGCGACCAAAGATCCCTTTTTGTTAGACAAAAGCTAAATACAGAACATATGAGAGAGGCATGTCAGTATCTAATTGGGAGGCATGACTTTTCATCATTCAGGGCTTCAAGTTGCCAATCCAATAATCCCGTCAGAGATATGATTAGCATTGAGCTGGAAGTTGATAAATTCATATCCATAAGATTCACTGCAAATGCATTCTTACATCACATGATTAGAAATATTGTGGGAACGCTTTTGGACGTTGGAACTGAAAAGATTTCACCAAAGGATCTCTTGAGAATACTTCACGCAAAAGACAGAAATGCTGCTTCAAAAACTGCATCTGCGAAAGGCTTATATTTGGCCAGAGTCAATTATCCTGAAAAATATGCTTTCCCTTCTCATGCACATGAGATGATATGATGAGAGCTGATTATGAGGTCATATGAATTGGTTTAAGAAATTAGTTCCGTCAAGGATCACGACAAAAAAAAAGCAAAGGGTTAAGTCTGTGCCTGAAGGCGTTTGGGTCACTTGTGACTCTTGTGGCGCTCAGTTGTATAGAGCTGAGCTTGAAAGAAATTTACATGTCTGTATCAAATGCGATCACCACATGAGAATAGCTGCCAGAGAAAGACTTGAGAGTTTTTTTGATCCATCGTCATCTACGGAGTATTTTGCGAACCTTACAGCCAATGATCCACTGAAATTTAGAGACACAAAAAGATATAGAGACCGCATCTCTGAGTCGACAAAGAAATCAGGAGAAAAGGATGCCCTGATTGTTATGTCTGGAAAGGTTAATGAGATTGAAATGATCGCATGTGCTTTTGAGTTCAAGTTTTTAGGCGGATCCATGGGCTCAGTGGTAGGAGAGAAATTTGTTCGAGCAGTTAATTTAAGCATTGAGAAAAATGCACCACTGGTCAGTTTTTCATCAAGCGGTGGCGCTAGGATGCAAGAAGCATTCTTGTCTTTGATGCAATTGGCAAAAACAACATCTGCTTTGGTTGAGTTGGATGCAAAACGCATCCCATATATTTCAGTTCTTACTGACCCAACGACTGGGGGTGTCTCAGCGAGTATAGCAATGCTTGGCGATATAAATCTGGCCGAGCCAGGCGCACTGATAGGATTTGCTGGACCCAGAGTCATTGAGCAAACCGTTGGGGAAACATTGCCTGAAGGATTTCAAAGAAGTGATTTCTTATTAGAAAAAGGTGCCATTGATATGATTGTTGATCGTCGCCAAATGAGGGATACCATTTCTACTTTGATTTCTAATTTAATGAATCATTAAATTTAATAAAAATTAATCATGAGCTTTTCCACATTAAATGAATGGCTTGAATTTCAGCAAGGCATCAATCCCAAAGAAATTGACCTGAGTCTAGAGAGGGTTAAAACGGTATTTGAGAGACTTCAAATTAATATCCCAGAAAAGAATGTTTTTTTGATCGGCGGCACAAACGGTAAAGGCACAACCACTTCAATACTTGAGCAATTGTTCCACAAGAGCGGTTACAAAACTGGAGCATTCACATCACCCCATCTGACTCAATACAATGAAAGGGTCAGAATCAATTTAAATGATTCATCAGACAAAGATTGGATATCAGCTTTTGAAACCATAGAAAATGTCAGAGGCGATATTCCTTTGACTTACTTTGAATTCAGTGCACTCGCAGCATTTCAAATGCTATCTAATTATGATTGTGATGTATGGCTCATTGAAGTTGGCCTGGGTGGTCGACTGGATGCAACAAATATCATCGAATCATCTGTTTCACTATTGACCAGTATTGCTATGGATCATGAGGAATGGCTGGGTGACAGCATTGATAAAATTGCGAAGGAAAAAGTTGGCATAGCGAAAATGAACAGACCCTTGATCTTTGGTGATGTGGTGGCGGTCGATGAAATTGAGAAAGGATGTTTTGAGAAAGGAGCTGAGTTGAGGAGAAAAGAGCATGATTTCAAAGGTTTTGTTGATCAGAATCATTTCTCTTTTAAAGGGGTTAGCCAAAGGATTAATGACATTGTTATACCTAAGAGTTGGGGTGATGGTGAGATTGATAACCTAACCACAGCTTTGGCAGCGATGGAGGCCAATGAGGAATTTTTTCCATCCAATAATTTACTCCAAGAAGTCCTGGATGAATTCAATTTACCCGGAAGATTTGAAATATTAGATATGGGTCAAAAATGGATCTTGGATGTGGCTCACAATCCATCTGCAGCGAATAATCTGCGACAAAGGATTGATCGATCAAATATTCATTCAGATTATGCAATGATTTTTAGCATGATGAAAGATAAGCAACTCGAGTTGTATCTTAATGCCTTTAAAGATCTCATTCATACATGGATTATTTGTGAGATGGAAACTGAGCGCTCATTTAAAGTAGAAAAAATAAAAAATGAGATGAGCAAAATGGGAATTGAAAACGTTTATTCTGCAACATCACCTCTAGATGCGATAAAGACCCTAGAAAAAAATGCGAGCATAAGTAACAATGTGATTGTCTCTGGGTCATTTGAATTGGTCGGACCCATCAGAGAGTTCTTATTAAACTCTCAGGGAAGATTATGAAAGAAAGAATAATAGGAATGTCAACAATTGTTGCTGTAATTACAGTGATTTCTTTTATATATCTAAAAGGCGATGGTCTTGCTGAGATTGAAAAGAGAATTGAAGCCAGACAATCTGTGATAGTAGAAGAGGCATCTATACAATCTGACCTGATATACCCATGGGTCATCCAGTTAGAAGCCTTTCAAGATTTAGAAGATGCCAAAGCTTTGACCAAGCAATTTGAAAGAAAAGGCTACAATGCCTACATCAGTTCAAAAGACTTTTCGGGTAAAAAAATTTACAGAGTTCGAATAAGGCCCTCAAATGAAGATGAGGAGGCTGCCCCCATTATCAAGAAGCTTGAGAGAGGTGATCATGAATTTCAAGTTTTAGGTAAAGGGCAACAATGATCTATCACATACCTTTCCCTTTTCCAGTCACATTCCCCATTCATATCTTTGGCAGCGAAGAAGTCGTTTCAATTCTGGATTTTATATTGATTCTTATTTTGGGGATGTCTAGCATTTATGGTTTTTTTAAAGGTTTTCTAACAGAAGTTCTTTCTCTTCTCACATGGATCATTGCAGTTTCAGTTGCATACGCCCTCGGCGGTCAATTTGAAATCATTTTTGAGCCAATTTTGACATCAGAGGTAATGAGGTTATGGGTCTCAAGATTGCTTATACTAGCATTGATATTGTTTATTGGCGGTCTAGCAAGTCGCAAAGTTGCAAAAGCCGTTGGTTCGAGTATTTCAGGCGATATGTTGATTGGTCTTGGCTTTGGTTTTCTAAGAGGTCTTGTTTTGATTTGTTTATTGATGTTGATTTTAGAAGATACAGAATTGTACGCTGAACCGATCATACAAGACGCAGTATTTTTGGAAGAAGCTGAGCAAGTGAAAGAGTTTTTCTATAATTTATTTTTACAGTATTATAAATAGTAATCTATCGAAGGATTAATCAGGGGAAATATCATATGTGCGGAGTCGTAGGCATTATCAGCAGTAGGCCCGTTAACCAAGAAATATATGATGCTTTAACAGTGCTGCAACACCGTGGGCAGGACTCAGCAGGAATCATGACGGATAACAACGGTGTGCTTTGTCTTAGAAAAAGCAATGGTTTGGTCAATGATGTTTTTTCAAATGAACACATGACTAGACTGAGAGGCAATATGGGCATCGGTCATGTACGCTATCCAACCGCAGGAACACTCAGTTCATCGGAGGCACAACCTTTTTATGTGAACTCTCCATTTGGAATCTGCTTGGCTCACAATGGGAATCTTGTTAACAATGAGGAGCTTAGAAAGCATCTAAGTGAAGTCGATCGAAGACATTTAAATACTGAATCTGATACAGAGGCTTTATTGAATCTATTTGCCCATGAACTACAGGAAAATTTCGATGGGAGCCTCTCTCCTGAAATTATTTTCAAAGCTGCAACTCATCTTTTTAATAAATCCTCAGGCGGTTATGCCGTTGTTTCAATGATCTTGAATGAGGGACTGGTTGCCATGAGAGATCCAAATGGAATTCGTCCTCTGATACTGGGAAAGAGAGAAGTTGGGCAAGGTACAGAATATATGATTGCTTCTGAAAGTGTGGCATTGGACATCGCTGATTTTGAAATCATGAGAGATGTTAAGCCTGGTGAAGTGATTTACATCACCAAGGAAGGAGAATTGTTTTCTAAGCAATGCGTGAAACCAAAATCATACACGCCTTGTATATTTGAGTTTGTATATTTTGCAAGGCCAGATTCGATCATTGATGGCATGTCAGTTTATAAATCTAGACTCAGAATGGGTGAGTATTTGGCACAGAGTATCATAAAAAAAGGTCTGCATCACGATGTGGATGTAGTGATTCCAATTCCTGATACCAGTCGATCAACTGCGCTCCAAGTCGCCCATCATCTGGGTGTCAAATACAGAGAAGGCTTTATTAAGAATCGATACATTGGACGAACATTCATTATGCCTGGACAGGAAATCAGGAAAAAATCCGTGAAACAGAAACTCAATCCAATTGATCTGGAAATTCGAGATAAAAATGTATTATTGATTGATGACTCAATAGTCAGAGGGACAACTTCAAAGAAGATAATACAAATGGCTCGAAATGCGGGTGCAAACAAAGTATTTTTTGCCTCTGCAGCGCCACCGGTTAAGTATCCAAATGTTTATGGCATTGATATGCCTTCAACAGCAGAGCTTTTGGCAAGCAACAGAACAGAGGAGGAGCTTGCAAGATATATCGGTGCAGATTGGTTGATCTATCAAGACCTTGATGATCTCATTTCAGCGGTTCAGTTTGATGAATCAGATGCAGAGGCTTTTGATACCTCTTGTTTCTCTGGAGAGTATGTCACTGGAGATGTGACACCAAATTATCTGGATTTCATTGAGAACAAGAGAAATGATGCTGCTAAGGCAAAAAAAGAGATAGAAAGAAAACAGATTGAAATACACGATCAGTCTTCAATGACTGTCAGCTAAATCCAATAATTCAATTCCAGTTTCATCCCACTTCAATATGATGGCACTCTCTTTACTCCAGTCACCCAGAACATATCGAGTGAGCTTATTTTGATCATTTGATATTTTATGAACATTTGGTCGATGGGTATGACCATGAATCATGATTTCTACAGCATTCTCCTTGAAAGCTTTTAAAATAGCATCGGGATTGACATCCATGATCTCCATTGTTTTTTGGACCTTAGATTGTTTGCTTGCATCTTTTGTTTCACCGGCAATTTTTTCACGTTTAGAAATCGGAAAATTCAGAAAATCTTTTTGCCAAATAGGATTTCTAACGACTGAGCGAAACGCCTGATATTCATGGTCATCTGTGCATAATTGATCTCCGTGTGTCAGCATTGCTTTTTCCCCATTGATCTCAATGATGTAAGGATCATTGATTAATTCGATCGAAGCAGCATCACAAAAATCATGCCCAATTAAAAAATCTCTATTGCCATGCATGAGTCTAATACGGATTCCTTTATTAGAAAGCGTATTCAGTTGATCGATCACGAATTGGCTCAGTTCAGATACATTGTCATCACCAATCCAAGACTCAAAAAGGTCGCCCAATATATAAAGCGTATCGTTCTGATTCAGGTGTTTAAGGAATTCTGAAAAAGTATTCGCTATTGGTGACTCGATCTTTTCCATATGGAGATCAGAAATGAAATAAGTCGTCATATAGGCTTTCAGTCTATTCGTTTGACTTCAAGAATAATGATTGGTGCAACAGGCACATCTTGAAACCCCTTTGTGCTTTGTGTTGCATTACTCGCAATATCGTCAACAACAGAAAAGCCATCAATGACATCACCGAATACTGCATAACCCCATCTCGTCGGCATTGGATCAAGAGAAAAGTTATCATTTAGATTGATATAGAATTGAGATGATGCGGAGTGTGGTTCATTGGTTCTTGCCATACCCAAAGACATCCTTTGGTTTTTTAAACCATTTCCAGATTCATTGATGATCTCAGGTAGTGTTTCAATCTCATCAAGATTGACATCATACCCTCCTGTTTGAATGACAAAACCGGGTATGACTCGATGAAAGATTGTTCCAATATAAGCTCCTGACTCAACATAATTTAGAAAATTCTCAACAGTCTTTGGAGCTCTATTGCGATCAAGCTCAACCACAATGGTGCCGGATGTTGTTACGATCTCGATTTGTGGATAATTCTCAGAGGCATCTATTCTGATTGTCATCAAACCGATAAGGCATGCAATGAATATGTAAGTTCTGTTCATAATTCAGATTCTAAAATTAATTCTCTGGCAAGTAGAGTATTTTTTATCAGCATTGCAACAGTCATGGGTCCGACGCCACCAGGCACTGGAGAAATCCAAGAAGCTCGTTCTTTTGCTGATTCAAAATCAACATCTCCAGTTAATGTTCCATCTTCATTCCGGTTGATGCCCACATCAAAAACTATAGCACCTTCTTTGATCCATTCTCCTGGTATGAAGTTTGCTTTACCTACAGCGACAGCAAGGATATCAGCTTGCTTTACATGTGATTGAAGATCTTCAGTGTATTTGTGGCAAACAGTGGTTGTTGAGCCTTTGAGTAAGAATTCAAGATTGAGCGGTCTTCCAACTAAGTTTGAAGCTCCTACAATCACTACATGCTTCCCAATCGGATCAATGCCAATTTCTTCTAGCATGGTAACCACACCAATTGCAGTGCAAGGTCTCAATAAGGGTATCCGTTGCATGAGCCTCCCTATTGTATATGGGTGAAATCCATCCACGTCTTTTTTGGGGTCAATGGCCTCAATCACAATCGTTTCATTGATGTGATCGGGGAGAGGGAGTTGGACCAATATCCCAGTGACCTCATCGTTGTCATTGAGATCATTTATGATTGACAGCAACTCTTCTTGAGAAATATCTTCTTCTAAATCGTAATTAAATGAATTCATTCCGACTTCTTCGCAAGCCATTCGTTTATTTTTAACATAAACACTTGAGGCAGGATCTTGTCCAACTTGAATGACAGCTAAGCCTGGTGCCTGGCTACCTTGATTGACTATTGCTGAGACCTGATCTTTGATTTCTGATCTGATCTTTTGGGCAATAGCTTTACCATCAATTATATTCGCTGTCATTTTGGCTCCTTTTGAGTCGATCCATGATATCAAAGTTTGAGATTGCAACACTCAGATAATTTAAAAAATCTTAATGGAATTTAGATTTTGATCAGTATAATACCTTTCACTTATCTGAAGTTTAATCGGGGCATAGCGCAGCCTGGTAGCGCATCTGCTTTGGGAGCAGAGGGTCGGGGGTTCAAATCCCTCTGCCCCGACCACTTAAACGATCTAGAAAATTAAATATTTATATGCTTTCATAATGAGATGGCAGAAATATATGATTTACAACCAGATATGTATCTCAGCAAGAAAGATGTTGAGGAAATCACGGAAATCTTTCATACCCCTTTAACCGGATCCTACAATTGGGATTACTCTGCGGCTGACGACAAAATCAATCGACTTTATCAATTGGCAAAAAAACGTCAGTGGGATGTAGAGATTGACTTGGATTGGTCAAAGAAATGGGATATTAATTCGGCAACTTTGGATGATTACAGCATCAATCATCATTCTTATATGGGATATGAACCTTATGCCAATTTGAGTGACTCAGATAAGCTCGAGATCCAGCATAAGTTTGCGACATGGTCTTTGAGCCAGTTTCTGCATGGAGAGCAGGGGGCACTTCTGGTCGCAAGTCAATTGTGTTCTTGTGCGCCTACATACAACGCCAAGCTATATGCCGCAACACAGACTTACGATGAAGCAAGGCATGTTGAAGCATTTAATAAATATATCCAGACACGCCAAAAGCAGATGTATCCCATTACTCCTGATCTGAAGATCCTTTTGGATAAGATCCTTACAGACGAGCGTTGGGATCTAAAATTCATAGGCATGCAATTGATCATCGAAGGTCTCGCTTTGGGTGCATTCAAGGCTTTCCAGATGACACACCCAGACAAACTGTTACATCAGCTAATAGAAAAAATTGTTCAGGATGAATCACGCCATGTGACATTCGGTGTTCATTACCTTGAGCAACATGTCAAAGGACTGAGCGAGGAAGAAATAGAAGAAAGAGCAGAGTTCGCCTATGAGGCATGCTTGGTTATGCGGCAACGTTTCCATGCAGTTGAGATTTTTGAAGAATATGGCTGGGATATTGACGAAACAATAAATTACGATGAAAGCGTTAAGGTTCGAAGAGATTTTCAAGAATTCATGTTTCAAAGAGTGATACCAAGTCTCAAACGAGTCGGCTTGTTAACGGAGTCTATCAGACCAAAGTTTGAAAAGCTGGGCATTCTCAAATGGGAAGATTTTGATGATGAAGATGTAAGTTGGAGAGAAGCACAATCTGCTTAAATAGTCTTTGATTCAATTTTTCAGGCGCTATAATGCAATCTACTATTTCTTGCGCCCGTAGCTCAACTGGATAGAGCATCAGCCTTCTAAGCTGAGGGTTATAGGTTCGAGTCCTATCGGGCGCGCCAGAAAATCACTATATCTCCTAGAAGGCAATTTGTTTGCTTTAAAAGTTTCTCAATAAAGAGTATAAAAATAAGTATGAATGAGAAAAAATTCATCCTCATATCAGCACTATTGTTCAGCTTTAATGGTTGGTCAGTATCAAGTTATGAATGTTATGAATTGGATGGGGCTAAGATCATTGCGGAAGACGGGACTTTTCTAGGAAGGCTGGGTGACAGTTACGAGTCCGATTCCATCTATAATGAATACAGTGATTACGGAAGCACTTATGACTCTGAAAGTATTTGGAACGAATACTCTGATTACGGAAGCGATTACTCCAGTCAGTCTCCATTTAATAATTATTCCTCAGCTCCACCAGTTTTATTGAAACATGGTGAGATTGTGGGTAAATTGACCACTGACCCTTATGAATATGAGGGCGTTAATCCAGAGTCCATAGGAAAAGATTGTGGATGGTCTGAATAAATATAATGTAAGGAAAATCAAATGCCTTTAGCATATTTTGGTTATGTAAGTTATGAGCTTAATTTTGTTCTAAGCTTAATAATCTTTGGTTCATTGTCTCTTTTTATTTCTTATAAATTCTTCCGTGTGGATCTTAGAAATATCCTAGATGATAAGAGGGGATTGATAGGAATTCACGCCATTTTTAGTCTCTTTTATGTTCCTATGCTTATCGTATATTCTTTCACAGATGAATTTTATGACTGGCGTGATCTTGTTGTTTACTACATCTTGCCTATATTTTTCAGTATTGCACTATTTGCCTCTTGGTACCTTCATTTCCAGAAAAAAAATGAGCCAGTAAGATTTATCATTTACTTGTCTGCAATATATTTTTTGGTTGAACGCATTTATTACCTAATCTGGGACTGGGATGATTTTCGAACTGGCAATGTTCATTCCTTTTACTTTCTTTTTGTAACTATAATTCAATTGACTATTTTAGGTATCCTGATTAGAGGAGTGTATTTGATGACAAAATCTGAGAAAGGCTTAGAAAATAAAAGTACATATCAGCCCAATAATGAAATAAGCGAAAAAGAGTTTCTTCCAACTTTTTTATTATGTTTTTTCTTTGGCGGTCTTGGCATCCATAGATTTTATGTTGGAAAGATAGGCACTGGTGTGCTGATGATATTAACTTTAGGTGGCCTTGGTCTCTGGATCATCATTGATCTGATCATGATTCTGATTGGATCATTCAGGGATATCAATGGACGAATTGTGAAATATAACTCAGGAAGTAAATCATCTTCAGGCGAAAATAAAATTGGTGTTGCGGCAGAAATTGAGCAATTGGCGAACCTCAGAGATAAAGGAATTATCACAGAAGAAGAGTTCAGCAAGAAAAAAGAAGAGTTGCTTCAGTAAAGAAATAACCAGAATTCTTTCTTTTTAAAAAAATTAAGATACCGCTTGATTATCTTCTCACAAACAATACTATGGATTCTCGAAATAACTTAACTGGATAAATAAACATGGCAACAGGAAAAGTAAAATGGTTTAACCCTACAAAAGGTTATGGATTCATCAAACCAGACGACGGCGGTGAAGACCTTTTTGTTCATCATTCATCAATTCAAGGTGAAGGTTATAAATCATTAAAAGAAGATCAAAGTGTTACTTTTGATGTTGAAGATGGCGAAAAAGGCCCTCAAGCAACAAACGTAAGTTAAGTTTTCCATTAATCTTGAATGAAGATCAGCTTAGTGGCTGAGGAATCTCATTTGTCTCCTATCAGGTCTATAAAACTTCTGATATTCTTATTTGAATGAAAATTCTAATAATCTTATTTCTGGTTTTCAGTACTAGCGCATTAGCCGAAAAGAAACCGAATATTGTATTGGTCCTAATGGACAACTTCGGCTATGGGGAAGTTGGAGTCTATGGTGGCGGTGAACTAAGAGGTGCTCCAACTCCAAATATTGACAGCATCGCTGCTGAAGGCTTTCAATTGACAAATTACAACGTTGAAGCAGAGTGTACACCCTCTAGATCTGCGCTCATGACTGGTCGATATGGAATAAGAACGAGGCAGAGACCTGATCAACCACCAAGAGGGGTATGGTATGGCATTACAAAGTGGGAGATTACACTCGCTGAGATGCTGACCGATGAAGGCTATACCACTGGGATGTTTGGCAAGTGGCATCTTGGAGATACTGAAGGTAGATATCCAACAGATCAGGGCTTTGATGAGTGGAATGGAATCCCAAGGTCTTCAGACAGGGCATTTTGGCCAGACAGTAATAGTTTTCAGCCTGACGCACACCCAGATATGAAGTTCGCACATGTCATGTCATCGTTCCGAGGTCAGAAACCAGAAGAATTGGAAGTATTTGATCGAGCCAAGAGAGCAACCATTGACAGAGAGATTACTAATCATGCAATCGACTTCATTAAAAGGAAGGCGAAATCGGAAAAGCCATTTTTTGCATATCTTCCTTATACACAAACTCATGAACCCGTCGATCCTCATCCTGATTTTTATGGTAAGACTGGAAATGGAAGTTTTGCAGATGTTCTAGCACAGACAGATGTTTATATTGGAGAGTTGCTCGATACAATCGAAGAACTCGGACTTAAAGAAGACACCATATTTATTTTTACTTCTGACAATGGAAGAGAAGGCGTTCCAAGATCATTCGGTTTTACTGGGCCTTGGAGAAGCGGAATGTTTTCACCATATGAAGGTTCACTGAGAGTCCCTTTCTTGATTCGATGGCCTGGAAAGATTCCCCAAAAGCAAGTCTCAAATGAGATCGTACATCAGATTGATATCTTTCCAACAATAGCAAGTTTCATAGGTGCTGAGATTCCAACTGATCGAGTCATAGATGGAGTTGATCAATCTGACTTCTTTATGGGTAAAACAAGTAAATCAGCCAGAGAGTCTCTTGTTATATACATTGGTAATGAGTTATTTGGGGCCAAATGGAGAAATTGGAAGATACTTCTGAAAGAATTAGACGAAGATGGTTACGGTATAAAAGAGATGGCCTATCCCTCAGTATATAATCTCATTGTGGATCCAAAAGAAGAAGTGCCAGAGCTCAATTATCTCAATGATACTTGGGTCGACTTTCCTCTTTATCAGGTGCTTGAAGATCATGAGTGGTCAATAGAAAACGATTCTGGTTCACCAGGCCCATAATATATAAATTCAAAACAAGATCATGACAGAAAAAAAGGGAATAGCATTAGCATTGGAAGATTGGAAAATCCTATTTGAGGACGATTGGAAATCACTGATTATTGCTCTTTATATGGTCTTAGTTGGTTATGGTGTGCTGGTTGGAATACCTGTAATCAGCACCGCTTGGGTTACAAAGCTGGGTTTCACAGAAGTTGAGGTGGGCAGAGTTGCCGGAATGGATTTGGGTGGCCTTGCCGCGGGATCAGTTTTTACTGCATGGATCATTCAAAGAGTTAATAGAAGAATACTGGTCTTCTTTGGAATCATTATTGCAGTGGCTGCAAATGCACTTTGTATCAGATACGTTGATTATGAAACGGTACTCTATCTGAGATTTATATCTGGTTTTGGGAGTGGGATATACACCTCAGTGGCTGTTGCTGTCTTTGGAATGTCGATAAGACCTGCACTTGCATATAACCTGATGCTTTTTAGTTTCGCATTTTCTCAAGCATTAGAGATGCAAGTATTGCCACAATTATCCATGAATGGAATTTACACAGCATTTATTGTTTGTTTTTTAATTACCATTCCTTTCCTTGGTTGGCTGCAGAGTTATCCAGTAACTAAAAATAGTGATCAAACCCATGCTCAACCTCAGAGGAAAAATAAGAAACTCTCATTGGTGCCATGGATTTGTTTATTCGCCATATTCTTGACCTATATCAATATCGGTGCCTACTGGACCTATATCGAGCTCGCGGCTTTGGATGCGAATACGAATGCAGATCTTGTAGGCAGTACACTCGTGTGGGCTTCTTTTTGTTCGCTGTTGGGCTGTTTCATTGCCACATTACTTAGTAACCGATTTGGCCTGATTCGACCACTCTTGATCGCCTTGATTACGATGGCAACTGGGGTCGGACTGCTCTCATTTGGCATCACAGAACCCAAATTCTTAATGAGTGTTTTTACATTTAATATACTTTGGATATTTACCGATGTTTATCAAATGGGTTCACTCGCAAATTTTGATGATGGAGGGCGTTATTCAGCATATCTGCCAGCATCTCAAGGACTCGGTCAAATTGTAGGCCCGAATTTAGCTGCATCAATATTGTCATTTAATCTGGGATATGAGAGCGTATTCATGATGTGCTGGGCTGCTGCTATGTTAGCAATGGTTATTTATTGGTTGCTGCATCGATATCTTAGAGCAACTGACCCAGAATTGGCCGATGCATCCTAAAAATATTTAAATGGAGAAAAATGATGTTTGTGAGAATCTTTAACAAATTTCCGATCTTTATACTGATTATGATTTTGACTTTTGATGTCAGTGCTGAAATGCCAGGCATGTCTGGA
This sequence comes from uncultured Gammaproteobacteria bacterium, assembly GCA_902595845.1. GTDB lineage: Bacteria > Pseudomonadota > Gammaproteobacteria > Steroidobacterales > UBA11654 > CACPJA01. The sequence continues at coordinate 41,416 of CACJRN010000007.1, forward strand.
GAAATTAGAAGGGACTATACGGATACCAGTTTTGGAAGAGTGCACTTTTGGACAATTGGTGATGGTCCTGCTTTATTATTACTCCACCAGTCAGGTCAAACTTCAGCAGAGTATCTGACATTGGGACCAGTGCTTGCTGATAGTTTTAAGGTGATTGGTATTGATTTACCCAACCATGGTCAATCAGATTCTTCTAAACACGAAATGAATGCAGATGAATACGCAGACTCAATCTTACAAGTTATGGATAATATTGGTGTCGATGATTTTCATTTCCTAGGCCAGCATGGCGGTGCAGCAATTGGCATCAATCTTGGTATTCGACATCCAGAAAGGATTGGAAAACTGATTCTCTCAGGAGCTGGTAGAGAAGAGAATTTAACTGAAGAGCAAATTCAGGAACTCATCGATAGACCAATGACCAGAGATCTACCAGTTGATGCAGATGGTGAGTTTCTTGATAAAACATGGGATGTATATCGACATATGAGTGCAAGCTCCACATCACCTGAGATGACATTTAGGCCTTTCTTAACAAGCCTGATAAATCGCCAGAGAAAGTTTGATATGCATTATGCAATCTTTCGATATCAGCCAAATCTAGATGATTTAGATAAAGAAACCCTTCTTCTTGAGGGAGAGGAAGATATTTATGCTGGTGATGTTGCAGGATTGCAGAAAAGGATCAAAGGCAGCACGATTGTAAAACTTCCAGGTGTTGGCAGTTGGCAGTTTTATGAAGATCCAGAATTACATGATGAGGTCATCACTGAATTTTTACTCACAAATTGAAATTAAAATGTTAAGTTAAATACTGGAGGAGGGTTAAAAATGACCCTCCTTTTTTATTTCAGGAGAAAGATATGAAAAAAATTATATTCACGTTAATGATAATAATTGGGTCTTCCAATGTTTATAGCCTTGATATCAGGGGAGATGCCAATGAATTCAAGGGTGAGATTACCTCAGTGACTTTGACCAATGAGGGCGGAGTTATTAATGTAGTTGGTAATACTGGGCAATATGGAAAGGTATGGCTCACTTATAACTTAAAACTAGACAACCCGAATGTAGCAACACAGGGTTCTTTTTCAGGAAGAGCGACTGCCATCAATGAGAATGGCGAGAGAAACGCTGCCAGTCGTCAGGGTGTTTGGGAAAGGAAAGGAAATATTCTTCATTTTTACTCTTTGGATGATGTAACAGATGGGAATTTTTATCTCTGTATTACCGAGATGAATTTAACCACTGACAAATTAGACATGAAATTTTATTCAGTGAAATAGCTTGGAGATCAAATGAGCAAGAAAATATTAATCTTATTGACTTTCTTTCTTATCAATCCTTCTGTTGCTGAGGAAATAGAGCACTATTCCTCTGCTGAGGCATTAAAAAAAGATTATCCATTCTCTCAGGCAGTTAGAGTGGAGAATATTCTTTATATTTCAGGAATAGTTGCTCAGGGAAATGATGGAAAGATAATTAAGGGTGGCATTATTGAGGAATCCCATTTCGTTTTAAAAAGTATGGGAGAGATTCTTGCTCATTTCGATTTAGGGTATGAGGATGTATTTAAATGCTTAGTGATGATTGATGATATTGGAGAATGGCCAGATTTTAATTCAGTTTATACCCAGTATTTTGAGAAACCATATCCTGCAAGGAGTGCATTTGGTGCAGATGGCCTAGCTTTAGAGGCATCTTTAGAATTGGAGTGTTTGGCTTATTTCAAAGATTGAGAGATTTCAATCTGAGTAAGTGCAATGTCTAACTTGGCAGAGTGCTACTCCATGATTTGATCCATCATATAGTTGTGCCAATCCCTCTGGCATTGACATAAATCCATCCACAACGTGTTCAACAGATTTGATTTTTTCATCCTTAATCCATCTGACTAATTGTTCTTCTGCTGAATCAATTTCATGAAGGTGGTTGTAGATAAAGAATCCTTTGAGCGATGAATTTGTTCTTCTTAAATTGGTATAGTTTTTGAGCCCAAAGGGTTCATCTAAGAGGTACTCAGATATAGAGCCACAGTGCACAATTCTCGAATTCATGGCCAAATTCTCCATGCATGCAGACAAAATATCACCTCCAACATTATCAAAATAAAGATCGATGCCATTTGGAGCTGCTTCTTTGATTCGATTCACAATATCACCAGATTTATAATCAATGCTTTCATCGCAACCTAGGGACTCAATAAAATTGCATTTCTCTTCACCGCCGGCAATACCAATAACATAACAGTCCAACATCTTCGCAAATTGAACAACGGTTGAACCGACACCACCTGCAGCACCTGAAATTACCACAGTCTCCCCTCTGTTTGGGTTTCCATGGCTGAAATATCCAAAATAAGCAGATAAACCAGTCATTCCCAATAGACTCAAACCAAGTGAGTAAGGCGCACCCATGTCAGGAATCTTTCTGAACTTTTCTTTGTCAGTCATTTTTGATGCCTTATAGGTTTGCCAACCCATCTGGCCTTGCACTATCTCGCCTTCTTTATAATCTGAATGTTTTGATTCAATAATTTCTGCGACGCCTCTGCCATGAATCACATCACCTATATCAAGTGATTGTTCCCCAGCCGCTGATTCACCTGACATATACATTCTCATTACTGGAGCCAGATTGAGATATAGCGTTTTAAGCAAAACCTCACCATCTTGAATGTCAGGTATATCAATTTCCATGTATTCAAAATCCTTCCTGACAACATTGCCTTCCGGTCGTCTGGCTACTCTCCACTGACAATTTTTAGCTTCGTTCATCTCGAGGATTTTATCAGATGTAAGTAAAAAATATTTTTTCTATGCTTTGGTCAAAACAAAGTATTGTTTGCACAAAATATTTTGATAGGATGAATGTATGAAGAAATTCATTCTGATACTCTGCCTTTTCACCATTACAACAAACATTTCCGCTCAATCATCCACAGTGACTGTCGAGGGGAAAGCCGAATTGAGCGTCACTCCTGATCAAGCAATCTTAAATCTTGGAGTAGAAATGGAAGGACGTGATTTATCAGCGATGACAAAAAGGGTTGCTGAGGCAACCAATGCTTTCCTGATATTAACGGATGATATGAATATCAAAAGAAATGATGTAATGACTTCAGGTGTGAATATCAATCCCAAATATCGTTATGAGAATAAAACAGGCAGGAGAATTTTTGATGGCTACAGTATTTCAAGGTCAATTCAGGTTGATATAAAAAATATCAATCAACTTGGAAGCATCATAGAACGCTCTGTTGAACAAGGGATTAATAATATTTCAGCTCCGATATTTCGAGTCAGTCAAGAAGATCAGATTATACAAAGTCTTCACTCGTTAGCAGTCAAGGATGCCTTAAAAAGAGCAGGGGCTTTGGCCGATCCTTTGAATGCTACTGTCGGGAAGGCACTGAAAATTGATGCATCATCAGTGCAATCGATTGCTCCACCAATGATGGAGATGAGAGCGCTTGATATGAGCAGTTCAGTAGCAGAACAAAGCTATTCGGTTGGACAAATCAAATTTAATCAGAGTGTTTTAGCAACATTCGAAATTGAAAATTAAATGAGTAGAGAATCACGTATTGAGAAATCAGATAGAGCAAGAAGTCGAAGAAAGACTGTTCGAGAAATAAGAAAGAAGCTTTTAAAAAGGCTATATGCTCACAATAAACACTTGAGGGAAAAGACAAAAAAAATCAGAAAAAGACAGGCTCATTGATCCCCATCTTATTCCTGATCTAGTTTTTTGAAGCTTTCTCCAAATGCTTTTTGTTTTGCCTCTTTCCAGACACAATAGTCTTCATACATTGATTTAATTTTTATCGATACATCTTCAGCGCTTAAGCCTTCATGAAACCAGTCATGAAATTGTTCTTCAATTGTAAACTGCCGCTCATCTCCAATTGTTTTTCCGTCAACTTTCATATTGATTCTCCAAAAAATATATAGTCAATGAGTATAATTTAAAAAAGTGTTAAATCAGATATCATCATGAATAAAATTCTTCCAACAGAAATAAGAAATATATACCAAGGTCATCCCATCGCACTATGGGGGTTTGTTGCTTTTTTGGCTTTAATGACATGGCGCTCTATCATTCATCTTATTTATCAGGAGTATGGCCTTCACCAGATTGCAAACTTCATTGTGTTGACTGGAGATCCAGATCCGATGCCAATGATATATCTTTTCTTTTCTCTTTGGGGACTGGCCCAGTTGATATTATGCATGGTTTGTTGGATTGTAATTCTTAGATATAGAGAATTGATTTCTTTGATGTACATTTTATTTATTTTTGAGTGGGCAATACGCTTGATACTTTATCCTCTGACAGATTTAGCGTTGGCAAATAATGAACTCTATAACAATGGTTCAACACCAGGTTCTGATTTAGCTCTGGGTATGGTGATTGTTCTGGTTGTCTTATTCTTGCTTTCCTTAAAAGAATCAAAATCCTAGAATTCTGACTACCTAAAAATTCTATAATTGGGAAATCGTCTGCTTAGTATGGCATCCAGACCAAACCATTGCCCTGTAGGGTATTTAATGAAGAGCAAAACCAAAATAAAGAATGGCAAAAGTGAGGCATCATAGTAACCACCAATCGCAAAATTAAATAATATAAATAAACTAACCAGAGCCGATGATCTTGTTGTTAAGCCAATTAACAATCCAATCGCACTGTATATTTCTCCAATCGTGATAAACCAGCCAATGGGCTGATAAAATGGAATTGCAAAATTTGTAAGATAGAAAACTGCAAAACTATCCGGAGGTAGCTCGGTTAATCTTTGCAAAAATATATTTTCCAAAATTGGGCTTGTCATCCATTGATCATTGACCTTATTGATCCCAGCCAATAACCAAAATAAGCCAAATAGCAACCTGAAAGTAACCAGCAAGAAACCCAAGATAATGTGGATCAATTTACTCATTGTCTTCACTTTTTTGTAGTTTCTGATCAATGTATGTAAGTGTCTCCCACAATGGCAGTCTCTCACAGGAGCCTATGATCTCTTCTTTGTGGTTAACCCAATCTTGATTCTCTCTATCAATCAGAAATTGATTTATTTTGATTAGATTTGGATCGACAGATATCTGTGCAGTTGTGATTTCAAAATCAAACCAATTTCCCTTCTCACTGGAATAGATTTTAGCAGGCCTTGAGTGACCTTTGATTTGATAGCCATCAAAGTTTCTTATAAAAAATTCCCATATGGTGGATATTTGAGACCAAAATGTTCGCGTTTGTAAATGAATGAGTAAATATGATTCTCGATCCAGGAAGGTATCATCGATATTACTTTCACCCTCAGTACAGACCAGTGTTGCTTCACACATAGTGCAAAATTCACCAAATTGCGAATAAAGCAAGAGTTCATTATTTTTACTTTTCATTTCCTGAGCTTGTGCATCAAGAGCAACTATGAAAAAGATTAGAACAAAGTATTTCTTAGTCATTGATAAATTATATGATAAAAAAAACTTATTAAATTGAGTCAATTCTACGGTGTGTTCGATTATGTATGATAAATATATCCTTCCATATCTTCTAAATTATACCTGCGGACAAAAGCCTTTCATTAAACAGAGGCAAAAGATAGTTCCAATGGCCAAAGGCAAAGTCCTTGAGGTTGGAATTGGATCAGGTCTGAATATGCCATTCCTGAATATTAATAAAATTAATTCTTTGATTGGGATTGACCCATCAGAGGAACTGATTCAACTTGCAGAAAAGAGGGTTGATGACTCAATGCCAAATATTGATTTGGTTATTTCAAAGGCTGAAGAGATGCAATTCAATGACGATACATTTGATACGGTTTTAATGACTTACACTTTGTGCACGGTTGAAGATGTTCATGCTTCATTGAGTGAAATAAAACGAGTCTTGAAGCCAGAAGGTCAACTTTTATTTTGCGAGCATGGTCTTGCGCCAGAAGAGAAGACGGCTGAATGGCAGAATCGAATCAATTATATCTGGCCCCATATTTCTGGAGGCTGTAATCTCAATAAAGATATCCCTCATCTAATAGGAAAGGCAGGATTCAATATTTCAAATATGGAACAAATGTACTTACCCAAGACTCCAAAAATCCTCGGCTATAATTACTGGGGGACTGCTATAAAGGCAGATTAAATCTCAAAGCAAGGAAAAAATTATGTCACGAATAAATCCAGCAGATAGATCTGAGCTCAGCAAAGAAATTCAAACACTCATGGATCAATCAGAAACAATGATGGGATTTGTACCAAATGATGCACTCATTATGGCGAAGAATCCTGAACTGCTTCAATCTGTAAGTCAGCTTATAAATACCATTTATTCTTTCAGGAGCATTTCAGAAGAAATAAGATCTTTGGTGGGATTGATGGCCAGTCAAGCATCGGGTTGTCATTATTGCATTGCTCACACAAGCAATAGTGCGCTTGAGAAAAATATTTCAATAGAGAAGTTAAAAAAAATATGGGAATTTGAAAGTTCGGAATGTTTTTCTGAGAGTGAAAAAGCTGCATTGAGAATTGCTCTGAACGCAGCTCAGACTCCCAACCTCATCTCTGATGAAGATTACAGTCAATTTAAGAAATGCTTCGATGAAAATCAGCAAATCGAGATACTTGCAATTATTTCATTATTTGGTTTTCTCAATCGTTGGAACAGTAGTTTAATGACAGAAATTGAGTCATTGCCCTTAAATCGAATCAAGGAGCTAGAATGAAGACGATTGTTTTTTTGTGTGTTGAGAACTCTTGTAGAAGTCAAATGGCTGAAGCATTTGGCAAAATGATCGGAGCCGATAGATATCAATTTTTCAGTGCAGGCTCAAAACCCAGCGGCAAAGTAAACCCCAAAGCAATAAAATTCATGTCAGATATTGGTTATGTCATGAGTGATCATCAATCCAAGGGTATTGATTCTTTACCACAAGAGGGGGTAACCGCAATGATATCAATGGGCTGTGGAGACGCATGCCCTCAGATACCTGCATTGATTCGATTGGAGTGGGAAATCCCTGACCCTAAAAATATGGATGATCAGGGTTTTAAGAAGGTAAGAGATGAAATTGGTCTTCATGTGGAAAAATTAATTAAACAAATGGATAATGACGATTCAAAAAATTGAGGTGACTATGACACAAGTAATGATGAAAACAGCAAAAGGCGATATCCGAATTGATCTATTCGATGAAGATGCGCCAAATACTGTAAAAAACTTCACTGATCTAATAGAAAAAGGATTCTATGACGGACTTAATTTTCACAGGGTGATCCCAAACTTTGTCATCCAAGGTGGTTGTCCGCAAGGAACTGGTACAGGAGGCCCTGGCTACCATATTGATTGTGAAATTAATCCCAATCGGCATCAAGCTGGAACCCTATCAATGGCTCATGCAGGAAAAAATACTGGCGGAAGCCAATTCTTCATCTGCCACAGTCCGCAGCCTCATTTAGATGGGGTACATACAGTTTTTGGACATACCGCAAACATGGATGTGGTAAATTCAATTGAACAGGGTGATGAGATAATCTCTGCCGAGATTATTTCTGGTGACTGAGAAAATTTGACTAAGCAGTTTTCTCGGGCAAAATACTCTTTCGAAACAATGGTGGACGTAGCTCAGTTGGTAGAGCCCCTGATTGTGGTTCAGGTGGTCGTGGGTTCGAGCCCCATCGTCCACCCCATTATTTTGAGTGATAGATGAAAACAGATATAGAAATAGCAAGAGAAGCAGAACCCAAAACGATTGATAAAATTGCAGATCAATTGGGTATTGGAGAGGAGTATCTTGAGCGCTATGGCAAATTTAAGTCCAAGATTGACTTATCAATCAATCAGGAACAATTAAAGGGTTCTAAGAACGGTAAACTAATCTTGGTTACCGCCATCTCCCCCACGCCTGCAGGAGAAGGAAAAACCACTACAAGTGTTGGCCTCGTCGATGGGCTATGCCACATCGGAAAAAAAGCAATGATTTGCCTTAGAGAACCGAGCCTAGGACCTTGCTTTGGTATGAAAGGTGGTGCAGCTGGAGGAGGTCATGCTCAAGTGATCCCCATGACAGACATTAATCTACATTTTACAGGTGATTTTCATGCCATTGGAGCAGCTCATAATCTTCTTTCTGCATTAATTGATAATCATATACATTGGGACAATGAATTGGATATTGATCCCAGAAGAATCACTTGGAAGAGAGTGGTCGATATGAATGATCGATCATTAAGAGATATCACCTGCGGTCTTGGTGGGGTTGGGAATGGTATTCCTAGACAGAGTGGTTTCGATATCACAGTTGCTTCAGAAATCATGGCTATTTTTTGTCTTGCATCAGACATTGATGATCTAAAAAAGAGGATTGGAAATATTGTCATAGGTTATTCCAGATCCAACGAACCCATAAGAGCAAAGCAACTCAATGCCGATGGCGCAATAACTGCTTTGTTGAAAGACGCATTCCAGCCAAATTTAGTACAAACACTTGAAAATAATCCAGCATTTATACACGGTGGACCATTCGCAAATATTGCACATGGTTGTAATACAGTCGTTGCAACTAAGCTTGCATTAAAACTTGCTGATTATGTTGTTACCGAAGCCGGATTTGGAGCAGACCTAGGCGCTGAGAAATTTTTTGATATCAAATGCAGAAAATCAGGTCTCAAACCAGACGCAGTTGTTCTGGTGGCAACCACAAAAGCTTTAAAAATGCATGGTGGCGTGACAAAGGATAACCTTGGTGCAGAGAATGTAGATGCAGTAACCAAAGGTTGTAAGAATCTCAAAAGACACATTGAAAATATCAAGAAGTTTGGAGTCCCTGTGATGGTTGCGATCAATGACTATGTGACCGATACAAAAGATGAACATGCTGCGATAATTCAATATTGTAAGGAGATTGGTGTTGAGTGCAGAATTTCATCTCACTGGGAAAAAGGAGGCAAAGGTGCATCAGAACTAGCAGAAGAGGTTGTTAAAATTGCTGACTCTAATTCTTCTGATTTCAAACCTTTGTATGACAATAAAATGTCTCTATGGGATAAGACCCAATTCATTGCAAAAAACATATATGGTGCCTCAGAAATCATTGCAGATAAAAAGGTAAGAAATCAGTTTAAGAAATTAGAAGATGATGGATTTGGTGAGTACCCAATTTGCATGGCAAAAACTCAGTATAGCTTTTCAACGGACCCATTGCTGATGGGTGCTCCATCAGGTCATGACGTCCCCATTCGAGAAGTAAGACTATCCGCTGGCGCTGAGTTTATTGTGGTTGTTTGCGGTGAAATTATGACAATGCCAGGCCTGCCAAGGGTGCCTGCATCAGAGGGTATCGATGTAGATGATGAGGGACTGATTCAAGGACTTTTCTAATCGTCGATTGGTTCTACGAATAGCACTAGAGAGTGATCTACAATTCTATATCCATTTTGCTTGGCTAATTGATCTTGCCTTTCCTCGATTAATTCATCTTCAAACTCAATGACTTTTCCAGTTTTGACACAAACCATATGATCATGGTGATGCGAAGGTGTGAGCTCAAAAACAGCTTGGCCTGAATCAAAGTTATGTTTGATGCATATGCCTGCATCGACGAATTGATTTAGAACGCGATAAACTGTTGCAACGCCAACCTCATCATTATTTTTTATAAGGATCTTGTTGATATCATCAGCACTCAAGTGAGACTTTTTGCTTGTCTCTAGGACCTCTAGAATCCTCTTTCTTGCGTGAGTGACTTTAAGCCCAGCTGATCTAATTTCATTATTCTTACTCATTCTTTGTATCTTATATGTGGTGCATCAAATATCAAGTTGATAACATCTATACATATGTATCCATGGCGAAAACCTGAATTATTTAAACCGCTAATCAAGTCTTTGAATCGATTTCATATTTGGATTTATGAAAAATATGATGGAAGATTCATCGGGCAATACAATGGATTGCCGTTTTGTTTGATGAAAGTGAAGGGAAGAAGAACAGGCAATATAATTACTATTGCCTTGCTTACAATTCCGCATGGAGATGATTACATACTTGTCGCTTCACAGGGAGGAGCAAAGACGAATCCGCTTTGGTATTACAATCTCAAAGAGAATCCAGAAATTGAGATGCAAGTTTTCTCAGATATATTCAAAATGAGAGCAATAGAGTTATCCAATGATGAAAAGAATGATCTATGGCCTACCATCATAGAGGCATATCCTGGATATGAGAATTATCAAAAAGTAACGAATAGAAACATCCCCGTTTTTATTTGCAAGAAAATCTAAATCTTGCGCTAAAAATTTTTGTGAAACATTATTTTGTTGTTTTTTTGTAACAGTGTCATCAAAACTATGGAATATTTGATGGCAAATACACGATTGCAAACATCATGACCTGAAAATATTATTTCTTCATTTTCAATATTTTAGAACTGAATATTAGGGTACTGATTTAAACAATAAATCCATTTTCAAAATATGAATATAAATTTGTGAATTCGTAATCATCTTGTAATAACAAGGGAATAGTTTTAGCATTTGATTAATCGGGCAGCAATGCCCATAAACATGTTTAAAATAAAGAAATTTACTAAGTAAATGAGGAATAAAATGCCTAGAAAACTATATGCATTTGTACTCTCTGCTCTATTTGTATTCTCAACATCGACTTTTGCTGAAGTGGAAACCACTTCGTCTATAAGAGGTATTGTGAATGTTTCTGGAGCTGAAGTTACAGTGACACACGTACCAACAGGTACAACAAAAACTAGAACTGCCAATGAAGATGGCCTATTTTTTGTTTCTGACTTGCTAATTGGTGGTCCATACGAGATCAATGCAAGCGCTTCAGGTTATCAAACACAGTCTCAGTCTGGCCTATACCTAGTCTTAAATAAGACTGCTGCTATAGAAATTACTTTGGTTTCCAACAACATGGAGGAAATTGGTGTAACTGCTTCAGCAACGAGTGGAATGATCAGAATGGGCGGAGGCATCTCTCTTGGAGAAGATGCGATTGCTGGTGTACCAACAATCAACAGATCCATAGCTGATTATGCAAAATTTGATCCAAGAGTCAGTATCAATACTGAGAACAGCAAAAATAGCTCAATCACAGTAATGGGTGCTCACGAGCGTTTCAACGACTTCTCTGTAGATGGAGTCAGCTTTAATGATCCATTTGGCTTGAATGACAATGGATTTGGTAGCATGAGAAATCCAATCAGTATGGAATTTGTAGATCAGATTTCAGTCGATATTACCCCTTATGATGTTTCAAGAGGGAATACAACGGGCGGATCGATTGCAACAGTTACAAAATCGGGATCCAATGATTTCCACGGAAGCGTATTCTTCATTGAGCGTGATGAAGATGATGTCGGTGAACTTTTTGGTCAAGATTTTGCAGAATTCTCTGAAGAGACCAAAGGTTTTACTTTCAGTGGGCCAATCATTGAAGACAAGCTATTCTTTTTCGTAGGTTACGAAGAGTTTGAATCAGGTCTTCCTGCTTTATACGGTGCTGCTGACAGCAATTTCCCAAATAAAGCTGAAAGTGCAACTGAAGCTGATATCGCTGAGTTGGTAAGAATCAGTAAAGATCGATATGGATTTGATCCAGGCCAATTCACTGGATTTACAGCTCCAGAGACTGGTGAGAAAACCATCATAAAATTGAATGCAAATATCAATGATATGCATAGAGCGGTTTTCCTATATCAAAGTGATGAAGACAGCCTTCCAGCAGGAGGTTACAACCGATTCAGTAGTAACTGGGTTTACTATGCTCCGGAAATTGAAAGAAATTCAATCACGCTTTACAGCGATTGGAATGATCGGCTTTCAACAAAGGTTAGATACTCTACATACGAATACTTGAGTGATCCTTATTCACCAGGACTAACTATTCCTGAGATGACAGTCGAAGTTGGAGACGACAATATTCGACTCGGTGGTGAGCGTTATAGAGCAGCCAATAAAATTGAGACTAAATCAGATTACATCAGCTTCAAGGCGACTTATGATCTTGGGAATCACGTTGTGACTGCAGGTATTGATTTTGAAGACACCAGTCTTTATAACCTATTCATCTCAAGATACAACGGTGAAGTCAGATTTGATTCAATTGCGGACTATGAAGCAGGCACATACAGCTATTTGAGAGCTCATGTTCCTCAAGGAGGTATACTGGATGTTGATCCTGTTGCAGCAAATTTCAATCTAGAAAAAACAACTCTTTATATTGGCGATAAGATCTATTTAGGTGATTTAACCTTAAATGTTGGTGTGAGATATGACAATGTTGAAACACCAGATGCGCCAAGAGAGAACCCTAAATTTGTTGCCAGAAATGGTTTCAGCAATGCTCAAAGGTTTGATATGAGCGTTGTTCAACCAAGAATTGGGTTTAACTACGATGCGTCTGAGTCTCTTTTTGGTAATGTCGATAGAGTCATCAGTGCTGAAATCAGAGGTGGGTATGGACTCTTCATGGGTCGTATTCCAAATGTCTGGTATGGAAATGCATACAGTCGTTCTGGAGGAGCTTCTGACTATTGGAGAATTTATGGATGGGATGACACTCTTCCTTCATTCAGATGTGGCGGAACAGTTGGCCCAATGCCAGCTGGAGATCCGACCTTTTTCTGGGTTGGACCAACCAGTGATTACTGTATTCCATCATCTCCTTACTTCAATGATGCACAAACCACAGATCCTGACTTTGAGGCGCCGAGTAGTTGGAGAGGAAATATCGCACTTGATATCACAACTGAGGGCGGATATGAACTCACACTTGAGTACAACAAAGACAGTACCAATGAAGGTGTTTTCTATAGAGAACTTGGTATGGAGCTAGAAGGTTATCTGGCTGATGGTAGAGGTCGTTACTCTCATGGCCCGGGTGACTATTTACTCACAAACACCGATGAAGGTGGTGCTGAAGCATGGTCTGCTTCGATCAGAAAGTCATTTGATAATGGCTTTAGCTACTTTGCTTCATGGGCATCAGTTGATGCTGAAGATGTGTATGCATTGACATCATCACAAGCTGAATCATCTTATGGATATACACAGCGTTGGGATGGTGAAAATGTACCTGCAGCAAGATCATCTTTTATGACTTCTAGAAAGATCATAGCTGGTCTTGAATACAGGAAAATGTTCTTTGGAGATAATGAGACCAGAATTTCAGCAATTTATGTTAGAAAATCTGGAGAGCCTTACAGTATTACATTCGATGAGCCTTCATATAGACCAGTTGGTGGTTGTGAAGGAAGCAGTGGACGTTGTTACAGTAAGTTCTATGCTGATTATAGTCTTGCGTATGTTCCTTCTGGCGCAAATGATCCTAATGTAGTATTTACGAGTGCTGATGCAGCCGCAGAAGTCATGGCTCACATCAACAGTGGACCGCTTGCACAATACAAAGGAACCTATGCCCCAAGAAATGCGTTCACAACTCCTGGGTACAGCAGGCTTGATGTAAGAGTCACTCAAGAGCTACCAAGCCCAATGGATGGTCATAAGTTCATATTCTTCTTAGACCTTCTTAATGTCTTGAATATGCTTGATGACGAAGATGGTCACGTATATGAGTACAACTACAACAACAGTAGACAAATACTTGTTAACGGTACCGACGATCAAGGTCGATTCATCATCAGAGGCGTGGATCCAGATGATAGTTATTTCATCAGAGATAACTCTGGACAGTCCAGATGGCAAATACAAATGGGACTTAAGTACCAATTCTAAGTTCGTTTGTTAGAAATAAAGAAAGCCGCCTTTATCGGCGGCTTTTTTTTATTTTTTTTCACGTTTCTGATGATTGAATCAGAACTGGTTAAATTTCTTAGATTTATTGTATAATCACCCGCCTTAAACAATTCTTCATGGGAAAGTGGCGGAATTGGTAGACGCGCTGGATTTAGGATCCAGTGGGGCAACCCGTGAGAGTTCGAGTCTCTCCTTTCCCACCATTAATAAGGTGATAGATAAATGGCAGGACTGACTGTAAAAGTAAAAAAACAAAAAGATTTAAAAAGGGAAGTGAAGGTCTCAGTGCCTGCATCTCTTGTGGAAGCAAAGAAGATGCAACGTTTTGAACAGATTGCAAAAACTGCAAAGCTTCCAGGCTTCAGACCCGGAAAAGCCCCAATCAATATAATTCAAAGTCAATATGGTAATCAGGTCAATCAGGAAATACTGAGCGATGTGCTCGAATCATCATATGCTGAAGCCATTACAGAAAAAGAACTAAAACCTGCTGGTCCTCCTGAAGTCAGTATTGATCAATTCGTAGATGGAAGTGACTTCAAATACACTGCAAATATTGAGATTTTTCCTGAATTTGAATTAAAAGGACTGGACAAGATTAAACTTGAGAGACCATCTGCAACGGTAAAACAAAGTGACATCAATGAAATGGTTGAAAATCTTCAAAAGCAGAGGGGCGAGTGGAAATCTGTAGAAAGGAATGCAACAGATACAGATCAACTTTTGATCGATTTTAAAGGCACTTTGGATGGAGAGGTTTTTGAAGGAGGAAGCGCTGAAGATTTTGTAATGCAGCTAGGCGGTGGGCAAATGCTGCCTGAATTCGAAGAGGCATTAAAAGATTCAAAGCCAAATGATGAAAAAGATTTTGAGGTCACATTTCCTGAAGAATACCATCAACCTGATTTATCTGGTAAAACTGCCAACTTCAATGTCAAAGTAAAAGAAGTGAGAGAGTTGACATTAGCTGAGGTAACAGAAGACTTTGTCAAAGGTTTTGGCATTGAGAGTGGGAAATATGATGATTTGGTCAAAGAAATATCTGACAGCATGGAAAAAGAGAAAGATGTAAAGATTAAGGAACAAGTCAGAATTGGATTGATGAATTATCTAAGAGAAAAAAATCAGATCAAGATTCCTGAGGTGATGGTTAGAAATGAAGCAACTTCAATGCAGAAGGATTGGATGAAAAGATCAGGCGTTGAAGATGAATCTAAGGCACCAGAATTAGAAAACTTTAATCAAATTGCAACCGAGAGAGTTCACCTAGGTTTGCTTGTCAATGAGTTGGTTCTCTCCAGAGAGATGAAGCTCGATGAAGAAAGGGTGAAAACTAAACTTGGTGAAATAACGAATGCATATCCTAATGGGGATGAGATTAAGAAAATGTATGAGCAAACGCCTGAACTAATGGATCAGTTAAGATCTATGGTTATGGAAGACCAAGTGGTAGATTGGTTAATAGATAAAACAACATTTAAAGATAAAGATATAGAATTTAAGGAACTCATTAACAACCAAGCATCAAAATGAATGAAGAAATAAACAGTCTAATACCTATGGTAGTTGAGCAAACCCCAAGAGGAGAGAGGGCGTTTGATATCTTTTCAAGACTGCTCAAAGACAACGTCATATTTGCTGTTGGACCGATTGAAGACCACATGGCAAATCTGATCATTGCACAAATGTTATTTCTCGAAAGTGAGAATCCCAATAAAGACATCTACTTGTATATAAATTCTCCTGGGGGATCAATTACATCAGGATTATCGATATATGACACCATGCAATTCATTAAACCTGATGTGAGCACAATTTGCGTTGGTCAAGCGGCCAGTATGGGTGCCATACTTTTAGCTGGCGGAGCACAATCAAAACGTTTTTCTTTGCCTAATTCAAGAATGATGATTCATCAGCCAATCTCTGGTTTTCAGGGTCAGGCGAGTGACATTGATATTCATGCTAAAGAGGTTCTCAAGATGAAATCGTTGGTTAATTCAATATTATCCAAACACACTGGCAAAACTGAAAAGCAAATTGCAAAAGACACTGACAGAGATAACTTCATGGATGCAAAATCTGCATTAGATTATGGTCTAATTGATCAGATCCTTGAAGAAAGAAGTGAGGCTCTAGAATAAAATGGCTGATAAAGACAAAAAAGGCACTGGAAGCAAAGAGAATAAGATTCTCTATTGTTCGTTCTGTGGCAAAGGGCAAAATGAGGTCAGAAAATTGATTGCTGGCCCGTCTGTCTATATTTGTGACGAGTGTGTTGACCTTTGTAACAACATCATAGAGGAAGAGCTCAGTGGTGATGAGGAAAATCAAGACCTTGTTCTCTACAAGCCCAAAGAAATTAAATCGATGCTTGACGACTATGTTATTGATCAAGATATCGCGAAGAAAGTCCTATCGGTAGCTGTCTATAATCACTACAAAAGGTTACAGGATAAACCAAAACCAAGAGATGATGATTATGTCGAGGTTGGTAAGAGTAATATTCTTCTGATTGGACCCACTGGATCAGGTAAAACGCTACTGGCGCAAACACTAGCACGCATATTAAATGTTCCATTTGCAATTGCTGATGCGACAACACTGACTGAGGCAGGGTATGTAGGAGAAGATGTTGAGAACATCGTACAGAAGCTTCTACAGAATTGTGATTATGATGTAGAGAGAGCTGAGAAAGGGATTATATATATCGATGAGATAGACAAGATCTCAAGGAAAACTGACAATCCATCGATCACTCGCGATGTTTCTGGAGAAGGTGTTCAGCAAGCCTTATTAAAATTGATTGAAGGGACTACAGCATCCGTTCCTCCTCAAGGCGGTAGAAAGCATCCTCAGCAGGAATTCATTCAGGTTGATACTTCAAACATTCTATTTATCTGTGGTGGTGCATTTTCCGGTCTAGAAAAAGTCATTGAGTACAGAACCAATAAATCTGGCATTGGTTTTCTTGCTGAGGTTAAAGATTCAGAAGAGCAAATAGATCTCGGTGAAACATTTGAGAAGGTTGAGCCAGAAGATCTAATTAAATATGGCTTGATTCCTGAATTTGTTGGGCGATTACCAATCGTTTCAACTCTCCATGAACTGAATAAAGAAGCATTGGTAAGGATTCTAACTGAACCAAAGAATGCTTTAATAAAGCAGTATCAAAAACTTTTTTCTATGGAAGATACAAAACTAGAATTCCTTCCAGAAGCGTTAATCAAGATTGCTGAACTAGCAATGTTGAGAAAAGCAGGTGCCAGAGGGCTCAGAACCATTCTGGAAGAGACATTACTCGATACAATGTATGAGATCCCATCTCACGAAAAGAAATTAGATAAAGTGGTTGTAAATGAGCAGTTTGTCGTGAATAAATCGAAACCATTTGTTGTTATATCTAATGACTCTGAGCTATCAAGTAAGAAGGAAAAAATCAAAACAGAGCCTGCCAAAAGAACTGGCACAAAGTAATTAATTAGCCGCGATATCAAATAACCTGAATGAAGGCTTGAAAAAGCTATTTTTGGCCATATAAATAAATTATGATGAGAAAAGAAGATTGAACATGGTTGAAAACAAAGAAAACATATCATTAGACGTTGTAATGGATAAGCCTCTTCTGCCCCTTAGAGATGTCGTCGTTTATCCACACATGGTAATCCCTCTATTTGTCGGCAGAGAGAAATCAAAACTCGCTTTAGAAGAAGCCATGAGCGACGATAAGAAGATTCTTCTCTCATCACAAAAAAGATCTGATATTGATGATCCATCAATTAAAGACGTCAATACGGTTGGTACACTTGCAAATATTTTGCAATTGGTGACATTGCCAGATGGGACAGTTAAGTTGCTTGTAGAGGGCGTATCAAGGGTTGATCTTTTGGACATCCGTTCAGATGAATATTTTAAGGCAGACTATTGCCCACTAGATGAGTTTGGTGATGAAAGTGATAAGGATATACAGGCATTAAGAAGAACGATGATTTCGCAGGTAGAGAGTTATGTGCGAATTACTAAAAAAGTCCCAGCTGAGGTAGTGAATACTCTTGCAAGTATCAAAGAAAGCGGAAGATTGGTAGATACCATAGTGGCCCATATGTCATTGAAGCTTGATGAGAAGCAGAAGATCTTGGAACAAATCAACATCAAAGAGAGACTTGAATATGTCATTGGCCTGATAGAAGTTGAAATAGACATGATTGAAGTTGAGCAGAAAGTGAGAGGTCGTGTTAAAGATCAGATGGAAAAGAGCCAGAAAGAGTACTATCTAAATGAGCAGATGAAAGCGATCCAAAAGGAGCTCGGTGATTTAGATAATGCCAATAATGAATTTGATGAACTTGAAGAAAAGATTAAGAAATCAGGAATGACAAAAGAGGCTGATGAAAAAGCATCATCAGAACTCAAAAAACTTCAAATGATGTCTCCCATGTCAGCAGAAGCAACTGTGGTTAGAAACTTTCTTGATGTTTTGGTTTCTGCACCATGGAAAAAGAAAACAAAAGCAAAAGTATCATTGGACCAGGCACATGAAATTCTAGATGAGGATCATTATGGACTTAAAACAGTCAAAGAAAGGATTATCGAGTATCTAGCTGTCCAAAAAAGAGTGAAAAAACTCAAAGGGCCAATACTATGCTTGGTAGGTCCACCAGGAGTTGGAAAAACCTCATTGGGAGCAAGTATTGCGAGAGCAACCGGCAGGAAATTTGTAAGAATGTCTCTTGGTGGTGTAAGAGATGAAGCGGAGATCAGAGGTCACAGAAGAACTTACATCGGAGCCATGCCAGGAAAGATCATGCAGAATCTAAATAAAGTAGGAGTAAGGAACCCACTTTTTCTTCTTGATGAGATTGATAAAATGTCGATGGATTTTAGAGGAGACCCATCTTCTGCGCTTTTAGAAGTTCTAGATCCAGAGCAAAACACGACTTTCAATGATCACTATATGGAAGTTGATTTTGATCTCTCTGATGTAATGTTTATTTGTACAGCCAACACTCTTAATATACCCCCACCTTTATTGGATAGAATGGAAGTCATTCGCATAGAGGGTTATACAGAAGATGAAAAAATGAATATCGCTGAGAAGTATTTAGTGAAGAAGCAAACAGAAGCAAATGGTCTCAAAGATTCTGAGATTAAAATCACAAATAGCGCAATTCTCTCAATTATTCGTCACTATACCCGTGAAGCAGGAGTCAGAAACTTGGATCGTGAAATCGCAAAAATTGCCAGGAAAGTAGTGAAATCATTGGTGATGAAGTCTAAAGATGAAACAGTTCATGTTAGACCAGGTAGCCTTGAAAAATATCTTGGCGTTCAAAAATTCAAATATGGCATTGCTGAGAAAGATAATCAAATCGGTCAAGTGACTGGTTTAGCTTGGACTCAGGTGGGCGGAGAATTGCTAACAATTGAATCAACAGCGATTCCAGGTAAAGGCAAGTTAATCAATACAGGACAGCTTGGTGATGTCATGAAGGAGTCAATTCAAGCAGCTACAACTGTTGTCAGAAGCCGTTCCAAAGCACTAGGTATAAAAGAGGATTTTCATCAGAAAATGGATATGCATATTCACGTCCCAGAGGGCGCCACGCCTAAGGATGGGCCGAGTGCAGGTATTGGAATGTGCACTGCTCTAATCTCCTCTTTGACCGATATTCCTGTAAAAGCAAACGTTGCTATGACAGGAGAGATCACGCTCAGAGGTGAGGTACTTCCAATCGGTGGATTAAAAGAGAAATTACTCGCAGCACATAGAGGTGGTATCGAGGTTGTCATCATTCCAGAAGAGAACAAGAAGGACCTCACTGAGATACCAAAGAATATCAAGGATAAGCTTGAAATTATTCCAGTTCAATGGATTGATCAAGTGCTAGAAATTGCACTTGAAAGGATGCCAGAAATCAAGCTTGAGGGTTCAAAATCAAGGCAATCAGCGAAGTCTAAGCCTACTTCAGAAAAGAATCTACCCCATTAATTAGTAGAAAAATATTGAAACCCTTTATTGACAAGGGTTTCAAAGGACTGGTATAAATTGTATGTTCCAGGTGATTAAAAACTTTGAACAGGGGATCTTCGGTAAACACTAGTTTTCAGAGGATTTAATAAAAAAACATATATAGGATGTAACAACATGAATAAAGGTGAACTTATTGATGCAGTAGCAGCAAGCACAGGACTCTCTAAAGCAGATGCTGGACGAGCCATTGACGCAACTACATCAGCAATTGCTGGTGAACTTGCAAGCGGTGGATCTTGTGCATTAGTTGGTTTTGGTACTTTCTCTGTAAGCCACAGAGCAGCCAGAGCTGGACGTAATCCTGCAACTGGTGAAACAATCCAAATTAAAGCAAGCAATGTGCCTAAATTTAAGGCTGGTAAAGCTCTTAAGGATGCTTGTAACTAAGAATAAACATCACGTTTTTAAAGGGGCTGCAAAGCCCCTTTTTTTTATCCTTATATAATAAAATCTGATACCGTATTCACTTATGCTTGATGGTATAAGAATTATAGAAATCGAGGGGCTGGGACCAACACCTTTTGCAGGTATGATGCTATCTGATCTCGGTGCAGATGTGATCGTAATTCATCGAAAAAATAAAACATCTTTCTCAAATCCAAAAAATTTACTAGATCGGGGCAAGCGCTCAATAGAACTGGATCTAAAAGAACCTAAAGATCTAGAGTTAGCTAAAAGGATCATATACAGTTCTGACGCTTTAATAGAAGGTTTTAGACCAGGCGTAATGGAGAATCTGGGTTTGGGACCGGATGAATTAATGGAAGAGCATCCTTCGCTCATATATGGTCGAATGACCGGTTGGGGACAATCTGGCCCAAGGTCCAAACAAGCAGGCCATGACTTAAATTATATTGGTCTATCAGGTGCCCTTTGGTATGCGTCCCATCCTGAGACACCACCATTTACACCTCCTGCATTGGTTGGTGATGTTGGAGGTGGAGCATTATATCTAGTAATAGGTATTCTCTCGGCATTATTGGACTCAAAAGAATCAAAGAAGGGAACTGTTATAGATGCAGCTATAGTTGATGGCTCTGCTCATATGATGAACTTATTTATGTCATTGCAGAATACTGGAATGTTTAGCACAGAAAGAGGCGGAAGCCTATTGGATGGTCCACCGTGGAGTAGATGTTACAAGACATCGGATGGTCTATGGATGTCTGTTCAGTGTTTAGAGCTAAAGTTTTATCAAGAATTCTTAGAAAAGATGGGACTATCTGAGAATCCATTATTCCAAAATCAACTCAATACTGAAAATTGGCCAGAGATGATCATAACCCTTGAGGCCATGTTCTTAGAAAAATCCTTAGCAGAGTGGGCCAATGAATTCGATCATTCTGATGCTTGTGTTGGACCGGTTTTAGATCCAATAAGCTCTATGAAAGATCCACATCTGAGTCATAGAGAGACATGGGTAGAGAAGGATGGACTCATTCAGGCTGCACCCTCACCTCGTTTTGACAAAGAATCCAATCAGAAAATCGGTAAAGTACCTGAGAGAGGAGAGCATATGCAAGAAATATTGTCCGAAATAAGCAATGAGAAATTATGATGTTATCTTTTCTAAACTGGGATAATATACAACGTCATTAAGGAGCATGGGTGCTTAGCTCAGCTGGTAGAGCGTCGCCCTTACAAGGCGAATGTCGGCGGTTCGATCCCGTCAGCACCCACCACCATTCTTCTCTATGAGGACATTATGAAAAAAATCTTTTTTGCTTTAATTTGCTTATTGTCAACTCCTAATATTCTTGCCCATGGCATGTCCGAGGCAGATAAAGCAAAAGCACTTGAGGCAAGTAACTGGGAATATGTAGAGTTGGGCGCAACCCACATGATCACTGGTTACGATCACCTGCTTTTTTTATTTGGTGTGATCTTTTTTATCACCAGCTTTAAGGAAATCGTTAAATTCATTACTGCCTTTACCATTGGTCATTCCATAACACTTGTTTTTGCAACCCTTTATGAAATTCAAGCCAATTACTATCTTATTGATGCGGTTATAGCCTTAACGGTAATTTATAAGGCTTTTGATAATCTTGATGGATTTAAGCGGTATCTAAATACGAATTCACCAAACCTGCTAGGGATGGTTTTTGCTTTTGGGCTTATACATGGATTTGGTTTATCAACGAGACTACAAATGTTGCCACTGGCAGATGAAGGGTTGGTATTAAGAATTCTCTCCTTTAATGTGGGTGTTGAGCTCGGACAGATTGCTGCTCTGAGTATCATGCTTATTTTTCTTTCTTCTTGGAGAAAAATGGAGTCATTTCAAAGACTCAGTAATGCTTCGAATGTTCTATTGATGTTGGCTGGATTCTTTCTTCTGAATATGCAATTACATGGCTATCAACACAGCACATATGTCGAAGAATTCCCATTCAATGAAGATGCTCACACTCATGTTCATGAGGATTGGGAGTATGATCAATCAGCAGAAGATCTGGAGACAAATGATTCTATGTCAGAACTACAAAAAACTTTATCAGAAGCGTCCAAGATGCACAGACATGGCGATGGTGAACTCCACAGCCATTAATTCATTTAAATTAAGAAGGAGAAACTAAAATGCCAGAAATTAAATCACAACATCAGTGTGTCAATTTAGATGATCTGAAGGAAGCAGAGTCATTTGGAGAGCCAATAGGTGAGCTTCCAAAACAAATGGATTCAGGATTTCTTGATCGCGAGGATATCTTTGCAGGCACTTGGGAATGTGAGCCTGGTGTATTGAAATTAGATCTCGATGTCACTGAATTTTGCCACATCCTCAAAGGACATTGGGTCCTTACATCGGATTCAGGCCAAGTTACAGAAGTAAAAGCAGGGGATAGTTTTGTTTTTCCCAAAGGCTGGAAAGGAACAGCTGAAGTCAAAGAGACAATTAGAAAAGTTTATATGATGCTTACATAGAGATTTTTATCTTTTAAAACCATCTGTTTTCGGACGATGGTCTTGAGTAAAATCTTTCATCTTTTCTTTGAGTTCATCGGTTGTCGTACCAAGTACTTCAAATGTAACAACTTTAAAAGTATCAACGAATATTGGCATTAGATCACCCTGCATAAAGCTGTCCACATGATACTCTGCCGCATCATGATCTTTATAAACTTCGTATAGAAAAATTCTGTCTTTGGATGAGGCATAATATTCATATGCAATCGTATCTGGTTCAGTTTTTTTGACATTATCAACCAGTCTATCAATCAGATCATCCACTTGACTTTCTTTGCCTTCAATCACCTCAAGATCTAGTAGAAAAATGATTTGATTATCTTTTGATTCAGCGTGATGACCTGCAAAACTCAATGGTGAAAATAGCACTGATAAAATAATTAATAATCTCATTTGAAGACTCCTAAAGTTCTAGTGACAGGCTTTGCCGTATTTTTTTAGTCGATAATAGTTATATGGCAATGGTGTTATGAAGCCAGCTAGGAGCATGAATGGGATGACCCACCATGTCAGCATTGCGCCTCCAGTCAAGATCACATCAGTGATATTCATGGCTGCTTCCATCGCAATCATAGAGATCAGAGACATACCAATAGCAACTCTGAAGGCTTCTTTTAGGACCATTTGTCTTGAAAGTATAAAAGTTTCAAGCATGATCGACGTGATAAGCCCATTCATGATTGCCAAGCTCATGATCAAAAGCACTGAGAAATCCCAAGGATTTCCAGTTACCTGAAAGAAATAGATTGTTCCAAAATCACCAATGGAGCAGCCTAGAAGGCACCAGAGTGTATTTACAGAAGCTCTTTTCCAAGTATGCTTGCATTTCCAGCTAATGCTGTTTTCTTCTACTGTTGTTGTTGTCATAAAACTGATAAAAAATATAATTAGGTATTCACTCATTATAGGGGACACAAATAGTGAAAGGGAAGACAATTAAGGTTATACATCGTTGGCTAGCATTTATTCTGGGTTTATTTATTGTGTTCCAAATCACATCTGGAAGCATCGCACAAGAAAGCAGATTGCTCATGCAGTGGTCGAATCCTGACCACTATAAAGTTGAGGTAAATAGAGAACCAGCAGGCCCAACTGAGATCAAAGAACGAATGAGAGAGCTAGAGCCCGAGTTCAATATTGCTCATGTTATGGTGCCTCCTCCGAATCGAGAAAGTACAGCTTACATATTAATGGGTGGAAGGAATCCTGAAAACCTGCATGAATCAAGTCTATTTGTTAACTATGATCAATATCAGCAAAAGATACTTGATGAACACCCGCTTGCAGGATCAGGCTGGATAGGAACCATGACAGTCCTTCATCGTTGGATAGTGTTTGGTGAAGCCGGTTTTTATGTTGTATTTATTTTAGGTTTGGCTACTGTTTTGATGAGCATTTCTGGGATTTATCTTTTTTATAGAACCAGAGCCACTGCAAAGCATTTGCCAGTAATCAATAGACTTCACCGAAGTCTGGGTTTTATTGCATCTTTCTTTCTGATAGTCACCTCATTGAGTGGAATTGCGATGAGTTATGTTCATTGGCAAGATCGAGGTGATAATTTATCGGTCTTTGCAAATATGATGAAAACCGATCATATGGAAGCAGGACATATGCACAACATGTCTTCAATCGTCGATCCAGATACTGCACTCATTAAAGCAAGATCAGTTATCCCTGAAAGATTTCATCTGAGTGCATATTCTTATGCTGGTGATCATAGTCCAAATTATTGGTTTGCTTTTTTTGATCAGCAGATGTTCAGACAAGATGTTGTCATTGAGGGCTCATCTGGAGATGTTGTCGGGATATATGCAGCTGGAAAGACAAGCAAAGGGGATGGAGTCAGGAATTACTTATTGCCAATACACAGTGGAAAGTATTTTGGATCAATTGGCGGCTTCTTAATGTCCTTTTTTGGATTCATTGTGATCTTATGGCTCCTTTCTGGATTCGTAATCTATTTTAATAACAAAAAGAAATTAACAAATTAGACATTTACCACTTTCTTCGCCACCAAAGAATTGGTCCTGTGATGACCATGATGATGCCCATGATTGTGAAGATATCACTGATCCATTTAAACTGAGGGTGTATAGCATTTCCGGTATGGATCTCAATCATGAAAAGGTAGAGCGTAGCTGCTTTTAAATCAGGATGTTTCATTTCATCCATTTCAAAATCATAATTTTCTTTTTCTCGGAAGAATCCGCGACTATTTTTAATCATCAGGCCTTGATCGAAAAATTCAGCATCATAAACGATTGTCGGGATGCCTGACATAGGCTGCCATTTTTCATCCCCATCTTTCTTGGTAAAAAATTGTCGAAGATTATTGCTATAAAAAACATGATCGTCCGTTCTGAATAACTGACCTCTCTCTGAACCAGTTATCGGATCTCTTACCCAATTCTTTCCACCATCTTTGGTATGGAGAACACCATATCTGGTTGAGATGCTCATTTTTTCTGGATTATCCGGATAAGTAACGACCTGGTCAATCTCACCTTTTAGTGATTCATATCTCCACACATAAGGTAAATCTGATCGATCGATATCTATTTTTTCACCCCAATTTATGAATGTCAGGATGTGATTAAAAAGGATCCCAGTGACCGATAGATAGAGTATCGGGATGATTCCAAGGATTCCAATGATGGGCGCATGCATTCTATAGAATGACGTTGATAATAGGACTCTCCTTTCCTTTGAAGGTGCTTTGTCCTTATTTTTCCGCCATTTTCTTTGGTAATACCAGCTGAGAAAACCGGTCATGGAGAGAATCATTAACGCGATACCGCCAAAATCATTGATCCATGTGGAAAACTGTCTTGAGAAAATGCCATAACCAAAATGAAGATCAAAAAGAAATTTATACATCGTTACATTTTCTGGCAATCCTGTGATAGCTATTTCATCAAGGTCAATGAATTCTATATCTGATGGTTGATTGATATTCATTCGAAATATTCTTTCAAAATTCAAAACACCAATGATTTCATCACTTTGTGAACCTGGAGAGACCATGTTGATGAATCTTCCTTTGAGAGCAAGCCTTTGTATTTCTGAACCAAAACCGTTCATGATCCACAAACCATCATCTGTGGCTAAAATGATGACCTGTTGAGAATCTATATTTATTTTTGCAAAACGAGTCACTTGCGGATGTTGGCCATTTAGGAATTCTAATTTTTCCCAATTTATACCTCTATCTTTTGTTGACCAGAGACCTCTTTCTGATCCGCCTAACCAACTATCTGAGTCATTCTTATCAACGGCAACAAAACGCATCACTGTGGCTGGGAGGTATCTCATCATAGATGATGAGAGCCAACTTTCTGGAACTTCTGTTTGTCTCAGCCACCGCCATTCATCGTGATCTAAGAATATACCTGTGATACCTAAGAGGAATAACCATAGTGCAGCCGCAAGGCCAATCCAACGATGAATTTTAAACAATGACTGACGTTTCATAATTGATTCTGAAATTGATAATTAAGCTTATTTTAGATACATGTGAGATAATTAAATTATGATTTACTGTAATAAATTATTGACAGATAAACTATGATTTCTAAACTGTGTCATCTTGATACGTTTAGGTCGATTACGGAGTGGTAGTTCAGCTTGGTTAGAATGCCTGCCTGTCACGCAGGAGGTCGCGGGTTCGAATCCCGTCCACTCCGCCAGACCATAGCCAACTATATACTCATTTAAAATGGTAATCGAAACAAAACTAAAAGGACCCCTTGGAGAATTCATTTTCCAAAAATTTTGCATAGATCATCAAATAGATTTCAAAAGAGTAAACAAGTTTGGCAGAGACTTTGAGATCAAGACTACAAAGCTTCATTTAATTGATGTTAAGACATCAGAAAGGAGCAAAGTTTGGAAAAATAGAAAATTTCCTGACCATGTTTCATATGACGTTGTATTTATTGATCAAGAGAATGACAGTGTAGTTTTATATCCAGATGAAAAATCTCCTTTGTATACAAATTATTGGGCTTATGATTTAGGCAGCTTGGATGTCTTAATTTCTGAGTTTGAAGATTTTAAAAAAATAAAAAAACTCTCAACAGATTCAGGTGAAGATCCAACAATTGAATTCTCAACTAAGATTAGTGAAATTGAAGAAGAATATAATTTATCCCTTAGGTTTTTGTTCAGAGTAAACACCCATGACTGGAGAGGAGGTGAGGGCCCTGATAATATCCCAGGAAAGCCCTGGAGAAAGTTCGATGCCACAATCTACTGTAACTTTAAATATGATTGGGACATGGATAGGGTAGTTCCAATTGATATTTGTGTTTTCTACACCAAAGATATGGATATTTATCCTAAGAAAAAGCCTGAGCAGAGAGTCATCAACAAGGGTATCAATGAGATTATTGATTGGGAGTCCTTCAGAAAAGATTATACAAAAAATATTTTTACGAATTTTGAGGACTTAGAGCAAGAGCTATCTCTTCTTGATCAGAATAAATAATTTGATTAGTGTATAAATCAAATGAAGAGAAGCCAAAAAATATATTCACTTATTTACCTATTAATATTTGCATTCCCTTTACAAGCAGAGGACTTAACTCTTGTCGTCAAAGGCATAGGCGATTCAAAGGCAAATGCAATAATTGATGCTCAGAGAAATGCACTCCGAACCTCATATGGAGAATACGTCTCTACCAATCTAACAACACTCAATAATCAACTCACTAAAAATGAGAATGTAAATTTAGTGAGTGGGACGATTAAAGATTTTAAGGTGATATCTGAGAGTGAGAATGATTTTGCCGTTCCTCCAATCATAGAAGTTTTGATGGAGGTCACTGTCAATAAAGGAAAGCTTGTTTCCTTTGCTAAAGCCATTGGCGATAACGTAGAAATTCAGGGCAGTCTATTTGGAGCAGAAATAAGGCAGCAAGAAATCAATAAAAACAACGAAGCCATTGCCATGGATCACTTGGCTAAGAAAGCTGAGACGATGTCGGCATTTTTTGATTATGAGATTTCAGTAGAAAGCCCAAAGAGAAGCCCAGTAAATGAAGATGATTATTTTATATATAGTTCTTTGAGCCTCACGACGAATCAAAACTACAGAAATCTTACAATGACTGTTCTGGATACCATCTC
>CACJRN010000008.1 GCA_902595845.1 uncultured Gammaproteobacteria bacterium
ATGTGCGATGCTCAAAAAAGGGGTTATTTGCAAGCGGATTGAGAACCAATGCTTTGATCAGAATGGATACTGATCTCAACCCATCAGAATTTTGTAGTTTGCCTGAGGGAACACACAACTCGAGGCCATTCAAAGACGGGGTTCTTTTTAATGACACGCAAAGCAATTGTGTGCGATGGGTGAAAAGAGATGGCTCAGAGGTGAATTTCAGAGTGCCACTATTCCCAGAGGAAGAATTGACACATCGGGATTTTGATGACAGTCGTGTGGCAAGACAAGGATTTGCAAGAGGCCTGTGCGTCATTGATGAAAATCATATCGCCATCGGTTCATCGCCCTCCTCAATCTCTTTGTTTAATCTTGAAACCGAGGAACGAGTTGGCAGTGTTAATTTAAGTATGGATATTAGAAATGCCATTCATGGCATGGAGGTTTGGCCTTATGAAAGGTTACTGGATAGTTAGGTGCGAATATCATGATCCAGCAGCCTTTGAATTATATGCAAAGGCCGCAACCGAGATCGTTGCAAAAAACGATGGGAAATTTTTGGTCAGAGGTGGACAACAAACCAATAAGGAAAATGCAAAACTTGAAAGAACTGTTTTGGTTGAATTTCCAAGTTTTGAAATCGCTGAAGCAGTCTATGCTGGCTCAGAGTATCAAGAGGCATTGAAACACATCAATGATTGTTCAGTGAGAGATTTTGTCATTTCGGAGGGGATATGAAAAATGGAATAAGGCTTTTGGCTGTATTGATCGGCCTTCAATGCATTTCTTTGCACTCAGCAATCGTGATTGAAAATATCACCGTCATTGATGCAAAAAATGAGGTAAGAAATGGGCAAACTGTTTTCATTGAAAATGGCTTAATACAATCCATAGGATCCACATTAGATTCATCCATTGGAGAGAGTGATTCAAATCTCGAGCGCGTAGATGGTACGGGCAAATATCTCATTCCAGGCTTATGGGATGCACACGTTCATCTCACTTTTGTACCTGAGATCGATCATAAAACACATTTTGATCTTTATTTAAAGAATGGTGTCACCAGCATCAGAGATACAGGAGCTATCCTTAGGGAGCTAAAACCGTCATTGGACTATATCAAAGAAAATCCAGTTACAACGCCAAGGCTTTTTTATGCGGGTCCATTGATTGATGGTGCAGACAGGGTCTACAAAGGAATGGAGCCTGGTTTTCCAAATCTATCCATCGGGATTGATGAGAATTCTAATATACGTGGTGTCGTTGATGGGTTGATTGCAGAGGGAGTCACTTTCCTAAAATCATATGAGATGCTGACGAGAGAAACATACTTAACATTACTCCAAGTCGCAAAAGAGAATGGTTTGAGAGTAACCGGACATGTGCCACTCAGTATTGATCTTGAGGAAGCAATAGAGGCTGGGCTTGGTGGCATGCAACATGTCAGAAATATGGATCTGGCTTGTGCGAAGGACGCTGACAATCTTCTGATAGAGAGACAATCTGATCTTGAGAATGAAGAAAAAATTGCAGGGTCAGCACTTCGAACGCATATACATTCTTCTCAAAGATACTATGCAATTGATAATACCGATGATGTGCGCTGTCTTCGAATCATCAAAAAACTCTCTGCCTATGGTGTTTTCCAAACGCCGACACTGACGATTAATACATTTGACTCAAGGCGTTTTTATGCAGATCCAGAATGGCGAGAAACCTATAAAGATCTTCCTGAGGCTGCAGAGAACGATTGGATGGATGGATCAATTCGGCTTTCTGCAAATGATGTCACTGAAAATGCGATGAAATTTGACGAGTGGAGTCTTTCACTTGTCAGAACAATGCATGAAGAAGGTGTAAAAATCATCGCTGGAACAGACACCCCAATTGGTTACCTCACACCGGGCTATAGCTTACATAAAGAGCTTGAGCTTCTTGCTGAAGCTGGATTATCAAACCTTGAAGTATTGAAGTCTGCCACGATCACGCCTGCTGAATTCTTTGGTTTGGAAGATAAAATGGGGGCAATAGAAGCCGGTATGTTGGCTGATCTCGTCATCCTAAATCAAAATCCATTGGAATCTATTTCTAATACTCAAGATATTCATTTGGTAATTGCCAAAGGATATGTTCAATGAAAAAGCTGGATGAAAAACAGGTCAAAAGAAACATTTCATTTACTGTTTTTATGATTCTCCTGATTCTTTCATTTTTTATCTTTAATCCTGCTTGGGCTGATGAAAAAGACAATGGCATACAAAATCAATATTGCTGGATCAAAGGCAAAAACTTTCATGATTTTAAAGATGCCATTAAAAAACAGTGCGAAAACGGGGACTTGCTCTGGGCAGTCTCAAGTGGTGAATCCATCAGTGCTTGGAACATAGAGCAAACAATTGGTCAGTATTGTGACTTTAATTTTGAAATTGTGAGAGGAACACGGGCAGACGGTGGTCATTATCTGCAATGTATACTTCTTGATGAAAAATCCAGAAAAAGGAGAGTAAAGGAATGAAAAAATTAATCTATGCACTATCGTTGATTATTGGTCTGAATGCCTATTCTTATGAAATATCAGAAGAAACAGCAATCGCAAAACTCGAAGAGTTCTTCTATCTATTGGATGTCGATCGATATGAGAAAGATGATTTTTTCAAAGTGACCACCGAAGACTTTCAAATCTTTGAAGATGGTCTGGATCTCGACCGAGAAACATTCCATGAATTCATAGAGGAAGCAACAGGCTCAATAGTAGTGACAGATTGGACGCTTTCTGATTTTAAAGTGACACTTGGAACCGATTCTGCTCACATTTCATATTACAACAATGGTGTATTCAAAACTTCTGATGGTGAATCGATTCACTCCTTCTGGATGGAGAGCGTTTTTTTGGTGGTCGAGGAAGGGGAACTGAAAGTCCAATTCCTTCAATCCGATATTGTTGAGCGTGAAATCAAATGATGAAGAAACTACTGCTTCTCTCTGGCTGTGTAATCCTTATTGGTTGTGGAACTGCTATTAATGAAATAAATTTAAAAGAAAGAGACTTGCCTTCCTACTGCGTGGACTTTGTGAGAGATGATAACTTTCTAAAGCATCAATCAAAGGTTCTTTCAGATAGTCGATATAGATCGGGTCAATACAAACAATGTACAGATTTAGTAATGGAGAGAATAAAGAAAGATTGATTATGAAAAAAATCATCCTCATATCAGCACTGTTGTTCAGCTTTAATGGTTGGGCACAGGATCTTCCTCCGGATGGAAAGTTCACCGTCAACCATAAAAATGGCGAGGTCTACCTCACTGGTGAGGTAAAAAATAGAAAAAAACATGGTACTTGGGAGTTTTATTATGAAACTGGACAGCTTCAAGCAAGAGAAAAGTATAACGAGGGAAAACCCATTGGAGTATGGAAAACATTTTCTGCAAAAGGAAGGCTCATAGAAGAAAAGGATTTCTCAAATATGAATCGAGGAAGACTGAATAGCCGAGGAAATCCATATGGTGCCAGTCAGGGCATAAAATGAAAAAACTCATCCTCATATCAGCAATATTTTTCAGCTTTAATGGTTGGTCTGTTACCGACTATAAACCTTATGATGAGACTGCTATAGCTGGTGAAGAAATTACTGAGGCATTAAAAAAAGCACAATCAAAGAACAGGTATGTTCTTCTTCAAATGGGTGGTAACTGGTGTCCTGATTGCAGGACATTGGGAGAATACTTTTCAAGGCCTGATATTAAAAAATGGTTGGATGAGAGAGTGATCTTGGTCTCAGTTGATGTTGGTGAGTGGGATAGAAATCTCGATATTGTAGAAGAATATGAAAATCCGATCAGTGAAGGCATCCCTGCTCTGGTATTGCTTAATTCAAATAACGAGGTCATGTTTGCCACTCTTGCCGGTGAGCTTGCGAGTGCGAGAAGCATGAGCAAAAATGACCTAATTGACTGGCTAAATAAAAAAATTGAGCCCTTGATTGATTAGGATCATGTCCCGATTCTTTTCGACGATCCTTCTTCTCATTCCTTCAATATCTTTTTCGAATGGAGCAGAGTTATTCAGCATCCACTGTAGTGGATGTCATGCATCAATTGAGATCCAATCAAACTGGTCTGAGCTATCCGAAGATGATTTTCTCAGCATAACATCCGAAACCATGCCGCCCGATGCTGCAGGCTCACTTGAGGAAGATGAGTATTTAGCCATCAAAGATTACATCTTTGATCTTAAATATTCAGGATCTATCCAAAAGATAGAAAAATATCCCACAACTCAGTCATTCAAAGTCCCAAATAAAGAAAGTCGGCCTGAAATACCTTGGCAACATTTTGGTGGAAAAATAAATGCACAAAGGTACTCGCCCATTGATCTGATAGACAATGAAAATGTAAAAGATTTAGAAATTGCATGGCGATGGAAATCAAAGGAATTTGGTAATTTTCAAGAAATAAGAAATGTATCGATGCCAATAATGAGAAATGGATTGGTTTTCATAGGAGTGGGATCGACCAGGAGCATCGCTGCAATTGATGCAGAGAATGGAGAGACAGTATGGATCTGGAATCCAAATGAGGGGGATCGCTTCTCAAGTGCTGCTAGAAAAGATTCAGGCAAAGGTGTTGCATATTTTGAAGATGGGAATGGAAAGAAAAGAGTCATCGCCATCACTCCAGGTTATCAATTGGTCAGCCTGGATGCCGATACTGGCATTGCTGACAAAAACTTTGGTGTGAATGGAATTGTGGATCTAACCATAGGCATGAGAACCTCCGACACTCAAGAATTAGATGTTGGATCAACATCGCCTCCACTGGTTATTAATGATGTCATTGTTGTGGGATCGGCTCATAAAGCAAGTTTTGCGCCCATATCCAAGGCAAATGTCAAAGGAGATGTTAGAGGATATGACGTTCACAATGGAAACTTACTCTGGACCTTTAAAACCATACCCAGCAAAGGTGAATATGGATATGATACTTGGTTGAATGGATCAGCTGATTACACCGGAAACGCGAGTGTCTGGGCACCGATGTCTGCTGATGAGGATCTTGGTCTAGTCTATCTGCCAATTGAGTCAGCAACAGGGGATCGTTATGGAGGAGATCGTCCAGGTGATAATCTTTTTTCAAGCTCACTTGTTGCGGTGAATGTAAAAACTGGGAAATTGCAATGGCATTTTCAAATTGTTCATCATGATATCTGGGATTACGATAATTCATCTGCACCAATAGTGGCCGATCTCAATGAAAAGAAAGTTGTCATTCAATTAACGAAACAATCTTATGCTTTTGTCTTTGATAGAGAAACAGGTGAGCCTTATTGGCCAATTTATGAAGTTGAGGTTCCAAAATCTGATGTTCCAGGAGAGTGGACATCTCCCACTCAACCGATTCCGAGCCTGCCCGAGGCATATGATCGAAGTGGTGTAAGCAGGGATGATCTCATTGATTACACTCCAGAGATCAGTGAAGCAGTAGACAATCTCATTAAAGACTTCAGATTGGGTCCATTATATACACCGCCATCATTGGCAGATTCTACAGATGGAACAAAAGGCACACTCTCACTGCCATTTCCAACAGGCGGTTCAAACTGGGAAGGAGGCGCTTATGACCCTGAAACAAAATTTTTGTATGTCCCCTCTCAAACCAAGCTCGCACTGCTTTCATTAAAAGACGGCGGCGGCGCCACTGATATTAGCTACATTGCTTCTCCCTCACCTAAGCTTGAGGTCTTTGGCATACCCCTTGCAAAACCACCTTGGGGTCGTATTACCGCAATTGACATGAACACAGGCAAGATAGAATGGAATATAGCCAATGGTGATACGCCTGAGTCGATCGTTGATAATCCATATCTTGAAGGAATAACAATACCAAGAACTGGCAAAGCAACTCGGGCAGGTATACTTCTCACTAAAACTTTGCTCTTCGCAGGTGAAGGATTTGGTGGGGCTCCTGTTTTTAGAGCTCATGACAAATCAACTGGGCAAATCATCACCGAGATTGTTTTACCTGGCTCTCAATCAAGCCCTCCGAGTACCTATATGATTAACAATAGACAATTTATTATAATGACAACATCTGATGGTAAGTCTCCGGCAGAACTGATTGCCCTTTCTTTGCCAGAGCTAAGTAACAATGGATCACATTAAAAATAAAATTATAGTTATATCTGCAGGAGCCTCAGGCATTGGTGGTGAGATTGCTAAATCACTATCAGAAAACGGTGCATCGGTCATTGTGGGGGACAAAGATGAAGTTGCATTAAAGAGACTTGAAAATGATCATCCTGAAATTAGAACAAACCAAGTGGATGTTTCAAATGAATCAGAAGTGCTGGGATTTTTTGAGGACATAACATCTCATTTTGGAAAAATTGATGTACTCATAAATAACGCTGGTGTCGCTGGTCCTTCAGCAATGCTTGGCGATACATCTCTTGAGGATTGGGAAAAAACCATAAAAGTTAATTTGAACGGCACATTCTTGTGCTCTAAGTCTGCAATTCCACTGCTAAAAAAATCTGGAGGCGGATCAATCATCAATATGGGTTCTACTTCATCTTTTATGGGCACACCACTCCGTTCAGCCTACACGGCATCTAAATGGGGGCTGATCGGTCTTACCAAGACATGGGCGATGGAGTATGGTGAGGATAATATTCGAGTAAATACAATCTGTCCCACCTCAGTCAGTGGTGAAAGAATCGAAGGCGTGATTCAAAGAGATGCTGAGTATAGAGACACAAAACCAGAAAAAATAAGAGAAGCCTATCTAAATCAGACTTCTTTAAAAACTTTTGTTGATTCAGAAGAAATCGTGGGAATGGTAGTATATCTTTTGTCGCCTTTAGCAAAGAAAATTACTGGCCAAATGATGGTAATCGATGGCAACACAGAAACGCTTGCGATGCCAAAATTTGACGAGTGATCGATGATCAAATTTGGAGCAATAATTCTTTCGATATTGCTGATATATTTCTCGCTTCCTGATAACTCACTCCTGCACTATGCTTCGCTCTTTTCTGGAATCGGGTTATTTATTTATGCAGTAAAGTTTTTATGAAGAGAGTCAAAATACTGTCGGTATTTGTAATGCTTGTATCGACACAGTCATATGCTTTCCCTGAAGCACTGGATAAAGCTATCTACTATTCGTTTGAAGTACCAATACATCTTGAGAAAAAGATCAATGATGAATGTTTTGGAATAGAAGATGACGATCAAAGCATGATGTTGATCACAGATTGTGGTGGATACTTAAATGTGATTTTAGCCACACTGACGTTGGGATTTATAAAATCATCGAAAAAAACAAAGAATCGTTACAAAAATGCGGCACAAATATACTTGGATGACAAAGTCCTCGAATGTACTATCATCAATGTAAAAGATTTGGGAGGAAGGATTTTCGAATTGGAGTATAACTGCCGCTAGTCTGAAAAGCGGCCAATATCCTTAGAGGAACATAAAATGAAAGCAGCTTGGTATGAAAAAATTGGTGCAGCTAATGAAGTACTTCAAATAGGAGAACTAGAGGATCCAATCCCTCAAGCAGGTGAAGTACTTGTCGAGATCAAAGCATCTGGCGTGAATCCATCGGATGTCAAAACCAGAGCAGGGGCAAGAGGTGAGCTTCAATTCCCAAAAATTATTCCTCATTCGGATGGTGGTGGAGTAATCACAGCCGTAGGTGAAGGTGTAGATCAAGATAGGATTGGAGAGAGTGTTTGGCTTTGGAATGCAGCATTTGGAAGAGCGGATGGTACATGTGCTGAGATGATTGCCCTACCCTCTGAGCAAGCAGTAAACCTGCCTGATGAAACCAGCTTTGAAGCAGCGGCCTGTCTTGGTATTCCAGCATCAACCGCCTTTTACGGAATGCTCTGTGACGGCTCAGTTGAGGGTCAGACTGTTTTGGTTACCGGTGGTGCAGGTGCTGTTGGATACTATGGGATCCAGCTTGCTAAATGGTCTGGAGCTAATGTCATTGCAACTGTAAGCGGAGATGAAAAAGCAGCCATTGCAAATGGTGCCGGTGCCGACCTAATTATTAATTACCGTGATGATGATGTTGCGACTGCTGTAAAAGATTTTACAAACGGGCATGGTGTCGATCGCATTCTTGAAGTTGAGTTCGGTGGAAATCTCTCTGTCAGTAAAGAAGTGATCAAACCCAATGGAACTATTGCAGCATATGGATCCGTTGCAGTCATGGAGCCCTCTTTGCCTTTTTATGATTTGATGTTTAAAGGGGTTAAATTGAATACCTATCTGATCTACATTGTTTCAGAGAGCGACAGAAATTCGATTATCAATGGGCTCAATCGTGCCATGGATGATGGAGCACTTAAGCATCTCGTTACACAGACATATGCATTGGATGAAATCATAGATGCCCATGAATCCATGGAGAGCAATCAGGTGATTGGAAATATTGTTGTTCAGATCTAAACATGTCACGATTTTTTATAATTATCCTCCTTCTTATCGCTCTGCCACTTCAATCGGATGAGGTTGATATAACCGTAAATGCAAACGATGCAGAGGTGTTGGCTCATTTTGATGATGAGAGTGAATTATTTATATTCAGAGGTGTTCCATACGCCAAACCACCTGTGGGGAACCTTCGTTGGAAATCACCGGTTCCAGTTGAAAGAAAAACTCAGATTGATGCACGCTCATTCAAACCCGGATGCATGCAGGACACCTATATCACTGATTGGTATCACGATGTCATTGATTCTTTTGGCCAAGACAAATCTTTGTTTCAACATACAGAGAATGTCAGTGAAGACTGTCTCTATCTAAATATTTGGACATCATCTGTAAATAAAAATGAAAAAAAACCTGTGATGGTATGGGTACATGGTGGAGCAGACACAGGCGGGTGGTCATACGAGCCTGATTATCTCGGTCATCATTTGGCAAAAAAAGATGTTGTTGTGGTCTCCATTGGCTATCGATTGAATGTCTTTGGCTTCTTTAAACATCCAGAGATGACTGAAGAGACTGGTAACTTTGGATTGGAAGATGAAATACTCGCACTGAAATGGATCAAAGAGAATATTGCAGATTTTGGTGGTGATCCATCAAATGTCACATACTTTGGTGAATCTGCTGGAGGCGCTCATGTCTCTTATCTTGCCACATCACCTGAGGCGAAAGGCCTATTTAAAAGAGGCATCATCCAGAGTGGTGGATATAATCTGTTCAATTGGCGTAGCATTGATGAAGCACATGAGCTCGCAATTCGAACGCAAAGTATATCAGGTACAATTGATCTCAATGACCTCAAAAGCCTAGATGAGAATGCCCTTCTTCAAGCATCAAGAAATCTTTACCATCCTTATAGACCAATCATTGATGGAAAAATAATCACTGATAATCTTGCCAAAAAATATATCGAAGGAAGTATCAATGATGTTGATCTAATGATTGGCAGCAATAAGAATGAGGATCTTCTATATGTCGAAGAAAATCCAACTTTAGATAGTTTCACAAAGAGAATAGCTGACTACTATCCAGAGCAAGTAGATGAAATTCTTGGGCTACTGGATACAACAGATCTTCGTCTAGCGATGGATCACTTCGGCTCAAATCAGCAAACAACATGTCCCTCAGTCCTGATTGCCAGATCCATGGCAAAAACAGGCAATCACGTGTATCAATACTTCTTCACTCGAGAAAGAGAGGGAAGTGAGAAAATACTCGCCTATCATGGGGCAGAAATACCCTATGTTTTCAATACGCATGATGCTTATCTCCCCACCAATGAAGATGATCTAAAGTTGACTGATCAAATGATGGAATATTGGACGCAGTTTGCAAAGAAAGGTACGCCAAATTCGATTGAGAATCCCATTACTTGGTATGAGTTTGGTGAAAATGAAAACTACCTTATTCTAGATACTGAAATCGAAAATGGTCAACGACTTGAAAGTGCGTTTTGCAATATCATGATTGAAGAATTGGCCCAAAGATCTCAATCTGAATAAAGCCAAACACTCATGTTGAGAATATTTACCGAGGGAGATTATAACGAGAGTTATGTCTCTGATATCTACTCAATAAATCAAGATAATGTGCCTGAGGTTGGCTCATTGGATTCATTGGATCAACAAAGAAAGCTCTTATCCATTAGCTCCTATCACTCGATCCTATTGAAAGATGGTGAATTAATTGGGTTTGCTATTTGTTTTAGGGAATCTCGCCCATATTGGTCAGAAAATTATAAGTATTTTGAAAACAAACTGGATCAATTCTTATATGTGGATCGTATTGCGATTCGAAGTGAATATCGGAGACAAGGTCATGCAAGAAGAATGTATGAAGATATATTCATTTTTGCGAGCGAAGATGATCTGCTTGTAACTGCTGAAGTAAATACGAAACCACCAAATCAAGGCTCAATAGAATTTCATGAATACATGGGATTCAAAGAAGTTGGTCAGAGATCATTTGATGACCATGATGTGGCATATTTTGAAGCAAATCCAAGCAAGAAATAAAAACGTATTTAATCCCAGGATTCATGTAGAATTCTCTCGAAATTATAAATCCCAGAAGCCAATTGAACGATTTAGATAAAGACATACATACTGCAAGGGAGACAAACAACCCTGTAGCTAAAATACTTTGGATTATCTTGGGATCATTCTTTGTAGTCGTTGGCGCAATTGGTGCCGTGGTTCCTGGCCTTCCCACAACACTTTTCCTAATACTGGCAGCTGCTTGTTACATTAGGTCTTCACAGAAACTTTATGATTGGCTGATTACCAATAAAACTTTTGGCCCTTATTTAAAAGATTACAGAGAAGGAAGGGGTATGCCAAGAAATGCGAAGATACTTGCAGTCAGTATGATTATTCTATTCGCTGGCTATGCAGTAATTTTTGCAATTGATGAACTAATCATCAGAATTATTGTTGCGGTATCTGGATTAATTGGAATCTTTTATGTCACTTTTAAAGTTCCAGTAACAGAAGATTTCGATAAAGATTAATCTATCCCTTTTAGAGCCTATTTAATTTCATCATTCTGAAAGAGCATTGTGACTTTATAGAGTATAGGTGTCATAAGAAGCCATGGAACTTGCCCATGTAAAGTAATCGTTCGATCACCATATTGAAATAAAACTGGGTTCATCCAAGGACCAGTTGGTGCCAATGGTGCCCATGATAGATCTTTTCCAACTGCAAGCTGATCATAGTAAAGAAACATTTCAACGAAGATATTTTGGCTAATGCACCAAATCAGAAGGATCAAAAAAGCATCAATGTTCCACTGATTAAATACTGTGCGATCAGATCCCAATAATTTACCTGTTAACAATATGCCACCAAGACTAATCGTTCCAGCATCTGCAAGTGAGTTCATGAGCCAATTGATATTTTTTGGTATGAATTGATTCAAAACCTCTGATCTTCTTAAATCAACTGGATCTCCAGCATATAGTCCATAGGTAAACCATAATTCCCAACCAAGGGCACAAATCAAAAAACTTGAGAGGTATATTTTGAGTATTGACTGAGACAGTTGATTCTTTAGATAAAGGTTGAAAAGTATGATGATTGGAACAATTGCGGTGGTGTAGACCACCACCACAACTCTTAGTTCCTCAAAAGTCATCATTCAGACCTGAAGATTGATTGAAGCTTTATTTGATAAAGACAGTGTGGTCTTTGTCTTTTTCTGTAATTCTTATAACCAGAAGACTTTGACAATCATCTTCGCTCATAGCGGGTGTATCTGAATCTCCTCCATGCACCCAGTCAGTTCTTTCAAACCAGTACTCGTTTTTTGTGTATCTCTTCCACTCACCCGTTGACTTGGATTGCGAGACTCCATCAAGCACATAAACCAAGGTTCCAGAAGCTGGATGAAAATGCTTGGGTGTATCACCGCCACAGCTTTCTCTTCGCTCTACATGCATGTCCATTTTTCCATCTAAATCAAAGATTTCTGATGAGATAAGACCTTCAAAGCTTGGCTCAGAATCGTCATGGCCGCCAGCGTATAAACCGTGGCTCAAAAGTAGAATTGATATTGCAGTTAAATATTTCATGGTTACTCCTAACTTTTATATTAAATTTTCATTAAATGGATCTAAGATACCATTCAAAGTCTTTGTTGCTAATTTGTGATGAGAAGCGATCTAATTCACAAGTTCTGCAGTGATGAAATATACGACAGAACTCCTCATCAAAATATTGAGGCAGTATGGTTGCTTGATTGAATTCATCTAGGGAATCTTGCCATTTAACTGGCAATGTAACCTCTGGATCTATGACTTCACTTTCTTGAATCATCTCGGGTGGAGAGATCTCTTTTGTCAATCCGTGATGCATACCGGCCAAAACAGAAGCGACAACCAAATATGGATTCGCATCAGCACCTGCTGAACGATGCTCAATTCTGACATTGTCATCATCAGATAGTGGAATCCTTAGCGACAGATTTCTGTGATTAGGCCCCCAATTGGGTGTAATGGGTGCAAAAAATCCTGGTGCGAAACGTCTATAAGAGTTTGCGTTGGGGCAAAATATTGCCATGCCCTCTTTCATGGTCTCAGCAAGACCGCCCACTGCGTATTGGAGGTTTTCATTAAACCCAGTTGAGTCGCTCTCATCGTGAGCGAAAACAGGGTTTCCAGAACTATCTTTCAAGCTCACATGAATGTGCATACCCGATCCTGCAGATTCCAAAAATGGTTTTGCCATGAATGTGGCTCCCATCCCAAACTCTCTAGCTGTCTCTTTGACTGCTCTTCTTAGAAGCATGGATTGATCACAAGCCAAAATAGCGTCTGATACATGATGCAGATTGGTTTCAAATTGCCCGGTTGAAAACTCAGATATTGCCGTGCCCACTGGAATGTTTTGCTGATCGCATATTTCTTGGAGACGGTTAAAAAATGGATCAAGTTCCCTTAAGTCTTCTAGTGAGTAAACTTGAGGTCCAGCTTGATGCAAAATGGTACCAGGTGTTGGGCTGTGTCTTGGAGTGACCATTAAACCGTCATGATCCAGATAGAGGTAAAACTCGAGCTCTACTGCAATTGTTGCATGCAAGTCATCGTCTGCCAGTTTTTGCACGACTCGACTCAGTACATTTCTAGCTTCATGCGGATAAGCATTCCCCTCTTTATCAACCAATGTAAGTAAGACTTGTGCCATTTCTTTTTCAAGCCATGGAACAGGAGCAAGTGATCCATCCACTGGATGACCAAATATATCTGGATCCCCATCATCACTTCCCAGTATCAGTCCATCAATGACATCGCCACCGGAATCCAATAAAGGAGTGGCGGCACAAAAGTTAAGTCCCTTTTCGAACAGAGACTGTGCTTCATGAATATCGACTCTCTTGCCACGAATGATTCCATTGTTGTCTGGCATCATCACTTCAACGCCTACAGTATTTGGGTGTTTTTTAAGAAATTCTTTTAGTTCAGTCACGTTCAGTCGCCCTTTCCAAAAACGAGACTTCGTCTCCATTCAAGCGCTGCTTTGATGCCTTCTTTTTTGAGAATATCGTAAAACTCTGTTTTCTCATCGTAATCGGTTGTCTCAAGCAGCATGTTCGCCTCTGATGCATCATCGAGTGCAGATCTCATGCCGCTGATTTCCATGGTTTTATTGATGGCTTTTTTGGTGATCGCTACAGACATCATGTCATTGGCTGCAATGGTTTCAGCGAATTCAATGCCTGTTGACTCAAGATTTTCGAGGTCAACGACTCGATTGATAAGGCCCATCTCATAAATCCTTTGGGCAGGTATGCGTTTGTCTGCACAAAGCAATATTTCCTTGGCCAGTTTGGGTCCTGTTAACCAGGGTAAATTTAGCACCACGATTCCGCTGGCTATGGATACTTCTGGCTCTCCAAACAGTGCACAACTTGAGGCAACGGTCAGATCACAACTCAAAGCCAACTCCATGGCTCCACCAAGACAGTATCCTTGAACACAAGCAATGGTTGGTTTGGGTGAATCCCAAAAACGCATGATCGTATCAAAGTCAT
Source organism: uncultured Gammaproteobacteria bacterium (assembly GCA_902595845.1). GTDB lineage: Bacteria > Pseudomonadota > Gammaproteobacteria > Steroidobacterales > UBA11654 > CACPJA01. The sequence continues at coordinate 14,021 of CACJRN010000008.1, forward strand.
TTTGCAGAGCAGCACGAATGTCCTCGTCTTTGTCTGATGACCAAACTTCATCGTCCAGATCAAATCCTGCTGAAAAAGATTTACCATTGGCTTTAACCACAATCGCTCGAATGGAATGATCTTCCTCTGCTTGATCCATTGCTGCATTCATCTCAGCCATCATGGCTGTATCGATTGCATTGAGCTTATCTGGCCTATTTAAAGTCAGCAGTGCAACAGGTCCATTGACCTCATATGTGAGTGATTTACTCACAGATATTTACCCGAGGTTATACCAAATCGATTTGCTTTGTGTGTATCCAAGCACTGACTCAAAGCATGAATCTTTGGTATTGCCCGATTGCTTGTATCCACCAAACTCAAAGGTCATATCGCCAACATCGTAGCAGTTGACATAAACCATGCCTGACTCAATGGCTTTCGCCATGTTATGAGCTCGACTGACATTGCTCGTCCAGACTGATGCGCAAAGACCATAGATTGTGTCATTGGCCATTTCGATGGCTTCTTCCTCAGAATCAAACGGAATAATGGAAGCGACCGGTCCAAAGATCTCTTCACGACCAATGGTCATGTCATTGTTCACATCTGCAAACATGGTTGGTTCAACGAAACATCCAGACTCAAGTCCTGTTGGAATGTTTCCACCAAATTTGAGTTTCGCACCTTCATTTTTTCCTGATTCAATGAAGCCCAATACTCTTTTTTGAGCTTGTGCTGACATCAATGGACCCATGTTTGTTTCTGGATCCAATGGATCACCAGGTGTATATGCACCTTGGCCTTCTGCAATGAATTGATCAACGAAATCAGCATAAATTGCTCTTTCAACATAGATCCTAGATCCTGCATTACAGACTTCGCCCATATTTGCATAGATTGAATCATAGGCTGTAGAGACAGCGAGTTCCATATCAGGTAAATCAGCGAAGTAAATCATGGGTGATTTCCCACCAGTCTCAAGGCTGACTTTTTTCATATTGGACTGACCGGCATATTGTAAAAGAAGTTTTCCAACTTCGGTTGATCCAGTGAATCCGATCTTCGAGACATCTTGATGGAGCGCCAAAGATTGTCCGGCCTCTTCACCATGTCCCGTGACCACATTGAATACCCCTGGAGGTCCACCTGCTTCGACAAAAAGCTCTGCCATTTTTATACACGAGTGAGGCGAATGCTCATCTGGTTTAAGAACAATTGAATTCCCTGCAGCCAATGCTGGAGCAATTTTCCAAACACCCATGAGAAGCGGATAATTCCATGGAGAAATCAATCCAACCACACCATATGGCTCTCTAACAGAAAGGTTCAGTGCTTTTTCATGTGTATTGGCAACTTTTCCATACATCTTATCGATACACTCTGCCATGAATCGAATGTTCACAGCTGAAGCTGGAACATCAACATTCAAACAATCGCTGATCGGCTTACCCATATTCATAGAATCCATGAGGGCAAGTTCAGCTGTATTTGCCTGAAGAAGATCGGCAAACTTCATCATGATTCCCATCCTTTTCCTGGGCGCCATCTTCCTCCAAGTCTTTGCTTTGAAGCTTTCTTTTGCTGCGGCAACGGCCTTATCTATATCTTTTTCATTTCCTGCTGCACATGTTCCACAAGCCTCGTTGGTTGCAGGATTGATGACTTCTATCTTTCCGCCATCTGCTGCATCAACATATTCACCATTAATGAAACATCTTCCTTCGAAGATACTATCGGCATCGCCCGCCATCTTGGCCCAATCATCTTTAGACAATGCTTTTGCGCTTCTCGCATCCATTACTTTCTCCTAGTTTTTATTTACTTTTGCTGATGCAAAGATATCAATGCATCAACCGCTATACAAATATCGTTTCCTAATATTACGGGATTTAAATCAATTTCACATATCTGATTGCTCAACTTCAACGCAATCAAAGAGAACCTTGATGCAAAATCCGCAAATGCATCCAAATCAGCTGGTTCTGATCCGCGATAACCATCGAGCAATGTTTTCATTTTGAGTGATCCCAGCGCTTCCTTCGCAGCCTCTTTGGAAAAAGGAGGCATCAGGGTAACCGCATCATTCATTGCCTCAGCGTAGTAACCACCAAAACCAATTGTCACCATGGGGCCGAGTTGCTCATCTGTGGTCATGCCAATGATCATCTCAACTCCCTCAGATTCAATCATCCTTGCAAGCAAGGCATCGCCTGGCAGATTTTTCTGAAGCTCATTGTATGCACTGCTCAATTTTTCTTCTGAATCGATGTTTAGGTAAACTCCACTCAACTCAGATTTATGGAAGACATCTTCAACGGCAGTTTTTAAGACCAAAGGAAAACCCATGTCCTTTGCTGATGACAATAATTCTTCTTCATTGGTGATGACATTGCTTTGATTGGTATTTAAGCCCAAATCAAAAAACATATTGAGCGCCTGTGCTTCACTCACAAACTCACTTTTAGAGAGTTCATCTTGGTATTTTTTCAACTTATCAGAGTTGAGATCAGTATCGATGACATCTTCGTCCTTTATGAAATCTCTATACTGATGAAGGCATCGAACACCTGCAAGAAATGAATGCATGCCATCCAATACTGGCATTCCTTTATTTGTGGCCTCAACTGCCAAAGGATGAATGCCTGTGCCTTGCCTATTTGAAACAAGGAATACTGGCTTACCAGTACGATCATTTGCCTGCTTCATATACTCATCAATGTATTCCTGATGTATCAGACCCAATGGCCCTCTATCCATGACGATTGCAGCCATAGAAGCATTTGGATCATCGAGCATTTCTGTGATGCTATCAGCCATGATTTGATCGGCGTCTCCCAATCCTTTGCCCCATGCATCAAGAGGATTAACTGGGGGCAAACCAGGATCGAGAATCTCTTTAAGTTTTTGAGTGGTGCTATCCTCAAGCTTTGCAAATTCAACTCCTTGTTGATCGGCAATATCAATGATGAGTTGCCTCTCTCCTCCGGAGTCATGAATGGAGACCATATTTCCATCTGCCAATTCAAAGGGTTGATCAAACATGATGAGAGTCGTGGCAAGTTCATCCATGTCTGCAACCCTTTGAATGCCATATTTTTTGAACAGTGCATTGTAGTAATCATCCACACCAGCCAAACCACCTGAGTGAGAAACTGTGAGCTCTGCAGACCGCTCGGTCCTGCCTGTCTTTAGAACGATGATTGGAATTTTTTTCTGTTTTGCTAGCTCAAATGCTTGGATCATTTTTTCCGGCTTTCGAATGGTTTCAAGAAACATACCAACCACAGTTGTGCTCTCTTGATGAAGAATATAATCAAGGTAATCTTCCGCACCAACGGTCAGCTCAGATCCAGATGAAACAGAAAGGTTGAGATTGATCCTTTCTTCACAATCAATGATCCCAGCAACCCCTGAACCCGATTGACTGATGATGCATACTCCTCCGGGTTCATGATTCGGTCTAGAGAAGTGACCATTGACCCAAACACCTTTTTCAATATGAAAAAACCCCATTCCATTGGCGCCGCATAAGAGAATGTCAGCTGCTTTTAGTTTTGCCTGTAAACGATCTTTTAAATATGGCTTCTCATCATCATCTAAATAAAGCATCGACATGATTGACATGGCCTTCACGCCAGCCTCAATGGCAGCATCTACCACTCCTTCAATTCTTTCATCTGATACAGCAAAAATTGCATGCTCAACTTTCTCTGGCAGAGATTCAAAGTCGGGATAGCATGGCACACCAAATGCCTCTTCGTTTTTTGGATGCAGTCCATATAACTTGCCTTTATACCCCCCGTGCTGAAGGTTTTTGATGATTCGACTCCCCATCCCGCCAGAGGTCGTTGCACCAACAACAACAATGCTTTCTGGGTTTAACAGTGAATCTAGGCGGTGCGGCATATCCGCTTAATAAAGTTCAGCTGGGGTGGTTCTTCTTCTTTCTGGATCAAAGAAAGGCTTGGTCACAATGGTTGCTTCCTCCATGACTCTATTCCATTCCAGATCTTTCTGATAGTAGATCTCAGCAATGATCTTATCCTTGTCTTTATTCCAAGGATCATGCAATGACGCATATGCGATATTTGCTTTTGCACTGGGAGAGAACATCGCTGAGGTCACTGTTCCAATTTTTTTATTGGCTTGATTGTAAAGATAAGATCCATGTGCTGGTTTGTTACCCTTAATGTTTAGTTTTACAAATGTATATCTCGAGCCTTTTCTCTTCTCCTCAATCAGTGCTTCTCTTCCATTAAAGACTGGCTTAGATAAATCCACCAACCAAGATAACCCCAATTCAAATGGTGATCTAGTTGAGCCGGGCCTAATGGCATCTTCTGCAACCATAAAGTCCTGGCCTGGAACCAGCAATCCTGCTTCTATTCTGACTAAATCCAGTGCATCCAATCCAAAAGGTTTGATGCCATATATTTCACCTTTTTCAAACAATGCATCCCAGAAATCCAAGGCTACATCATTGGCCATACAAGCTTCATAACCAAGATCACCGGAAAAACCTGTTCTCGATATAATGATCTCTCGACCGCGGAAATCATAGTGCTTGATATCAAATGGTTTCAAAAACTCAATGCCTTCAAATCCAATGGCCTTCAGGATGCTACAAGAGGTCGGTCCTTGAATTCCAAGGCATGCTATGTCATCTGTAATTTCTTCTATTTTGACATCAAATCCAATTGCAGAATTCTCCAAGTTATCCAATTGTCTTTCAACGCATAAAAGCCAATATTCATTCTCTCTAATGTGAAAGACAGTTCCGTCGTCGATCACCTGGCCTTCTTCATCACACCAAACCACATAACCCACTCTTCCGATTCCAATCTTATTCATGTCTCGAGTAAAGAAACGATTCACAAACTCAGCAGCATCAGGTCCTGTTATTTTCTGTTTGACCATCGGCGTGTAATCAATCACCCCAGTGGTGTTTCTGACAGCAAAATACTCCAGATCTGTTCGAAAGTAATTTGTTGGAACGGTGTAATCCTTCCAGCGGGACCATTCATTGAGTATATTCAATTCTGATGTTCTCTCATGAAACGGTGTTTTATAAACTGATGTTTTGTAATGATCTTGTCGCAACATCCTAGGACTCCTTGCTGATGATTTCATTTGCTGCATTTCTTCCGGCCAAGCCCATTAATCCTCCACCGGGGTGTGAGCCTGCTCCACATAAATAAAGCGATTCAATCGGAGTTTTGTACTGAGCCATTTTTGGTATTGGTCTCAGCATCAAGAATTGGTCAAACGTCAATTCACCATGATGCCATTGCCCTCCGGTTATGCCGTATTCATCTTCTATATCTTTAGGGGATAAGAGTTCAGCATGAACAATTAATCCTTTGATTCCAGGCGCCATCTCTTCCAATTGATTGAGGCAGTTTTCAAGCACCACAGCATTGGACTGATCCCAGCCTTCTTTCAGCTCATATGCCGTGTTATTGACAACGGCAGAGAGGACATGATGCCCTTTAGGTGCAAGTGTTTTGTCATGGATTGACGGAATGATGATTTCCATGGGTAGTTGGTCTGAGCACTCGCCATATTTGGTATGATCGTGAGCCAATTCGAGATATTTCATGCTGGGAGCATTGATGATTCGATGTCCCAAGTCTTCTGGCTCGACTCCCTTGAATTTTGGCAATCCACTTAATGCCAAGTGAAGTTTTGAGGTATTGCCTCTCATTCTTATGTTGTTCACTTTATGCACATAGTGGGATTCTAGATTCTTTGGTCCAACCAAACACATGAAAGTGCTCCTTGGGTCAATTCCAGAAACAACGATGTCAGCATTCACTTTCTCGCCAGATTCTAAAATGAGGCCATTAATTTTGTTCTCTTCATTTAAATCAATCTGTTTGACTGGTGAATTTGTGTGAATCTTGACTCCAGCCGATTCAGCAGCTTTTTGTAGCGCATTTGAGTAGGAACTCATTCCACCCTCAGGGATGGCATAGCTGCCTTGAACTCCATTCAGATCTCCAGTGAGTTGGTGTAAAAAAGTAATCGCACTGTTATTGGTCCTTGGCCCCAGTCGGTTCCCCAATAGCGCATCCAAAGCAATGGAGCCCTTCATGTGTTCGTGATCTGTAAATTCATTTAAAATATCATGAATATTTACGGCGATATATTTCAGCATCTGTCGCATGGATTTTTTGCCCATACTTCTCAGGTTCCAACCCAAACTCATCAAACGCGTCATGTCTTTGGTTTCATCCGATCCCAATCTTGGCGGTGCCGTCTGATAAGATTTTTTGAAAAAGCCTGCAAGCTTTTTCATCGCTTGTCTGAATTCCTTATATTCCGCTTGCTCTTTCATGGTGATGTCATCACCAGTGACACTGTCGTCATCAAAAATCAAAGCGTTTCCTTTAGGATTGATGGATATTGTTTTCAAACCACTTGCAGCAAATGCGAGCCCATGCTTGTTCAGGTTTAATGATTTATGGATTTTGGAATCGGTTTGATGCAAAAGATGAGCTACGCCTGGGACCCTGTACCCATCGATTAATTCTTTGGTTGAAGCCATGCCGCCAACCTCTGAACGTGACTCATAAAGCTCCACATTAAAACCCGCCTTTGCCAAATAAGCCGCACTCACCAGGCTGTTATGTCCGCCTCCAATAATGGCTATGTTTTTATTCTTTCTAGTCATCGTTTTCAGCCTCAGGAACAATATTTTTTCGTTTAAGATCGTACAACATTTCTCTGGCAGCATTGGCTCCTGGAGCTGCCATCACACCTCCACCTGGGTGGGTGCTTGACCCGCACATGTAAAAGCCCTTAACGGGTCCTCTAAATTGTGCATATCCTGGAAAAGGTCTATTGAAGAACATTTGATCCATGGTCAACTCACCTTGGAAGATATTCCCCTCGGTTAATCCGACTTCATTCTCTATGTCTTGAGGCGTTCGGATCTCTGCATGGACGATCAAGTCTTTAAAATTAGGGCTGTATTGACCGATTTGATCAATGACGGTTTTACCAAAGCCTTCTCTGTCTTTGTCTGTCCACTCACCCGTTGCCAATTTTGGCGGCGCGTATTGAACAAACACAGACATATAGTGTTTCCCTGGTGGTGCCATTGTTGGGTCTGTCATTGTTGGTATGAGCGTATCGCAGTATGGATCTTGTGACCATCGACCGTTCTTCCAGTCATCGTAGGCTCTTTCAATCCTTTCAAGTGAATCAATGAAATGCATATCGGCATAAATCAGAGGATTGTCTTTGCCCATGGCTGGAAAATCTGGCAACCCATCCAAAGCAATATTTAGCTTTCCAGATGATCCATTGAATTTATAATTATCAACTTGCTTCAGTAGTTTTTCATTCAGATCTTCTGGATTAAATAAGTCTTGATAGGTTCTGCGAGCATCTAGGTTAGAGACCACATTTTTTGCATGATATTCGTCTCCATTTGCCAATACCACCCCAGTTGCTTTGCCATTCTTAACTTGGATTTGAGTGACTTCTGCCTCGGTTAGGATCTCACCATCATATTCCTGAAGAGCACCTGCTAGTGCTTTTGATACTGAGCCCATTCCACCTCTTGCGAATCCCCAAGAGCCAATGCTTCCATCCACTTCTCCCATGTAGTGGTGCAGAAGAACGTAAGCCGTTCCAGGAGAGTATGGTCCGAGAGCAGTACCAATGATACCGCTTCCAGATAAGGCTGCTTTGACTATGTCCGATTCAAAATATTCCTCGAGATACTCTGCAGCACTCATGGTATAGAAACGGATCGTCTCATATATGGTCTGTTCACCCAAACCGTATAGTCGTTTAAACAACCAAACCAGTTCATTTAAATCTTTTGGTCTGAAAGAAGTTGGATCTGGAGGAGTTCTTAATAAAAGTGGCTTAATGAAACGACACTGCTTAGATACGTCTCTTCCGAAACGAACATATGCATCGGCATCTTTCTTGGAAAAACGACCAATTTCTCTTCGTTGCAAGTCATGATCAGAATATCCGCCAAAGATATTCCCATCTTCCATAAAGGTAACGCTGCCTCCATAAGCAATGACTTGAAGTCCATGCTTTTGTAAGTTGAGATCACGGTATATTTCAGGTCTCAATAAGCTGCAAACATAAGAGCAGTTAGAATATACCCAACCGTCATGTAACTCTCTGCTGACTGCTGCTCCACCTATGTAATCATTTTTTTCTAAAACCAAAACCTTTAAGCCGGATTTGGCGAGATAGGCTGCATTGGTCAATCCGTTATGGCCAGCGCCTATTACTATTGCATCATAGTTTTTCAAGACTCATCTCCAAGTGTTCTTTCTAGTGCTGATTCAAATGCATCAAGCGTTGGTTGCATCGCATCCTTCGCATGAGCCTCACAAATGAACCAGGGCTCCCTAGGATCAAATTCGCATAATACCCCATCTTCGAGCATCTCTTCAGCAAGTTTTTCATAAAAAGGGTAGTTGGAATATCTAAAATCTCTTGCGTTAGTTGGGGGATTTTCTGAGAAAAAGAGTCCAGACATCGAAGGGTGCCCTGTAAAAGAATGTGCGATATCTCTTTTGCTCAATATATCGCTGATCCCTTGTTTTAAGTTCTCACCATAGTTCGCGACGGTTTCTAATGCATCGGTGTTTTGCAAAATCTCCAACGTCTTATTTGCTGCAGAAATTGCCACTGAATGCGCAGTGAATGTTCCGCCATGGAGGACTCCTCCATATTTGATATGTCTCATATACTCTTCCTTTCCTGCCAATGCAGCAATGGGATAACCGTTGGCAATTGATTTTGCGAATGTGCATAGATCTGCTTCAACGCCATAGAGTTCCTGAACGCCTCCCTTGGCCACACGGAAACCAGTTTTCACCTCGTCTATGATCAGGATGATGTCGTATTTTGTACAGAGCTCTCGAACCGCTTGCATGTACTCTTGTGTTGCTGAAATTGAGCAACAATTGCCCAGAATAGGCTCAATCATCAGCGTTCCAATTTCATTGTGTTTCTTTTTCAAAAGATCTTCTAACGCATCCGCATCATTAAAAGGAACGAGTGAAACCAAGTCTTTAGTAATACCTGGAACTCCAGCACTCGATGATGTGATTTCTGGTTCCCCTTTCTCTGGATCCCATTCATCAATATCTATATCCCAAAGTGCTGCATCCCAAACTCCGTGATATCCACCCTCAACCATGATGTATCCATCCCGCTTACTAACCGCTCGTCCAACGCGTAGTGCCGCCATCACTGCTTCTGTGCCTGAGTTGGAGTATCGAACCAATTCGGCTGAAGGCACCATGGAAGAAATCTTCTTTGCGACTTCATATTCCAATTCTGTTGCCAGTGCAAAAACACCGCCGATCTCCATGCCCTCTCTTGCAGCTTGATCGACCCTTTCATCGGCATAACCAAGAATGTATGGACCATATGCTAGACGATAATCAATGTATTCATTGTCATCCAAATCCCATAATCTGCATCCCTTTGCACGCTTGATATAGATGGTGTCATCATCACCCCAATATCTGAAATTAGAAGTGACGCCTAGTGGGAGTTTGTTGAGTGCTTTTTTAAAATGTTCGTTGCTTTTTTTTAATGATCTTTTACTCATTCGAGTTCTCTTATTTGTTTTTTGAAATAGATTAGAATCGCCAAAGGCGAAAGAGACAGAGATTAGTCTCTGGTGTAGATAATGTTGAATCGAGAATCGAGTAAATACATCATATGGTTAAATATTATCCAAATAATTATTAGTTTCAAAGGAAAATCGTCAATGACACAAATTAGCAAAACATCAGACATCATTGATGCAGTTGAAACAATCAGAGTTCAGGCCAATGGAATTGACTTTGAAGTCGATACTCAAGGTGAGGGAGACAAAATGATTCTATGTCTTCATGGATGGCCAGAGCATAGCATTACCTGGCGTTTTCAAATGTCTCATTTTGCAAATCTGGGTTATCGAGTTTGGGCTCCTAATCTTCGAGGTTATGGAAATAGTGATGCCCCAAAAGGTATGAAAAATTATCAGATTGAGGTCCTGATGAGAGACGTCTCAGAAATGATTGAAGCATCCGGTGCGAAAGAAATCATTCTTCTGTCACATGATTGGGGTGCGATGATTGCTTGGCACTTTGCAATGCGCTACCCAAATAAAATTGAGCGCCTGATCATTTGCAATGTCCCACACCCAGGGCCTTTTCTTAGTAGCATGAAGACTGTCGAACAATTGATGAGATCTTGGTATACATTATTTTTTCAATTGCCCTGGATTCCAGAGTTTTTAACTAGAAATTTTCGCCCGGGAAAATTGATCCGATCTGGTGCTGCAAGAAAAAGTAATTATTCAGATGAAGTTGTCAGTCTCTATGATGAAAATGGCGCAAGAAAAGAAAATCGAACTGCAATGTTTAATTATTATCGTGCATTTATGAGAGGTGGTGGACTCTATAGGCAATGGAAATTGGGTTTCCCAATGATTGAAACTCCGACCCTGATGCTATGGGGTGAAAAAGATATTGCTCTATCAATAAGAAGCACATTGGGTACAGAAAAATATGCTTCAAATTTGACGCTTCGATATTTCAAAGGTATTTCTCATCATATTCAGCAAGACGCACCAGAGGAAGTGAATCAGATGATAGAAGCCTTTTTGAAAGATGAAGATGTTCCTGAATATTTAGATATAAAAAATGGATGATAATTTGTTATCAACTCTGATTGAATCAGAGTAAGATTTATTCTGACATTGATGTTGATGGAGAAATTGAATGCATATTAATTTACCAGATGATGTTAAAGAGTGGATAAAAACTGCTGAGAGCTTCCTTGAAGAAACAAAGCCTTGGGAAGTTGAGGCAGAAATGAATAGTGGCAAGGTCCCAGAAGAAATTGATAGCAAGCATCGGCAGATGGCAATTGATCTTGGATTATCAAGCATGGACATGCCAAAAAGCATTGGCGGAAAAGAATTATCTAATCTTCAACAAGTCGCTGTTTGGGAAGTCTTGGGCAGGAGTACAAATGCCCTGACATGGTGTTTCTCAGAACCTCAGAGATGGATGCTTGAGGCATGCAATGAAGAGCAAATTAAAAAATACATTCTGCCGATCATGGATGGAAGTCGACACGAATGCTATGCGATCACGGAATCTGAATCAGGTTCAGAGCTTGATGTTTCAGCCACTGCAAAAAAAGTGGATGGTGGATATATTGTCAATGGGGAGAAATGGTATGTAACTGGTGCCAATCATGCCGACTTCTTTTTTATCCAAGCAGTCATCCAAGATGGAGATGATGTAATTGGTGATGCTTTGTTTTTCTTGGATATGGATCAAGAAGGAATTGAGCATGTTCGAACACCGCTTTTCTCTCACACATTCGATAGCCATCATCCTATTTATAAATTCCATGATGTTTTCATACCCGACGAGAACTTAATCGGATCAGAAGAAGATGGAATGAGTTATTCGCTGGCATGGTTCAGAAGGGAACGCTTGATGATCGCTGCTAGATGCTGCGGTGCAGCTGCAAGATTAATAGAAGAAGCAACTGAATTTGCTCAAGCCAGAAAAGTTAAAGGCGGACTTTTATCAGAACAACAAGCCATTCAGTTCATGCTTGCTGACAGTGTCACTGAACTTTGGGCAACAAGACTGATGCTTTATGAAACAGCTATGGCGCATGATCGTGAAGACGATGTCAAAGCACTTCATTATCGATGCTCTGCAGTCAAGCTTTATGCTTCAGAAATGGCCAATAAAGTTGCAGATAGAGTTGTGCAAATCTTTGGAGGCAGAGGCTACATGAGAGAATTTGCTGCCGAAAGATTTTATAGAGAGCTTAGAGTAGATCGAATCTGGGAAGGGACTTCAGAAGTTCAGCGTCTCATTATCGCTGGAGGCCTTCTTAAGAAAGGTCTTAAGGATCTCTAACAGAGTCAGTCTCTTGAAAAATAAACCAGCCATTCTTGATTGGGTCTCTATCATTGGACTTTCAGCTGTTTGGAGCAGCGCATTTGTTTTCATTAAACAAACAACGCCGATCTTTGGGGCAGTTGGTTTGGTCTTTATGCGACTATTCATTTCGGCAGTTATTCTTAGTCTGTTATTTATAAGACCAAAGCATATTAAAACCATCCGGGATAATATTATTCCAATTTTTATAGTCGGCGCTACAAATGTAACCATACCGTTTATGTTTTTTGCACTATCTGCCTATTACATCAATGCGGGATCAATGGCGGTCGTGAATGGAAGCACGCCATTGTTTGCCTTTCTTTTCTCAATTCTATTATTGGGGTTCACATTCAGATGGATCCAATTTTTAGGTATTCTGATGGGCATTATTGGATTGATCATTTTTGTTGGTGTTGATGCATTGGAATTTCATCCAATGGCAAATCTCTCTGCTGTCATGGGTGCAATGATGTATGGCCTCTCAATGGTTTATATCTTTAAGTTAAATTTCAAAGACACCAAGCTCATGGCAGCAGCAAGTATGGTTGCTGCAACTATTTGCATAGCTCCTCTATTGATTTTTTTCCCAATCCCTTGGGATATAGTTACGACTGAATCGATGATCAGTGTTATTTATTTAGCTACTTTTTGTACTGGGTTGGCTTATATCCCCTACTTTATTTTGATTAGAAATGTTGGGCCTGTAAGCACATCAATTATTGCGATGCTAGTACCGGTATTCGGAATGCTATGGGCTTATGTTTTGCTCGAAGAAAAAATAACATTATTGATGTCCGTCGGTTGCTTGTTTATTGTTATAGGTATCTTGATGACCAATGTAATTGGAAATAATAACGATAAAAAATCTGCATAAACCAATTTGATTATGAAATTAAATTTGATCAAGGCTTTACTGCCTCTGCTATTTATTACACAGCTGTCACTGGCTGAGGGAGTTGTTAATTTCTACAATTGGGCAGATTACATTGGCGAATCAACCATCAAAGATTTTGAAGAAGAGTATGGCATAAAAGTCAACTATGATGAGTATGATTCTTCTGAGATTGTCGAAGCAAAACTTTTAGCTGGAAACTCAGGATATGACCTAGTTGTTCACTCAAGCATGTATTCAAAAAGATTGATGCCGCTTAAAATATTTCATGAAATTGATCCTACGAAACTCTCAAACTTTGAAAAACTCGACCCAATGCTTATGGAAATGCTCGATGAAATTGATTCTGGAAACAAAATCATGATTCCATACAGCTACGGATCAACAGGAGTCAGTTATGATGCAAAGAAAATCTTTGCCAGAGACCCCAACCCACCTATTGGCAGTGCTGACATGCTCTACGATGCTGATACGATCTCAAAATTTGCAGATTGCGGCATCAGCATCCTTGATTCGCCCACAGATGTCATCCCTCAAGCACTTGTCTATCTTGGTTATGATGACAGTTCAAAAGATCCAGATGAGCTCCAGGAAGCAGAGGATCTTTTACATGAGGCGAGACCATATATTAAAAAATTCACTTCAAGCACTTTGCTAAATGACTTGGCAAACGGTGATGTTTGTATCGCGATGAGTTGGGCTGGTGATTATGCCACAGCCAGTGCTCGAGCAAGTGAAGCTGGTAAAGACATTGATTTAAGATATTTTGTGCCTGAGGAAGGTGGGCTGCTTTGGGTCGATATCATCGTGATTCCAAAAGATGCAAAGAATTTAGAGAATGCTTATTTATTACTTGATTATCTCCTGCGACCTGAAGTCAGTGCAGATTTTGTCAATTTGACTCATTATGCAAGTCCTGTTCCAGATGCAAAACCTTTCATCAAAGAAGAGGTACTCAATGACACGGCAGTTTACCCAACGCCTGAGATCATGGATCGACTCTTTTTCACAGAGGTAGATCCGCCAAAATATACAAGGATAAAGACAAGAATTTTTAGTCGATTCAAAACAGGAATTAAAAAACGAGAAAGAAAATGACAAGTGATGAAAAAAATTTCATTGAAATAAAAGGCGTCAGTAAACATTTTGGTGATGTTGTCGCTGTAGACAATGTTGATTTAGCAATCAAAAAGGGCGAGCTTTTTTCCATACTAGGTGCGTCAGGCTCAGGTAAAACAACCCTTTTGAGGATATTAGCTGGTTTAGAAATACCAAGCCAAGGAAGCATATTAATCGATGGCGTTGACATGACATCAGTGGCTCCATATAACAGACCTGTAAACATCATGTTTCAAAACTATGCTTTATTTCCCCACATGAGCGTCTTTGAGAATATTGCATACGGCTTAAAAAAAGAAGGCCTACAAAAAGAAAGCATTGAAGAAAAAGTTCAGAAAATGCTCGCTTTAGTGAAACTTGAGGGTTACGAGAATAGAAAACCCAATCAACTCTCTGGCGGACAGTCTCAAAGAGTCGCCCTAGCTAGATCGCTTGTCAAAGAGCCAAAAGTTCTTCTTCTAGATGAGCCCATGGCGGCGCTTGATAAAAAACTCAGACAGAGCACTCAGTTTGAGCTGATGGATATTCATTATGAGCTTGGCATAACCTTTGTAATTGTCACACATGACCAAGAGGAAGCAATGACGCTCTCAGATCGAATTGCGATCATGGAGCAAGGGCAGTTTGTGCAAATAGGTTCTCCAAATTTAATTTATGAAAATCCAAGATCTAAGTTTGTGGCTGACTTCTTGGGTAATATCAATCTCCTAGAAGCGACGATAACTGAACAAAATGACAAAGAGATCGTTGTCGACTGTGCTGCACTTGGAGGTGAGTTAAAGTTTGATCAAACTGAACAAGCGAATGCATCTGAAATGACTGTGGCCTTGAGACCAGAGAAAGTAATGATTGAAAAAAACATACCAACGAATGATGACCAAAGTCATATTAAAGGCATTGTTGAGGACTTTGGATACTTCGGTAATCTTTCTATTTATCGTGTCAAAACTGAGAGTGGGCATGTCATTCAGGTCAGTAAACAAAACAGAGATCGAGTTGAGCAGTCCATTAAGTGGGAAGATGAGGTTTACCTTTCTTGGGATAATGACAGCCTGATGTTATTGGGTGAATAGTGTCTGGTTTACTTGTAAATACAAATAATTCAATCAGAGAAAATCTCTGGAGATACTTTATTGTTGCCATCCCTTATATTTGGCTACTGCTTTTCTTTCTGGCTCCCTTTGTCATTGTCTTCAAAATCAGTCTGGCTGATCCAATCATTGCTCAACCTCCATTTACTCCATTGTTCAATGAAAGCTCGGATGGTGGATTTTCAATTTATACGACATTTGATAACTTCTTGTATTTATTTCAAGATTCGCTCTACTTCGTCACTTATCTTAATTCTGTAAAACTTGCCTTTATTGCAACTTTTTTTACTTTGCTGATTGGATATCCAATAGCATATGGCATAGCAAGATCACCACAGCCCACTCGAAACATTCTTCTATTACTGGTTGTTATACCTTTCTGGATTTCTTTTCTTTTAAGGGTTTATTCTTGGATGGGAATTCTTAAAACAAATGGATTGATAAATGGGTTTTTGCTTTGGTTGGGCGTCATCGATCAACCCCTCGAGCTTCTATATACCGATACCGCTGTATACATTGGTATGGTTTATTCATACCTCCCGTATATGATACTTCCGCTTTATGCGAACCTGGTGAAGCTCGACGTGAGGCTGCTTGAAGCAGCTTCAGACTTGGGTGCGAAAAAATGGCAAGGGTTTTTGGATGTCACTTTGCCATTGTCAATGCCAGGAATCATTGCAGGGTGCTTATTGGTATTCATACCAGCGATCGGTGAATATGTTATACCTGCTCTTCTTGGCGGTGCAGATACATTAATGATTGGAAGGGTTCTCTTTGATGAATTTTTCCTCAATAGAGATTGGCCTGTTGCATCGGCAGTTGCGATTGTTCTTCTTTTATTACTGGTACTGCCAATTGTTTATTTTCAAAAGAAACAAGCACAAGAAACATCGGAGGCAACAGCGTAATGTTGAATCAGAGATCAAGATTCATCTTTTCTGCCCTTTGTTTCGGTTTTGCTTTTTTATACATCCCAATTCTTCTAGTCATCATTTACTCATTCAATGACTCTCGATTGGTAACCGTATGGGGCGGATGGTCATTTAGATGGTATGTCGAGCTATTCAACAATGAGAATATTTTAAATGCAGCACTATTGAGTTTTCAGATAGCTGCCATCACAGCAACATTTGCAACAATCATGGGAACGATGGCTGGCTTTATCATGGCAAGAATAAAAAAATTCAGAGGAAGATTGTTATTCTCAGGAATGATTGCTTCTCCATTGGTGATGCCTGAAGTGATCACTGGGTTATCTCTACTTCTTTTATTTGTATCATTGCAAGATTTCATAGGTTGGCCAACTTCAAGAGGAATGAACACGATTACGATCGCGCACATCACATTTTCCATGGCCTATGTTGCAGTGATCATTCAGTCAAGATTAACTGAGATCAATGAATCATTAGAAGAAGCCGCGATGGATTTAGGCGCAAGGCCACTTCGAGTTTTATGGGACATTACTCTTCCAATCATATTTCCTGCGATGATCTCTGGATGGCTTTTATCATTCACCCTGTCTTTGGATGATCTAGTCATTGCCAGTTTTGTTTCTGGTCCTGGAGCAACCACTCTTCCTATGTTGATATTCTCCAAGGTTCGACTGGGTGTCTCACCAGATATAAATGCATTGGCCACAATCTTAATTGTTGTGGTCACATTAGGATTGTGTATTGCTGCTTGGATCACATCGAGGCAAAATAGGTCAGCCAAATAATCCTTTTAAGAAAATACTATGGTCAAAGATGAACACTCAGCCCTAAAGGCATCTTTCGAGAGAGCGCTCGAATTTTTGAATGCTGGTGATCATGTCATGGCGGAAAAGATCTGCAGAAAAGCAATTAAAGAAATCTCCAACAGTGATCCAAACATACAGGTTCTGCTTGCTGTTTCCCTGATTAGACAAGGACGCTCAGGATCAGCTGTGAAACGATTAAAGCACACACTGAGAGCATTTCCAGATTTCCCGCCTGCTCATGAAGAATTAGGCAATGCGTTGTTGGCTCAAAATAAACCCGAAAATGCGATTGAAGCATTTAAAAAAGTACTCCAACTCAAACCAGATAATGCCGGTGCAATGATTAAACTCGGGAAAATATATAAACAACTTGGAAGAAATGATGAGGCCAATGAATTTTATAAATCTGCACTCTCACTTGAGCCAACAAAAGAACGTCTTGCAACAGCTGCACAAGCATTCGCAAGGGGAGAAATAGAAAAAGCTGAAAAAATTACCAGAGAGACTTTAAGAGAGTATCCAGATGATGTGGACGGATTGAGATTACTGGCAAGCATTGCAAATAAGATGGAACAAAGGCCCGATGCGATTACCCTTCTAGAAAGGGCAGTTCAAATCAAGCCAAGATTCGCAGGTGCATGGGCTGATCTAGCTGAAACATATACCGAATCTGAGGATTATGGAAAGGCATTGGATGCAGTTCAAAGAGTGATCAAACTTCAGCCAAAATTACCATTCGGACATATGATCAGAGGAAGTATTCTAGGTAAAATGGATGATCATGAAGGCTCAATAAAATCCTATAAGAACGCTCTCGAAATAGAGCCCCAGCACATTGGAAGCAACATGGGCTTGGGCAATATTCTCAAGACCATTGGTCGATATGATGATGCTGTCGCTTCGTATAAAAAATGCATTGAAGCACAACCCATGTTCTCAGAAGCATATTGGAGTCTTGCGAATCTAAAAACATATACATTTGAAGAGTCAGAAATAGAGAAGATGGAGGAGCATATTCAGAATCCTGATCTCCCCCCAACAAGCAAAGCTTTTTTTCATATCGCGCTAGCCAACGCAAAAGAAAAACAAAAGAAATTCGGTGAGGCCTGGTATCACTTTTTCACAGGGAATGAACTGAGGAGGCAAACTGAAATCTATGATTCTGTGACAACCCAAGTGACTCATGAAGCCTTGATGGAAACATTCACCAAAGACTTTGTTAAGACCACCAAAGGAAAGGGTTGTCAAAGTGATGCGCCAATATTTATTCTTGGACTGCCAAGGTCAGGCTCAACATTGGTTGAGCAAATTCTGGCAAGCCATAGCAAAGTCGAAGGCACGAGAGAGTTGCCTGACATATCCCTGCTTGGAAGAAAGTTGACAAAAATAAAACCACCTGGGATCAAATATCCTGATGCTGTCAAACACATGACCGATGAAGAAATGACTGAATTTGGTGAAGATTATCTCAAAACATCGATGAGATACAGAACAGACAGGCCCTACTTCATTGATAAAATGCCCAATAACTTTGCACACATTGGATTCATTAAAACGATTCTTCCAAATGCAAAAATCATCAATGCAAAAAGACATCCATTAGACAGCTGTGTCAGCTCATTCAAGCAATTATTTTATAAAGGTCAGTCTTGGAGCTATGACCTCTTTGAAATAGGAGAGTACTATCTTGAATATATTCGTTTGATGAACCACTGGCATGAAATATACCCAGGCGACATCTATGACATCAGTTATGAAAGCCTGATTGAAAATCAAGAAGAAGAAACAAAAAAACTAATTGATTACTGTGGTCTTGATTGGGAAGAAGGATGCCTAAAGTTCTATGAAAATAAACGATCGGTTAATACCGCGAGCTCAGAACAAGTGAGACAACCAATCTATAAAGGTGCAATGTTCGCATGGAAGAATTATGAATCTGAATTGGGTCCACTGATTGAGATTTTAGAGCCCGTACTCGACGAGATACCAAAAGCTTAGACTGATTTTGCCTTATCTCTGATATCAGGAGGCATGTAATCAAATATAAATGTTATACGATCCTCTTTGCCTCGGTTCATAACACTGTGAGTGTTTTGATTGTTGACTTCATAAACCTTTCCAACTTCCAGATGGAATGGTCTACCACCTATGGTGAAGCGAACAAGGTCATTGGTTGTGATGGGAATGTGAATTCTATGGGCAATATGAAATGAAGGATGCTTGTCTGTATGAGGTGTGATTCTCTCACCAGCAAAGAGTTTAGCAGCCATGGCTCTGATGATTGTCCCGCCGGGCTCATAATGCTTTTTGATTATTTCATCCATTAATGGGACAGCAGCCTCAGCCAGATGATCCCATGCTTTTTCTTTTGACACGACCAGTTCTGGCCAGCCATCACAGAATATCATAACGAGTGAACTCGTCTTTTTATGAACATCAAACGTTTCCTGACGCTGCAGATTTTCATTCCAACTCGCATCTTCAAGTGAAAGAATCTTATCAATCAATGGTTTTGAATTGATTTCGCCAAGATCTCTAAGTGGTGTTCCAATATCCATAAATTACCTTTGTTTTCTTAGATTTTAATTATTGGAGTCACTTATACAATCAGAATTAAATATTTTTATTGTGTATATAATTATATTCATAAATATATCAATAACTTATGTAATGTATTTTTTAGTTATGTTGGATAAATACAACATGATTTGCTCTCATTTGCTCTAAATATAATAAAGAGATTCATTTTTTGCCTTGATTAAAGCTGATTATTGTTTACTATTCATTTGTTAGTGGGTGAAGTTAGGTTTATCCACTCTTAATATTTTTAATTTAATTTTGATAGGAATTTAAATTATGTCGACACTTACAAATACACAAAAAGTAACGAGTGTTGCTGCAGCAGTTACCGCTGCATTGGCCGGTTACACAACAGCACAAGCTCAGCTTGAAGAAATTGTTGTTACAGCGACAAAGAAGTCTGAAAGCCTTCAAGACATCGCAGGTAGCGTACAAGCAATCACTGAGGATACCCTGAAAAAAGCCAATATCGTTGGTATGGAAGATTATGCAAAACTCATCCCGAGCATGAGTTATGTAAATTACACGCCAGGTACAGGTAAAGTTTATTTTAGAGGAATTGCAGATGATAACGGCACGTTCATCTCTGAGGAATCCTCTGCTCTATATCTAAATGAGCAACCAATAACTCAAGCTGGTATGGCAGCTGACGTTAGAATGGTTGATGTCAATCGAATAGAGGCATTAGCAGGTCCACAAGGAACGCTTTATGGTTCAAGCGCACAATCAGGTGCAATCAGAATCATTACCAATAAGCCTGATACATCTGAATTCTCTGCTACTGGGGACATCACACTTAAAATGATGGACGAAGGTGAAAGCAGCTATGATGTAAGCGGTGTTGTCAATATTCCTATCTCTGACAACTTCGCAATCAGAGCTGTTGGTTTCACAGCAGAAGATGGTGGATTCGTAGACGTTGTTGATGGTAACAGTGCTAGATTTGGACTCAACAATAACTCAACGTTTAACCCAAGTGTTGTAAGAGATGATGTCAACTCATTCAAATCAACTGGTGGTCGTTTGGCTGGTCAGTGGGATATGGATGATGGTTATTATCTTGTTGAATTCGCAACTCAAAATAACAGCGCTGAAGGATATAGCTACTTTGATCCAAGTGTGGGTGATCTTCAAAGGGTATCATTCTATGATGAGCCAAGAGACGATGATTGGACACAAATTGCACTGACAATTGAAAAAGACCTTGGTTGGGCAACGCTAATCTCAGCAACTTCATACTTTGATCGCGACGTTTTCTACGTCAATGACAGAAGCACGTACTCAATGTATTTTGGTACGTTCTGCTACTACTATAATGGTTATGCAAGCACATCAAGATATTGCTTCCAGCCAGTAGGAGTGAGCTATGCTTATAATGATGTCCCAGGATTCAATATCCTTGATCAGTGGAACAGTTCAAAAACACAAGAGTTTAGACTTTCCAACCAAACTGATGATCTAGATTGGATCGTTGGACTTTTCTACCAAGAAAGGGAAGAAGGATGGGATTTCGAAACGGAAACTCACAACTACAGAAATTCACTAGGTTATCAAAACCAAATGAACTATGTGGCAACTTATCTTCCAGATAGATTGCCAGTTGCTCCGAATGATATCTGGTGGGCTTCATATGATAGAACTGAGTGGGAAACCATGGCGGTCTTCGGTGAAGTAAACTACCGATTCGATGAGAACTGGGAACTGACTCTTGGTGGTCGTTACTTTGACCGTGAAGCCAAAAAGAATTACTGGGTAGAAAATCCTAAAGGCGCTCTAGCGGCAGACGGAATACTACCTAAGAATAAAGCAGATAACCCAGGTGACAGTGACTTCGTACCTAAGGTCAGCATTAAATACAATGTAGACGATGATACGATGGTCTATGGTCTTTACTCTGAAGGTTATCGACCAGGTGGTGTAAACCGAGGACGATCAACAGCTCCATTCTATCCTGATGTTTATGAGTCAGACTATCTTGAGAACACTGAGATAGGTCTGAAGACAGTTCTGATGGATGGCAACATGCAGTTGAATGTCACTTACTTCTCAATGGATTGGAATAACTATCAGTTAGAAGTTGTTGATCCAAGTAACTTGCCTTGTGGATCACCTGAAGCATATCCTGCGCCTCAATGTGGTCAGCCATGGCAAAAAGTGGTTGCCAATGTTGGAGAAGCTTCATCTGATGGACTTCAGCTAGAAACATTGAATGCGGTTGGAGACAACATGGAAATTGGATTCAATGCACAATGGGTGACAGCAGAACTTGATGAGGATCTCTCAGATGGTTCAGCACCAGCTGGCTCAAGATTGCCTCAGGTTCCTGAGTTCAAAGCGAATCTTTGGTTAGATACTTCAATTGATACTCAAATGATGGGTGCAAATGAAGGATTCTTCAGAGCCTCAGTATCATATACTGGCGACACAGTGAGTGCGGTACAACCGGGTTCTCAATTCATTCAAAAATCATATAAGAGTATTGATCTTAAATATGGTTTATTGGGTGACGATTGGGAAGTTAACCTCTTCATCAACAACGTAAGTGATGAAAGAGCGGATATCGCAGTGAACGACT
The DNA here is from genome assembly GCA_902595845.1 of uncultured Gammaproteobacteria bacterium. Lineage (GTDB taxonomy): Bacteria > Pseudomonadota > Gammaproteobacteria > Steroidobacterales > UBA11654 > CACPJA01. The sequence goes on from CACJRN010000008.1 coordinate 35,940, forward strand.
GGTACTTTGATTTCTTCTTTGGGAATGCACGTCAATACGTGAATAGACCAAGAGAGGTTGGAGTCAGATACGTGAAACGCTGGTAATAATCCAATCGGATATAAAAAAAGCCCCTTTCGAGGGGCTTTTTTATTTCTATAAGCAAGATACAATAAGTTAATCATTAATTGTTAAGGGGAGATATGATTGGCACAGGTCCATATGATTCACTGCGTGAATATGTCGAAGCTATAGAAGAGCACGGGAAACTAATTCGCATCGATGAAATTGATCAGGATGCATATGAGCTAACTGGCTTCATGTACAAGCTATTGGATAAATATGGGTGGCTAGGTGCGCCAGCAGTCATCGTTGAAAGAGTAAAAATAGATGGTGAATGGATGGAAGGACCAATCCTCATCAATCAATATGGTATGGGCGGGCATGAAGCACTTGTTGTCGGTGTGCCTCTTGATGAAATTGATCCAGAGGATCATATTCTCAACTACAAAAAATCACTTGATAAGATGTTGAATGAGGTGCCGATTGAGCCCAAGAAGACAAAGGAAGTAAAGGCATCTGATGCACCAAGTAAAGAAGTTATCTTGAAAGGAGATGAGATTGATATCTTAAGCTTCCCATTTATACAAACCAACCCGGCTGATAATGGTCGATTCATCAATACGGGAAACTTAATCACCATTGATCCTGATGGTGGAAGAAATGTCGGTACCTATAGAATGCAGATCAAAGGGCCCAGGAAAATTGGCATCAGTCCTGAAAGAAATCAGGATGGATGGAAGGCGTTGATGGCGCACAAAGAAGCAGGTGAAACACATGCCAATGTTGCTGTTGTGCTTGGCACTGACCCAATCGTTTTTGCTATGAGTAGCTCCAAGACTGCTCGTTCAGGTCAAGATGAATTAGAGATTGCAGGTGGTTTTAAGGGTAAATCAATTGAAGTTGTCAAATGCGAAGACTCAGACATTATGGTTCCTGCCAATGTTGAAATGATCATCGAAGGAGAAATACCATTGGATGATCTTGAAGAAGAAGGTCCGTTTGGTGAGATGTATGGGTACATGGGACTGCCTCATGATGCTACTTTTTATATGAATATCAAGACAGTAACTCATAGAAAGAATCCAATCGTTGTGAATCAGTTCACTGGTGTGACTAGAGGTTTTGTCACATCCCCGGGTGAAGCAGCATCAGTAAAAGGCTTTCAGAAATTTATGCCAGAGCTAAGGGGCTTTCATATTCCAATAGATCATGTGGGTTTTCTTTTTATCAGCATTGAGAAAACCAAACCGCATCAAGCCTTAGAGATTGCAGAGAAATTTAATTTCCTGCCCATTGGTAAAATTGTGATCGTGGTTGATGAAGATGTGAATATTCATAGTACAAAAGAAGTCTTCCAAACTGTTGGGGCAAGATGGCAACCATTTCCAGGCGCAAAAACAATTGAGGATGGGCCAGGATTCTTTTTGGATCCAAGCGCACGAAATAGAGGCAAGTCCTCAAGAATATTAATTGATGCAACAAGACAACTGCCTGAGGAGAATGGGCCAGATGTATATCCAAAGCTGAATCGTGAACATCTTTTAGAGCATGATCCAGAGATCTTAGAACTAGTAAATGAAAAATGGGGGCACTTAATCTAAATGAGCAAATCAGATATGAAAGCTTTTGAGAAAGGCGATATTTTAGTTGGCGCGACACTTCTTAATAATCCTGAAGATGACCATGCTGGGCCTGGAAGAATCATTCAATATGATTCTGATCTAAATCTCAAAGGAGTCCTATGGACTGAGAACACAACACATCTTGTTGGAGGTTTAAAGCTTGATTCAAATAAAGATCTTTGGGCCTTTGACAGCCAGAACTGCTCAGCAATCAAAGTAAGCTCATCTGGGGAGCAGATTGAACAAGCTGATTTTGGAGATCGATCATTCTCTAATGTGAATTTTTTGAGTAATGGTGAACTTTTACTCGGAGAGCATCTCACAGGTGATGAGAGCAATAATAAAGCACTAGAGGGTCCAAGAAAATTAGGTACCGTGCTTCCTTTCATGCCTGGGACTGAAAGATATGGAGATGGAAACATCTATAAGTACTCTCAAGATGGTGATCATATTGAAACTTTTGAGACTGAAACGCATGGCGGAATGCCAGGATTTCTCGGTGTCACCTCCTCTGCCATTACCCCAGATGAATCAAAAATTATTTATATCTCTGAATTGGGCAATCGCATTTTTCAGTTTGATATAGAGAATAATAAACAAATGGATGATCTCATTACATATGAACCCGATAGTGGGAATATGGTGATTGCAATTGCGTTCTCTTGTGTTGGAGACTTTTACTCCATCAAAGCAAACTTCAGAGAGGGCTTCTCTCTTTGTCGTCATGATCTTGAGTCTGGATCCATTCTTGATGAAAAAATCTTACCTGGACCTGGCTGGGCAACATTATGTCTATGCAATGATGGTCAACATGCTGTCATGGGCAACTTCTTTAACGGTCAAATTGGTAAATTTGAACTGGCATCAGGTCAAATGATTACGAGTGCTGAAACTGAAGTTGAGCGATCAGTGGCAGGCATTGCAGAATTTTCATAATTGATAAAGTTTTTGAGAGGATATTAAATCCTCATGAATCCATTAAATCTCCTTATGCGAAAACCTTTCTCACCCATAGGAGATTTATCATGAAAAAAGAAAATATGTTTGGCGCGTGTGCCTTTGTTGTTATCAGCTCAATGTTTTATGTAGTTGGATTGATTCTTTGACAAAGCACTACCAATCTATCGTTTTACCATTGTAGTTCAGATATGCTGCAGTATTATCAAGATCAATATCTTCAATATTCTCTATCATATCTGTTACTGCTTCCTCTGTTGATCTCAAAGGAAAAGGAATCCCTCTCATAAAATCTGTATCAGTTGGGCCTGGATTGACCAAACCTACAGCAATCCCTCTATTCTTTAATTGAAAAGCTAGGTTGACCATAACCATATTTAGGGCCGATTTACTTGATCGATAAAAATACATCCGACCTGATTCGTCATCATATGCCCCACCAATTGAGCCTTCACTACTAGAAACACTGACGATCTTCTTTAAATTACTGCTTTTTATATGCGGATAGAATGCTTCTGCCATTTTGAGCGGTGCAACAGTATTGACAGCTAGAACTTGCTCAAATGAATCATAGTCAAGACGACCAAATATTTGATCAGGGATATATCCCGATATTCCAGCATTGTTTAAAAGCAGGTCAATGGGTTGTCCTTCCAATTCTTTTGCCAAAGCATCGATCCTTTCGTGATCAGTGACATCGAGTTGCTCTATGGATAGATAATCCGGATATTGAATCTCTAATTGTTTAAGATCCTCTGCCTTTTCAGGTTTACGTGCCGTTGCGATGACAGTCCAGCCCCGCTCTAGATACTGCTTCGTAAACTCCAACCCAATCCCTCGATTGGCTCCTGTAATAAATACTGTTCCAATTTCATCATCTGCTAATGTCATCATTGATGATGCACTCAGCAAAAGAGCCAAAAATATATTCCTAAATGATTTGTTCATAATGCAATCAACTGGTTGGAATTTCGTCAATTACCCAACCTGTTTGTTTCTTTCTTAATGGAGATGGTATTGCATATGCTGTTTTTCCAGAAGCTTCGCTTACTGCATCTGAGTCTATCTTCCAGCCTTTCTTCTCCCATCCACTCAATAACTTTCTATACCTGATACATGGTTCATCGGCAGGAACCAAAAACTCTTTTGTATTGGTCACAGGAGTAAATGTTGGCTCAACCTTCTCTAGAACATCGATATCTTGCTGAGCAACAACCATACAGCGATCAGCAATCGGCTTGTCCATAGCAGGATCAAGCATCATCTTTCTCATATTGACCAAAAAGATCTTCACATGATTTTCTTCAACAGGGCATTCAAACATGTATTGCCTGAATTCAGATTTCTCATTGAATACGATGTAAGTCCACATCTGATTCGGTCCAACTATTCCAGAACCAGCCCATCGTTCCTCACTTGCTTCTTTAAGCTGCGGGCCTTCCTTTTTTGATGCAGGTGATTTGAAGGGATGCCAAAAACCAAATCCCCATTTCTTTGCAATACCAAACCTGCTGTCTTCAAATTTAAGTTCATTGACCTTATAGTCTTCATCTTCACCTTCATGACCATGTGTTGGGTGAACAAACTCATTGTGTGCTGCATCTAAACCATTTTCAATCGAGCGCTCATAGTTTATTTTTGCCTCATAAGTTAAGTAATTTGGTCGCCAGCCTTCCTCGTCTTCCAATTCTTCAATTGGCATGATTGGTGGCCTTTGTTTCTCAGGAAGATCGCCTAGGAATGCAAAAACAATTCCATATTTCTCTTCTGTTGGATAGGCATCGATTTTTGCACGTTTAGGTATCTTTGCATCTTTTCCCAGTGAGGGTATTTTCTGACATATTCCTTTCCCATCAAACTGCCATCCATGATATGGACACTGGATACAGTCTTTTTTTACAAGGCCTTCTGACAAGGAAGCACCTCTATGAATACAAATATCATGCAGTGTATTTGGCTTTCCTTCTGAATCTCTAAAAACTACAAAATTTTGACCCAGCATTCTGACTTTTACTGGCTCTTCTTTTAATTCTTCCCCCAAAATTACTGGGTACCAAAAATTTATATACACTATGCACTCCCTATAAGAACTTAAATTCTAACTACAGATTGTAGTCAATATTAGAATACGATCATCATAAGGTAAAGGATTCTTAAAATTACAGTCAACCTTGATGTATATTAAATAGAGAAATTTTTAACAGGAGTACAAAATGGCAATGATGCAAGGAAGCAATAAGCCTAAAAAAGGAGACAAACCAATGGGTGGACCGCCAGTAGAAATGATGAGACCAGAGGTTCTAGCTCCACCGACCGGTATTGAAGGACGTGAAGTCGATGTAGCAGAATCAATGCAAGTTCTAGTAAGAACCATGCAAATACAAATCCCATATCCTCATGACATGAATGATGCACTGCTCAAAGCACACCTCACAGCTATTCAATTTGCAAAAAATAATGGCATGTTAGAGCAATATGTTCAGCATGATAGAGAGACCATGCAGCCACTATTGGATCGAACAAAGAATATGATCGACAAAACGGGAAACAAAGAATTGGCTTTGGTCATGATCTTTGAAAGAACGGGTTGTTTCTTTCAGATGTGTTTGGATGCAAAAATTGAGCCAGGAAAGAGAACATTCACATTCCCATTCAAAAAAGTTTTAGACGCAGCAACTCGTCTGGGTCAATTTGATATGACTGAAAAAGAGCTGCTTGATAACTGGTGGAGACCTCGTTATGCAGGTTACGGTGAAGCAGTCGGTGTCAAATTCAATATTTCTGACATGGATGAGAATGGCAAAGTCACAGTAACACTTGCTGACTGAATTCAATGGCATTGGCTGAAAACAAAAGTCCAAGCTATATCCCTACTCGAGATGAGATCACTCAACTCGCAAGAGATCTGATACCTGAGCTAAAAGAGAGAGCACAAGAAACTGAAGATATTCGAAAGATGCCAAAAGAAAATATGCAGGCACTCTTGGATGCAGGGATCCATAAAATCTTTACTCCAAAAAGATATGGTGGATATGAAATGGACTGGGGCACACAAGTTGATGTTGCTAGAGAGCTTGGGAAAGGGTGCGCATCGACTTCATGGATGTCATCTGTAGTGATGTCACATACATGGAACTTTGGTCGTTTTCCTGCTGAAGCACAAGAAGAGTTTTGGCCTACTTGTCCTGATGCTGTCATAGCAACTGCATTTGCTGGTGGTGGTGAAATGACAGAAACAGATGGCGGATTCATACTAAATGGACTTTGGAAATTCGCCAGTGGAGTTGATCACTCAGATGCTTCGATTGTGGCAGGTCAATTTAAGAATGCGCACTCTAAATCTGGAACAGCATTGGATTACAGAATGGCGCTCATCATGCCGGATCAATATGAAATCATTGATACCTGGGAAGCAGAGGGATTGAAAGGTACAGGAAGCAAAGATATTAAAGTGGTTGATGCTTTCGTACCTGAGTATAGAACGATTAAATCAATGGAAATGGGCGGAATAAACCCGCCAGGCTCATCACTGCATGAGAGTTATATTTATCGTGTAGAGATGGGTATGTACTTTAATACCCTACTCTCTGGCCCTACATTGGGTGCAACGCACGGGTTGATCAATGAATACCTAGAACAAACAAGGTCTAGGTTTGGAGCAATGTTGGGAGAAAAGGTCTCTGAACAAGAATCGGTGCAGCAAAAAATTGGCGAGTCCTATGAGGAGCTCAGAATTGCAGATATGATCATTGATAACTTATGTGATTTTCTCCACGAAAAGGGCTCTAAGGACGAGAGAATAACTGGAAGTGATCGACTGAAAGTAAGAAGAGAAACGTCAATGGCTTCTAAGCTCTGTATGGCTGCTGGAAACAGATTGGCAGGAATGATGGGTGTCTCATCTCAAACGGGAAGGAATGCAACTCAACGACACTTTAGAGACCTTAGAACCATGTCAATGCATGGTGGTGTACACTGGGAGAACGCAACCACTCCAACTGGGAGATTTCTACTCGGTATTGAGACAGGAGATAAGCTCTTAGATCAGGGCAACCCTCACCTTCAAGAAAATGACTAAAATTCATGGTCACTGCGAGTGTAAGAAAGTCTCATTTGAGATAGATCAAGAAATCAAATATTTTTCACATTGCCATTGCTCGCAATGCAGGCGTTCACATGGTGCAGCATTTGCAAGCTATATAAGGGTAGAAAGATCTTGTTTTAAATATAATTCAGGTGAAGACAGCATTAAATGCTATGCCTCATCCAAAAATAATCAGCGAATATTTTGTGAAAACTGTGGCTCCAATGTCATGTTTATTGATGGCAGAGATCCGGATGGATTCTATATTGCAATGGGTTTAATAAATGGCGAACCAGATTTGCCTTTAGCTCACCATATCTTTGTTGGTTCAAAGGCTCCTTGGCATGAAATTAATGATGATCTCAGACAACATGATGGAGACCCCTATTGAAAACGGCTATACAAAAAATGAATCAATTGATGCTGCTTTTTTGTCTTTCACTATTCGTATTAGATTTAACATATGCCACTGATCAAAAAATCAATGCGGAGAATTTTGCCAAACTTGCATTGAATTGCGTTCATAAAGAATATCCAAATAAGATTTCTCATACGATGCAAAGTGACGCCGATATCATGCCGCCAAGAGAACTCTATCCATCTTTTTTTGGCTGTTATGATTGGCACTCTTCTGTTCATGGCCATTGGCTTTTAACTAGACTAGCAAGACTCTATCCAGATAGTGAACTTGCTCCAAAAGCAATATCAGCACTTGGTGTGAGTCTATCAAAAGAAAACCTTTTAAAAGAAAGCGTCTATGTATCTGGTAAGGGCAGAAAAGCATTCGAAAGACCCTATGGGATCGCATGGTTGCTTCAATTGGCTGCTGAACTTGATGAATGGGATCATCCCTCAGCAAAACAATGGAGAACGAATATCAGACCTCTAGAAGAGGTGCTTGTCAGCAGAGTTGTCGAGTGGCTTCCCAAGCTGACTTATCCAGTGAGAAGCGGACAACATGCACAAACAGCTTTTGCGTTGGGTCTTATGCTTGATTGGTCTAGAACAACAAAGAATAGTGATGTTGAATCATTGATTAGAAACAGGATTCTAGAGTTTTATGCCAATGACAAAGAATGTCCTATTCATTATGAGCCCTCTGGTGCTGACTTTCTCTCGCCGTGTTTGGCTGAAGCAGATCTGATGAGAAGAGTAATGAGCCCATCTGAATTTGCTGTCTGGTTGAATGATTTTCTTGAAATCCCTAATTCAAATTCATCTTGGCTTGAGCCTGCCATAGTCAGTGACCGATCCGATCCAAAACTGGCACACATTGATGGATTGAATCTCAGCAGAGCTTGGATGCTTGAGGGCATTGCGAGCGGATTACCTCCTAAAGATTTAAGGGTAAAAGCTTTAAATAGTGCTGCAGAAAAACATCAAACCTCGGGCCTTGTTGGTATCAATAGTGACTATTATGAGGGCGGACACTGGTTGGGCAGTTTTGCAACTTACTTGGTAACAAAAAGAGGAGTCATCAATGAATAAAGTTAATGACTATATAAAAATACTGATCACCATAACGATGATTCTTGTAGTTCTGGGACTGATTTTTCCAACCCCAGTAAGGGGCAATCTTTATGACTTATTTTTGACTCTTTATAATGCTGGCTTCATCGGCTTTCTAGTTGGAATATATGTTCTCCATGTATTCATTGTCATTCCCGTAAAAACAATCAAATCTATCTATGAATCGGGCGGTATCAATGATCAGGCATTCCTAAAAATGAATATGAAATCCAGTTCTAAGATAGTGATCTGGTTTTGGAGAATATGGTTTGCTTTGGTCGTGATTGCTTTAATTGCACCATATTTTGAAACGAGCGATGACAACTCTAATTCAGCCATAGAGAGAGCTGTAGAGAGTGTAATTAGAGATGAATGTAAAAATGAATACACAGATATTGATGATATTGAGCTCTGCACTAATACAAGATTCACAAAGAGAAAATTAGAAGGCAGTATCCCGAAAACCATCACTCAGAAAATGGTCAGGGACTCAATTAGATATGAGTGCGAAGAAGAATTATCAAATGAACAGGACATTGAGCTTTGCACGACTGAAAGATTTGATAAATTAATGAGCGAAATTAAAGAAACTTTAGAAAAAGCTAATTACAAAAGATGAAAAGTAATTGTGAATTTCGTTGAAAGCATATTTAACCCAGATTCAATTCAGAATTTTTTACTGCATAACCCAGAATATGCTTGGCTTACAGTATTTACACTTGCCTTTCTGGAATCGATGGTGATTACTGGGAGCATAGTACCCAGTATCGTTCTCTTTTCAATTTGTGTGTATCTATTCGATCAACAAATTCTTGCTCTTTATTTGATTGCACCCATAGCAATGATCGGGGCACACCTTGGGGATCTTGGAGGGTTTTTAGTCGGTAAATATTCTGGTGAGAAGGTTCTTTCCTTAACTTTCTTTCAAAAAAGGACAGCACTGATTGATAAGGCTACCTCTGCAGCTGACAGATTTGGGCCATTAGCAGTGGTTATTGGAAGATTTACACCGGCAATTCGAGCCATCATGCCTTTTTTCTTAGGATTAACAAGATTGGAATTAAAGCGTTTTTATTTTGCAGATCTTCTCGCTTGCTTTACCTGGGGAATTGCTTTGATCTTAATGTTAAAAGGAGTCCAGGCTCTTGGTTTCATTAATACTATTTTAATTGCTGCTGTTGCAGTATTCTCCTTTATATTTATTAGCAATAAGGCCACAAAGAAATGAAAAAACTCATCCTCATATCAGCACTGTTGTTCAGTTTGAATGGTTGGACTGAGGAAAATGAGAGAAAGAGCATCATGTTTGATGATGCGATTGTGAAAATAAAGATACCCAAAACTTTATCTAATGAAGCGATTCGAGGAAAGAAGATTTTTGAGTCTAACTGCATTGAATGCCATGGAAAAAATGCTGTTGGAAGAAAAAAGGTAGGTCCGCCACTTGTGCATAAAATATATGAATCCAGTCATCACAATGATATGACATTCTATAGAGCAGTCGCTATGGGAGTGAGAGGACATCATTGGATGTTTGGGAATATGCCTGCCGTTGAAAATGTCTCCAGAGATGAAGTGAGTGCAATTATTACCTACATAAGAGAGCTGCAAAGAGAAAATAATATTTTCTAGCTCTCAAGGAATCATCTGTGTCACCAGATTTAATTTTATTGTTCATTCCCACTATTGCATCTGTTTCATTTACGCCAGGTCTTTGTATGACTTTGGCATTCACATTGGGTCTCTCGATAGGATATCGGCGAACATTATGGATGATGCTTGGAGAATTGAGTGGCGTTGCAACCGTATTCACTGCAACATTTTGGAGCCTAGGATGGCTGTTATCCCGAGATCCCATTTATTTTCAAATAGTATCTCTATTCGGAGGTGCTTATCTTTTATATCTCGCCTATCAATTATTTCGTCAAACACCTGAAGCCATGAAGGCTCGCAATCTTGAAAATACCAGTCCAATGGCACTAGCTATTCTCGGTTACATAACAGCAGTCAGTAATCCCAAAGGTTGGGCTTTCCTGATAGCATTGCTTCCTGGTTTTGTTGCAAGTGATGGCCCACTTTTTCCTCAGTTCTTAATAATGATGGGAATCATGCTGACAACTGAGTTCATTTCTATGACTGTCTATGCAACCGGAGGTCAATGGTTGGCAAGTAGACTAAGCGATGGCAGCGGAGTTATAAATGCAAACCGAATAGCAGCAAGCATGCTAACGTTAGCAGCGTTATGGGTTTTAAGTGGTTCTCTGGGTTAACTAAATCTAGTGTTTAATAAATACTGCGAATATGCTCAATCATTCGATCATTTGATATCATCAGCTCTATGACTTTAAAGGTAATAGGTGCAGGCTTTGGGAGAACAGGAACGCTCTCACTTAAAGAGGCATTAGAAAAACTTGGTTATGGTCCTTGTCATCACATGAAAGAGGTGTTTCTTAATTCCGATCAAACTGAATATTTCTATCTTGCATCAATGGGTGAAAAGGTGGATTGGGATGAAGTTTTCAAAGACTATAACTCAGCTGTCGATTGGCCTGCTGCCGCATACTACAAAGAGCTTTCAGATAAATATCCAGATGCAAAAGTCATTCTTGGCATGAGAGATGCCAATTCGTGGTACGACAGTGCAAGCACGACAATTTATCAAATGTCTCAAAACTTCCCGAAGTGGATCAGATTCATTTTTCCCAGAATAGGCAAACTCTTCACGATGATCGATAAAACTGTATTTGGAGAACCATTTTCATATCGATTTGAGAACAGAGAATCCGCAGTACAAGTTTTCAATGACCATGTTGAAGAAGTGAAGAGGGTTATTCCTAAAGAGAAGCTTCTGATGCATTCTGCAAAAGATGGATGGGAACCGCTTTGTGCATTTTTAGATGTACCAGTTCCAGAAGAACCCTATCCGTGGGTAAATGACTCAAAGGTATTTGCAAGAAGGCTCATGTTTATTAAGTTTCTTAGCTGGCTTCCACTGATTATTTTACTTTCAGTATTGGGCTTTATTCTCTCATCCAGAATCTAAAAATTCTTTAATACTGGATCCAAAATTGTCATGATCGACCAAGAAAGAATCATGTCCATGCAGTGAGGGTAATTTCTTTATGGAAGCATCTTTAGAGGCGCTTTTGAATCCATTAAACAATTCTTCATGGCAATCGAAAGGAAAAAGATAATCCTCATCCACGCCAATGATCAAAACGCGATCCATATTAAATTTCTCAACAGCCTCTTCAATGCTCTGGTTTTCCTCCAACAAATCAAACGTGTCGATGCATCTTGATAAATAAAGATATGAGTTGGGGTCAAAGTCAGTCACAAAATCATCTGATCTGCTCTTCAGGTAATCCTGTATTTCAAATCGATTACTAGAAAAATCTTCTGGCCTGGGAGTCGATTGTGATTTCTTTCTGCCGAATCGATTATTCCACTCCGTTGGCGATCGATAAGTAACCATCCCTAAATATCTGGCTTGTTTCATTCCATTTAGCGGAAGATCTTCATCCCGATACTTCCCCTCATTCCAGTTCTGATCCGATGTGATCAACTTTCGCTGCAGTGATCTGACTGCAATAGAAAAAGGCCTGCATGCTGCAGCAGTCGAAATTAGAACGAGATTCTTTGTGATCGAAGGAAATTGTTTGACCAGGCTCAGAGCAGTCATTCCTCCCATCGAAGGCCCTATGATTGAGTAAAGAGTTTTGATGCCCAACTCATCAATCACGGGCTTCATGGACAGAGCAATGTCCTCAATTGTGACTTCAGGAAAGGAAAGTCCATATCTTTCCTCTGTATCTGGCTTATGACTTGCTGGACCTGAGGAGCCGTAACAGCTGCCCAGAGAGTTAATACAGATCACGAAGTATTTTTGAGTATCAATATATTTTCCCTCTCCCACTATTTCTTCCCACCATCCATCGGAAGGATCATCTAACGATGAGCATATATGAGCAGATGGAGACAAGCCTGTTGCAACGAGTATGGCATTATCCTTTTTCTCATTGAGTACACCAGATGTCTCATAGGCAATGGTTATTGGATCATCAAATATATCCCCGTTTTTGAATGTAAATGGAGGATCAATTGTCACAAATTTCTTTGATGGATGATTCATATCAGTGAATTATCCATTAAGACAATTGATCAAGCCCAAATAAATAATTATATAGTTAGGCCTAAAAATTCTAAGTAAGACAAAGCAAAGATATTAATATTGTTATAAATATAAAGAAAAAAGAGACTGCACAGGGATGATTTACAACGACATAATTGAAACAATTGGCAATACTCCTATTGTCAAAATAAATAATATGGGGCCGAAGAATCAGGATATTTTTGTCAAATGTGAAGCCTTTAATCCATTGGCATCGGTAAAAGATCGATTGGCATTGGCGATCATTAATGATGCGGAGAAATCTGGAAAACTTAAGCCTGGTCAAACAGTCATTGAAGCAACTTCAGGAAACACAGGCATAGCATTGGCCATGGTCTGTGCCGCTAGAGGATATCCATTTGTGGCAGTGATGGTGGAAACATTTTCAATTGAGCGAAGAAAAGTAATGAAGGCTCTTGGTGCAAAAGTGATCCTCACTCCTGCTGCAGAACGGGGAACGGGAATGGTGAAGAAAGCTACGGAATTAGCAGAAAAACATGGTTGGTTTCTGGCGGATCAATTTAGAAATCCTGCCAATCCTGAATATCATAAAAATACGACCGCAGTTGAAATTTTGAGTGATTTCAGAAATCGTGATTTGGATTATTTTGTCAGCGGTTGGGGAACGGGCGGCACCATAACGGGAGTCGGTACGGTTTTGAAGACCGCCAGACCAGAGATAAAGATAATTGCCGTTGAGCCTGAGATGGCGCCTTTGCTATCGAAGAATGAATGGCAACCGCATAAGATTCAAGGGTGGACTCCTGACTTTGTCCCAGAGGTATTGGATCAGAATGTCATAGATCAGTATCTACCCGTCAATGACGATGCATCGATAGAAACGTCTATGGAACTAGCCAGAAAAGAAGGAATATTTACTGGAATATCAGGTGGAGCAACCATGCTTGCTGCATTAATGATTGCAAAAGAAGCAACAAAAAATAGTACTTTTTGCGTGATGTTGCCTGACACTGGAGAGCGATATCTTTCTTCACCGCTCTTTGAGGATATTTCAGAAGATAGTGATGACGAGTGGTTGGTTGAACAATAGTCCTATACTTCTTTCTTGAAAATAAGAATAAATCGGCTTGTTTGATCACGGATATCTTTCTCAAATACCATCTGATCCAATGGATCATCAGGATTCTCAAGTAGATCTGAATCATCATCGAAATAAAACCCTGCTCTCGAGACCTCCTCAATGACAAATGCTTTTTCAATTCGATGGATTGAATGACAATCATCAATTCCATGGCCATCTTTTGCATGGTGATCCAAAATACAATAAGACCCGCCAGTTTTTAGAGAGTCAAAAATACTCTGATTCATTTTTAATCGATCGGCTTTTGTCCACACTGTATCGTGATAGGTCATGCTATTGAAAATGATGTCCATCTCAGATGGAAAGTTTGGTGATTCCATCTCGCCCACTATTGGGATCAAGTTCTTTTGAGGATATGATTCTAATCGCTTCTCTATTGGATTGCCCTTCCATCTCTCAACGCTCTGTGGTGCGGTATGAGAATATACCTCGCCACTCTCTTCCAATGCATAAGCTGCTATTGCGCTTAGATACCCTCTTCCAGAATTCATTTCGCCAATCTTATGGCCTTCTTCTATACCAAAGAAGTTCAGGACCTCTGCGGGCAGTCTATTTTCATCTCTCTCTATATCTGTATCAGGCCTGCTTTTTTTCAATGCCAGCTTGATCTTTTTGATGTCCACTTTAATTTCCCTCTCTAAGTATTATTTTGCCAGGTAGATGGCCTGTCAACTCACCATTTTCGAGTACTTGCTTGCCATTCACCCAAACAGAATGAATTCCATCAGACAGAAGATTTGGCTGCTTATATGTTGCATTGTCTTGGATCTGATCAGGTTCAAAAAGAATCAAATCTGCATAGAAGCCTACCTTGATCTCTCCACGATTTTGAATGCCTAAGTTTTTTGCTGTGAGTCCAGTCATTTTGTGGATCACTCTCTCAATTGAGCCCAATCCCTCATCGCCGATATAATCATCGATAACCTTCGTAAATGAACCGCATCCTCTGGGATGCAAACAATCCAATCCACCATCTGTGGTTACATTGGAGTATTCCCAATTAAGCAATGCCAGCACATCTTTCTCATCCATACTTTTGCCAATGATTGATTCAATGGCTGATGCTCCCTGACTCATCTCAAAGCTTTCCTTAGCTACGATTGATAGCATCTGAGCAGGAGTTTTATTGTTTTCAGAAGCAATTTGCCTCAATGTTTTATTGACATATTCTGGATGTAACTTGTGAGCCACAAATAAAATGTCATCCGGAGAACTTATATTCTCTAAAATAAATTCTGCTTCCCTAGGATCATCAAAATTCTTATCTGGGTATAAAACTGTGATTGTTGATTGCCATGCAGTATAAGGATAAATATCAGCTGTGACATCAACCCCTCTCTCTCGTGCATCATTTAGAATAGATATAAGATCTTTGTCCATGCCCCATAATGAAATAGCGGCCAACTTGAGATGATCAATATTTACAGAAATATTTGCCTTCTCCCCTATCTCTATAATCTCATTGACTGAATCCCAAAAATATCGATCTTCACTTCTCATATGGCTCTTGTATTTGCCTCCATATTTTGCAGCTACTTTTGCAAGAGTAATTACCTCATCCGTCGACGAGTAAATCCCTGGATCATACTCCAGACCAGTTGATAGCCCCAGGGCGCCAGATTGCATATCTGCCTCCACTAATTTTGACATTTTTTCTATATCTAGAGACGTCGCCTCTCTTCTAAAGTCATCCCTCAAAACCACTGATCGGATGCTATTGTGTGATGAAAAGCTGGCAATATTGACAGCAGTAGAAATCTCCTTCATAAGATCATTAAATTCAATCACACTCAAATGATCTCCATAAACGATTGTATCTTTGCCATCTGGTCTACCCGAGAATCCATCCATGCCCCTGATGATGGTTGTTATACCCTGAGTGATTGCAGATTTAGCATATGGCTGGGCTTTTAATCCTTGGTCAAAATGACTGTGTGAATCTAGAAAACCAGGTGCAAGAACCATTCCCATGCCATCAACTAGATTATGGTGATTAAGATCATTTGAAGATCCTTGAAGTATTGAAGTAATCACATCACCTTTGATCAGAATACTGCCTGAATATGGTTCTGAACCTGTTCCATCGACAATCAAAACATTGGCAATCAGAGTTTCATCTTCTTGGGCTAAGATGGTTATTGAGAAAGAGAAAATGACCAGCGACATGCAAAAGCAGTGGATTATTTCTTTGTAGTTTTTCTTCATATTCAAGATTCAAAAATTTTAAAGTCAAAAAAACATTATAATGTCTAAAGTTTTTTTTAGTCCAAGGAAAACAAATGGCGCATTTAGTGAAATCATTTAAAGCACTTCGACCTCAGCCTTCAATGGCTAATGATGTCATTGCGCCACCCTATGATGTGATCAATTCCAACGAAGCATCAGAGTTAGCGAAAGATCGCCCAAATAGTTTCCTGCATATCTCAAAACCAGAAATAGATTTGGAAGATGGTATTGCTTATAACGATCCGGAAGTTTATGAAAAGGGTAAGCAAAATTTGGATCAAATGATTGAGAACGGAATATTAATTGAGGATTCCGAAGATATGCTCTACCTATATGAGATGATCGATAATGACATCCATCAACTTGGAATTGCAGCAGTGGGTTCTGTTGATGCATATGAAAAGGAACTAATTAAGCGTCACGAATTTACGAAACCAGACAAAGAGCTCGATAGAGTCAATAATATTTCTTCTTTGAATGCTCAAACTGGTCCTGTTTTACTGACATATTTGGACAATGAAGAGTTATCAAGCTTGCTTCACTCTGTGGCAAATAGGGAGACACCAATTTATGATGTTAAAGCAATAGACGGAGTCACTCATCGAATCTATCGGGTGATTGAACCTCATGAGCAAGAAAAGATTCTTGGCATCATGAATTCAATGGATTCATTATTCATAGCCGATGGTCATCATCGCTCTGCAGCAGCTGGAGTTGTTAAGAAAAAAAGACAGTTGGAAAATCATCAGCATACGGGTCAAGAAAGCTATAACTATTTTTTAACGGTTTCATTTCCAGAGAGCCAAATGAATATTCTCGATTACAATCGGCTGATTAAAAACACTCATGGACTCTCTATCGATGAGATTTTAGAAAAGCTGGAAGAGAACTTTGAAATTACTGAAGTTGATACTGCTTATAAGCCCACTGAAAGAAATCATTTCGGAATGTATAACAATCAACAATGGTATTGTTTGAAACTAAAGGGCTCAGAAACCATCGATGATCCAGTCAAATCCTTGGATGTGAGCATACTTCATGACCTTATCCTTGCACCTGTATTTGGAATTGGGGATGAAAGAACTGATCCAAATATTGATTTTGTTGGTGGAGCAAGAGGCATGGAGGGTCTTGAGCTAAGAGTGGACAGCAATGAGATGGATTTTGCCTTTTCCTTATATCCAACTCCAATTGAAGCATTAATTAATGTAGCCAATGCTGGAATGATCATGCCACCAAAATCGACATGGTTTGAGCCGAAACTCTTGGATGGCCTATTGTCTCATCGTATAGATAAAGCTTAAGTTTGGCTTCCCGTTTAAGTGAATTTTTGACACAATCTAGTGATAACTAATTAAAGGATTAACAAAATGGATGCAGAAGCAATAAAAGAAAAAGCAAATGCTGCAGCAGAAGGGATTACCTTCACAGACTGTGCATGTGAAACACTATCTCAAGTACCTGACTTTGCAATGGATATGGCAATCAGCCACATGGTCAATGCTGCTACAGATCAGAATGTTGATACAATTTGCTGCGAATTTTTAGAAGCCAATAACCCTATGGGTTAAATCTTTGGTGGAGATGGGTGGACTTGAACCACCGACCTTCGCGTTATGAGTGCGACGCTCTAACCAGCTGAGCTACATCTCCATAAATCACTGAAAGATGGATTTTCAACATCTAAATCCATTCTGTCAAGTGTGACGGAATAATAACTTATGAATAAAACGACAATTATTAAATCTATAGCGCCTATAGTCTGCTCTATTTCATTTATTTTGCCCCTGACTGCAGAAGAATTTCCTGGTGAATCATGGTCTGTGAAAAATCCTGAAGAACTTGGAGTTGATGCCTCAAAAGTAGAAAAACTTTTTGATCTGTCATTCCAAGATGATGCCACCCAATCTGTGGTGCTGATCAAAGATGGGTACATTATTGCTGAAAGATATGCCGATGGTTATGACAAAGATTCCATTGGTACATCCTGGTCTATGGCGAAGAGCTTTTATGCCAGTCTCATTGGAATTTCCATAGAGAGAGGAGAAATCGGTAGTTTAGATGACAAAGTTAGTGACTACTTGGACTATTTCAATGAAGATCGAAAAGACATCACCATAAGAGAAGTGCTTGATATGACCAGTGGTCTAGAGAATCCAGATCACGAGCATGAAATCATGTTCTTTAAAGATGATCACTTGAGCTACGCCAAAGATATAAAACGAGACAAAGAAACCAACACTGTTTTTGAATACAACAACATAAATTCACTTTTGCTTGGAGACATCCTTCTTGTCGCCACAGGCAAGAAAGCAGATGATCTTTTGAAAGAACGTGTTCTCGATCCGATAGGCACAAAAAATTATGTCCTTTGGAGAGATGCAGCGGATAACGTATTAAGCTATTGCTGTATCGATATGTCAGCAAGGGATTACTCACGCTTTGGTCTTCTATTCTCCAGAAATGGTGCTTGGAATGATCAGCAGATAGTGCCATATGATTTTGTTCAAGAAACCTATGATCCGAGATGGTTAAGTACATCCGATCGAGCTGGTATGGATAGAAGGGGTTACGGTTTGCACTGGTGGTTCTCTAAGAATGATGATGAAGGAAAGATCATGAATGCCAGTGGTAAATTTGGTCAATATATTTTTATCGACCAAGCCAATGATGTCATCTTTACTCGAATAACCAAATACAAATCAACAGGCGGATCCAAGCAAGATTGGGGGCCGATAAGAGATTATGAGATCAGTAATATGGGTCGTTTCCTCAGATTCTTTAAATTCTTAGAAAAGATTGGTTGGTATAACGTAGAAAGAGATATTGTATCGCCTGTCACACTGGAAGATGGGGAATCAAAAGAATTTTATGAAAATTACAATGAAATCATAAATGCAATGGCTGACCTGAGCCGCTGATAAGTTGGTTGTCAAAGAAAAAAATCCTGAAAGCCAGAAATTTATTTACAGTAGTGAGCTCGTCAAACCCTTATGGGTCATAGCATTTTCAATCTCTATCCCTGTAATTGTAATTTCAATCATTGCCGCAACAGCATTAATCATTGAGATCTCTCAAGGTGAAAGAGGGAATCCTGTGAGATCAGAACATCTTCAACAACATAAAGATGATCATGAGAAGTATGATCGAATGATTGAGCTTCTAGAGGAAATGAACGAAGAAGAATAGAGTCCTTCTATAGACTCAACTGCTGTTAGTCATGGCACGATGAACAATCAAGACTCTTGCAAGCTTGATGATTTTTAAAATGTGCGTAACAAACTAAAATAGATCCTGTCAGTGTTGTAATCTTCTCACCTGATTCGCCAAGAAAGCTTTCACCTAAAATAACAGCTGAAACTAAAATCAATAACCCTCCAATTCCTATGAAAAGAAAAGAAAGAATCTTATGATTCTTATAGCCCAGTCCCAATGCATAAAGACTCACTGGAATCGCTATCAACAGAATGATCTTATGAATCAGTTCATTATCGATTGATGTAAAAAGCACCCCAGAGGTTACAATGAAAAAAGATGGCATGAAAAAGCAATGGATAGCGCATGCCAACGATATAGTCGCTGCAAACTTATCTGTCTTGAGTTGAGTTTTATAGTCCATTTCTTTTTTTACCATACTATATTCTGAGGGTTTATAAACAGACCCTCAGAAAAGTGATTCCCCCAACAAATTTTAGGAGGGGTGAAACGTTTAAAAATGCAAGGGGAATCTAGGGGATTACTAAAACTTCATATTGAAGCGTAGCCCTATATTTCTCCCTGGCAAAGGCACTTGATCTTTCACAAAAGATGAATGATTTCGTGCAACTTCATCGAGTATGTTTTTAGCATACAAAGTCACAAGCATCTCACTGTCTCCAGACATAATTGGAATGCTCTGAGAGACTTTCATGTCAAGCATGTTGTAAGACTCAGTTGGTGTCTCATTCAATGATAGTTTGTTTTGAGACTTTACATTCCTTAGAGTCAGGGAAGCACTGTAACCTTCTTTTGCATATTCGATTGAGAAAATATGCCTTCTTGGATTAATCCTTGGGACATATCCTCCGTCTTTAAACTTCGCATTGACATAATCCATGCCATAAGAGAAAGACATAGAGCCGCCATTAAGATTAATGGAACGACCCAGTTCAAACTCATATCCATTGAATTCTGCATCCTTTTGCATGTAGTTTGAAAGAATCAACCCACCATGATCATCATGTCCATCGTGATCGTCATGATCATCGTGTCCATCATGGTCATCATGATCTTCATCGTGATGATCCTCTTCATGCATCTCATGCTCCTCTTCAGATTCATCTAGCAGGTAGATATAGTCATCCACGTCATTTCTGAAGATTGTTGCGGTTGCAAAGAAACCATTGTTTTCATAATCAAATGTGAGATCAATGTTATTTGAAGTCTCTGATTTCAAAGTGACATCACCCACTTCAAAGCGTCCAGTGGCTAAATGCGCTCCATTCATGAAAAGCTCAACAGCAGATGGTGCTCTTTTAACACTCGCCAAACCAAGGTTCACAACCGTATTTTCATTGAGCTCTCTATCAATGGATAGAGCAATGCTGGTTTCATTGCGATCGATGTCATAAGCTTCCATTTCTTCTTCATCATGGTGCTCATCATCATGTTCTTCATCATGATCCTCGTCGTGATGCTCATCTTCATCATGATGTTCTTCTTCCTCGTGATGGGCCACTGTACCTTTGCGATTCACACGATCGTGTCGAATACCCAAATGAAGATCCAAGCCCATTAAGCTTGTACCGACATAATAACCAATCATCTTTTCAGAAGAATCCACAGGATTCATGAAAGCTTCTGCTCCAATAATGGAGACATCTTCATTCATGTTTTGTAAAACGAGTTTCTGAGTGAGTGAATCATCGCCGAAATCCAATATCAGACCAAATTCATCCGACTCATTGCTGAAGACTGTTGGCCCTTCTTCATGTCCATGACCATCGTGATCATCATCATGCTCTTCATCATGCTCTTCACCTTCATGGCCTTCTTCTTCTGCATGTTGCTCAGTCAAAGAGTAATCAGAGTTTCTGTAGTAATATCTCATGTTGTTTAGACTGTCATTATTGAAGATATAAGAACCCTCAATATTGAATACATCAGAGTCAGTGGTAGAGAATATCCTTTCTCCTTCATGCTCATCATGGCCTCCATCGTGATCATCATCATGATCTTCATCGTGGTCTTCATCATGATCATCGTGGCCGCCATGACCTTCATGGCCTTCGCCATGATAAGGAATGCCATAAACACTTTCAGTATTTAGATAAGAAGCTCCGAAGTAACCCCAATCACCAGTAGTTGAAAGGCCCAGTCGGTGTGTTTTTGATTCAAAATCTGAGTTTTCAAGAAAGCCCATGTCTTCATCATGATCTTCGTCGTGGTCTTCCTCGTGACCTTCTTCATGCTCTTCTGAATGAATGACTGCCCCTTTGGGAATATCATAATTCTCAAGCGAGCTGTCTTTGTAAGCATATGAAAGATTCAAGCCGCCCAAATTTTCTTTGTAACTGAATCCACCGATCTTTCCATCGTTTGCTGACTGCGCTTCTAGGTCAATTCTTAAATCTCTATCAGCAAAATCTTCTCTTGCAATGGTGTCATCAACAATATTCACAATCCCACCAATTGCACCATTAGAATACATCAGTGATGATGGGCCTCTAATGATTTCAATTTGCTTGACTGCGTTTAAGTCGACTTCATTCACATGGTCTATACCAATCCCTGACATGTCACGAACGACTAGGCCGTTGTTTAAGACCTTTACTCTGCTGCCTGACATGCCTCGAATGATTGGTTGTCCAACTGCTGCACCATAGTCTGCAGATGAAACACCCAATAAACTATCGATGGTCTCACCCAAGCTCTGAGTTGAGTTAGTCGCTAGCTCTTCTTCACTTAGGATATGAATTGGATCATTAGCCGCATCATCGCTATGGGAAACATATGATGACGTGACTGTGATCTCCTCAATGGAATCTTGTGCAATCAGTCCTGTTGAAATGATGGTGGAAATAAGTACCACCATATATAAATTAATATGCGTTCTCATGAAGTACCTCCTGTAACGAACGTTTTAAATTAAAATTAGATTTAATTTAAATTTTTGGAGGTGCTCTGGACTCAAATAAGTGGTTAGTTGCTGTGTAGAGGTAACTTTGTTTGAATTCTTCAACAATAACAGGACTCAGTTCGACCCTTTTTATCGGATCACTCAAGTCGGTCTCAATGACCTTATTATTGTTGAATGGACATTCATATTCATGCCCATGATTGTCATCGGCATGCACGTGCGAGACTGCATCAAGTGATACAGTTGTCACAAAGAAAAATGTAGCCAATAAGGCGCTGAATGTTCTTATGTTATGCATTTATTGGCATTCTATTCTAAAGCAATCGGTTTTGAAATCATTTTATGCCTGATAGAGCTTATTCAGCCATCCTCAAGCAATGAAGTCTGGAAATTTATGCTGATTCATTTTCATTGATTTGGATATCAATGCTCACCTCGCCAGAGAGACCTTTGACTGCATCATTCACAGAATCAACGATGTCTTCTGTGAGCGATTGAATATCTTCATCGCTTTTTTCACTCTGCACGTTGACACTGATATTGACACTTAAATCTTTCATGACATCGCCGATATCATCAGCAACATCGTCAATGATTTCTGTTATGGTTTCTTCAATTGAATCAGAATCATCTGATTTCATTTTGATGATAATTTTTCGATCTTCTTCATGTCCAGGCATGGGTTTTTTCATCTTTTTCATGACGATATGTTTCTCGCCGTCATCGGTCAAAAAGACCATATTCTTATCGCCAAGAGACATCTCACCCATTTCCTTGTCAATCCAAGCCATCGGTGTTTGAGGCGTTGGTGGTGATTCATGCATGCGGTGATGCGGCCTGTAATCATCCTTTTGACTGATAATAAATGCCGCAGCGATTATGCCCACAGCTATGATTGTGGAACCCACTATTGTTTCTCTCATGTTCTTACTCCAATTGCTTTTAAGTAGATACTACATTGGTTTTGACAGACAAAGTATGGTTTTATTGTGAAGAGAATACGGATGTGGTACCTAGATATGAAGATGTACTTTCTGTTGATTTATTTCCTTCTTGGCTCGAGTGATATCGAGGCAAAAGCAGAGTCGTATGAATGCACTTTCAGCTTCATTCCATTTCTCACAAAAGTCTTTCCTTGCAGAACAGATGCAGAGCAATCATTGGAAAGTCTCAGAGTGTATTGGAAATCAGAGGATGACGGCACACTTTGTCACTATTTCTATTTCCCAATGGCTGATCCCAGTGCTTCTAAAAAACTGCTACTGGATAATTACAAAATCATGGCAACTGAGATTGAAAAGAGAGGCATTGACTGCATAAAGGATCACAGAAATATATTTTGGTACAGGGGAAAGAATACCAAAAGCATGTTGGAAAAATTCTCAAAGTGGGATGAGAGCAAGTCAAGCAGATGAATTTAAGATTCAAAGCATACTCAAAAGAAAACTATGAGCAGTGCTTGGAATTATTTGACCTCAATTGCCCAAAATATTTTGCCTCGATAGAAAAGAATGATTACATCGAATTCCTCAATCAAACAAAGGAAGAGTATGTAACCATCCATCACGATTCGATTTTAATCGGTGCCTATGGGGTCCATAAAACATCATCTGAATCTGCCTCTCAAAGTTGGACCCTCATCCATCCAAAATACCAAAATCAGGGCATCGGTCGCTTGATTATGGAAAGAGTATTTTCATTTTTGGAGAGCAATCAATTGGACAAACTATTTCTTTCTACAAGTCAGCAAACAGAGGCATTCTTTGTGAAATTTGGGGCAATTAGAATTGATTATATTGAAAATGGTTGGGGTGAAGGCCTGCATCGAATTGAGATGAAGATTGAGAGAGCTATACGTTGAACTTAAAGTGCATCACATCGCCCTCTTGCACAATATAATCCTTTCCTTCGAGTCTGAGCTTGCCAGCTGACTTAGCGCCCTGTTCTCCTCCATGCTCAATGTAGTCATCGAAACCAATCACTTCCGCTTTTATAAAACCCCTCTCAAAATCGGTGTGAATCGTCCCTGCTGCTTGTGGCGCCAATGATTGCTTTCTAACTGGCCAAGCGCGAACCTCTTTGGGTCCAGCCGTAAAGAAAGTTTGTAGATTGAGTAAATCATATGAGGCACGAATCAGCTTATTGATTGCGGGCTCTTCCAAATTCAGTTCATCCAGAAACTCTTTCATCTCAGATGGCTCAAGGGTACTGATTTCAAGCTCAAGTGAGACACAGAGTTTGAGAAGCTCTGCATCTTCAACTGACTTCACTTTCTCTTTTAAAGCTTGCAAGCCCTCTGTTTCATCGGTGATGCTCGACTCATCAATATTTGCAAGACACAACATGGGTTTCTTGGTCAAAAGAGAAAGCTCTTTCATGATCCCTTCTTGGTCTTTCTCAACATTGAATGTTCTCGCTGGAAGATCATCATTGAGATGTTCCAAAAGAGACTCCAAAAAAGCATGCTTTGCCAACATCGCTTTGTCGCCAGCCTTTGACTGCTTCCCTGCTCTCTCCAGATTTCGCTCAACTGTTTGAATATCGGCCAGCAGCAGTTCGGTATTGATGATTTCAAAGTCATTCACGGGATTGATTTCATCAGAGACATGGGTGACATTCTTGTCCTCAAAGCACCGGACCACATGGATGATTGCATCCGTTTCTCGAATATTTGCCAAAAACTTATTTCCAAGACCTTCGCCTTGTGAAGCACCTTCAACCAATCCGGCAATATCGACAAACTCAACAATGGACGGAATCACTTCTTCAGGATTATTGATGGCAGACAATTGATCCAGGCGTGAATCGGGGACCATGACAACTCCAACATTGGGCTCGATGGTACAAAAGGGATAATTCGCCGCCTCTGCCTTTCCTTCTGAAAGAATATTAAATAGGGATGATTTACCAACGTTTGGAAGCCCTACAATGCCGCACTTGATACCCATATGCCTTGATTTATTGAATAGTCGATTTAAAGTGAGTGGAGTTTAACAAGATATTCATCGAAATGGCGAAAATATTTAAAGCGACAACGGCTGGCAGCTTACCTAAGCCCAATTGGCTGGCTGAAACTGAAAAGCTCTGGCCTGCTTGGGTGGATTCGGGCGATTCTCTCATTGAGAAAAAAAAGGAATCGACTGCCATGTGGATCAAGGAGCAGGAGAAATCAGGCATAGAAATCATCTCTGAAGGTGAGCAATTCAGAATCCATTTTGTCCATGGTTTCTTAGAGACCATTGAAGGGATCAATTGGGATAAAAAGACACAAATGGGGATTCGAAATGATCGTTATGTTGTTGAAGTGCCAACTGTGACAGATCCATTAAGAAAGGCAGGTAGTGTTCATATTGAGGAAGCAAAGTTTCTAAGATCCAATACAGAAAAGCTCACTAAATTTACACTCCCTGGACCCATGACAATAGCTGATACCATTGCGAATGATTACTATGCCAATAAGGAAGAAATGGCCATGGAATTTGCAAAACTCTTGAATGATGAGGCCAAATCATTGTGTGAAGTGGGTATCGATATCATTCAATTTGATGAACCTGCTTTCAATAGTTTTTTAAAAGAAAGTACCGAATGGGGAATGGACGCAATGGAAATGGCAATTGATGGTCTTGATTGTAAAACTGCAGTTCATATTTGTTATGGCTATGGCATTGAAGAAAACCTCAATTGGAAAAAAACATTGGGCGATCAATGGAGGCAATATGAAGAACTTTTCCCCGCCATCAATCAAAGCAATATTGATCAAGTCTCACTCGAATTTGCAGGCTCCAAAGTCCCCGCTGAATTGATGAGGCTGCTGCCTGATAAAGAGATCATGGTTGGTGTTATCTCTGTTGTTAAAGATCACATCGAAACTGCAGAAGAGGTTGAAATGAATATCATTGCTGCACTCGATCACGTTGAAAAAGAACGACTTATACCTTGTACTAATTGCGGAATGGCTCCAATCTCAGTAGAGACAGCAAAACAAAAACTAAAAGCTCTGGGAGAAGGAGCGATGAGAGCTGAGAAGAGAATCAGTTAAATTGATTCATGGTCTCATCAAGACCATTTTTTAATAGCGAATCCATCATGTCGACCGCCTGATGAATGGATTGCTCTAAAATTTCCTTTTCCCCTTTTTTAGGCTTGGATAAAACATAATCAATTACTTCATCTTTCTCAGGATGCCCAATGCCCATTCGGATACGAATGAAATCTTTGCTCCCACATGCTTGTATGATGTCTCTCAAACCATTGTGGCCCCCATGACCACCTGAATATTTGATTCTGACCTCTCCTACGTCTAAATCCAGGTCATCATGGATGATGCAGATATCTTGCATGCTGATATTTCGATATTTCCTGAGCCGATTCACAGAAAGTCCACTCTCATTCATGTATCGAGATGATTTGAACAATAAAAATTCTTTTTCATGGAGGGTAGATTTAAGGATTGATCCATCCGATTTTTTATCATCTTTTAAATCGCCCAACATATGCCTCTCTACAAAGGAGTCAATAGAAAGATATCCTAGATTGTGTCGAGTATGCTGATATCGATCGCCTGGATTGCCAAGACCGATAAAAATTTTTGGGATGATGTTTGCAGGACGCATGGTCTACAAGAGAATATTTATTCCTCTTTGCTGTCCTCAGATTCTCCTTCAGATTCTGAAGACTCAGAACCTTCTTCACCAGCAGCTGCAGCCTCAATGCCCTCTTCGCCCTCTTCGCCTTCAGCCAATTCTTCAACTTCAGGCTCTTCTTGGATTTGCAGTAATCTGACCGCAACAATGGGTTCATTGGCTGGCTCTTCTTGCGTCAGAAGTGAAATTTCAACTCCTTCAGGAAGAACAATGTCTTCAAGGTAAAGCATGTCATCCAATTCAAGTGATTCAACATCGACTTCAAGCCTCTCTGGAAGATCTTTTGGCAGACAACTGATTTCAACTTCATTCATCAATGGTGTAACCGTTCCGCCACCCATTTTCACACCAACCGCAATATCATCATTGATGAAGGCAAGAGGTACAGAAACCTTGATGGCAACATCTGAACGAACTCTCTGTAAGTCCAAATGCATAACTTGTCTTCTTGCTGGATGAACTTGAATGTCTTTGATCAAGACAGATTCTTCTTTGCCATCGACCGCGATGTTCAAAATACTATTAAGGAATGCTTCATTGTTTAACTTTTTAAGTAATTCATTATGACTAATGGATACCTTGACACTGTCTTTACCAGCACCATAGACTACAGCAGGAACCATGCCGTCACGCCTCATTCTTCTTGAATGACTAGTGCCAGCATCTTCTCTTGAGACTGTATTCAGATCGTAATCTGTTGCCATTAGTTAATTCCTCAAAATCTGTTAATTCGAAAATGGTCGCAAATGATAACCGAAGTTAAGCAATGACGCTAGAGAAAAGTAAGGATAAAATTGCCTTATTCTGCGTATAGAGAACTGACGGATTGATCTGCCACTATTCTCTCTATCGTTTCACCTAGAAGCTCAGCAATTGAAAGTTGTCTAATTTTGCCTGTATCTTTTGCTTCCTGCATCAAAGGTATGGTGTCAGTCACAACCAACTCATCGAGTTCAGAATCAGCTATTCTCTCTATTGCAGGCCCTGAAAGCACAGGGTGTGCAGCATAAGCCACTGTCTTCAGTGCGCCTTTCTCTTTGAGTGCGGCGGCTGCATTACAAAGCGTTCCAGCTGTATCGACCATGTCATCAAATATGATCGCTGTTTTTTGATCAACATCACCGATGATATTCATCACTTCAGACTTATTCGCTGCTTCCCTTCTTTTATCGATGATTGCCAAACTCGCATTTCCTAATCTTCTGGCGATTGCTCTTGCCCTTTGTACACCACCTACATCTGGAGAAACAATCACCTGATCTGGATAACCTTGTTTCCACATGTCACTCATCAAAATGGTTGAGGAGTAAATATTATCAACTGGAATTGAGAAGAAACCTTCAATCTGATCTGCATGAAGATCCACAGTGATCACTCTTTTGATATCTGCTGTTTCAATCAAATCCGCTACCAATTTTGCAGAAACAGGGCCTCTGGTATTCCTTGGTCTTCTGTCTTGCCTAGAATAACCAAAATAAGGAATGACAGCTGAAACAGAATTAGCCGATGCTCTTTTGCATGCATCTGCCATCAATAGAAGCTGCATCAGATGTTCATTGCCTGGTTGATAAGTCGATTGAACCAAAAATACATCCATCCCCCTGATGTTTTGAGAAATCTCAATGCTGGTTTCACCATCGCTGAAGGCTCCAACCTGGATATAACCAAGTGGTTCATTTAAATATCTAGCAATTTGTGAACCCAAGTCTTTTGATGCTGGACCCGCAAAAAGAATTAGCTTTTCTTTCTTCATATTACCTCAATAAATTGAGTCATTTTATGCAGTTATGAGTGGCTGGGGTGGTAGGATTCGAACCTACGCATCACGGGATCAAAACCCGTTGCCTTACCGCTTGGCTACACCCCAACAATCTACATAAGTTGCAGAAATGTCATTCTGAAGACGGCGAACCTATGTGTCAAGAATGGAGTGATTTATGTTAGGTAAATTTGAGATTTTTAATAGTCAATTTGAGCTCGTAATCATTGCCAATGACACTTATTGTCCTAGGTATTACATATGAATGGATTATCTGAGAACCTTTATAAGTGATTGATATGTTGAGCTTTGATTTCATTACCTCAACATCATCGATTGCGAGAAGAATCGATGAAAAGCTACCCCATTCTTGAAAGTATTGATAAATCTCTAAAGATGCCTTGTCCAACTGACTAATCAAGTCATTATTTATAGCGGGATCAGCAAGAAAAACTTTCCTTCCAAAAATATCATTGACTTGGAATGATTCCTGAAGCCCATTTTCAAGAGTATATGACCCAATGAAGTTTCCAGCATTTGATTTGATTGAGAGGGAGCCAGAGATAATAAAGGATTGATTGAGAAATTCTGCATCCATTTTCTTATTGATTAATTGATTCTGATTGGTTGCGCAACCATTCAGGAGCAGAATAAATGATAAAAATATAATGGCTCTAAAATCAGCAGCACTAAGAATTTTTTTGTGTATAAAATACCGGTCAGTATAAGATTGAAATAGCATGAAAAAATCCATTGTTAAAAAATTAGCGCTTATTCAAGAACAATACCATTCTATTGCAAATCAGTTGGCAGATGAAGGCATACAATCGGATGGTAAAAAAATGGTCGAGCTTTCTAAGGAATTCTCGAGGATTGAGCCTGTCGTTGTGCTTTTTGAAAAATATCAATCACTAGAAGAAGAAAAAGAGGCAGCAGAAGAGCTCATAAAGGATGATGATGGCAGCATGAGTGATCTTGCAAAGGAAGAGATTGATAGTATTTCAGAGCAACTTTTAAAGATTGAGGATGAGATTACTCCTATGCTTTTGAGTAGCGACCCAAGAGACGGGAGCAATGTTTTTCTTGAAATCCGTGCAGGCACTGGGGGTGATGAAGCAGCGATATTTGCCGGAGATGTTTTTAGGATGTATGCACGTTTTTGCGAAAAAAATGGTTGGTCACTGGAGATCCTCAATCAAAATGAAACAGGGCAAGGTGGCTTTAAAGAAGTCATAGCTAAAGTTGAAGGAAGCGGTGTCTTTTCAAAATTAAAATTTGAATCAGGCACTCATCGTGTGCAAAGAATACCGAAGACAGAATCACAGGGAAGAATCCATACTTCTGCATGCACTGTTGCAATCATTGCTGAAGCAGATGAGATGAATGAAGTAGAGATCAGCAATAATGATATCAGGGTTGATACCTTTAGGGCATCAGGTGCTGGAGGTCAGCATGTTAATAAAACTGACTCTGCTGTTAGACTTACTCATATTCCTACCGGGATTGTTGCAGAATGTCAGGACAATCGATCACAACATAAGAATCGAGCTAAAGCATTGTCACTTTTAAAAGCAAAGATTTATGACATGGAACAAAAGAAGATCCAAGATCAACAAGCTGAGGAACGTAAGATGCTGGTTGGGAGCGGAGATCGATCTGAGAGGATCAGGACCTATAATTATCCACAAGGTAGAATCACAGATCATAGGATTAATCTCACTCAATATAATCTTGCAGAGTTTATGGAGGGGGATCTTGACACCATGATTGATACACTGGTTCAAGAAAATGCTGCAAAGCAGATGGCGCAACTTGATGATTGAAGAATCAGCATTAAATAATGCAGAATCATTGATCCAATCTGGAACGAAAAAACTATCATCTATATCTAATGTTCCCAGACTAGAAGCAGAAGTTCTTTTGTCTTACTTGCTTGATATCACGCCAATAAAATTTCATACAGATAACATTTGTATAAACCAAAAAGTCATGGATAAATTTAAATCAATGATTGACTCCCGGTCCGAAGGTATTCCAATGGCATATTTAATTGGGAAAAAAGAATTTTGGTCTATGGATTTTATTATCAATGAATCCGTTCTTGTTCCAAGGCCAGAAACTGAGTTGTTAATTGAGAACGCAATTGAAATATTTAAGAATTTTGAATCTCCAAAAATTCTCGAACTAGGCACTGGATCAGGAATCATATCAATTGTTCTCCAAAAAGAGCTTAGCAATCCTCGTATAACGGCAGTTGATATCAGCAAAGAAGCACTGAGGATTGCAAAAATGAATGCACAGAAGCATAAAATATCAGAAATTCAATTTATTTCGTCAGACTGGTTCAGTGAAATTATGCATGAAGAATTTGATCTCATTATCAGCAATCCACCTTATGTAGATAGGTCAAAACTTTCAAAGGAAGAACTAATAAGCATCGTTATGGAGCCAGATATAGCGTTATATTCTGAAAATGATGGAACCAGTGATTTAGAATTCATTATAAAAAAGAGCCCACAATATCTTAAGAATGGAGGTTGGCTGATCCTAGAACATGGTTACGATCAGTCAAGTTATTGTATAAGTGAAATGAAGAAAGCTGGTTATTCAAAAATAAATAATTCGAAAGATATTCAAAATATCACAAGAACAATATTTGGCATGTTTGCATATGAATGAGCTCAGATACCAGAATCATCTAAGTCTTGAAAGTTTCAATCAAGAAACACAAGAAAGAATCGCACAATCAACGATTACAATTTTTGGAATCGGAGGATTGGGTTCTGTTTGCAGTTTATATTTAACAAATGCTGGTGCGGGGAAGATGAATTTGGTCGATTATGACACAGTCGATGAGACCAACCTGCCAAGACAGGTCATTTACAAACCAAATCAAGTTGGAATGAATAAAGCGCTGGCAGCAAAAGCAACACTGGCTGAATTTAATCCAGAGGTAAATATTACAGCCTATGATGAGAGAATGATGGGCGATACTTTACAAAATATAATCAATGAAAGTGATCTTATTATTGACGCCACAGATAATCTTTCTTCTAGATTGCAGATCAATGAAGCATCTCGCAAAGCTAATGCAATTCATATTGTAGGAACTGCTATTCGATTCGAAGGACAAGTAATGGCATTTAATCATCAAAGTATGAATCCATGTTTGAGCTGTATTTACAGTTTATTTGATGAAAGTTTAGAGGATTGTAATGGAGCTGGAGTTCTTTCAACAGTCGCAGGAACAATTGGAATATTAATGGCAAATGCCGCATTAAAAGCAATCATTGGTGACGATGTGTTTAATCAAATGCTTGCTCTGGACCTAAAGAATAACTCTATCCATAGAATTTCTATAAAAAAGAGTGATAATTGCGATATATGCATCTAAATGTTTTTAAATGCATTCTTTATGATACTAAATGACTCTATCTTTCAATATCATTCTTTTATTTGACGAATAATGAGTTCATTGACCAACTTTGGATTTGCTTTACCCTTGGACCGTTTCATCACTTGACCTACTAAGAACCCTAATACTTGTTCTTTACCGGCTAAATATTGATCTTTCTGATCAGAAAACTCATTCAATACATCTGTGACGTATTGTCTGATTGAATCCTCATCTGTTATTTGCTCAAGCCCCTGGTCTTTAATCATTTCATCTACTGTTTTATCATTGGTCAGCATTTGATTGAAAAGATCTTTGGCTATTTTAGATGAAATAGTATTGTCCTTAATTCTTGATAGAAGAGATCCCAGTCTGTCTGGCTTTATTTGGAAAGCATTGATTTCTATGTTTTCTCTATTAAGCACAGCCATAACCTCTGACAATATCCAATTTGATACCAATTGAGCATCATCACTAAAGTTATCAATAGTAGACTCAAAATATTCTGCGATTTCTATATTCCTTGAGATTTCTTCTGCATCAGTTTGTTTAATCTTTAAATCTTCTATATATCTTTTTACTTTTGCATCGAAAAGCTCTGGGAGGGATTTTCTTATCTTATC
The DNA here is from genome assembly GCA_902595845.1 of uncultured Gammaproteobacteria bacterium. Classification (GTDB taxonomy): domain Bacteria; phylum Pseudomonadota; class Gammaproteobacteria; order Steroidobacterales; family UBA11654; genus CACPJA01. The sequence goes on from CACJRN010000008.1 coordinate 68,190, forward strand.
AATAGTATCTTCATCAATCTCAAGCGGAAGAAGGTCTGGGTCAGGAAAATATCGATAATCATTTGCCTCCTCTTTGCTCCTCATAGAGCGTGTTTCATCTCTTTCTGGATCATAAAGGCGAGTTTCTTGAATAATCTCTTCACCATTCTCTAGCCGATCAATTTGTCTCTCAACTTCAAAATTGATCGCATTCTCTACAAAACGAAAAGAATTGATATTCTTAACCTCAGCTCTTGTGCCAAATTCTTTTTGCCCATAAGGTCGAACGGAAACATT
>CACJRN010000009.1 GCA_902595845.1 uncultured Gammaproteobacteria bacterium
GAGTATCCGATGCTCGATCACAAATCAATGAGAAAGAGTTAATCAATTACGCATATGAATCCACTTATAAACCAGAGGAGAGTGGTAAGGTCCTTATAATAAATGCGAATATTCTGACTGGTCAGGGTGATTCAATACTAGATGCTTCTATATTGATTGATCAGAATAAGATCGTTGCTGTCGGTAAAGACATAGATTCATCGGATGCAACCGTGGTTGATGCCGAGGGTAAATGGGTAACACCTGGAATTATTGATATTCATTCCCATATGGGTGTATATCCTGCACCAAGTTTGAGGTCTAACTCTGATGGAAATGAGGCAACTAGCCCAACCACGCCTCATGTCTGGGCAGAGCATTCAGTTTGGACTCAAGATCCTCAATATACTCTAGCTTTAAAAGGTGGCATCACCTCTTTTCATGTTTTAGTTGGTTCTGCAAATTTAATTGGAGGCAGAGGAGTTACACTCAAGAATGTTCGGAGCAGAACTGTTCAAGGTATGAAATTTCCAAATGCTCCTTATTCATTAAAGATGGCATGTGGTGAAAACCCTAAAAGAGTTTATGGAGGCAGGAATTCAGAACCTTCAACCAGAATGGGTAATGTTGCCGGCTATAGAGATGCATGGATTGAGGCAGAAGAGTATCTGAGAAGCTTAAAAGAATATGCTGAAAAACCCGATGAAGACAAAGAACCATCTGATAGGCCATCTCGTGATTTAGGACTTGAGACAATGATAGGTGTTTTGGAAGGCGATATTTTGGTTCAAATGCATTGTTATCGAGGAGAGGAAATGGTTGTTATGTTGGATGTTGCTAAGGAGTTTGATTATAAGATCACAACTTTCCATCATGCGATTGAGGCCTATAAAGTCGCTGATATATTGGCACAGAATTCTGTTTGTGCTGCTATGTGGGCAGACTGGTGGGGTTTTAAAAATGAGGCTTTTGATATGGTTTGGGAAAATACAGCCATTGTAGATCAAGCTGAAGATAAAACTGGATGTGCGATCGTCCATTCCGATTCTGCGGTTGATATTCAACGTATGAATCAGCAAGCTGCAAAAGCTTTAGCAGCTGGACAAAAAGCAGGTCTAGAAATCAATAAGGAGAGAGCGATTCAATGGATCACATTAAATCCAGCTATAGCATTAGGAATTGGTGATCAGGTTGGCTCGATTGAGCCTGGAAAAATGGCAGACATAGTTATTTGGTCTCATGATCCATTCAGTGTTTATTCTAGGGCAGAAAAAGTCTTTATTGATGGACTTTTGAAATTTGATATAGATGATCCTGGATCATTCGAAAGAACTGATTTTGATCTTGGTATCATAGATCCTGAAGGAGATCGATTATGAGCCTTCTAAGATCTATTATCCTCAGCTTTTTCACACTATTCTCCTTTTCAATATTTGCAAAGTCACCAGATATTCTCATCAAGAATGCAACTGTGATTACATCGACTGAAATTGGAGTACTTGATGAGACGGATGTTCTGATTCAAAACGGAAAAATATCTCTAATTGGTGAAAATATCAATAATGATGAAGCCATGATAATTGAAGCAAATGGGCGAGTCCTCACTCCCGGTCTCATAGCGCCTGCGACGAATCTAGGTTTGATTGAAATTGAATTGGAGGCTGAAACAAGGGATGATCGTACTGATCATTTTTCAGCTGGATTCAGTATTTCATCTGCATTTAATCCAAGCTCCACATTGATTCCTTACAATAGAGCATCAGGTATAACTTCTGCAATTGTATTTCCATCTTCAGGAAGGGGAGATATATTCTCCGGTTTAGGATCGGCTTTTAAAACACATGGTGAAATTGATACAAAGTCGATTGCAACTGATATTGCAATGGTTATGCAAATGGGTGGTAACCGAGATTCTAGGGCATCAAATTTTCTAGAGTTAGAAGATGCATTTATAAAGGCAAAGGAGTTTAAAAAATCTCGAGGCATGATCCAGAGAGGAGGTTTTTTCGATACAGGAGAATACTCAGAGAGAGATCTAGAAGCTCTCTTGGGACTTATGGAACAAGGTAAACCTCTGATTGTTAAAACTAATCGGGCAAGTGATATGTTGAGAATGATTGAGTTCTCTGAAAAGTATGATCTAGATATCATCTTCCATGGCGCAAAGGAAGCTTGGAGAATTACGGATCAACTGGTTGAAGCAAACATACCAGTGATAATTGATCCAATGGACAATATACCAAGTTCATTTGATTCAATTGGTGCAAGGATTGATGCAGCATCTATTTTGACAGAATCAGGCGTCACTGTTTTGATTGGTATTGCTGATGCTCATAATTCTTTTTTGAGTCGGCAAGGCGCTGGCAATGCTGTCGCCAATGGAATGGATCATTATGAAGCGATAAAAGCACTTACTATCAATATTGCTGATGCATTCGGATTGGCTGATTCAATTGGCAGTATCGAAATCGGCAAGAATGCCGATCTAGTTCTTTGGGATGGTGATCCACTCGAGGTCATGACCTTTGCTGACATGGTGATTATAGATGGAAATATTACTAGTGGAATGACTCGCTCAAAAAGACTTCGTGATCGGTATCTAGAGGTTATTGGATTGAATTAAGACGGTCTAATGCATCCCGAACGCGTTATAAGAGGACCAATGAGTTAGTTTCTTTGTGAAATTGTCTCGTCCACTGATGTGAGATAATCAGACAGACTTGTATCATTTGAAGATTTAGAGAGCTGATCGATGATTTCATTGGTTGATTTAAACTCAGGCGTATAATTTGCAAATGCAGTATCTCCTCTGTCAACTGATGTTTGATCAATCAGCGATATTATTGAAGAAAGCTCGCTTTCATTGAAGGAAACAAACTGTATTTTCTCTTCAACAACTGGATCAGTTGTTGAAATTAACTCATCATCAACCTCAATCAGCTCTATATATTCTGAAAAATCTCTTACTTTTTGTTCAGAAAGGTCCAGTGAATTTACCCAGGCAACATAAAGTCTTGGATCTTTCTCTGATGATCCAGTTATTTTGTTTTTATAAATATCAAAACCCAATCCGACATCAAAGCTTCCAAGTGGGATGTCATACCAATATAAATCAAATTGATAGCCTAAATTGAAATTCAAGAAATCAGTCGAATCTTGTGAAAAAAGATAGCCTGTATCAGACCCTCTATTGATTTTGCCAATTGCAAGTGTTGACTTATATAATTGCGTATCATCAATAATTAGCATTCCGCCCAATGACATTGCAAGAGAGTCTCCATCAAGAGGATGGCCAATATTACTTCCATTACTATGATATGCAGAAGGATATTGATCATCTTGATAGGCGCATCCGTACTTGCTTTGACCACCTGTGATTCCACAAGTTGTTGATGAGAGTTCTGTAAAGACCCGAAAAGATTCAAACTTATTACTGTCTTCTAGACTTCCCCAAGATTCTAGACCAAAAAGGCCCACAGACTTACTGAAAGAAGAGCCTGATATTTGACCGTAAGTCGCATAAGGAATATCAAAGAAAGAGCCCGATACGCGATAATCTATGGTGTTTAAGTCATAAACATCATCTGATCCAATTACACCATCTATGATCTTGCTAAGCCCACAGCCAGTGCCTTTGTCGCATATGATTGCTGATTTAGAAAATCCTATTTCGAGATTATTCTTTGGTCGGATCCCAAGTCTTAGAGCTGTAAAACGACGATCTGGAGTTAGATTCGAATTACTAATATCACCTAGAATGAAAGCCAAATCCCAGTTGCCTAATATTCTAAGAAAACGATTCTGGAATGGATCTGAGAAGTTTCTTTCAATGGAAAGACCCCTTACCGGTCTTGCATTGGTTGAAAAAACAGTGCTCCCCATCCAGCCAGGACCCCACCAATTTTTCTTAGAGCCCAATGTCATTGAATAATTACCCCGAGCTAATGAAATATATGATTCATCGAGTAATTCATAAGTATCTGTTTTTTCATATTTGAGGTTTATTGCTAAGTTTTTTGACATATATGAAACAGAGGAGGCAGCAAGTTTTTTTGTATTGACCGGATCAAAAAAAGTCATGATCTGATCAGGATTTTTTGAGAGCTTTATTTCAGCATTAGCTGATATGCCTCCCATTTGTTCTTCTATCAATCTTTGTTTTATTCTTTGCAGTGAAAGAAGTGTCTCTGGAGCCAGATTCTCTGGATTGTCTATTTTTAGATTATAAGCCACATCACCCCAGGCAATTGGCCAAGTATTAATTGGTATATTCAATACACCCGCATCTGAAAGAATTTGAAGATCATGCTTCACTAATACATCATCCGGCGTTGCCCACGGAGATGATTCTAAATCCCTCATTGGAATATGAATTAAGAACAATAAAAAGAGATATATTGCCCCGTGTTTTTTTATCAAATTCATTTGCATGTATGGCATTCTACTCTTTCATTAAAAAATCTAAACAAATTCTGCATTTCTCACGAATATTATATGATTAGCGAAATAAGTATGTTTTTGGACCATATAAAAAAATTCATCATAATTATCCTAGCAAGTTATCTTGCCTCATGCAGTATTCCCAAGACTGATCTATCACTCGATCAGGCGACTCTATTAGAAATTAAGGAAGGAAAAATTATTGGATCAAATAATGGGAAAACATATCAATGGTTGGGTATTCAATATGGATCAATACCTGATTCGAGCTATAGATGGAAGAGAGGAGCTGAAACAGAAAAATGGGATGGTGTTTATGAGGCGCTGGAATTTGGAAATACCTGCGTTCAAAAGGGGTCACTAATTAATACCACAAAAAGAAGAAACTGGGGTGACATCGTCGGATCTGAAGACTGTTTATATCTGAATGTTTGGGCACCTATAGATGTATTTGATGACTTATCGCAGAGTAAGCCGGTGATGGTCTGGATCCATGGTGGCAGCAATGTTTCCGGTAATGCAGATTTTTACGATCCGAGTGAATTGGTTAGTAGTCAGGATGTAATAGTTGTGTCGATTAATTACCGTTTGGGGCCATTTGGTTGGTTCAGACATCCAGATATAACCTCAAATGCTGAGGATCCAGATGATCAATCAGGCAACTATGGCAATATTGATTCCATTCAAGCGCTTGAATGGGTTCAAAGAAACATTGGATTTTTCGGTGGCGATTCATCAAATATCACAATTTTTGGTGAATCTGCTGGCGGTTATAACGTAGCAGCTTTATTGTCCGCAAAGCAAGCGAATGGACTTTTTCATAAAGCAATCATTCAAAGTGGTGGAATCAGACCAGGTGATATTGAGCATTCTGAGTCATATATAGAGAAAAACTTACCTTGGAAGAATTACTCTTCAAGAGAACTCGTTAATGAGTTATTGGTAATGAATGAAATGGCATCCGATAGAAATTCAGCAGCATCATTGCAAGAAAATTTATCTCAAAAAGAAATCGAAGCTCTAATGAGAAATGCCTCAACCACAGAAATTTATGAAGCATACTTAGTAACAAAGAATAATACCGATGATATGTTGAGACCGTTTCCTGATGGAAATGTATTGAGTGAACTCGGAATTATGGGCTCTTTAGAGAGTGGGTTCAATTCGAATGTTCCAATAATGATTGGAACAAATCGAGATGAAATGAAATTGTTTCTCCTCAATAATCCTCGATTGACAAGAGAGTTTCTAAGAATACCTCGAATAAGAGATTTGGACTTATGGAATGCAGTTTCAAAACACAGAAGTAATTCGTGGAAATACTTGGCCGTTGACGAACCTGCCCAGAGCTTGACAAGTTCCGGGAGATCAAACATCTATGCTTATCGATTCGATTGGGATGATGAGCCAAGGAAATATGGAGTTGATCTAAAGAATTTACTTGGTGCGGCACATGCTTTTGAGATTCCTTTTGTCATGGGTAATTTTGATGAAGATGCACTTACGAGATATATACTCAGTAGAAAAAATCTTGAGGAGGTCAAAACACTGTCCCAGTCAATGATGAGTTATTGGGCTGAATTTGCTTACAACGGAGATCCAGATAAAGGCAGAGAAGGAAATCTAACTGATTGGCAGGCTTGGGATCCCAGAGAAGGAAACGAGAAGTATATTATATTCGACTCCACTCATGATGGGGGGATAAGAATGACAAAAGATTATCTCACAGAAGAAAAGCTGATTGAGATGCTGGCATCAGATAATCAAATTAAAGATTATAAATGGAAGTGTGAAATTCTTGATGCCGCAATCATGTTTGATCATCTCACGACTCAAAATGTATTAACTGAATTTAATAATAATCAATGCAGTGATCTCGATCCTTCGACAGAATGGAGAAAATATTGGTACGATGAAAAGGAGCAACGCTACTAGGAGATATGATGCAGTATTGGCTTATGAAATCAGAACCTGAGACCTACAGCATAGATGACTTGAAGGAATTTAAAACAGATCACTGGGATGGAATACGAAATTACCAGGTAAGAAACTTCTTCAGAGATCAGATGAAAGTTGGAGACAAAGCATTTTTTTATCATTCAAATTGCAAGGAGCCAGGCATTGTTGGGCTAATGGAGATCGCAAGTGAAGCATATACCGATCACACAGCTTTTGATAAAGATGAGAAATATTTTGATGCAAAAAGTGATCCTGATAACCCAAGATGGCTCATGCTTGATGTGAAATATATTCGTCATACCAAAAGAAACATTACACTCTCTGAGTTACGTGAACACAAAGAAATAGAAGATATGAGGCTTCTTCAAAAGGGAAATAGATTATCGGTCATCCCCATGACAAAATCTGAGTGGGATTATATCCTTGGACTAGAATGATGCGATTGAAAAAAATTATTTTTATGACATTACTGTTAATGGCTTCTCCCATTTATTCAGAAGAACCGAGTGTATTTTTCATTCAGCCTTCAAATGGAGACACAGTTGATTCAACATTTGAAGTTATATTTGGAATCAAGGAAATGAGCCTAGCTCCCGCTGGAACTTATGAAGATAATACTGGGCACCATCATCTAATCATCGATGCGCCACTTCCCAATCTTTCGATGCCTGTTCCAGCCACCAAGCAGTATCTTCATTTTGGAAAAGCGCAAGATCGAGTGACAATCACACTAGAGCCTGGTAAGCATACACTGCAGATGATTCTTGGTGATGGCAATCATATTCCACATAAGCCACCAATCTATTCAGAAGTCATTGTGATTGAAGTCGGGCCCTAGAGGCTTCTACTTTTTTCATGAATGATGAAATTAGATCAACTGTTTCTCTTGCATGCAGCTCAGTTGATGCAATGCCAGACTCACCGAGACTGACTGTTTCAGTAGCTTCAAGATCATTCTTTAAAATTTCCATTTTATTATGAAAGAAGTCATCAATTGCTGACATTACCATCAGCGGTGTGTCTATGGTTTTGATTAATGATTTAAAGTCTTGATCCCAGACAGCTGCAAAAGCTTGTTCACGACCTTTTATCGATCTTATAGCACCCAATAACTCAGTATTGACGAGTTTAGAATCATACTTTGGGAATAGTGACTTCATCAGTTCAAAGGTTTCCAAGAGATATTTTCCCTCAATATCTCTTTTTACACTGGATGATGTCATTTCTCTGAATGAGTTTCTCTCGTTCTCATCAAGATATGCAACCCCATTTAACATCAAAGACAAAGTCCTGTCTTTCCATGCGTTGGCGATTTCAGCAGCAATATGTGTTCCTGTATGATGAGCATATATATGAAAATGCTTTAATCCAAGTTTATCAATCGACTCACATATCCAATCACAATAGTCTCTCATGCTAGGGGATCCTTGCGGATCAAAAGAAGATCCAAAACCTGGCGTATCAAAAGCATAAAGAGGCCTATCATTTATCATCTCCTTCATCATGGGTTCGTACATTATTGAGCTTGAAGGTGTTCGATGCAGAAGGATAAGGGGTATCCCATCAACACAATCATTTGTTCTATAGTGAATTTGTCCAACTGAAAGCGCTAGATAGGCTTTTTTTATTAAATTATTTTTATCATTCATCCTTGTTCTTAGACTAATCTAATTGATTATAAATTGATATAATCCTGTTCATGAAAAGAATAATAGTTGGAATTTCAGGTGCGAGCGGTGTCATTTATGGCATTCGATTACTTGAGATGCTAAAAGAAATCAATGCCGTTGAATCTCATTTGGTTATGACGAATGGTGCCAAACTCAATATTACTCTAGAGAGCGATTTTGAACCAAAAAGTGTAGAGGCACTTGCAGATGTGGTTCACAGTGACAAAAACTTGGGAGCAAGTATCGCCAGTGGCTCTTATGAAACAGAAGGTATGATTATTGCTCCATGTTCGATGAAGACACTCTCAGGTGTTGCAAATTCTTATGCTGCAAATTTGATCGTCAGAGCCGCAGATGTGGTTTTAAAAGAAGGAAGGAAGCTGATCATAGTTCCAAGAGAAACTCCGCTTCACTTGGGACATATCGATTTACTTAGAAAAGTTTCCATGATGGGCGCTCATGTTGTTCCACCAAATCCAGCATTCTATAATCATCCAGAATCGATTGATGACATCATCAACCATACCGTTGGAAGAGTTTTAGATTTGATCGGAGTAGACAACGAAGTTGTGAGTCGCTGGAAAGGTGTATAGCACAGCATGAATGAATTATCTGTTGAAGGTGTTCAAAAAAATGTAATTCAGATGCTGGGGGAGCATCACACAGTAACTATTTCCACAAGAGATGAATCATCTGTCTGGTCTGCAACAGTATTTTATGTTTCAGACCAAGATATGAACCTGTTTTTTTTATCCTCAGAGAAAAGCAAACACATAAATCATATTCAGTTGAATAGTGAGGTTTCAGCAGCAATATATAAGGATCAAAGTGATTGGCAGAAGATCAAAGGAATTCAATTGTCAGGCATGGTAGATATACTCGATGGTCTTGCCCGAGAAAAAGCAATGGATCAGTATCTCGAAAAATATAAATTTTTAAATCAAGTAATCAATGAACCCAGAAATAAAGATGAAGAAAAAATTGGCTCACAATTCATATCCATCCCATTTTTTAAACTCAAACCAAGTTTCATAAGAATCATTGATAACGAAGTCGCTTTCGGTCATAAGGAAGAAATAAGAAAGAGAGAGGGCAGTTGGGAATTGCTTTAAAGATCTTCTGAAGAATAGCTTGCTAGTTGACCCAGATGAGCACCGCTGTCAATGATTAAGATTTCGCCAGTAATCAAGGGTGCACCTTCTAAAAACCAAACGAGAACCTCTGCAACGTCTTCTGCAGATGCAACTTTCCTGAGCGGAAGACTTTTCTCAGCTTGGTCAATTAGAGAATCATAAGCCTCATCGCTCATACCACCTTTTAACCATCTGGTTTTAATCGGTCCAGGAGCTACTGCATTGATTCTAATTTCAGGCCCTAAAACGTGTGCCAAAGATTTGGTCATTGCATTCAGTGCCGCTTTTGATGTCACATAAGCGATTGATGAACCCATTGCATTGACTCCTGCTAGTGAAGAGTCGTTTACAATTGCACCCGAGCCTTGTTTTTTCATATGAGGCACCACTGCTTTAATCATTTGGTAGGCACCGACAACGTTTACTGCATATATTGATTGAAAATCATCCATGGTTAAGCCATCCAAGTTCTCAAAGAAATTAAACTTGGTTCGACCTGCATTATTAACAAGGTAATCTATTTGACCCCATTTTTTCATGGTTGCAGAAACCATTGCTTGGCATTCCTCATCTTTAGAGACGTCTGCCTGAAAAACAATTGTTTCAGCGCCATGTTTCTCAGCTATTTTTGCTGTCTCAAATGCCTCATTCTCAGACCGTGTATAGTTGATAACTACATTGCATTCTTTTTGTGCTAAAAGAATTGCTGTTGCCGCTCCAACACCCGTTGCAGACCCTGTAATAATAGCTACTTTTTTACCCATAAATTACTACCGATATAGATTTTCTATTGTATCGGTTAAACTTAACAAAATCTTTGATTTAATTTGAATACCCGAAAAGGCACAATGTTTATATAGATTAGTAAAGAGGAGATGAAGAGTGCAATTTAATGATATGAGAGGATACATCGATGTCCTGAGAGAAGAAGGCTTGCTTCATGATTTGGATATACAACTGAATGTAGCTAGAGAAACTTCAGAGCTTCAAGCTTTGATGAGACATTTGCATAATGAGAATGGTCCTGCACTCATGTTAAATAACCTCGAAGGTTACAACATGCCTGAAATACCACTCCTATTTAACCCTTATGGAACTCGGCAGAGAACAGCGATGATTTTAGGAGAGCATGATCCGCTTAAGGCAAAAGCAAAGCATGCAAATATACTCGCTGACCAATCTACTTGGATTGAGCCCAATGTTGTTACCAGAGAAGATGCCCCTTGCAAGCAAAATAAGATTATTGAAAAAGACATTGATCTTGCAAAACAGCTTCCACATGCTTGGTTTGGCAAGGAAGGTCCGTCATATATAACAAATGCCATTGTGATCACAAAGGATCCAGAAACCGGTATCCCTAATACAGGTTGTTATCGTCTTACACAATTATGGAATGCATCTCATCCACATGGAGAAATATACTCAGAAGAAGAACAGAGAAGATGCCTGTCCATATTCGCATTTTGGAATCCCCCTGGTAATCATATAGGGCTCCATTGGGCTAAGGCACAAGAGATGGGGAAACCATTGGAAATTGCCATTGCTTGTGTCGTTGATCCAGTGATTCAATTAGCGGGTGCAACGAGTTTGCCCTTTGGTCTGGATGAGATGAATTTTGCCGGTGGATTGAAGGGTGAAGCAATTGATGTGGTTCCTTGCGAAACTATTGATATCGAAGTACCTGCAAGATCAGAATTTATTATAGAGGGTCAATTTCTTCCAAATAGAGACATCACCATTGGTCCACATTCTAATCCAATTGGTTACTATGATGATGAGCAATTATTCCCTCTAATGGAGGTTCAATGCATTACCCATAGAGATGAACCAATATGGTATTCAACGATGGAGATGATGCCTCCATTTGATCACAACTATATGGCTGTTCTGCCTATCGAAGGTGAATTATTGAGTGACTTGCAAACCAAGATTCCAGAAGTCAATGATGTGGTTGTGACTCCAAACCTAAGTTATTTTGTTCAATTATCAGTTGATGGTGCTCAGAAGCCACACCCAGAGTTTGGAAAATACGTATTGCATGCTGTTTGGGGTGCAAGCGGCAGATGGGGAAGAACAGCGAAAATAGTAGTTGTGGTTGGACCAGATGTGAACCCATATGATCTCAATGAGGTAGAGTGGGCAATACTGACTCGCGTTCAGCCACAATCAGATACCATTATCAATCAATCAGGACAAGCCTTTCTTATGGATCCTTCAGCGCCAAAAGATTCTAGTCATGGAATCGCTCTCCAATCTGAGCAGATGGGAATTGATGCAACAATTAAGGTATATGAGCGTTTTCATTCATATCCTGAATACAGCAATGCTGATCAAGAATCTGTCTCAGCAATTGCTGAAAAATTAAAAGGATCATTCTAGTCTACTGAGCCATAAGGTGACAGAAAGTAAGAAAACCAAGCAATTCAGAGATTTGCTGATGAGCAGCAATCTTGAATTCTTACTCGAATCTCACAATGGAATCAGTGCCAAGATTGCTGAAGAGGTTGGTTTCAAAGGTCTTTGGGCAAGTGGTTTAGCAATTTCTGCTCAATACGGTGTAAGAGACAGCAATGAAGCAAGTTGGACCCAAGTACTCGAAAACATTGAGTTTATGTCTGATGCAATCAATATACCGATTATGCTTGATGGTGATACAGGCTATGGGAATTTCAATAATGTCAGACGCTTGGTTAAAAAGCTCGAACAGAGAGATATTGCTGCAGTTTGTATAGAGGATAAGCTTTATCCAAAAACCAATAGTTTCATTGATGGAGATAAGCAAGAGCTTGCTGATATTGATGAGTTCTGCAGTCGAATCAAGGCTGGTAAAGATGCTCAAATAGATGATGATTTCTCAATTATAACAAGAATCGAAGCATTTATTGCTGGATGGGGTTTAAGCGAAGCTCTCAGAAGGGCAGAGGCTTATCACCGAGCAGGCTCAGATGCCATCTTAATCCATAGTGCAAAATCAGACCCAAGTGAAATACTGGCTTTCAAAAAGGAATGGGGGAATACTTCACCTGTTATTGTGGTTCCAACAAAATACTATACAACCCCAACTCAGGTATTAGATGAGGCTGGATTTTCCATTGCAATATGGGCAAACCATATGATCAGATCTTCCATTAAGGCAATGCAAGAATCTGCAAAACAGATATATGAATCCTCTTCTATTCTGACAGTAGAGGGTGAAATCGCTCCGGTCAAAGAGGTTTTCAGATTACAAGGAGTCTCTGAACTCAAAGAAGCTGAAGAGAACTATTTGCCAAAAAAGGAAATAGCTACTGAGGCAATCATTCTCGCTGCATCAAGAGGTGAAGCCATGGGGAGCCTCACTGACAATCAACCTAAAGCCATGATTCCATTAAAAGATAAAAGTATTTTGGAGCATATTTCGGATACATATCGCAATCATGGCATCAATAAAATTCATGTGGTTCGAGGATACAAGAAGGAATCAATCAATTTTCCTGAGTTGAATTACATCGATAACGATGATCATGAAACCACCTCTGAGTTGTCCTCATTTCATAAAGCCATTGATCAGATCAGTGGCGACATTGTTTGTTCGTTTGGAGACGTATTGTTCAAACCTTATTTGCTTCAGTTACTGGATGAATGTGAAGATGATCTGGTAATTGTGGTCGATACCCAATGGAAGGATTCAGTTAATAGAGATAGGGCAGCTGATTATGTGAATTGCTCGCAGCCTCATTCTAGAGCAAATTATGGCGACTCAATTTTTCTTGAATCAGCAGGAGAAAATCTGGGCGAAGACTCCATTCATGGCGAATGGATGGGGATCATCAAGATTTCATCTGCGATTTTCCCCACAGTTAGAAAAGAGGTTGAGTCTCTATCAAAACTTGAGAATTTTGATTCAATGAAAATGCACCATTTATTGGAACACCTTTGTCGGCTTAAGCAGCCAATTAGAGTTGTTTATACCACTGGTAATTGGCTTGATGTCGATACACTGGAGGATGTGATTAGGGCAAACAACTTTCTATGATTTGTGCTCAAAAATTCTTGGGTGAAGCATCTCATTTAGGTTTTAATGTCTATACAGGAGTGCCTTGTTCATTTCTTAAGCCATTGATTAATGCATCAATTGAATCTAATCATTTATCTTATATCCCAGCTGTAAACGAAGGGGATGCAGTTGGTATTGCTGCTGGTGTCTATCTCGGCGGCGGTTTACCTGTCGTTATGTTTCAAAATTCTGGACTGGGCAATGCTGTCAATCCATTTACATCATTGATTCAAACTTTTCAGATTCCGATTTTAATGATTGCCACTTTGAGAGGTGATCCAAATGAAAGACCTGATGAGCCTCAACATCAACTCATGGGGAGAATAACAACTCAATTGCTTGATTTAATGGAAGTCAGTTGGTCCTGGTTCCCTGAGGATGAGGATGAATTGGTCAAGTCAATGGATACAGTGAAAAGCAGGATCATTGATGACAAGAAATCGCATGTTTTGATTATGAAAAAAGGTTCTGTAGAACCATATGATCTCACACAGAAGACTGAAATCATGACTGACCAAGATTCAACCATAGACAGTTATGAGAATAATCTATCAGGTCTGGTAACCAGATCCGAGTTTATGGAGATGGTCACTGAAAAAACAAATGAGAAAGATGATTTAATCATCGCAACCACGGGATATTCAGGAAGAGAATTGTATGCAACATCTGACCGTAAGAATCATTTTTATATGGTTGGTTCAATGGGTTGCGCCATTGATATAGGATTGGGTTTATCCTTGCAAAGACCGGAAAAAAGAGTCATTGTCATTGATGGTGACGGTGCAATCCTCATGCGTTTAGGAGCCATGTCAACCGTGGGTTTCATGGCGCCTGAGAATCTCACCCATGTTGTTCTTGATAATGGCGTATATGAATCTACGGGTGCTCAAAAAACAGTATCTTCAATACTCGATTTTAAAACCTTTGCATATTCAAATCGTTATAAAAACTCCATCAAGATGAACTCCTTGAAAGACTTTGATTCATTGTTAGACTCAAATAAGAAAGGGCCTAATTTCATTCATTTTCCGATAAAAAAAGGAGTGAAAAAAAATCTTCCTCGTCCCTCAATTTTGCCAAATGAGGTTGCAGAAAGATTTAGGAATAATATAAAGAATTTAAAATGAATAACCGAAAACAAAATATTTTGCTGAATCCTGGACCAGTCAATATGTCGGATCGTGTGAAAAGACGTATGACTGAAGAAGATTTCTGTCATCGGGAGACAGAGTTTTCAGATTTGATCAAAGATGTCAATTCTAAACTTTCGAGCCTTTATGATGATATGGATGATTATGAATCTGTGATTCTAAGCTGTTCAGGCACTGGTGCTGTCGAGGGCATGCTGACTTCTTTTATTCATGATGAAAAGTCACTACTGATCACCAATGGTGTTTATGGTGAGCGAATGGAGAAGATATTAAAAATTCAGAATAAGAACTTGGATGTCATTCATTTTGATTGGCTTAATCCAATAGATGTCCAATTGATCATAGATCGAATTGATGCTGATAAAAGTATTGAAAATATGATTTTGGTTCACCATGAAACAACAACAGGAAGATTGAATCAATTGAGAGAAATAGGTCAAATTTGTAGGGACAATGATATCGGTTTATATCTTGATGGAGTCAGTAGTTTTGGAGCAGAAGATATAAAAGCACATGAGATCAATTTAAAAGCTGTTGCTGCATCGG
This sequence comes from uncultured Gammaproteobacteria bacterium, assembly GCA_902595845.1. GTDB lineage: Bacteria > Pseudomonadota > Gammaproteobacteria > Steroidobacterales > UBA11654 > CACPJA01. Next base: position 14,915 of record CACJRN010000009.1, read on the forward strand.
CAAATAAATGTCTACACGGTGCACCTGGGCTTGCATTTGTTCTTGCACACAAGGATCAATGGGAAAAAACTGCTGATAAATCCTATGGTGTCTATTTTGATCTTCACCAATACTATGGCATGCAAAAAAGAGATGGGTTTTCACCATATACACAAGCAACCCATTTGGTATCAGCTTTTCATGAAGCTCTGCTTGAGTTCACCGAAATGGGAGGATGGAAGGCAAGGAATGCATTATTTCAGGATAGAGCTGAGCAAATTCATGATTGTTTGAAGTCACTTGATATTTCAACCTTGATACCCAAAGAAGACTACTCTTCTGTTTTGAGGTCCTACCAATTACCTGATGGTATTGAGTATGAGGATCTACATGCTTATATGAAAAATAATGGTTTTGTGATTTATCAAGGCCAAGGCATTTTCAAGAAGAACATATTTAGGATTTCAACAATGGGTCACATGGAACAATCAGATATCACAATGTTGTGTGATTTATTTGAAGAATTCTTCGGTAGTCATGGTCAATGAAGCTGTCATTTTAGCGGCAGGATTGGGAAGCCGATTGGGCGATGAAAATGATGGTAAACCAAAAGGTTTATTGCAACTTGGGAGGCAATCTATCATTGAGGAGTCAATTGAAAAATTGATAAAAAGCGGCATTGAGAAGATATGGATCGTCACAGGTCATCAATCAGAATATTTTGAAGAATTGCCAAAGCTGTATGAATCAAAAGTGAGTCTTGTGATGAATCCTGATTTTAAACAATCTGGAACATTGCATTCGCTATCCATGATTGCTGACAAGGTTTCACCTCCATTTTTGCTGCTTGAGTCGGATATCATTTTTGAATACAGAGCAATTGAATCAGTTCTTAATCATCACTCTGAGGATTGTATATTACTCAGTGGTTTCAGTGATTGTGGAGATGAGGTTTTTGTTGAAACATGTCGTGATAAGTTGGTATTGATGTCAAAAAACATCAATGAGCTTGGAAGCTCTCCAGCCGGAGAGCTGGTTGGGATAGTTAAAATAGGCAGTGCACTATTTAAGAAAATGATGCAGTTTTATAAGCAAGATCCAAAACACAAAATGGCCGATTATGAAACCGATGCGCTGGTTGCAGTTGCCACAGAGACATCCATTTCATGTTTAACAATAGATGACTTAGTCTGGTCAGAGATTGATGATCCAGATCATCTAAAACGTGCAAAAGAAGAAATTTATCCCATGGTTATAGAAACTGATTTAGAATATCTCTCTGAATAAACCGAATGAGGCATTTACAGGTGACAAAAAAAATATTCGTTATTTCTATCATATCTTTCTCCTATGTAAATAATGCCCATGCATATCTTGATCCCAGTACTGGAGGTATGCTGATATCTGCTATATTAGGAATGTTTGCAACGCTTGGTCTCGTGATTAAATCTTATTGGTATAAGTTAAAATCGATCTTTAAAAAAAAGGATTGATTATCATTTATGAAGACATTCTTTAAGGACTTTCAAGGATATCGAGCATATAAAAAACTTCCTAAAAATTTTAAGAATATTGTTTTTTACTCGGAGAGTTTTCAAGACTGGCATCATCTCAAACCCCTTTTAAACGGATTACTGAATCAGAAAATAGCTGTGACCTATGTCACTTCTGATGAAAAAGACCCAGGACTATTAAAGCAATCCACAGGATACAGATCGGTTTATATTGGCAAAGGCTTTTTTAGAATTTTATTTTTTCAGTATCTAGAGGCAAAACTCTTCTTTCTAACGATGTTGGATCTAAATAACTTCGAGTTGAAAAGGTCTATAAATCCTGTTCATTATGTCTACTTATTTCATACACTTGGAAGCACACATATGGTAGATCATGATAATTCATATGATCATTATGACACCATCTTATGTGCTGGCCCTCATCAAAAGAAAGAAATTCAGCTGAGAGAAAACAACAAAGGTTTAATTAGGAAAAATCTTGTTTCATATGGTTATCCAAGGCTTGAAAAGCTTATTCAATTAAATGTTCTACCCAATAATGATAGAAAGGTCATACTTTTAGCCCCCACTTGGGGAGAGAATAGCATTATCAATCTTATTGGAATGGAAATTTGCTCAATCATTATTGATCAAGGTTACTCACTCATACTGAGACCGCATCATGAGACACTCAAGCGTTCACCAGATCTAATCGATGAAATAGAAAAGAAGTTTTCAAATCATGAGTCATTTAAATTGGTCAAAGAAATGGGTGACTCTGAGTCTCTCTTACAATCTGATTTATTAATCTGTGATTGGTCAGGAACCGCAATTGAGTATGCACTGGGATTGGAAAAACCAATTATATTTATTGATATACCACCTAGAGTTAGAAACCCGAACTGGAATGAAATTCAGTCAGAGCCACTAGAGATGAGTATTAGAGAAAAGGTGGGTTCTATTATTTCTCCATCAAAACTCGAAGAGCTGCCAATGACCATTGATCAATTATTGAATAATGATCAAACCTTTTCAGATCAGATAAAATCACTGCGAGAAGAATTTGTATATAATTTAGGTGATTCAGAAACCGTTGGTCCAGAAGAGATAAAAAAATTATTAAAAAAACTCAAAAACTAAATTTCCCTTCAAATTGGTTCCTTTGGTATGGCTTTTTTAATGGAATCATCGCTTCTTTGATAGCGATTCAGTATCTTTTATTCTTTCCTTCAACAAATAATTTGCTTTCTTTAAGCTATATATTATTGGCAACTTTAACTCACTTTATCTCTATACATTTTTTGCCTTTACTTTTGATGTCATTGATACATCGATTCATAGGTTTTGGAGCGATTCTTGTCATCTTATCCATCGTTTATGCATCAATCGTAAATAGTTTGCTCATCATGGATGCTAATTTCTTTGCAAGCAATCGATTTCACATGAGCCTGATGACCGCGGTACTTTTTGATAGTCAGACCTATTTATTCGCATTGTTTCAAATCATGATTATGCTCGTCTTTCATTATTTTCTTGGTAAAGAGATCGGTAAGTTTCTAGAAACCAGAAGGGAGAAAACTTATCTTGGCGTCTCAGTGGCAGTGCTTGTAATCAGTTCATGGGTTTATGTCCAAGGTGTTCATATATGGGCAGATGCAACTTATCAGTCATACATTACAACATTCACAAGATATTTGCCTTTATTCAGACCCATTCATGCCAAACGAGATCTTGCTAGATTGGGGTTAATTGATTCAGACCAATTGAGAGAAAAGAATTTGTCTAAAGAAGTATCAGATTCTGAATTACTTTACCCAAAGACTCCTTTGCAGTGCAGCAATGATGTTGAATCTAAAAATGTTTTAGTCATTTTGATAGATGCGTTGCGTCCGGAGATGCTTACTCATGAAATCATGCCAAATACGTCAAAGCTTTTTAATGAAAGTTCAAATTTTGAAAATCATTATTCTGGTGGAACTTCATCAAGAATGGGCATGTTTTCACTCTTTTATGGCCTGCCATCTACTTATTGGAGAGTTTTTCATGACAATCTGAAGCCATCATTGTTGATTCAGCAATTTGATGAAAGCGGCTATGATGTTCAGGCCATCAGTTCATCGGGATTGGGAAGTCCTGCGGTACTCGATAGGACAGCTTTTGCTGGTGTCTCAAAGATTAACCTTAAGCCACTCAGCGATTCAGAAGTAATGAGTCTTCAACTCACAACCGATCTCTGGGAAGAGTCTATTAATCAAAAAAATGAATCAAAGTTCTTCACGCTTCTCCATTACGATCCTCCTATAAACGAAGTCAATCCTGATGAGTCAATCCAGATCAAAAATACATTCACAAGGAAAGACGATGCCTCTCACAATATTGAAGTATTCAGATATATCCAGTCCATCCGTGAGGTGGATAGAGAAATTGGAAGATTAATCAAAGTTATTAATAAACAAAATTTACTCAAAGACACCATTGTCATAATGACTTCAGATCATGGTTATGAGCTGGATGATTATCAAACCGGTTACTATGGGCACTCCAGCAATTACAGTCCAGCACAAACAAAGGTTCCCATGATGATGATTTGGCCAGGTAGAGAAGCAAAAAAATATTCATCTCGGTCATCCCATCATGATTTTGCACCAACTTTAATGAGGGAAATATTGGACTGTTCAAATAATTACTCTGATTACAGTACAGGCAATAATTTATTTGATGAAAAGCCTTGGAGATACTTGATTGCCGGTAGCTATGACTCATTTTCGGTTTTGACAGATCAGAAAATTATCGTTTCGTACGGAAGCTATTTTGAAGTAAGGGATCAAAATTATGATCTCTCAGAGATCGAAGGTTCTGATTATACAGATCTAGAAGATGCGATTTCAGACATGAGCCAGTATTTTAAATGATGTCTATTTTATTCAGAATCTCGCTTTTCATTTTAATATTCACTCAGCAGGCCTATTCTCTTGATCAGAATATTTCTGATCGCATCACGCTCAATCCAGAGGAGCCAACAATAAATAAATGGACAACCTGTTATCCAGACTGTTTATCAAATACTCATATTTTTTTGGAACTCAGCAATGACAAAAAACCATTCATAGAGATTTTTGATAGTAAGGGTGATACATATGATGACTATCTAATTTCATCAGATTATGAAGGCGATGATTTTGAGGTTGTTTACACCAGTCACAATCCTTTAGGGGAGATTTCTAAAATAATTTTTAAAAGTGACAAAGAGAATCGTTTTTTGGAATTAATCATTCAGTCTAATGATGATGTAAAAATAGAAATTGATCTAAAAAATCTCCTCAGTGAAGAGGACATCTTTGGTTTGGGAGGGATTTACAACGGCACATGGCTGGTGAGTCTTGATGAACAAGGCTCTGAGAATATATCGAGCTTAAGACAAGTCAATGCCAAGCAAGGCTCTTGGGTTGGCGCTCGAACAAGATTTTGGTCATTTCTTATTTCACCTGTAAAAAATAATTTACTAATTGATGAAATAGATGGATCAGAATCAAGATTCCGATTGACATCTGAAGCAGCGAGTGGTCTGCATCAATTTAGATTGTATTTTGGCCCATTGAATACTGCTGAGCTGAGTGAGCTTGATCCTCAGCTAAGACAATTAATGTATTCAGCTCTTTGGGATTGGTTGAGGCAGCTATGTTTTTTAATTGAATGGATCTTTATTTCGCTTTTAAATTTAGTTGGGGATGAAGGTATAGCAATCCTCTTGCTTGCTTGCGTGCTAAAAATAATGATTTTTCCACTCAATCGAATTGCTGAAAAATGGCAGGATGATGTCAATAGCATTCAGTCTGACCTGCAACCACAGATCGATGAAATAAAAAGCATGCTTTCAGGCGAAGAAGCCAATCATAGAATCATGCAGCTCTATCAAGACAAAAATGTAAGTCCATTTTATTCAGTAAAAAGCTTATTTGGTTTCCTTATCCAGATCCCAATATTTATTGCTGTTTTTGATGTGCTGGGAGAATCAATATATTTATTGGAGAAATCTTTCTTCTTTATTGATGATTTAAGTAAACCAGATCAATGGTTATCATTTCCAATTATAATTCCTTTTTTTGGGTCATCATTTAATCTTCTGCCATTGTGTATGATGATCATCAGTCTGCTGAGTGCATTTCTTTATACTGATCAAAATTTAACAAGAGATCTACTTCAGAATCAAAAAAGAAAATTATATTACATGTCCATTTTGTTCTTTTTGTTGTTGTTTACTTTCCCTTCAGGAATGGTGCTTTACTGGACAACATCAAACTTACTCCAATTAATACAGATGCAAATAAAAAAGGCACTTCAATAAAGTGCCTTTTTTAGTCATACCAAACGAATCTTACATAAAGAATCCGTGACCAGCACCCACCATGCTCATTAGCATTGGTATTGAAAGCATTGTATTGGTTCTAGAAGCAAGGAAGGCAGTTCTTGCCGCTTTTGCTTTTTCTTCAGCAGTTGCTTCAACGATTCCCAAGACTTTTTTCTGATTTGGCCATATCAAGACCCAAACATTAAATAACATAATGGTTCCTAGCCATGCTCCGATTCCAATTGTGGTGGCATATGCATTGCCCGTTCTCATTCCTAACTCAAAAGCATCTCCTAGTACTCCATTGAGATGCAAATAAGCTGCACCAGTCACCCAAGTCACCAAAGCTGCCCATCTGAACCAAAGGAGCGCCCTTGGGGCTACATATTTTGTGATTGCTGCTGGACCAGGTCCTCCCTCATCAGCATTTGCCGCAGCAATGGATGGAACTTGAACAAAATTAAAATAATAAAGAAGTCCAATCCAAGCAACGCCCGCAGCCACATGCAACCAGATAACGATTGACTGTGCACCGTTCACTGAAGCAGTTGAATTGCCTATTGCAATGACTACAGCAATAACCAGACCAGTTACAATCGTTCCAGTGATTTTATCCAAAGGATTCATAAACATACCCCTAATAATTTCTTAACGGATAAAATTATAACAATTTTTATCATCGTCAAACAAATGGCTAAAAAATTATTCATTATTTTTAGGATTTTAGAATCTATAATATAAGCATCAGAATAGGAGTAATTGATGACATTAGACGAACGAATAAAAGAACAACTAAAAGAGTTTCCACTGATTCTCTATATGAAGGGAACTCCAGATTTTCCACAGTGTGGTTTCTCAGCAAAAGTTTGTGGAATCCTGAAGGCTTCAAATAAGCGATTTGCATTTGTAAATATTCTCGAAGACCATGAATTGAGAGAGGGGCTGAAAACTTTTTCAAATTGGCCAACTTTCCCTCAACTCTATATCAATGGTGAATTGGTAGGTGGCTCAGATATCGTTGAACAATTATTTGAATCCGGTGAGCTGGGACAATTGCTTGATTCTGTTCAAGAGAATTAGACTGATTCAATTGGAGATCAAAGTATTTCAGTAAAAGAAAAAGTTTTAGTTCCTGATCTTGGTGATTTCAGTGATGTTGAGATCGTAGAGATACATATCCAACCAGGGGACCCTATTGGCATTGATGATCCAATCATTACATTAGAAACTGAAAAGGCAGCGATGGAAATTCCCAGTCCACTTACAGGGATATTGACTGAAATCCTTGTTCAAAATGGAGACAAAATCAATCAGGGCGATGATCTTTGTATAATCGAGATCACAGAGCCTGAAGTGCCAAATAAAGAAGAAGTGGAGAGCATAGAGCCAGATATTAAGGAGGAACCGAAAAGTACGGAGAAATTATCCCAAAGCCCACGACCTGAAAAACAACAAGGTCATACCCAAAAGAGTGATCGTCAATTCTTCAATACATCCTTCAATACTGTTCATGCAAGTCCTTCAGTAAGAAAGCTGGGGCGTGAATTAGGCGTGGATCTAAACCAAGTCAATGGCTCTGGAATGAAAGGTCGTATACTTCCAGAGGATCTTAAATCTTTTGTGAAGTCTGTGATGAGTGGGCATGCCCCAAATGTCCAATCTGCTCTTCCAGAATTACCCGAAGTAGATCACTCTGCATTTGGTGAAATTGAGAGCGTTCCTTTGAGTCGAATTAAAAAGATTTCAGGTCCTAGACTGCAAGCGAGTTGGATTAATATCCCGCATGTCACACAGCATGATGAAGCCGATATCAACCAGCTGGAACAAATAAGATTGGACTTAAAAAAATCATACGAAAAAGATGGGATATCATTTTCAATCCTGCCTTTTATCATCATGGCAGTTTGTAAGCTATTGAGGGAATTTCCAGATTTCAATTCATCACTGGATGACAAGAATTCAGCACTGATCCATAAAAAATATATAAATATCGGTTTTGCAGCGAATACCGATCAAGGACTTATGGTCCCTGTGATCAAAGATGCAGACCAAAAGAGCTTAAAAGAAATTTCACTTGAGCTTATCAGATTAAGTGAAGATGCCAGAAGCGGAAAGATCCAGATCAATGATCTACAAGGTGGAACATTTACCATATCAAGTCTTGGAGGCTTTGGAGGAGTTGGATTCACACCAATTATTAACCCCCCTGAAGTGGCTATTCTTGGTGTGGCCAGGGCTCAAATAAGACCGATCATGATTAAGGGAAAATTCTTACCAAGGCTCATATTGCCCTTATCATTGTCTTATGATCACCGAGTCATCGATGGTGTCGGCGGGATACAATTCACATCTGCACTAAAGGAATTGCTTGAAAATCCAGAATCTTACTTATCTGAGGAGATCAGCATTGGCTGAGATAAGAATACCGGATCTAGGCGACTTTGATGAAGTTGAAGTCGTTGAGTTGCATGTTGCAGAGGGGGATAGAATCGAGGAGGGTGATCCAGTATTAACCCTAGAGACTGAAAAGGCTGCAATGGATGTTCCGAGTCCTTTTACCGGTGTTGTAGAGAAGATTTCCGTAGGTCCAGGTGATAGCGTCTCACAAGGAGACTTGATCTCTATTGTGTCATCCGAGTCAAAACCCAATGAAGAAGATGAATCTAACACTGAAGAAAAAGAAACAGAACAACCGATTCAAGAGAGTGAAGATACTAGTGAATCTTCAAAATTCAAACATGATTATGACTTGATTGTAGTGGGTGCTGGACCAGGTGGTTATGCAGCAGCATTTAGAGCATCTGATTTGGGTTTGAAAGTCGGTTTGGTTGAGCGAAATTCAGATTTAGGAGGTGTTTGTCTCAATGTTGGATGTATTCCATCAAAGGCTTTTCTGCATGCGGCAAAGATCTTGGATGATTCAAAAGAGGCAGAGGTCAGCGGCATCGTTTTTAAAGAGCCAGAAATTAATCTATCCAAAATGAAAGAATGGAAAAATAACATCATCGGCGGATTGACCGGAGGATTATCAGGATTGGCAAAACAAAGAGGTGTTGATGTGATTCATGGTACAGCAAAGTTTTCTTCCAAAAATGAGATAGAGGTCAACCATGAAAGCGATTCTCGAAGAATTTCATCTAATCAATTTATTATTGCTGTTGGATCAGAGCCTGCTGAGCTGAGTTTCTTGCCAGATGACCCAAGAATTATTGACTCCACTGGAGCATTGGAGCCTGATCAGGTACCTAATGATATTCTAATCATTGGGGGAGGAATAATTGGCCTTGAGATGGCCACAATATACTCGGCTCTTGGTAGTGAGGTCACAATTGTTGAATTAACCAAACAACTGATGCCAGGAACAGACCCTGATCTTGTGAGACCGCTAGAGAGAATCCTCAATAAGAAGTGCAAAAAAATCATGAAATCGTCTCAAGTCATCTCTGCGAGTGCATCTGATGAAGGGATTAGCGTATCCTTTAAAAATGATGACGAAGAATTCAGCGAAATTTTTCAAAATATTCTTGTTGCAGTTGGACGAAAATCTAATGGATCTCTTCTTGGTTTGAATGAGATTGGCGTGAATGTAGATGAGAGAGGAATCATTAATGTTGATAAGCAATTCAGAACCAATGTGGAATCAATATTTGCAATCGGCGATGTGATTGGTGACCCAATGTTAGCCCATAAGGCAAGCCATGAAGGTAAGATTGCTGCTGAGGTAGCAGCAGGGCATAAGTCAACAAATGATATCAGGTGTATTCCATCTGTTGCCTATACTGACCCAGAAGTTGCCTGGGTTGGTTTTTCAGAAGAAGAATGCAAAGCAAAAGGATTGGATTATGGAAAAGGGATATTCCCTTGGTCAGCCAGTGGTAGATCATTGACGATTGGAAGAAATGAGGGCATGACCAAACTGATATTTAATAATTCAACAAAGAAAATAGTCGGTGGAGGAATTGTTGGGCCAAATGCAGGTGATTTAATATCAGAAATTGCTTTAGCGATTGAAATGGATTGTGATGTGAGTGACATTGCACTCACTGTCCATCCTCATCCTACGTTATCTGAAACGGTTGGGATGGCTGCAGAAGTATTTGAGGGAACAGTCACCGATTTATATGTAAAGCCTCGCAACTGATTCATTCAGATCGATTTTTGAAGAGCATGAAATAGATCAAAATCGATAAGGCAATAAATGACCCAGAGTAATAGTTTATAAGTGAAGGATTGCCAGAATTTAATAGAGAAGCAATGACTGCATGACCTATTGAAATACCTCCCAATTGAGATGCAGGAATCATAACCGAATAATTTCCGGACCGATCCACTGCAGCAATCATGCCCATCAAGAATGGGCCCACAAAGTTCCAAGCCACTTGAAAGCAAATGGCTCTCAGCATGAATCCAATCCAGGTGATTTCACCGGTAAAACTCAATATGATCAGAATCTGAACAGTGAGTGCTCCGAAAATAGCATGAGAGCGGTCAACTTTATCAATCAACATTGAAGCTGAAATTGGACCAATGATACTCATTGCAGTACTGACAAATAATGCTATTCCAATTGCATCACTGGATATTCCATTGCCGATCCCATATGGCACTAAATTATTAAAAAAGGGACCAACACCCATTTGCCAAACCACCATAATCAGAAGCCCTATCAGGGGCAGGAAAATAATCTGTGACCCATCTTGTGTTTGACCATCATTTGTTTCTGATGGGTTATTTACGGATAGATATTTCACAAAGAACAATCCGATGAGGGCAAGAAAAATAGCAGGAATGGTCATTCCTGAAATGCCATATTTTGACATTGCCATTGGAACAAGCAAAGCGGTCAAAGATCCCATGATGACTTGAGCCGCTACGCTGTAAGCGAAATTTTTATCTGGATTATTTGTGCGTCCAATTGCAGCCACTCCAAGAGAAAAACAAACGCCATGACCAAATAGGCCAGTTAAGAATCGAACCATAACAAGCAAAGAAAAAGAAGGCTCTTCTGAAAATCCAATACTGGATATAAAGTTTCCCAAAATGATGACTGTGATCCCAAAATACGCGATGGTCTTCCATTCGTATCTCTGGATCCAAAAAAATCCCAGCATTGAAGACAAAGCCATTCCAGCAATTTCTGCAGAAGATACTAAATTGGCTTGTGATTGACTCAACCCCAACTCAGAAATAATGCCACCAACAAAGAATGGCATACCAAAAACAAAGAAAACGCCTACACAACCAATGATGACTGCAGCGAATACTTCTACTTTTTTATCTGCCATTGTCATCTAATTATTATGCTACATTTGTTTTTATGAATAAATCAGAGAGGGCCAAATTCATCATTGATGCGTTAAATGAGGCGTATCCAGAAACACCGATCCCACTGAATCACAAAGATGTCTATACTTTATTGATTGCTGTCCTATTGTCTGCTCAGTGTACAGATAAGAGAGTCAATGAAGTCACGCCTGAACTCTTTGCATTGGCATCAGACCCTCTTTCAATGACAAAATTATCAGTTGAATCTATTTATGAGATTATAAAACCTTGTGGATTAGGTCCTAAAAAATCGAAAGCAATCAGCGATTTATCATATACATTGGTCCATGAATATGATCAAAAAGTACCCGAATCTTTTGAAGCGCTAGAAAAACTACCTGGTGTTGGGCATAAGACAGCTTCTGTTGTCATGAGCCAAGGTTTTGGTCACCCAGCATTCCCTGTCGATACCCATATTCATCGACTGGCTCATCGTTGGGGCTTAAGTAACGGACAAAATGTGCTAAAGACTGAGAGAGATCTCAAAGAGATTTTTCCAGAAGATATCTGGAACAGACTTCATCTGCAAATCATATATTGGGGAAGAGAAAATTGCCAAGCAAGAGCTTGCTTCGGACTCGAGTGTTATATATGCAAGTCCTGTTACCCAAGGAGAAAGACTCCTATTCAGCACAAAAGGGGTTAACTCAACTCACCCTTTGTCCAGGCTTTGCTCCATCATCTGGTGAAATCAGAAAGACACCTGAATCATCATCACCAGATGCCAATAACATGCCTTCAGAAACCCCGAAACGCATTTTTCTCGGTTTCAGATTCGCAACCACAACGATCATTTTTCCAACAAGCTCAGAGGGATCATAGTATCCTTTAATGCCTGCAAATATGGTTCTTTCCTCTGAACCAATATCCACCCTTATTTCAAGAAGTTTATCTGCCTCTTCAACATCTTTTGCCTCGATAATCTTAGCCACTCTTAAGTCAACTTTGATGAACTCATCAAAATTAATAATATTTTCTTCGTTACTCATTTTTTAATTATCCTTTCAATATCTTCCTCACGAATTCTATACATGAGGTTTTCATAATTGTTTATTTTATGATCATTGATCACATCATGAATATTTGACCAATTGAGATCCGATAAGTTCATGAATGACTCTACATTGCTAGCAACATCAGGCATCACAGGTTTTAACATAATGGTTAATTTTAAGAACATATTGAGGGCATTGGTACAGACCTTCTGAACCTCATCTTTCTTTTCTTCATTTTTAATCATTATCCAAGGTTTTTCTTGATCTAAATATTGATTTGCGTTGTCAGCTAAAAGCATGATTTTCCTCATTGATTGACCAAATTCGCGTTTTTCATAATGCGCTTTTATCTCATTGGCCCCTGAGTCAAATGTTTCCATTAAATCCTTATCTACATCTGCAGATAAGGTATTTTCAAAATGCTCTCTAATGAACTTAGAGCTTCGACTGGCAATATTGATCCATTTTCCAATTAAATCTGCATTTATTCTGTTTTGAAAGTCTTCTGTATCGAGATCAAAGTCATCCACGCCTGCAGAACTCTTATATGCAAAATAATAACGCAGATATTCTGGATCTAGATGATCTAAATATGTTCTCGCCTTGATGAAAGTGCCTCTGGATTTAGACATTTTTTCACCATTGACTGTGAGGAAACCATTGACATAAATTGCATCTGGTTTCTTAACGCCCGCACCTTCCAAAACAGCTGGCCAAAAAAGGGCATGGAAATATATGATGTCCTTACCAATAAAATGAACCATGTGTGTGTCTGAACCATCTTTGAAGTATTCTTCAAACTGAAGATCGGATTTTTCCGATAGATTTTTTAGAGATGCAAAATATCCAATTGGCGCATCGAGCCAAACATAGAAATATTTATCTTCTTCCCCTGGAATAAGAAAGCCAAAGTAGGGCGCATCTCTGGAAATATCCCAGTCCCTCAATCCAACATCAAACCATTCTTTGAGTTTTGATTTTACAGATGAGTGTATATCAATTGTTTCGATCCAATCCTCGAGCATATTTTCAAACTTTGTCAGTTTCATAAAATAATGCTCAGATTCTTTTAAACTCGGTGCTTTTCCAGATATGGCGGAGATCGGATCAATCAGATCTGTTGGCTTGTATGTTGCGCCACACTTTTCACAATTGTCTCCATATTGATCAGGGGCATTGCATTTGGGGCATGTACCTCTGACGTAACGATCAGGAAGAAACATATTTTCCTGATCATCATAGGCTTGCTCAATGACTTCTGTACGAATGCAGTCGTTTTCTTTCAGTCTTTGGTATATCTCTCCGACCAATTCTTCATTTTCTTCCGAATGGGTCGTGTGGTAGTTGTCAAATGATACGTGAAAGTCATTGAAATCATTCTCATGTTGACGAGTATATTCAGCAGCAAGCTCCACTGGTTCAACTCCCAGGTCTTCAGCGCTCAACATTATTGGTGTTCCATGTGCATCACTTGCGCATATGAAAACCACATCATGCCCTTGCATTCTCTGAAATCTAGACCAAATATCTGCCTGTATGTAACCAACCATATGACCAATATGAATCGGACCATTGGCATAGGGCAAAGCATTGGTCACAAAAATTTTTTTATTTTCAAGCGTCATGATCTTCGGGTTATTTTACCTGAGTTTCATTAACAACACAGGCAGCAGTGTTAAATTAGCAAATAAGGCAAGTAACATTGCAAATGCTGTGAATAGGCCAAAATAAATGGTAGGGATGAAATTAGAAAATGCCAAAATCGAGAATCCAAGAATGATGATCACCGAAGTAAAATAGATTGCTTGCCCTGTGCTATTGTGTGCTTTCTTTATGGCTAGACTTTGATCTGTATTATCAATCATTTCTTCTCTGAAACGATGAACATAATGGATTGAGTGATCAACACCTATGCCGATGCATATTGCAGCAATTGTTATGGTCATGATATCAAGCGGAATATTCATAAGACCCATTAAGCCTAATACTGATGATGATGCGATGATGCTTGGGATCACTGCAATGATCGCAAATTTGATGGATCGAAATAAAAGCAAAAACATCACCATGATTGCTGCAAAGACAAAGCCAATGGTCAGAATCTGAGAAGTGATTAAGCTCTCAAGGACATTGTTGTATAAGACCAGCAATCCAGTTAACTTCACTTGTGAATCCTTTAATCCAAGCTCATTTGTTAGGTCACGTTTGATTTTTTTTAATAATTCACCTCTTTGTAAATCAGGATATGATTCATAGACTCTGAAAGAGATTCTCAATTGATTCCCATCTTCGGAAAGATATGGATCAAAGAGCGCCTCCTTCACATCATCTGGTACCTTCTTATAGAGAACAGAAAGAAAGAATGTATCAATTTCATCACCATCATTTAAGGTTTCAAGAACATCCATTGTTGTATCAAATGAAATGACTTTTCCAGCTTCATTCAATGATTCCAAATAATCATGAACAGATTCAATGGTTTTCAAGCGATATGAGTTATACCAGTAACTGTCTCCACCAATGTCATATTCATAATCTTCCCCTTCCTCAAAGAACATCTCATCGAAGAAATCATCTTCAAACATTTGCTCATCATCATTATCAATGAAGAAATCGGGGTCAGCTTCAATAATGATATCGAGGGGTGTTGTGCCTCCAAGTTCTGAATCAATCACAGTCAATCCTTGGAATATCTCAGTGTCTTCCTTGAATGCTTTTATGAATTGATTTTCAGCTGTCAGCTTCGTGATTCCAAAGACACTGATTGCAAGCATGATGGTGAAAAAGGCAATGATCTGAAACGGCTTACGAATCACAAGATTGGCAAATCCATTTGTCAGTATTCGAGTTTTGTCTTTTTTCTCATTGTGATCGATTTTAGAAAATAAGCTCAACAGAGCTGGAAAAAGATTAAAGACCAAAATAAAAATAACCCCCATGCTGATCAGCATCATCCATCCAAAGTCGATGACTGGCCTTATGCCCGCGATCAACAGTGACCCAAATCCAACCATGGTTGTAATTGTTGTAAACAGGCATGGCTCAAATTTGTCTCTCATGGTCATCATGATCAATGAAGAATGATCATTGCCTGGGTGAAGCTTAACGAGTTCTCGGTAGCGAACTGTTAGATGAACAGTAATCGAAAGGCTAAAAATCAATAACAAAGCCACAAAATTAGCTGAGACAACTGTAACAGGCCATGACATATAGCCCAATACGCCTGTCATAATGAGCAATCCAATAACACAACAGATCATTGAGATTATCATCCATTGTGGATTCTTAAATATGACCAAAAGTGCTATCACAAGGAATATCAAAATCAATAATCCGAATACCTCGATATCATTTTGAATATAGTCAATCATATCCACTGTGATCATTGGCGCTCCACCAAGAAATATTTCTGCAGATGATTTGTATTGATCCAGGATTTTCCTGACATCTGCAACCATCAATGCAGTTTCATTCCTTTCATCTTTTCTTAGCTTTTTCACTTCTGATGTCAATTGACTAAGCTCATCCAATTCTGTGGCACTGAGATTAGAATCCAATCTTTTTGCCCTGAGCACATCTCTTTGATCAATTAAACTCTCGAGCTGAGTGTTCAACCTGATATTCAGAAGCATGGCAGTGGTCTTAGCATCTTCACTGATGATTAGATTTTGGTATAAGTTGCTTGTTGTGAGCTCAATTTCTGCCAATTCTCTGTCTGTTTCTGGGCTTAGGAAAGTTGGTGCAGATTCGGCAATCTCTCCGAGACTTTTGGGCGGAGATTTAAGTAGAGGCACATCAAGAATGCTTACCACAGATTCAATCTGCTCTAGTTGTGACAACTCTGTTTTGAGATCAATCAATAGATCAATATTCTTTTCTTCAAATAAATCACCTTGTGGACTGATTGTGACAACTAGAAACTCATCATCGCCATATCTTGCTTTTATATTTCTGTAATATCGCAAGTCTTCATCATCCTCGAGTAATAAAGTGTCCGATGAAGCATCTAGCTCAAAGTATTGGATGTTATATGAAAAAAACCCCAATATTGATAAGACCAATACGATCGCAATAAACGGGTTCGTGGTTGGTTTTTCTAACTGCCAATTGACGATTTTTTTTAACATTTCTTTATCTTACTCTGACTGGTGCATGTTTAAATTTTAGTGCATCATACTATCTACAATAAATAGTTTAATTTATTTCTTTTAATTATCTCGGACTATGACAATTAAATCTGATAACTGGATCAAAAAAATGGCACAAAATCATGGCATGATTGAACCCTTTGCCGAATCTCAAATAAGACATTCAGATGGAAAAGACTTAATCTCTTATGGAACTTCAAGTTATGGTTATGATGTTCGATGTGCAACCGAATTTAAAGTATTTACAAATATTAATTCTGCTATCGTAGATCCCAAGTCATTTGATGAAAATAGTTTTGTGAATTTTGATTCTGATGTTTGCATCATCCCTCCTAATTCATTTGCACTTGCAAGAACAATAGAGTACTTCAGAATACCGAGAAATGTTCTGACCATCTGTTTGGGTAAATCAACCTATGCACGTTGCGGAATCATTGTAAACGTCACACCACTTGAGCCTGAGTGGGAAGGTCATGTCACGCTTGAGTTTTCAAATACAACACCATTGCCCGCTAAAATATATGCCAATGAAGGTGTTGCTCAAATGATATTTCTTGAATCAGATGAAGATTGTGATGAGTCATATAGAGACCGAAAAGGAAAGTATCAGGGACAGACAGGGGTCACATTACCAAAAACTTAATCTTTTCTTATAAGCCTAGGTTTCAAAAGGGCTTCACCATCTAGGAAAATATTTCCAGAGTCAAAGACCAACCTATTCTCACTAAACCACTGTAATGCTTTTGAGTAGATGATGTACTCACCTTGCAGCACTTTTTTTTGTAGCGAGTGATGATCATCATTTTTATCAACTTCACACTGATATTGAATGATCACTGGGCCATCATCCAGTTCTGGCACCACAAAGTGAACGCTTGCGCCATGATATTTTTCGTTATTATCAATCACTTTTTGATGTGTATTCAATCCCTTATATTTTGGAAGAAGGGACGGGTGGATGTTGAGGATTTTTCCGGAAAAAATATTACAAAAGTTGGTATCCAATATCTTCATGTAACCAGCCAAAATAATTAGATCTGGATCAAGATCAAGTATCTGTATTTCTACTGATTTATCAAATTCTTTTCTATCTTCAAAAGTCGAGTAGTCAATGATTTTGGTATCAATGCCTTCTTTTTCTGCTCTTTGGATCCCTTTTGCCATGGGGTTATCTGAAATCACAGAGATCAGATCGATATTAAGAGATTTATTATTTATATTTTCAATGATGGCTTGAAGGTTTGTTCCGCTACCAGAGATTAAACAAACAGCTCTGCATTTTGACTGAGTTCCATCAGCCATGATTGATGATGACAGATTTCTCACCACTTGTTATAGAACCGATCTCATAAGCTTCTAAGTCTTCATCTTGGAAATGCTTGATCACAGAATTTTTAACATCCGCTTTAACGATCAGAACATAACCTATGCCACAATTAAATGTTCTGAGCATTTCATTGGAATCGATGCCAGCCTGATCTTGAATCCACTGAAAGACAGGAGGCAAGCTCCATGAATTTTTATCAATGATTGCCTGGCAGCCCTCAGGTATGGCTCGAATAATATTCTCTTGAAATCCTCCGCCAGTGATGTGAGCCATTGAGCTCACTTCATATTTTTCAATACAACTCAGTACTGAACGACTATATATAATTGTGGGCTTAATGATTTGTGCGCCAATCTTCTCACCATTGATCATTTCATCTAAATCCACTGAGTTATCTTCAATCAATTTTCTTATCAAGGAGTATCCATTGGAATGAGGCCCAGATGAAGCGAGACCAATGATTGAATCACCTTCTGATATTTTTGATCCATCAATGATTTTTTTGTAGTCAACAATGCCCACAGAGAATCCAGCAAGATCAAATTCACCAGACTGATATACGCCTGGCATTTCTGCAGTTTCTCCACCTATGAGAGCCATTTCAGATTGCAAGCAACCATCTGCAATTCCTTTTATGATTCTCTTTGCTTGTGAGTTATCGAGTTTTGAGGTTGCGAAATAATCAAGAAAGAACAGTGGTTTTGCACCTGAAGTTATGATGTCATTGACACACATGGCAACCAGATCTACACCAACCCCTTCAAGAATATCAAGTTGTTGTGCCAATTTGACCTTTGTCCCCACGCCATCCGTTCCCGAGACGAGAACAGGCCGTTCATAATCTTCACTATTCAGCTCAAATAATCCTCCAAAACCACCAATATTTGATAGTACGCCAGCGGTTAAGGTTTGTTTGATCATAGGTTTGATCTCATCGATGAGATCATTGGCTTTATCGATGTCTACACCAGAATCTGAGTATGTTATTTTTGACTTTTGATTACTCATTCCTAAAAAGTGCGTCCTTTCTAATCCGAGCTATGATAATTAATAGAAAGTCTATATTATCATCAAGATAATTATTAATCTTTGAGATATTCTTGATGAATTCATATTTTCAATTTCGAATGTCATTTATTCCAAATGCAATCTGCATACTCAGGATAATTTTGGTGATTCCCATCATTGATTTCTTATGGGACAAGCAATATGAAAATGCGCTTGGACTGATCGCCATCGCAGGTATTTCTGACTTTTTAGATGGCTTTTTAGCAAAGAGAAATAATTGGAGATCGAAGCTCGGTGCTGCGCTTGATCCAGCAGCAGATAAAATACTTTTGGTGAGCGTGTTTGTCACCTTGTACTTCATGGATTTAGTCCCATATTGGTTAATGGCAACAGTTTTGTTGAGAGATGTAATGATTTTATTTGGTCTTGCGCTTTATTATTACTTCATTGAAAAGCCAAGTCCTGACCCAACTTTCATCAGTAAGTTAAATACATTTTTACAAATATTTTTTGTTCTTTTTGTGATTGCAGGTCAGATATTTAATCCAAATTTTGATCTTTTAATCCAGTTCACAGGAGCCTTGGTTTTCCTGACTTCAATCCTAAGCGGAGTGGATTATTGGATTTCCTGGTCGATTAGAGCGAAGCAGATTATTACAGCAAGGGCCACTTAAAAAGTGAAACAGATTCCACTCCCAGTAGTGATCTCTCAATATATGACTTTTGAGAGCTTTTTTATTGGAGAGAACTCGGCATTAATAGAGGCTCTAAAGGATGAAGATCAGAAGCTAATTTGGATTACAGCAGATTCAGGAAATGGAAAAACGCATCTTCTAAGCTCCTTGTGTAATGAATATGATTCTTTTGATAAGCGCATTCAGTATCTGAATATGGATGAGATAAAGGATTATTCATCCGAGATCATTGAAGGGCTTGAAGGATTGGATTTGATTGCTATAGATGCCATGGATTCTGTGATTGGACAGCATTCTTGGGAGGAAAAATTAATGCATCTTTATGAGAGTATTTTAAATACTAATACTCGATTAATCATTGCATCTAAGGAGACACCAAAAGGTCTGGATTTCAAGATACCAGACTTAGCATCCCGCTTTTCACTGAGTTTATTATTCAGGGTAAAACCACTTGATGACGATGGTCTTGTCTTTGCCGCTCAGCATCATGCCAAAGCAAGAGGGTTTGAACTGCCTGATGATTCCGCTAAATTTATCATTAAGCGAACAGCAAGAACTGTCACTTCTTTGATGGATATTCTTGATACGCTTGATTATGAGTCACTATCAAGTCAAAGGAAACTGACCATACCTTTTGTTAAGTCTATACTGAAGCTCAGTTGAACCAACCTTTGATTATCATATGGACTCGGTTTGTTTTGATTGATATTCTTTGTCTTGTTAATTAGTCCATTGAAATGAAGAATTATTTAATATCTTTGATGATCGTGTTTACGCTGAGCGCTTGCGCTTCATTGCCTCCGTTACAAGAGATGAGTAATGCAAGACAAACCATAGCTGCGGCAAAAGAGATGAACTCTTCTGCTGAGCAATCTCAAAAAATACAAGAAGCCGAGCGACTTTTATCCAGGGCTGAAAGGAGAATGGAAGTGAATCTTTATGAATCTGCAAGGCAAGATGCACTAAGGGCTCAAAAGGAAGCCATAGAATTCATAGAGTGGGCAATTTCACAATCGGCAGATAAGAAAGGGGATGACTAATCAGTTCTTGAGGTGATTAACGATCTCATCTATCTTGGCCTCTCTTTTTTCTCCTGTGCTTCTTGAGGTGATCTCTAGCTTCTTTTGTTCTAAACCTCTTTTCCCAACAATGACTTGAGTGGGCACGCCCAATAAGTCTGCATCTGCAAATTTGACCCCAGCTCTTTCATCTCGATCATCTATCGCAACCTCTATGCCATCTGATCTGAGTTCTTGGTAAATTTTCATTGCTTGATCCATTACATTTGAATCATCTTTGTCATTGAGAACAATAATCAATATCTCAAAAGGTGAAATGGCACTTGGCCATATGATTCCTTTATCATCATGGTTTTGCTCTATTGCAGCTGCTACAATTCTTGAGATACCAATCCCATAACAACCCATATATGGATTGACGTTTTTTCCATTAGAGTCCAATACTTCAAGCTTCATCGCTTTACTGTATTTATCACCCAGTTGAAAAATATGACCCACTTCAATGCCTCTTGCATATGTTAATTCTCCACCATTGGGCGCATTTTCACTCTCCAACGTCTCAACATTTGCAGCAAAGTTCTCATCATCACAAAATGCGATTTCATCTTCGCCAGATTCTGCAATCACATGAAACTCATGAGAAACCGATCCGCCAATCTCCCCACTGGTGGCCTGAACTTTCCTGAAATCAAGCTCCAGTTTTGTGAAGATCTTTTCATACGTTTTGTCCATTTTTTCATATTCTTCTTCAAGAGAATCTTGATTCAAATGAAATGAATAAGCATCTTTCATTAGAAATTCACGCGCTCTCATAACACCAAATCGAGGTCGAATCTCGTCTCTGAATTTTGTTTGAATCTGATAGAAGTTAACAGGCAGCTGTTTATAGCTTTTTACACTTTTTCTGAGAATATCAGTGATGACCTCTTCATGCGTGGGACCATAGCAAAACAGACGTTCATGACGATCGCGAATCTGTAAAAGCAGATCACCATAATCATCCCACCTCTTGGTTTCTTGCCATAACTCTGAAGGTTGTATGGTTGGCATGAGGACCTCAAAAGCACCTGAGTTATCCATTTCCTCTCTGACAGTTTGCTCGATCTTTCTTAAAACTTTTAAACCAAAGGGCATCCAAGTGAATATTCCTGAAGCCAATCTCTTTATGAGCCCCGTTCTCAACATAAGTTGATGCGAGATTAGTTCAGCGTCAGATGGGGCATCTTTAAACGTTTTAATAGGGTAATTCGATAATTTCATACTGAAATAGTAAGTAAAAACCCAAATAAATGCATCAAAACATCAGATATATTGTTAATAGTTTTAAGAAATCCAATTTTTACATGTTACGTGATTTCTTTATAATGTCGCGATGGTCCTAAGAAAAGAAAAAAACAGAGAGAAGGTAAACTTAAAGAAAGGTATATTCATTCTGCCCAACATATTTACCTCAGCCAATCTATTTGCGGGATGTTTTTCAGTTTTTTGCTCGATTGACGGACAGTATGAGATGGCAATCGTTTCTATCATTGTCGCTGTTTTTTTAGATGGCTTAGATGGAAAAGTTGCAAGAGCCACGAATGCAGTTTCTGATTTTGGTAAAGATTATGACAGTCTTTGTGATTTGATATCGTTTGGCGTAGCGCCATCAATATTGTTTTATTCTTGGGCAACAAATAATTTCATTTCAGAAATTGACATTAAATTCATATGGCTCCTATCGTTTTTTTATATAGCGACAACAGCACTAAGGCTTGCCAGATTTAATAATCATCTTGTGCTAAAGTCTGAGAATTATTTCTTGGGATTGCCGTCACCAGCCTCTGCAACTTTAGTCACTGTGATGATTTGGCAATGCGTGATTCACTCATTTGATGATTTAAATGCCCTGGTTATGATCGCCATTTTTTTTCTATTGGCATCAATACTTATGGTCTCAAAGATTAAATACAACAGCTTTAAAGATCTTAGAACACTTAATAGGATGCCATTTAATGGAGCATTATTGATCCCGTTGATATTCATATTAATTATCATGGATGCACCAAATGTTCTCAGCCTGCTATCAATTGTTTACCTTGTTTCCGGACTATTTTTTGCATCATTGGAAGTTTTTAGGAATCAAATCGGTAAAAAAGAAGGCAACGTCTCAGATTAGATTATGTCTATCGGGCTCAAATTGTTTCAATCACTAGGGATTGATACATATCAACTGAGAGATAAACCCAAAGTGCTTAATCAAGATCATGAAAATGATTGGGCATCGATTGAATCTAAAGTAGCCACTTGTAAAAAATGCTCACTGCATAAAGGCCGCAATAATACTGTTTTTGGTGATGGGAATAGAAGTGCTGATTGGTTTTTTGTTGGAGAGGCGCCTGGCAAGGATGAGGATCTTCAAGGTAAACCATTTGTAGGTAGAGCAGGGCGCTTATTGACTGAGGTCATTTTTTCTCTGGGCTTAACAAGAGATGAAGTCTTCATTGCTAACATTCTTAAATGCAGACCACCGGATAATCGTGACCCCAAACCTGGAGAAGTAGACCAATGTTTTTCTTACCTAGAAAAACAAATTGATATGGTTCAACCAAAAATCATCATTGCAGTTGGAAAGATTGCTGCTCATTCGCTTCTGGGTTCTGATTTACCAATGGGAAAGTTAAGAGGAAAAATTCATGGTTTTGGATCCAATGAAGTTCCTACTTTGGTGATATATCACCCAGCTTATCTTTTGAGAAGCCCTTCTCAAAAACATAAAGTGTGGGAAGATCTGCAATTAGCAAATGATTTTCTAGAATAATGATTTTTAAAAAGTATAAGAAAGATGCTATCTCATGGGCGCTATATGATTGGGCAAATTCAGCTTTTGCAACCACAGTGATGGCAGGTTTTTTTCCAATATTTTATAAATCTTATTGGGCGATTGATTTATCAAATCTAGAAAGCACCGCAATGGTAGGGTATGCAAATTCACTATCTGGTTTGATCATTGTTTTATTGGCGCCAATATTGGGTGCATATGCAGACATAGGCACTAAGAGGAAAAAGCTACTCCTTTTATTTGCTAGCCTTGGGATTCTTTGTACAGCATCATTTTATTTTATCCCTCAAGGTGAATGGATGCTTGCGGCTCTCCTATACGCAATCGCGGCTGTTGGATTTTCAGGAGGGAATGTATTCTATGATTCCCTGATTGTCTCAGTTTCTGATAATGAAAATAGGAATCGTGTCTCCGCACTAGGTTATTCTCTGGGCTATTTGGGTGGTGGATTACTTTTTTTAATCAATGTCATCATGTTTTTGAATCCTCAACTCTTTGGAATAGAAAGCCAATCCAATGCTGTCTTACTCTCTTTCTTTATGGTTGCAGTTTGGTGGGCATTTTTCAGCGTTCCCCTTTTAAGAAATGTAAAAGAGCAAGACTCTGAAAGAGAAAATCCACGATTCTTTCAAGCATTGAAGCAATCATTTAATGAGGTTTATCAGACATTATCTGAAGTGAGAAAGTACAAAAATGTGGCGATTTTTCTTCTCGCTTATTGGTTTTATATGGATGGCATTGACACAATTGTAAGGATGGCTACTGCTTATGGCACAGACATAGGATTGGAGGCATCCTCCATGATCACAGCACTGATTTTGACTCAATTTGTTGGTTTCCCATCAACGCTTATTTTTGGGTATTTCGCAGATAGACTTGGTTTTAAGAAAATACTTACGATTGGAATCCTCATCTATATATTGATATCAATTTTTGCCAGCAGAATCACAACAGCAGCAGAATTTTATGCAATGGCAATTGTTGTTGGACTGGTCATGGGCGGTGTACAAGCAGTCAGCCGAGCTTATTTCAGTAGTATTATTCCCAAAGATAAAGAGGCTCAATTTTTTGGTTTCTATAATCTAGTCGGTAAATCAGCTGTAGTCGCAGGACCTGCATTGCTTGCTTGGATATCGATGATTTTTAATACACCAAGGGCCGGAATACTGGGTTTACTGGTTTTATTTATTCCTGGCTTGATCTTGCTTTGGATGATTCCAAAAGAAACAAATTCATAGCAAACTAAGCTGTTCCTCAATTCGAGTCTGATCCGATGACAATGCTTTGAACTTCTCCTTAAGTTCATCAACAACTTCTTTGGGAGCTTTTTCAACAAAAGCATCATTTGAGAGTCTATTTTTTACTGATTTAAGATCTTGATTCAGATTCGATAATTTCTTTTGCAATCGAGCTTTTTCTTCCTCAATATCCACAAGGCCTTCGAGTGGAATATATATTTTCATTCCTTTAAGAAGTGCGATGGCAGATTTTGGTAAATCATCCGGTCCTTCTTTATGAATGATTGACTCAACAGATCCCATATTGCTTATAAAAGATTCAAATAATTCCAGTCTTTTAATATCTGAATTAGAAGCATCATCAACAATGATTTTAATCGATTGTTTTGGTGAAATGGTCATTTCAGATCGAATCTGACGAACAGAGGATACAAAACTCTTAAGCCATTCCGTATTGGCAGCAATTTCAGTGTCTACTTTCCAATTTTTAGAGCTGGGGAAGTCAGCTTTCATAATGCTTCTGTTATTATTCTCTTCACTGAGCGATTGCCATATTTCTTCTGTGATAAAAGGGATAGTTGGATGCAGCATTCTTAGGATTGCGTCCAGCATCTTTATTAAATTATTTTTTGTATAGTCTTTTTGTGACTGTTTTATTCCAGGTTCATTGATCAATGCTTTTGATAATTCGATATACCAGTCACAAAAGTCATTCCAAACAAATTCATACATTGCAGTTGCTGCAAGATCAAAACGATATTGACTGAATTGCTTTTCTACCTCATCAATTGTTTCTGCAAATTTTGATTGGATCCATTGATCAATGGGATGTCCTTCGGCGTCATTTATTTCCAATAATTCAAAATCATTGGTGTTCATTTTGATGAATCGAGATGCATTCCAAATCTTGTTGCAGAAGTTTCTATAACCTTCAACTCGCTTAAGATCGAGACGAATATCTCTCCCTGTAGATGCCTGAATTGCAAAATTGAATCTCAGTGCATCTGTTCCAAAATCAGGAATTCCATTAGGGAATTCTTTTTTTGTATCGCTGATGATTCTTTTTTCCATTTCAGGCTGCATGAGGCCTTGCACTCGTTTATCGAGAAGTTCATCGAGACTGATGCCATCAATTAGATCAATTGGGTCTAAAATATTACCTTTTGATTTCGACATTTTTTGACCATTTTTATCTTTGATCAGACCATGTATATATATTTCCTTGAAAGGGATCTCATCCATGAACTTAAGGCCCATCATTACCATCCTTGCGACCCAAAAGAAAATGATATCAAAGCCAGTGACTAGCACGTTTGTTGGGTAAAAAGTTTTTAGGTCATATGTCTCATCAGGCCACCCAAGACTTGAAAAAGGCCAAAGCGCAGAAGAGAACCAAGTATCAAGAACATCATCATCCTGAATCAATGCAATTGAATCTTCTATATTGTGTTGTTTTCGAATCTCATTTTCGCTTTCCCCAACATAAACATTTCCTTCATTGTCATACCAAGCTGGAATTCTGTGACCCCACCACAGTTGCCTTGAGATACACCAGTCCTGAATATTTTCTAACCACTCGTAATATGTTTTAGACCAATTTTCCGGAATGAATTTTATTTCATCATTCTTGACAGCTTCTATTGCGGGTTGAGCCAGTGGTTCCATTTTTAGAAACCATTGATTTGTAATGAGCGGCTCAAGAATTGCTCCACTTCTATCTCCCCTTGGGATGGTGAGCATATAATCCTCAATTTCTTGCATAAGACCATTTGCTTCTAGATCTTCCACAATCTTCTTTCTTGCCTCAAAACGGTCAAGACCTTGATATTCAGGTGGTGCTGATGGACTGATTTTGGCACTTTGATCTAAAATACTGATTATTTCAAGATCATGTCTTTTGCCAATTTCAAAATCATTGAAATCATGAGCTGGTGTAATCTTTACACAGCCTGTTCCAAACTCTTGATCCACATACTCATCAGCAATAATTGGAATTTTTCTGTCAGTGAGCGGAAGAATGACCTCTTGACCAATGAGGTCTTTGTAGCGTTTATCATCTGGATGTACAGCGACCGCAGTATCTCCAAGCATCGTCTCTGGCCTTGTTGTTGCAACCACAATGTGGTCCTCTGAGTCACTGATTGGATATTTCATGTGCCACAATGAACCTTTTTCTTCTGTGGTTGATACCTCTAGATCTGACAAAGCAGTTTGCAAAACAGGATCCCAGTTGATCAACCTCTTGCCCCTGTATATTAATCCTTCCTCATAAAGTTGGATAAAAACTTTTGTTACACCTCTCACAAGATTCTCATCCATGGTGAACTTTTCTTTTGTCCAATCAGTGGATGCCCCTAATCTTTTCATCTGTTTCGTGATGGTGCTACCGGACTCTTCTTTCCACTTCCAAACTTCTTTTTCAAATGATTCTCTTCCGAGTTCTTGTCTAGAGGTTCCAGATTTTTCTAATTGTCTCTCCACCACCATTTGTGTAGCAATCCCTGCATGATCAGTACCCACCTGCCATAAAGTATTTTTTCCATTCATCCTTTGGTATCGAATGATGATGTCCATGATTGTGTCTTGAAATGCATGGCCCATATGCAATGTCCCAGTTACATTTGGAGGCGGAATCACAATGCAAAATGGCTCACCCGATTTTGAAGGCGAGAAGTATCCTGAATCTTCCCAAGATTCATATATTCTGGCTTCTATCTCTTTTGGGTTGTATGTTTTTTCCAACTCAGGCCACCTTATGAGAGCTTATTTTGCATTTTAATTCCTTATAAGATTTCCACTTTAATCTGGCCAAACTTCTTTTTTCTTCTGAAGATGGAACAATTTCATGTATCTTTTTAGGCTCTAATGCTGGATCTTCTGGCTGATCTGAGAGATTAATTATGACATCAAAGTTGGCATCTGGATAAGATTCACAACCGATCATAATCGATTCATTGTAATTTTTATTCCCCAATCTACAATGCGGAATAAAGCTCTCTTGTCGAAATGTCCAAAGCTGCTCGTCTATAAGCTTTGCTTGTTCCTCAGTCGATGCATGAACATAAATATTTCCGAATCGCTTTTTATACCCTTTCTCAATTAGACGATAAACATAGTTCATCTGTTTTTTTTCGTCATCATTCTCAAAGTGATGGAAAATGACTTCGATATCTTTCATTTAAGAATGATTATGTATTTGATTCGTTTATGAGAAACTCAGACATCAGCCCCATTGGTCTTCCAGTTGCACCTTTGTTGGCTCCTTCAGCCCAGGCCACACCCGCAATGTCAATATGCGCCCAATCATAATCACCTACAAATTTTTGCAAAAAGCAGCCTGCTGTAATTGTCCCAGCTCCTGAGCCACGAGTGCTGATATTGGCAACATCAGCGAAATTACTGACGATCTGGTTTGCATATTCCTCTGTCAAAGGAAGTCTCCATGTCACATCATCAGTGGACTGTCCACATTGAAACAGCTTTTCTGCTAGTTGATCAGAATTACTCATAAGACCTGAATGGTGTGCCCCAAGTGCAACAACACAAGCTCCGGTTAGCGTAGCCATATCAATAATCAGTTTAGGCTTATATCTTTGAGTATAGGTCAGTGCATCTGCAAGAATCAGCCTTCCTTCAGCATCTGTATTCAATACCTCAATGGTTGTACCAGACATTGATTTTACGACATCACCAGGCAATGTTGCTGTACTACTGGGTATGTTTTCACAAGCCGGTACAACAAAAACTGCATTGATGGGAAGATTCAGATCGGTAACCATTTGCAAGAGCCCAATGGTTGTCGCTGCTCCACACATATCATATTTCATTTCATCCATTTTATTAGAAGGCTTGAGTGAAATACCTCCGGTATCAAAAGTAATACCCTTACCTACAATAGCGACTGGTTTCTGACTCTTTTGACCATTTTTAAACTCAGCGATGATCATTTTTGCAGGTTCTTGAGCACCAGCTGTAACCGATAAAAGTGAATTCATCCCAAGCTTTTTCATTTGAGCTTCATTGAGTACTTTTAATGATGCTGATTTATTTTTACTTACTATTTTTCTAGCAACAGATGCTAAGTAACTGGGTGTACAAATATTTGCCGGAAGATCACCTAAATGTCTTACCAGCTGTGTAGCTTTTCCTATTGCATCACCATGCTCTAGTCCAATTTTCAGATCTTTTGTAGCCTTCTTGCCATTTGTTCCAATCTCAATTCTTCTGAGATTTAATTTTTTATGATTGCTTTCTTTTGTTGTGGTGTATTGATAGCTTATTGCATGCCATGATTCAGCCAAAACCCTTGCCATTCTGTATGCTTTATTTGGACTATTGATATTTTCAACACCATCATGAATCAAGCTGACAACTTTCTTATGGTTGCTCAGAGAAATCTTTTTCAAAGCAGAAATAACAGCTTTTCTGTAATTTTTCTGAGAGAAATTTTCAAATGTTCCACATCCAACTAAAACAATTCTTTTATAAGATTTTCCCGTTACTGGAATGATTCTTGTTTGACCAATTTTTCCTTGAATGTCTTTATTTTTGATAAAGTCTTCAATCAATTTTCCATTAGAAGTATTGACCAGTTTAGTAGCCCCTCTCAATTTTCCATCATCAAAAACCGATACCATCAGACAATCAGATTTAATCTCATTAATTTTTTTATTATTCGTAGCGAATTTCATCTTTTAATTCCTCTGTTTTTATTTGGTCAATGTATTCTATCCATATAGACCAATCAAACTAATTAGTAGACCATAATTGTAGTGTAATGATATGGTCATTAAAACTAATAAATATGGACCCATTAAATTTTTTAAATTGTATCCGGTATGAATAAAATAATCAGTCAATACATATTGAAGGAGCTTTTCAGTACCTGGCTGGGTGTCACACTTGTTCTATTGATTGTTCTGATCACCAATAAGTTTGCAGACGTTATCAGTGATATTGCAGCTGGGGATATTCTTTCATCATCTCTTATTCCAATCATTGCTCTATCATCCATTGAATATTTGATCATACTTCTTCCCTTGAGCACTTTTTTATCTGTAATCATTGTCATTGGGCGTTTCTATCGAGATCATGAAATGACAGCAATACAAGTTGCAGGCAAAGGAACAGGATTTATTTATAGGGTTTTCTTATTTCCACTGATTGTTTTGATTGTGTTGCTGACATTTATATCTACCATCATTTCTCCAAATGCAAAACAGAGCATTTTACTGAAAGAGGAGGCAGCAATGCGCTCTGTAGGAATTGAGTTTTTTGAGCCTGGAAGATTTGTAAACTTAAAAGACGGATCGGTTTTTTATGCACAAGGTAGATCTGAAAGAAATCGATTCATAAAAGTTTTCCTTCAGAAAAAAACAAATAATAAAGTCAGCGTTATCACTTCTGAATACGCTGAGATTCAATCATTAGAAAATAATTCAAACAGACTTGTTTTTTTCAATGGGCAAAGATATGAGGGGCTTCCTGGCACAAGTGATTTTCGAGTTTTAAAATTTTCAGAACACAGGCTACCACTCTTTTTTGATTCCAATGGCTCCAGCGATGAAGGCTATGAAACAAAAAGTTTTATGCAGCTTATTTTTAACGATTCTGTTCTTTCCAGATCTGAACTTCAATGGAGAATATCACCAGCTATAGCGCTCATTATTTTAGTGCTATTGGCTGTGCCTTTGAGTAAATCATCTCCTCGGGAAGGTCAATATGGTGGGCTTGTCATCGGTGTATTGATATACCTTGTTTATGTCAATTTATTGGGCGCAGCAAAGGTTTGGTTTGAGCAGGGTGACAGCCCTATTGAGCTTGGTATCTGGTGGGTTCATGGATGCTTTGCTATTTTTCTGATCATTTATTCACTCTTTAAAAGTCAACTCTCGAGGATCGGACGATGAACATTGCTGATTTATATCTTTTTCGAGCGATTCTTAAAGCGACCATCGTTGTTGGTTTTGTGTTTGCATCACTTTCGCTTTTTGTTGACTTTGTGAGCCAGAGCGATGATATCGGAGTTGGGTCTTATGGTGTTTATGAGGCCATTCAATATTCCCTCATGAAGTTACCCAGTTCGTTAATGAAATTCATACCAATCATTGTATTGATTGGAGCATTGGTGGCTCTTGGCAACTTAGGAAAAAACAGTGAGCTAATTGTTCTAATGTCTTCAGGATTTTCGTTTTTTAGACTGTCTCTATCTGTATTTTTTTCGGGCACACTTTTGGCACTAATTTTCAGTGGATCTGGTGAGTATATTTCATCACCTCTTGAGAGGTATGCGGATCAGTTTAGAACAAAAAATAAATTTAACATTGAAACACTTGGAGACAGTGGAGGTTTTTGGGTGATCGATGAAACTAAGATCATCAATATCAATTTTGTCAAAGAGAATAATAGTTTTGGAGAGGTGACAATTTTTGAGATCGATCAAGATTTTGCAATTCAAAAAATTTCTAAAGCTTCATCTGCTGGAATCGATGACTACAATCAATGGATACTCAGTAATCTATCAGAAACACTCTTCTCAGATGATGGGGTAGAGTCTAATTTTTCAAGATATCAAATTGAGAGAACTGAATTGGACAGAGATCTTGTTAGTTTAAGCGTTACTGATTCTGATGAATTAAATGTCATTGAATTATCAAGATTCATTGATTATTTAGAAAATAATAATCTAGAAACAAAAACCTATTTGACTGCCTTTCACAATCGGTTGGCTTCATTTATGATCATTCCGATTCTGGCTTTGTTGGCATTGCAAATGTCTGTTGGTTCACAGAGAAAAAGAGGGTCAGGCTTTAGAATCTTATTTGGGATGATTATTGGTCTGGCATATTTCATCAGCCAAAATACAATTCTTGAATCTTCACAGATATTTGAGATCAGGCCCGAAATCATTGGTTATATCCCACTCGCTTTTGTGAGCCTTATTACAATGATTCTATTCAGCATAAGAAGGACACCATGAAGCTTAAATCATTCTTATCCATAATAACAATTTGCCAATTCTCAGGATGTGGTGTCTATGAGGCACAAGTGAATGACTCAATTGAAGTTCACAATCAAGGCATTGAGAATCGAGTCACATCCTTGGAAAATAAAATTGATGCACTCAAGCAAGAAATCAATCAGCTAGATATAAAAAATAATCAGTTAGAAATGATGATTCAGAGCCAAGCAAGAGATAAATCAGAGCAGAAACTGAAATCAAATAATTCAGAGAATGCAAAGGAGAGCTTTGAATCATCATTTGAGTTGCTAAGAAAAGGTGATTATGTATCTGCTGAAATTGCTTTGAGAGAATATATTAAAGATTTTCCAATGGGATCTTATACTGATGATGCAAAATATTGGCTTGCAGAATCACTTTTCTCTCAGGATAAATATAGTGAAGCTTTAGACATCTTCAATGAGATTATTATTGAATATCCAGGTTCAGAAAAGATGATGGAATCAATTCTCAAATCAGGATTTTCATATCAGGAATTGGGAGATCTATCATCCGCAGAAGCCATATTTATGAGAGTCATAAGGGATTATCCCAATTCTTCCGCATCCAGTCTTGCTAAAGAAAGATTGAAAAAAATTCGACGGTAAAATTGCTTTTATATTTAGAAAGAATCTCTGTTTTATTTACAAATCCTAAGGTATCATTCACCTGCATTTTAAATTGCCATGGGCCGTTAGCTCAGTTGGTAGAGCAGCTGGCTTTTAACCAGTTGGTCGTAGGTTCAAATCCTACACGGCCCACCACTAAAAAATGAAAAAAAAGATAAGAAAGTACTGGATTGTTTCTTCAAGTTTATCCCTTGTATTTTTTCTATTGCTTTTGATGATTTTATATTTCACCCTCTAAGGCACTGAATTGAGTAAGAAAACCATTCAACTCGATGATCAGCTTTATGAATACTTAATTGATGTTTCATTAAGAGAGCATGAGGTACTGAAAAATCTCAGAGATGAGACTCTAAATCTCTCTGGATCACAAATGCAAATATCCCCAGATCAAGGCCAATTTATGGCATTCATGGTGAGAGCGATTAGAGCTACTAATATCCTGGAAATAGGAACATACACCGGTTACAGTGCTTTGGTTTGCGCTTTAGCCATGGATAAAGGACACCTGATTACCTTGGACCGCGACCCTGTGATGACAGAAGTTGCAATGAAGTTCTGGAAAATGGCTAACGTGGATAGAATCATAGAACTGAAATTGGGCAATGCTCTAGATTCTCTCAATGAACTTCTTTCATCTGAGGAGAATATAGGTTCATTTGATATGATCTTTATTGATGCTGATAAAAGAAATTACCAAGCTTATTATGAGTTGTGTCTAAAGCTTATTGCTAATGATGGAATCATATTATTTGATAACGTACTGTGGAGTGGGGATGTCGCTGACCCGTCCAATCAAGAAAAAGATACAGTTGCTTTAAGAGATTTGAATCAGTTTTTATTTAATGATAATCGAGTGAACATCTCTATGATTCCCGTTGGAGATGGGATCACGATGGTCCAAAAGAAATAAGAGATGGATGAGTCTATAAATGTTTTCGGTGAACCATTGGGCGATTGCAGTCTTGACCCAGTGACTGGATTTTTTAGAAATGGTTGTTGTGATACCTCAGACCAAGACGTTGGAAGTCATACTGTATGCAGTATCATGACTGAGGAATTTCTTGCTTACAGTGCTTCAGTCGGTAATGATCTTTCAACACCAATGCCTGAGGCAGGTTTTTCAGGACTTAATCCTGGGGATCAATGGTGCCTATGTGCGCCAAGATGGCAACAGGCTTTTGAGGCAAATGCAGCACCTAAAGTTTTACTTTCATCGACACATATGGGTGCCCTTGAATATTGTCAGTTAGATGATTTAAAAAAATTTGCAGTTGATCTTAACTGAGAAAAATAGTTAATTATCAGTATCAGATATACTTATTTTTCATTTTATGAATACAGAAACAGCAAATAATGATCCAAATAGATTTTTTTGGTATGGCGTATTTATGGTTATTACAATCGTCTCAGCTCTACCTCTATTTGGAGCAAGATTAAGCAATTTAGATATCAATTACCTCTTACTTCTATTTATTCACGAATTTGCAGCATTTCTTTTCTTTGGGCACACTTTCTTTTCAAATATTTGGGCGATGCAAATTAGATTCAATCAATCAAAAGAAGCGGGGATCTGGGCAAGAGGATTTCTTAGAAAGCTTGCAATGAGCGTCACCTTGACCACATCTATCATTATTCCTATTTCAGGTTTAATGTTGATTGAGTCTTGGGGCGGGCTCCATGGCGCCCCATGGGCCTGGAATGCTTATTTGGCTTTCTGGCTGATGGCAGCAATAAGTATTACACCGGATATGATTCGTTATGGACGAAATAGAAATGCAGAGGATCCAAAACATGGCATGGTTAGTGGTGCAATTCGTGGGAATGTAGCGCTTGTTCTTACCGTTTACATTATGTGTTGCATGATCTTAAAGATTTCTTGGATCACACCATTTTCAAAATTAGGATTATTCAGTTAGAAATCAGCTATTTTCCATTGCTTCGGTATTAGCTGCAGCCTCAGCTAAACCGTCCTTGATATTTTTTTGTTGAGAGACTGGATCATATTTTGGTCCAACACCTGGCTCAATAAATTGGTCGAGTGGTTCTACTATATGATGTCCATCAATGGCGCAAAACCTGGTAATTGAATAACGCTCCCATTTTGTTGGAGGCACTCTATGAGGCGTTGCTTTGATTAATCCATTGGTCATCACTTCTGTCATATCGCCCATCATGAGAATTATTTCATAACGATCCGAGTCAACATGTGTCCATTTACCCTCAGGATTTTTAAGTTCCGACCCTTTCTCAGATTGTGTGAGCAATGTGAAAACTTCATAGTCTGTGTGGGCACTGATTCCAAAAAGATTTTCTTCTGGCTCTTCTTTTATTTCTGGGTAAAAAATAAGACGCATTGTAGAAGGCGACTTCTCCGTCATTCGAGCTGTGATAAAGCCTTTCTCAATATCAAGCATTTCTTCAATTGTTGATCCAATAACTTTTTCCAGCTTAGAGAAATCTAGATAGTAATCATAAACAGCTTTTTGAAATTCAGGCATATTTGGCGGCCATAAGTTAGGGCCATAGTTCTCAAACTCTTCGTCCACTTCTTTAACTTCGTAACACATATCAAATGCCGAGCATGTGGCCTTGGTTCCAGGAGAGTATGCCGGCTCTTCGCCGCATGGCGACCATCCGCGACCAAAATGAGCATGTCTATAATGAGTTGCTTGCTTCCTTTCATCAGAATCTTCCATATTATGGAAAAGCTTGGATTGTGAATAAGCATGATCAATTACTTCATTTGGTATGCTGTGATTGATCAAAAGACAAAAACTGTCAGAGATCAAGGCATTCTTAAATCTCTCCATCTCGTTTACACGATCAATTGGATTAGATAAATCAGTTAGTTTTTTAACATCAATTTTTTTCATTACTAATTGAGAATAGTTATCAGTCGAATTTAATCTGTATAGATCTTATTATAAACTGAGTCGAACTTAAAACCCGATTTTCATATTATGGATAAAAGATTAAAAATCATAAAAGATCGTCTAGAAAGAGAAATAAAAACCATTTCTCTTAGTATTGAAGATCAGGGCCACATGCACAAAGGCCATAAGGCTCATATTGAAGGAAAGATGCATATATGGGTTGAGATAGTCAGTGATGACTTCATTGATATGAATCCCATTCAGAGACATCAATTGGTCTATGCTGTCCTCAGTGAGGAGTTGAAAGGGGATCTGCACGCACTTTCACTGAGTTTAATGACATCAGGTGAAGTTGACGAATATCATAGAGGAGAAAAAAATGACTGAAATAGGCGTAGTGATGGAGCCAGTTCCTAAATGTTCTGCTGAAATGGCGGTCAGAATTGAAAACATGGGTTTTGACTCAATACTTTGTCCAGATACACAAAATTTATCAGCTGACCCCTATGGACAACTGACACTTATGGCGCATCACACCAAGAAAATTAAGTTGGGTACTGGAGTGACACATCCAGTCACAAGAGCTACTGCGGTCACTGCCTCTGCAATGGCAAGTTTACAAGAAGAATCTGAAGGAAGAGCAATATGTGGAATTGGAAGAGGTGATTCTTCAGCTGCTCATATAGGTAAGAGGCAAGCCACAACAAAAGAATTAAAGGATTCTATTCAAACTATTCAGTCTTATTTTAGAGGAGAGTCGATCGATGTGGGAACCATGCAATCACCCATCCGCTGGATTGACCCTGATATAATTCCTCCCGTTCCAATTGATGTGGCTTGTACAGGTCCAAAAACAATTCAGATGGCTTGTGAGGTATCCGAGAGAGTTTCTTTTGCCGTGGGCAGCTCTTATGACAGAGTATCTTGGGCCATGGATACTGCTCTAGAACATATTGAAAAGATTGGCAGAAGTAGGGATGAGATAAAGATTGGAGCTTATATCAATCTCATATGTGATCCTGATGAAAAAAGGGCCATTGGCATGGCAAGAATGCTCGCAGGTTTGGTGGCACATTTTACCGCAATGAAAAATGCACCCATTGACCATCTTCCTCCCTCTCTTCAGAAAATATCCAATTCTTTACAAACTGAATACGATATGAAGAATCATTCGAGTGAAAAAGGATCGCATCTTGATTTGATTGATGATGATTTCATTGACTGGTTTACAATCTCAGGATCATCTGAAAAATGCATCGATCGTCTGTCTGGATTGATTGAATTGGGTTTGGATCACATTTATCTCTTGGGAGGATCCCCTGTAGCGGAACCAAGAGATGCTCGTTTGAGAGCAATGGTTGATCAAACAGAAATATTCGCGGATCAGGTTTTACCGTATTTCAAATAATCTAAAACTCATAATCTATTGAGAGATTCAATAATCTACCTCTGGGGTCATGCAGTCTTGTATCAAAGCTGAAATCAGGTGAATCGTAAAGCAATGGCGCTGCTTCATCGAAAGCATTGATTACATGAAGGCCGAGTTTAATCATTTGATCATTCATGGAAATGTCTTTTGTTATACCTAGATCAAAGACCAAGAAGGAATCTACTTTATTCTTATAGCCAATTTGAATGGCTGATTCAGGGAGTGGTCTTTGGTTCAAATAAGAATCCAGATATCTTACATTTAAAGAGTATTTAATATCATCCATCTTCAAGCCCATCAAAGCATTCAGTCTTAAACGCGGCAGAGAATGTGTGTGTGCGTTATAGTTAAATCTCCCAGCTCTATTTACCATATGTTCGGTTGCATGATCACTCTCATCATTGTGTTCTGGTGTGAGGTAATCAAAAAGATATGTCGCATTGATATTTAAATCAAATGATTGACCATTTGTGAACATTTTTTCATAGTCAAAGGACAAATCTAGACCTTTTACAATCGTCTTTTCTTCATTGAAGAATGTTGTTTTTACAGCAACAATATCGCCATATTCATTTCTTTGTATCGCCTGGCTATTTGGGTTATCAAGAATTTTTGTCTGTGCATCCTCGAGCTCAAGACGATCTTTGTAGTCAATCTCCCAAAGATCCAGTGAAAGTGAAGAATCATCACTGAATAACCATGAGAAGCCAATATTTTTATTTGTAGAACTTGCAGGTTTGAGGTTTGAGTTACCTAGTTGTATCACCCTTACAAACAAAGAACTGGTTTGTTCAACACCATTTATAACATCTCTAACGCCCCCAAGTGCGATTTCAGAGCTATATAATTGTGCCATTGAGGGTGTTGAAAAGGATGAGCCAATCGATCCTCGAATGGTCAAGCTATCTATTGGCCTATAATTTAATGTTACCTTTGGATCCAGCGAGGATTCGTCATCGACTTTTTCAAATCTTGATGCAAAAAGCATGTCAATGTTCTCTGAAAATATCTTTTCAACTTCAAAAAATATTGCCTTTTTGTCCCTTTTTGCGAATGTATTTCTTCCACCACCTAAAAAAAGTAAATCTGCACTTTTAATGAGATCTCCATCAGCATTAAATTCTGCGCGAGATAGCTGATTGTATGAAACATCCAATGATTCCTCATTGAGTTGTAATCCAATTGCGAGGTTATTTTCTCCTAACTTTGTTCTTATAATTGCATCGACTGATTTGAGCTCACCAATCTTAAGACTTTGCTCTGATCCTTTGATGTATTCAATTAAGCTTGATGAATTCTGCAATGGATTGAAGAGGTTCCATGTTTCATTACCATTGACTCCACCATTACCAGCAATGGCTTTCTCCATCCTTGAATTGATTGTATCTGGTCTGTTATGGAAATTTCTATGTCTGCTCTTTGTGAATGATAGTTCAACATTAGCCTGATTTCTCAATTCGATAATGACTGAACTATTAAAATGATATTGATCAATATCTTTAGGAGAGATGGGGGAGGGGAATGCAGAACCCAGGGGTCTTCCATACCATGTAACAGGTACATTGAATGGGCTACCACCTTGTCCTGGTAAAATCTTTCTAGACATGAATGATAGAGCTGGATAGGAGGGCGACTGAGGGTTGTCATTCACATCAATGCTTGAATCGATATATTTGATTCCAAAGCTTAGATTACCCATATCTTTTTTATAGCTGATATAAAACTTTTCATGATCTTCATCGTTAACGATATTAAATCTCGTTCCGTATAGAAACTTACAAAATGGTCCTTGAATCACTCCTCCATTCTCAAGGCAATTCGGATCAGCGACCCAGTCTCCTGCAGAGTAAGATCCAGCATAATCACCTGATAAAATAGTATCAGCCTCTGCAACCTTGAATGTATTTCCAAGCGTGCTAAGGCCATTCTCAGCAATCCTTGGGATTTCGATTGATGGCAAGGCACTTCTTTTTAAGATATTTGCTGCTATAACCAGATTTGAGTCGATAAATTTCTTTCCATATAGAACACCAAAAACGTCATCTTTTTGGTCATAGTTGGTTGTTTCTTGTTGGGATATGTTTATTTTTAATCCTTCAAAATCATCGTGAGTGACGAAATTGATTACACCTGCGACCGCATCACTGCCATATAGAGACGTAGCTCCTTCTTTTAGAATTTCTACTCTTTTCATGGCAATTTCTGGAATGATATTTACATCGATATACCCTTCGCCTTCATGGGATGGTGTGCCAGCGAAAGTTTGTCTTCTCTGATTGATAAGAACCAGTGTGGATGCATGATCCAGTCCTCTCAAAGTGATTGCCGACATGCCTTGATCAACACCATCAAGTGTATTTGATTGAAA
This sequence comes from uncultured Gammaproteobacteria bacterium, assembly GCA_902595845.1. Taxonomy (GTDB): domain Bacteria; phylum Pseudomonadota; class Gammaproteobacteria; order Steroidobacterales; family UBA11654; genus CACPJA01. The sequence goes on from CACJRN010000009.1 coordinate 53,610, forward strand.
GTGGGCGCCAGCAGCACTCGATAGATATTTACTGATTTCTCCAACAGTGCTTATATTTAAATCATTGAAATCGGATTGATCAATGATCTCAGTCCCAATGTCATTTGCTCTCGTCCCGATATAGCTACCGGTAACTTTGATTTCCTCAATTTCTTCAGCCATTAATAAAGAGAATGGAGCCAAGAGAAACGATATCAGTATTTTTGATCTAAATTTCATCATCTTTGTCTTGTATAAAATGCGATTTATTATAGTCTATGATTCTTAAAATCATAAAATCTGGATTAAAAATAAAATGAAAAAATCAGCAGCTTTCATGCTTTCCATCTCATTTTTTATTCTTCTCAAGCCATCCTTGCTTCTTGCTTCGGAAAAGCAACTTGTAGGTGTTTTCGGTGCTTCAGGAAGAACAGGCGTGCATATCATTGAAGAGCTCAAACAAAGAGATGTGGATATAAGAGCCTTCTCAAGAAGAGCCAAAGAGAATAGTGATAATGTAAACTGGGCAGTTGCAGACGTAACCAGCGAAGAAAGCCTGACTGAAGCTTTAAAAGATGTCGATATTATCATCTCTGCCATTGGCCCAGTCGGAGGAGATAATTCAGAAAATGTAGATTACCTAGGAACCATCAATATTGTTGCTGCAGCAAAGAAAAATGGCGTTAAACAAATCATTTATATGTCTTCAATCGGCGCAGGAGGCGCAGAAAATATTTCAACAGTAATGCTGAATCTCTTGGCAAATAAAACCATGAAATGGAAGGCGCTTGCTGAAGATCAAATCAGAAAAAGTGGAATCGATTTCACTATTGTACGCCCAGGCGGACTCATCGGCGATCCTGCAACACAAGGAATACAGTTTTCGCAAGGCGATAATGTACTGGGATGGATTCCAAGGGAAGATGTTGCTGCAGTATTGGTCGAATCAATTTTTAAGGATGGGGCAAAAAATAAAACATTCGAAGTTATTAATGATGATTCACTTGCTGTTGATGCTTGGCGAAATGAATTCGATTCTCTTGAGTTAAATCAGTATGGTGTGATTGCAACTGGTGAACTCCCCACAAGATATTGGTTGACACCACTGTTGGTGCTAATTGGAATTATCTACTTGATTAAGAGAAGAAGAGCTAGGAAGCTAAACAACTCCGTCTGATTTATATTTTTTAATTTCCTCAGCGGTTTTACCCAGCATTTCCTCCAATACTTCCGAGGTATGCTCGCTCAATTCCGGACCAGGCCACTCCGTAGTGCCAGGTGTTTCAGTTAAAATGGGAAGCATTGCTGGAATTTGTAACGTTCTTCCATTTGCTTCAACCTCATGGAACATGCCTCTTGCAATATAGTGTTCGTCATTGATCATATCTTCAACGCTATATATAGGACCAGCAGGAACTGAGACCTCATCCATTGTTGAAAGAATCTCTTCAGCTGTGTGTTTACGTGTCCACTCTTCAATGGCTGCATCGATGACTTTTTCGTGCTCAACACGTCCCTGATTTTCTTCATATCTTGAGTCATCTGCCATGTCAGGGCGACCGATTGCATTCATCAAACGCTTGAAAATCGAGTCCCCGTTTCCGCCAATGATGACATGCTTATTATCTGAGGTGAGATAAGTATTTGTGGGTACAATGCCTGTAATGGTTGATCCCGATGGTTCTCTTATAGCACCAGATCCAGAATATTCAGGAACAACGGCTTCCATCATTTGAAATACTGACTCATAGATGGCAGCATCAACAACTTGACCTTTTTTCTCAGGATCTTTTTCTCTTTGTATGTATGCCAACATCACGCCCATAGCGGCATGTAGGCCCGCCAAAGTATCACCAATGCTTAAATTTGGTCGAACGGGTGGACGATCTGGAAAACCATTGACATATCTAAAACCACCAAAGCCTTCACAAACAGAGGCATAACCTGGTAGATGTGAGCGAGGTCCTGTTTGTCCATAGCCTGATATTCTTGCTGTGATTAGACCAGGGTTCTCTTTCTTTAATTCATCTGGACTCATGCCCCATTTCTCCAGTGTACCTGGTTTGAAGTTTTCAATCAGTACATCGGATTTTAATATTAGATCTTTGGCAATTTGTCTTCCTTCATCGGATTTTAAGTTCAAAGTAATCGATTTCTTATTTCTTGAAACACTATGCCACCAATATGATGTATTGTTTTCAGTAAGGCGCCAATATCTAACCGGATCTCCTGTGGGCGGTTCAATTTTGATGACTTCAGCACCAAAATACCCAAGAACACTGCCCGTGAAAGGTCCAGCGATCAGTTGACCCATTTCAATCACTCTCATTCCATCTAGAGGTCTGTTTTTATTCACACTTGTCATTTATTTTCATCCTTATTAATTTTTTCGTACCACTCTTGAATTGCACTTCCTATTTCATTTGGAGAATCCTCTTGAATGAAATGGATGCCTTTAACAGTAATTTCACTCTGATTATTCCAAGTTCTACAAAAATCACGAACAGACCCTTGGATAATGGCCCCAGGTTCTGCATTGATAAAAAGTTTAGGCATATTATTTTTACTCATCCAGTCGGAATATTCACTTACTATTTTACATACATTTTTTGGTTCTCCCTCAATAGGGATTTGTCTGGGCCAAGAGAGCATCGGCCTTCGATCCTCCCCAGGCTGATTGAATGGCTCTCTATATTTTTCCAATTCTTCATGACTAATATCTCTGATGATTGAGCCAGTGAGAATTTTTTCTATAAAAATATTTTTTTCTAGAATTAATTCCTCCCCAGCATCCGACCTCATAGCTTGAAAGAGGCCACGACTTTGCTCATTCCATTCTTCCCATTTCAACTCTTTGACGATTCCCTCCATATATGCAATACCGTTCACACGATCTTGGTTCTTAAATGCCCAGTGAAATCCGAGTGCAGAGCCCCAGTCATGAAGAACAAGTGTGATTTTATCAGCAGTAACCACTTCGTTGATTGCCTTATCAAGGTATTCAAAATGCTCCTCAAATCCATAAGAATCAGGTCCTGATTTATCCAATTTATCTGAATCACCCATTCCAATCAGATCGAAAACATAACAAGAGGCAACCGATTCAAGATGAGGAACAATATTCCTCCAAAGATAGGATGAGGTTGGATTTCCATGAAGAAAAACAATGGGTGATCCCTGACCTGTTCGGTCATAGGCAATTCTTTTGCCATTCACATTGATCTTTTTCATGAATTAAGCGTCAATCGCGTTTTCAATGAGTTTAAGGAATTCACTTTCATTGCTGATATTGGCAACATCAGTGGCATTGATTCTATAGCCATGTTCTGTGGCAATCATTTCATATTTTGTTT
>CACJRN010000010.1 GCA_902595845.1 uncultured Gammaproteobacteria bacterium
AAACCAAATGATCTTTATAAATTAGTCTTAAAAGAAATTGAAAGACCTCTGATGAAAGAAGTGATGAAGCATACAGATAATAATCAAAGTGAGGCTTCAAAAGTTCTTGGAATAAATAGATCCACACTTAGAAAAAAACTGAAGCAATATAAACTGATTTAGGAAAGAAACTGATGACAGGGGATGGAAGATTAAAGATTAAAAATGCCCTGATCAGCGTTTCAGATAAAAGCAGTTTAGAGGAACTTGTTACTTTTTTAGATCAAAATAATGTTTCCATCTTTTCAACAGGTGGAACTGCAAAGTTTGTTGAATCACTCGGTATAAATGTCAAACAAGTCTCAGAAATAACAAACTTCCCTGAAATAATGGATGGTCGTGTAAAAACACTCAATCCATTAATCTATGGTGGAATCTTAAACAGAAGCGGTATAGATGATCATATCCAAAAAGAGCATGGAATGGTTAATTTCGATCTCATAGTGATTAATCTATATCCTTTTGAAGAAACTATTTCTGGAAAAAATGTAAGTGAACTGGACGCTATCGAAAATATAGATATTGGCGGTCCCAGTATGATCAGAGCATCGGCGAAGAATTTTTATCATAAGGCGATCCTGACTCATCATGATGATTATGGGTCATTCATTAATGAGCTACAAAATAATGATTGCTCAATATCAGAAGAAACAAGAAGAAGCTTAGCAGTGAATGCCTTCATGCGGACGGCAATGTATGACTCTGTAATTCATGGTTTCTTCTCAGAAAAAATTGACAAAGAATCAATACCTGACGAAATACCGCTTGGCCTCAAGAAAATCTCTTCTCTGAGATATGGAGAGAATCCACATCAGAATGCTGGATTATATGTCTCTCAAAAGCAAAGTAATAGTTTAACGAATGCTGAGATACATCAAGGTAAGGAGCTTTCTTATAATAATTACCTCGATGCTAATACTGCGATGAATTGCGTCATGGAATTTGATCATCCTGCTTGTGTGATTGTGAAGCATGTCAATCCCTGTGGCGTTGCAATTGGAACAGATATAAAAAATGCGTATGAAAAGTCTTTTGAAACGGATCCTGAGTCTGCATTTGGTGGTGTAATAGCAGTGAATGCTTTGGTAGATAAGACATTTGCTACTACTTTGATAGAGAATCAATTTGTAGAAGTTTTAATTGCACCTGATTTTTCTGAAGAAGCTATTGATGTCTTAAAAGAGAAGAAGAATATTAGAGTCATATCTAAGAAGAAATTTAAAAAAACCCCAATGCCATTCTCAATCCAAGCAATAGATGGTGGATTCTTAGTTCAAGAGGATGATTGGAAAATTTTAGATAAAGATAATATAGAATATGTGACTGATAGAAAGCCGACAGATGATCAGATCATCGATTTGCTCTTCGCTTGGAAAGTCTGTAAATACGTTAAGTCCAATGCGATTATTTTTGCAAGAAATCAGCAGACTATTGGCATAGGTGCGGGACAAATGAGTCGTGTAAATAGTGCCAAAATTGCAAGCTTAAAAGCAGCGAAAGCTAATCTAGATACTAAAGATTCTGTAATGGCATCTGATGGCTTCTTTCCATTCAGTGACAGCATTAAAATGGCATCTGATAATGGGATTTCATGCATCATCCAACCAGGCGGCTCAATCAAAGATAATGAAGTCATTGAGGAAGCAAACAAACAAAATATTGCTATGGTCATGACTCGTATGAGGCATTTTAGGCATTAATCATGATGAATGTTCTAATTGTTGGTAGTGGCGGGAGAGAACATGCTTTCACCTGGAAAGCTTCACAATCTAACCTTGTAGGAAAAATATTCATAGCACCTGGAAATGCAGGTACTTCAATTGAGCCAAAAGCAGAGAATATAGATATCAGCTCCTCTGATATTGATGCTTTGGTAACTTTTTCAAAGAAAGAAAATATTGATCTTGTGATTGTTGGGCCAGAAGATCCATTGGTAAACGGCATTACTGATGAATTCAAAAAGGTTGGAATAAAATGTTTTGGGCCAGAATCAATGGGCGCACAGCTTGAAGGCTCAAAAGATTTTGCCAAAGCTTTTATGAAAAGACATAACATCCCAACAGCAGGCTATGAGAGCTTCACTAATGCAGATGAAGCTAAGAAATATATTCAGGAAAATGAGTTACCTAAAGTTATTAAGGCTGATGGTCTAGCTGCAGGGAAAGGTGTTGTCATCATAGAAGACTATGAGATCGCTTTTGAAACCATAGATGAATTTATTAGTGAGAAAAAATATGGCGATGCAAGCAGGAAGATCATAATTGAAGATTTTCTAGTAGGACAAGAGCTGAGTTATATCGTGATGGTAAATGGAACTGAATATTTGCCACTTGCAACATCTCAGGATCATAAAACTATACAAGAAGGTGATGTTGGACTCAACACTGGTGGTATGGGTGCATACTCACCTGTTCCATTCGTTAATGATGAACTAGATACCATAATTAAGGAAGAGGTTATCGAGCCAACTGTTAGAGGCCTTTCTGAAGATGGAATTCCTTTCAGAGGATTTCTGTATGCTGGCCTTATGATTGACTCTAGCTTGAATCCAAAAGTACTAGAGTATAACTGCAGATTCGGAGATCCAGAAACTCAACCGATAATGTTGAGATTAAAATCAGATCTCATTGATATGATTCATACTTGCTTCTCTGGTGATATTGGTAATTATGAAATTGAATGGGATAAAAGATCAGCTATGGGTGTCGTAATGTCCAGTGAAGGTTATCCAGAATCGTATGAAACTGGAAAAGAGATCTCAGGGCTCGATGGTTTGATTAGTAAGAACGATATTAAAGTATTTCATTCTGGTACAAGCTTAGATAGTGAAAAAGTACTTACAAATGGTGGCAGAGTTTTATGTGTAACCGCACTTGGTGATGACTTAAGTCAGTCTAATGAGAGGGCTTACACTGCTGTTAAGAAATTAGATTGGGATGGGAAGTACTATAGAAAAGATATTGGCTTCAGGGTAATGAAATAGTTTTATTTCTTCATAGACTCAAAGAATTCATTATTAGTTTTTGTATCTTTCATCTTATTTAGAAGGAACTCAACCGCAGCGATCTCATCCATATCATGTACAACTTTTCTTAGAACCCACATCTTTTGTAGTTCCTCAGGATCCATAAGAAGATCCTCTCGTCTTGTACCTGATTTATTTATATGAACTGCTGGATAAACACGTTTATCAGCAATTCTCCTATCTAATGCAATCTCCATATTTCCTGTTCCTTTAAACTCCTCGAAGATGACTTCATCCATTCTTGATCCTGTATCAACTAATGCGGTTGCGATAATAGTAAGGCTTCCGCCCTCCTCAAGATTTCTTGCTGCACCGAAGAATCGTTTTGGCTTTTGGAGGGCATTTGCATCTACACCGCCAGTTAAAACTTTTCCAGAAGCTGGTGCGACTGTATTATAAGCTCTTGCTAACCTCGTAATTGAATCCAATAAGATAACAACATCCTTTTTATGCTCGGAAAGCCTCTTAGCTTTTTCTAAAACCATATCTGCAACCTGAACATGTCGGGATGCAGGTTCATCAAAAGTACTAGAAACAACTTCACCTCTTACAGTCCTGATCATATCAGTTACCTCTTCTGGTCTCTCATCAATTAGTAAAACTATGAGGTGAACATCAGGATAGTTTGCTGTAATTGAAGATGCGATATTCTGAAGTAGTATTGTTTTACCTGCTTTTGGTGGAGATACAATCAATCCTCTTTGACCTTTACCAATTGGCGATGCTAAATCAATAATCCTTGCTGTTAAATCTTCAACACTTCCTGTGCCTTGTTCAAGTTTCAGTCTTTCTTCTGGGAAATATGGTGTCAAGTTCTCAAATAAGGCCTTTGTTCTGACATTTTCAGGATCTTCAAAATTAATTTCTGAGACTTTTAAAAGCGCAAAGTAACGCTCGTTATCTTTTGGAGGTCTAACAGACCCTGAAACAGTATCACCAGTTCTTAAATTGAACTTTCTGATCTGAGTAGGTGATACATAAACATCATCTGGTCCAGCAATATATGATGTGTCTGCTGACCTAAGGAATCCAAATCCATCCTGAAGAATTTCTAGCACACCTTCGCCAAAGATTCTCTTATCATCTGCTGCATGCGCCTTGAGAATTGAAAAAGTTATGTCTTGTCTTCTTGCTCTTGAAATATTTTCAATTCCCATTTCTTCAGCAGTAGTTTGTATATCTGTGATTGATTTGGTTCTGAGATCAGGAAGACTTAGAACATCATCACCTTCTAGTTCTGATTTTGATATCACATCTTCTGATGTAAATGTAGCGGCCCTATCTCGAAAGTCTTTCTTGTGACCTGAGCCTCTTTTTCTTCTTCTTCCGTTTGATGGCATATTCTAAATATTTTGATTAATAAAGTTCTCTAACTGGGCTTTTGATGCTGCACCTATATGTGTCGCCTTAACAGCACCATCTTTGAATATAATTAAGGTTGGTATACTTCTAATAGCATAATTCATTGCTGTTTGATTATTATTATCAACATCAACTTTGACGATTTTAATTTTCTGATTCATCTCAAGATCTATTTCTTCAAGAATGGGGCCTATCATTTTACAAGGACCACACCATTCAGCCCAAAAATCAACAAGAACTGGTGTTTGACTGTTTATTACATCTGCCTCAAAGTTTGAATCATTTATTTCTTTTATCGCCATTTATTGAATTTTGAATATTATCATTAAAAATTAAATTGGTAAGAACCTGTGAATACAGGTTAGAGATTCACATTTTCTCTCATGTGATCAATAATGCAAGTTTTTTTTATATCTTTGCTATCCTCTTATTTTCTACTTACAGATTTTTCCTGCAAAAATTAAATAACAAGAATTCATATTATTAAGTAGAATAAATCGAAATCTAATAGATCATTTTAGGATATTAATGAAAATTTCTATTTTTGGGACCGGCTATGTTGGTCTAGTAACGGGAGCATGCTTAGCTGAAGTTGGGCATGATGTTTGTTGTGTAGATATTGATAGAAAAAAGATTGATATACTTAACCAAGGGATAATTCCAATCTATGAGCCTGGTCTTGAAAATATTATTAAAAATAATCTAAAAGAAAAAAAAATAATATTCACAACTGACTCAAATCTTGCAATTGAAAAAAGCGAAGTAATTTTTATTGCAGTTGGTACACCTAATAGCGAGGATGGCTCTGCTGATCTTAATTATGTTTTAGATGTAGCAAAAGAAATTGGTTCAAAGATGGATGTTGATAAGATTATTGTAACAAAGTCAACTGTTCCAGTTGGAACTTCAGAACTCGTCAGAGAAGAAATAAAGAAAAAACTTCAGGAAAGAAATAAGAAAATTGATTTTGATATTGCATCAAATCCAGAATTTCTCAAGGAGGGAGATGCAATTAGTGATTTTATGAAACCTGATAGAATTATTATTGGATGTGAATCAAAGGAAACCAGAGATGTACTTAAATCACTATATGCTCCGTTCAATAGGGCTCAAGATAGAACAATTACTATGGATATAAAATCAGCTGAACTCACAAAGTATGCTTCCAATGCCATGCTTGCTACAAAGATTAGCTTTATGAATGAACTATCACAGATAGCAGAAAGAGTTGGCGCTGATATAGAAAAAGTAAGACATGGTATTGGCTCAGACTCTAGAATAGGTCATTCTTTTATATATCCAGGTATCGGATTTGGGGGCTCATGCTTCCCCAAGGATGTTCGAGCACTATCAAAAACCGCAGAGAATGCTGGATACTCTTCTAGGATTTTAAATGCAGTTCAAGAAGTTAATGATGATCAAAAGAAGTTCCTGATAAGCAAGATTTTATTTCATTATCAAGATAACATTGAAAATGTGATATTTTCTCTTTGGGGTTTATCCTTTAAACCAAAAACAGATGATATAAGGGAAGCGCCTAGCATCACAATAGTAGAAGAGTTACTTAGGATGGGTGCTAAAATTAGGGCCTTTGATCCAATTGCAAAAGAAAACTTTGAGAAACTATTTAACGATCCTAGAATAGAATTCTTTGATACCAAAGAGGAGGCTATTAATAATGCGGACTCACTGATCATAGCTACCGAGTGGAAGAATTTCATCTCACCAAATTTCGTTACAATCAAAGAATCACTCAGAGAGCCCGTCATATTTGATGGAAGAAATATTTACGATCCAAGTGAAATGGATAAGTATGGTTTTACTTACTATGCAATAGGCCGAGGAAGAAATATATTCTTATAAAAATTTTCAAATTACCCTTCTATTGTTTTTTTATAAAATTAAGCCATGAACTATCTCGATAAAAATAAGATAGAGTCATTAAAAGATATTGCAAAAGATGCGGGCAATGCTATTAACAATATTTATAACAGCAATTTTCAGCACCAATTGAAGTCAGATAATTCTCCAATTACAGAAGCAGATTTAATATCCAATAAAATCATTTCAAGTGGACTTAAAAAAATTGATGATATACCAATACTATCTGAAGAAGCTTCAGATGTTCCATTTGATATAAGATCAAAATGGAATAAATACTGGTTAATTGATCCGCTTGACGGAACAAAAGAATTTATTAAAAAGAATGGTGAGTTCACTGTTAATATTGCCCTTGTTGTAGGAAACTCCCCTGTATTTGGTTTAATTCAGGTACCGACTACGAATGAAATATACTGGGGCTCTTCATTGCATGGGTCATTTTTTTGCCCAAGTAAAGGTAAAAATATGAGCATAGAGGCTACAAAGAAGAGTACAAATGGACCAGTAAAGATGGCAGTCTCAAGGTCACATTTAAGTGATGAGCATAATTCTCTGCTCAACAACAACATTCAGTTTGATGTTGTCTATGCTGGCAGCTCATTGAAATTTTGTTATGTTGCATCTGGAAAATCTGACTGTTATCTAAGACTAGGACCAACATCAGAATGGGATACTGCCGCAGGCGAGGCAATATTAAAGTATGCGGGAGGAAGTGTTGTTGATCTTACTGGGAAACCAATACAATATAATTTTGAGGATAAATACCTAAATCCAAATTTCCTAGCTTCTAGTAATGAAGATATAAAGGAGATTATTTTAGATCTCCTTTCAGCTAATTAATCATTTAGAATCTTTAGATAAGTATAGATTATCTGATATCTCTTTTTCTGGTTTAAATCCGGTTACAGTTGCTAAGAATATCTCTCTTATTTTATGCTGATCATCATACTCCAATGATTTCTCAAGATTCAATATATGATCACTTAATATGTCCCATGAGATTCCATTATCTTTGGCTATCATAATTTTTTTATGTTCAGTCGGCTGAACATCATCATCAATTAGTAATTCTTCATATAACTTTTCACCTGGTCTCAAACCTGTGAAAATTATTTCAACTTCACCGTTTGGGTTTTCAGAATCCTTTAATGACATACCGCTCAGTCTTATCATATCTTTAGCTAACTCAAACACCCCTACTGGCTCGCCCATATCTAATACAAAAATATCGTTATCAGAGGCCATTGCACCAGCTTGTATAACTAGTTGTGCGGCTTCATGAATCGTCATAAAGTATCGTATTATTTTTGGGTCTGTAACGGTAACTGGCCCACCCTCTTCAATCTGTTTGCGAAAAAGTGGTATCACAGAGCCAGAAGATCCTAGAACATTTCCAAATCTAACAATGCTTATTTTTGTGATTTTTTGCTTTAATTCATCTGAATGATTATGAGGGAATGATTGAAGAATTAATTCTGCAAAACGTTTAGTCGCTCCCATGATATTGGTAGGTCGAACAGCCTTGTCAGTGGATATGAATACAAAATTCTTAACGCCAGAGTTCACAGATGCCTTGATGCATGAAAAAGTTCCAAATATATTTGTTTCAATGCCAGAAATGGTATTTCTCTCTACCATTGGAACATGCTTATAGGCTGCGGCATGATATACGGTATCTATCTCATATGTATTTAAAACTTTTTCAAGTCTTGCCTGATCTTTTGCATCACACAGCACCGGTATAATTTTAGTACCTAAATTCATACTTAGAAGCTCACGCTCAATCATATAAAGTGCATATTCGCTCAACTCAAATGCAACTAATAATTTAGGCTCAAGCCTAACGATTTGCCTGCATAATTCAGATCCAATAGAGCCTCCTGCACCAGTGACTAAAACATTTTTACTTTTAATATTCATGGATAAAAGTTTCTGGTTTGGCTCTCTAACAGGGCGCTTCAAAAGGTCTTCAATCTTAATCTTCTTTAGGTCTGAAATACTGATTCTTCCTTGTGCCATATCATTCAGACTTGGCAAAGTCCTAATTATCAATGGGTATTTTTTTAATGAGTTGAATATTTTTCTTGTTGTATTCCTCTTTGCAGAAGGAATGGCTATCAAAACTTCAGTAATTTTTTCTTTTCTTATCAACTGGTCAATTTTTTTGGGATCAAACACCTTTTTTGTTTCTATGTATCTACCATGCATTGAATGATCGTCATCAAGAAAGCCTTTGATATTAATTTCAGGACTATGCTTCATAGCTGATAGTAACTGGATACCAGCTGATCCGGCTCCATAAATAAGAGCATGCACATTTTTTCCTGAGGACTGCCTTAAGATCCATTTTGCTAGTGTTCTTGTCCCATTCACAAAAAAAATTGTTATGAGCCAATTTATAAAGAGAAAATCATAAGGCTGACTCACTGCGCCTGATAGTAGTACGATGCAGAACCACAAAATTGTGTATATGGAGGAGGCAATAACGATAATGAATAGACTTCTTTCATTTGAATACCGAATTATTGATTGATATAAACCAAAGAAGTAAAAAACAGGTAATGCAAGAAATGGACCTATCAGAATTAGAAACTGGGTTTCTAGTGTTGGAATATAAATTTGATTATTTCTTAAAGACAGTGATAACCAAAATGATAGGACCAACATTAAGTAGTCACTTGTCATTATTATAATAGTCTTAAACCATCGAGGTAGTTCAAGGATCTTCCTTACAACAGAATTATGGCTTGAGTTTAAAAATGATGATTTCATTCTGATTGATATTTTTTTACTGATTATCTACTCCAATAAACTTCAAGGTTATTATTAAAGAAAACCGAAATTGGATACTTCATAGGATTATTTTCCTCCATCGCCTTATTCAGAACTTCCATTTTATCAAGTCCATGAATAAGCAAAATGATATTTCTTGCTGAGGATAAGTAGTTATAATTAAGCGTGATCCTCTCGTATTCACTGTCTTTGTTTTTCACTCTACTAAATATTTCAGTATTAACTAGAGAAAAATATTCAGCTAGATTAGGGTCATTGGGAAACATTGAAGCAGTATGACCATCAAGTCCCATTCCAACAATCAAAACATCTGGCTTTTCAAAGACTTCAAGCCTCTTTTTGATAGAATAGAAAGCTTCACTGATAGTGCCATGATTTGTCTTAAGGCCATGAAACTTTGCAGCGCATGCTTTATTCTTGAGAAGAGAATTCCTTACTAATGCTTCATTACTAATCGAACTATCAGTTTTAACCCATCTCTCATCAGTAAGAGTTATATGCACTTTGTTCCAATCAATATTTCGTGATGATAAATTATCAAAAAAATCTACCGGCGTACTGCCCCCAGGCACAACTAACCAAGGGTCTTTGCTTAAACTTATGGTTTTATCAAGAAGATATGACACTTTATCACTGAGTGATTTTGAAAGAACATCTTTATTCTTAAATTCAATGATAGATAGTTCAGGATTCATATTTTTTCCTTTTCATTTCAGACTGTTTCCACTTCCAACTATCCTTGCACATATCATTTAAATCTTTCTTTGCTGACCACTTAAGCATGCGTTGCGATAGCTCAGTATCTGTAAACGATTGTGAAATGTCACCTGGCCTTCTATCAACAACCTTATAGGGAATATTTTTATTATTGATCTTTTCAAATGTCTCAATTATTTCCAAGACCGAATATCCCCTACCTGTACCTATATTCAAAGCATGACAAAATCCACTCTTCTCATCTGAAGATAGTAAATAATTGAGACTAGAAACATGTGCATCAGATAGGTCAGAAACATGGATATAATCCCTCACACCTGTTCCATCTTTTGTTTCATAATCATTACCAAAGACTTCTAGATATTCCTCTTCCATAGATGCTACTTTTAGAATAAATGGCATGAGATTATTGGGTTTATCATTTGGATTATCGCCTAAAAGACCAGATTTATGTGCACCAATGGGATTGAAGTATCTCAATAAAATAATCCTCCAATCTGGATATTCATGAAAATTTCCTCTTAGATGCTCCTCTACTTTTATCTTAGATATGGCATATGGGTTCATGCCTTTTATAGGAAACGATTCATTGATGGGTACTGAACTTGGCTCACCATATACTGTTGCAGAAGAGCTAAATATCAAGTTCTTGATATCATATTTAGCCATTATTCTAATGAGAAGAATACTACTATAGACATTATTGAAGTAGTACTTTAGTGGAAAGTCTACTGATTCACTGACTGATTTTGATCCTGCAAAATGTATTACCGCATCAAATTTTTTTGATTGAAAAAGATTATTCATGCCTTCTTCATCAAGCAAATCTATTTCAAAGAAATTTATTTTTTTTCCAGTAATTAACTCAATATTATAGATTGCTTCAATACTTGAATTTGAAAGATTATCTACAACAGTCACGTCATGTCCTTCATCTAGCAGCTGAACACAGCAATGACTCCCAATGAAGCCTGCTCCACCTGTCACAAGAATATTCATGAAATCTTATAAAACGACTTGTACCAATCAACAAATGATCCAATATTATCAACCAATTTATTTTTAGGCTGATAACTAACCGATTGAATTAACTCATCAACATTGGCATGCGTAGAGAGGACATCACCAGGTTGCATGGGTAAAAATTTCTTTTTCGCTTCGATACCAATCTCCTGCTCCAACAATGTAATGAAATCCATTAATTTTACTGGTTGAGAGTTTCCTACATTGTAAATTTTGTATGGTCCCACACTTTCAGACACCATGTCTCGATCCTGAGTCCAATCATTATTCTCTTTAGGAATCATGTCTATTAATGGCACAACGGCGCCAATAATATCGTCTATATATGTAAAATCTCTGGATAGTTGACCATTATTATAAATCTCTATGGTTTCACCACTAAGTATTGCTTTAGTAAACTTAAATAAAGCCATATCTGGTCTACCCCATGGACCATAAACTGTAAAAAATCTCAGGCCGGTTGTTGGCAGACCAAAAAGACAAGAATAAGAATGTGACATTAACTCATTTGATTTTTTTGTTGCTGCATAAAGCGATATTGGATGGTCAGTATGATCATTTGTAGAAAATGGTAATTTATTATTCAAACCATAAACTGAGCTAGAGGAAGCATAAATAAGATGCTTAATTTTTTTATCCTTGCACTGATTTAAAATATTAAAGTGCCCCAAAAGATTTGAGTCAATGTATGCTTTCGGATTTTCAATGGAGTATCTTACTCCTGCTTGTGCAGCGAAATGTATGACTCTATCGAAATCATTTTCTTTAAAGAGGATGTCTAGTTTCTCATTATCAGTAATATCAACCTTTTGAAAATTAAAATTTTCAAATTCAAGTAAGTTACTGAGTCTTGCCTCTTTAAGATTAATGTCATAGTAATGATTCATATTATCAATACCAATAACATCATGACCAATCTCACACAATTTCTTTGCCAGATGGTATCCAACAAATCCAGAGGAGCCTGTAACCAAGCACTTCATTTTGATTTATCCTGATCATCTTTCATTGCAAAAACCTTCGAGAATATTTATTTCTAAAAAATATAGAAAACATTATTAATGGAGAATATGCAACTAGCATACCAATAAAGCCTTCGATGAAGTTAGCATAAACCAAATAGGCCATTGGAAATAACCAAAAAACATTTATGAAAGCAACAGAAAGTGAGACTTTAGAGTGTGATGAATATTTTTCTGCGGCGATCTGATACAAATGACTTTTATGTGCAATATATACCTTTTCTTTATTTAGGACTCTATAAAATAGAGTAAGTGTTGAATCCGTAATAAAGACGGCAAGCAAAATAACCCAGATCCAAAAAAAATCAGGAGATTCTTTTGCATGCATTATCGCCATTGAGGCAAGGCATGCTCCTAAAAAGGAACTACCTGCATCTCCCATAAAGATTTTTGCTTTTGGAAAATTAAGAAATAAAAATCCTAATACTACGCTCGCAATCAGAAGAGGAAGGGCCCAGAAATCCATTTGTTGATTATCTAAGAACAAAAAAATAGCTATCGAAATGCATGCTGTTATTGTTTCAAGTGAGGCTATTCCATCAATTCCATCCATGAAATTATATAAATTCAATAGCCATACGAAAAATAGTACTCCAAATATACTAGTCAAAAATTTTGAATTTATTTCAAACCCATAAAAGTCTAGAGATGGAAAGCCTCCAAGTTGATATATACACCATATAGCTAATGAGAAGTGAGCAAATAATCTAAATAATGGGGAAATCTGCTTTACATCATCTATAAAACCAATGACTCCAAGGATATAAATAGGTATTAAGATTGATAAGTATTGATAAATTGGATACTCAGCTGCGTTTAAGAAATATGCAGAGGAAGCAAGATATACTGACGAAAAGATTATACCTCCACCAGTCGGCGTTGGTCTTTTATGCGAACTTCTCTCATTTGGTGTATCAATAAACTTCGTTTGCCTAAATTTACTGATGTAAATTTTGGTAAAAATATAAGTACATATAGAGGTTACTAGTAAGTATATATAGATGTTCATTCGGTCTACATTTATTGAGATCTAAAGGTTTTTCTCATTGCTTCTTTCACTGTATATGGAGGCTTCCAATCCATCATGCTTCTGGCTTTTTTGATGTCTATAACAAAGGGGTCAAGAATTTTGTTTGCCATGCCTGGTCTTAGAATTCTTAAAATAAATCTTAAGATTTTGACTGGAAATCCGAAAATTAAAGGCTTCACTCCTTTGGCTTCAGCCACTTCATATACTAATTCCTTAATAGAAAGGTCATGGTCATCAGATACCAGGAATGTTCCCTCAATTGATTTTGGATATTTAACCAAAGCAATAATAAAGTCAATTAAATTATGAATATAAACAAAACTTCTTTTATTATTGATGCTCCCAATTGGTAAAGGAACCCTAAAATTTACCATTTTAGTTAGTAATCTAAAATTCCCTTTGGCATTCTTGCCATAGACCATTGGTGGCCTTAGGATTAATAAGTCCATAGATGAATTTTCTGTTATTGTTTTAAGACCTTTCTCTGCGAGAGCCTTTGACTTTGCATACCCTGTCAATTTACTTTCATCTATTTTTAATTCCTCTATCAATGCATACTCATTACTTTTATTCCCATGAACCAAAACTGAGCTAATGAAAATAAACTTTTTCACACCATTTTCAAGCGCTTGTTGAGCTAGGTTTAATGTTCCCTCTGTATTAACAGAAACATAATCATCATCTGTTATATTGGATTGACCCGAATGAGCAATATTTGCTGTATGAATCACGCAATCTATATCATGAAGAATTTTTGACCAATCCGAATTCCCGTCTATATTCTTGAAAACGAGCATAGGGTCAGATGATTTTCTAGTAACCTTAATTATCTCAATACCATTATGAATTAACTTCTCACAAAGGTTGGTGCCTATGAATCCGTTAGCGCCTGTTACTAAAATTTTCAAGGCAATTAACTCCTAGTAATATATTGAGCTAACTTGAGTGGGATTTTGCATGCAATTAACAAATAATTTGTGTAAAAATTATTTCTCTTTGCGGCATCATAAATCTCCATATTCTGTTGAATCTGACCTTTAAAACCATTATTGCTTTCTCCTCCACTCCTCATCTTGACTGTAGTTTTATCAAGATAAAAATATTTTATTCTCTCCACATAAAACATTCTTACCATCATTTCATAATCTGATGAAACTCTATATTTTGTAGTATATTTGCCAACTTTTTCATAAATGTCTTTCTTACAATAGAAAGTTGGATGTGGCGGCATAATTCCCATTCGAAGCTTAAGTAAGCTGAAATTATTACCTGTATAGTGCCTTAGTATTTTCTTTGTATCCTTTGGATCAACAATATCTAAATTTGAGAAAATTGCATCACAACCTTCTCTTTCAATATTCAGAGCAAGACTGCTTATAACATCATTCCCATAAAAAAAATCACCTGAATGAAGAAATCCTATATATTCCCCACTGGCATGATGTATGCCCTTATTTAATGCATCGTATATGCCTTCATCCTGTTCACTAAAAAACTTATCTATATGCTGAATATGTTTCTCAATAATCTCTTTTGTTCCATCTGTTGAATCTCCATCTATAACGATATATTCGATATTTTCATAATCTTGATTCCTAACACTACTGAGTGTTTCATGAATATTCTCTGCATCATTGAAAACTATAGTAATAATGCTTATTTTGATTGGTTTGTTTTGACTAGCGTTCATTTAATAAACCATCATTCTTTAAAAAAAAGATAAAAGATGAAAGGTAGAAGGCCACCATAGGATAACCAAGAGGTATTGTGGTCATCAATGCAAGTCCAAGTATTAAAGCAGACACAAATGTTCTCATATCTCTTATTAAATAAAAAAAGATATAGAACATGAGTGGAATAATAAATAGCCCAAAGTGGAAAATAAAATATCCTATATATGACCCTATCTTATTATCATTAGAAACCCATCTGCATGAAAGAAAACTATTGGGGTCTTGTGCATAGCATAGAGTATCTAACTGATTAAGTTCTGAGATGACTCTTCCCATGGGAGCGAGAGAATTATAATAAGACAATATGTATGGCGATAAAACATCTGCGAGTCTTGAACCTGAACTAGCATCAATTAAAAGTAGTTGAGTAATTCCAACAGTTTGAATGATACGAATTAACTCTCCGAATCTTTGATCGCTTAGAACAAAAATGAATGCTAGTGAAATTAATACTCCTGCAAATATAATTAATTTTGAGTTTAGTTGCTTGGTTAAAAGTAAAGAGATAGCAAGAAATAATCCGTGATAGAAAAATCCGGCAAGAGATGCAGATAAAAATAATGCTATAAGACCCAAAGAGATATATTTATATGTGTTCTTTTTTTCTCCAAGTAAAATCAGCAAAGATGTAATCAATGCCGAGTGAAGACCAAAAAAAGAAGGCTCAGAAGCCAAGCTTGTGAACCCTCTATTTGCTGAGGATTTTGCAAAGAGAAGAAAAGAGTAAACATGCTCTCCAAACAGATATTGAGGAATGCATGCAAGAATCCAAATATACAAAGCAATTCTAAATATTCTCTCGGGAAATCCATAGAGATTGAGGTACTCATAGAAAAATACTAAGGATATTGAAAAAGCCAGATAAGACAAAGCGTCTCTCAGTAGCAAAAAATCTAATGGAATCCCATTAAAAAATTGAAAGATTAAAAAGAACATCGGCAAAAAAAGAATAAGGTGTCGTATTTTTAGACTTTGATACTTAGTAAAGAAGAAGAACAAAGCTAATATTAGACTTGCAATAAAATAAGGCTGCATACCCATTTCATTTAAGCCAAATGAAATCCATGGAAACAAAGAAATAAATAATCCAAAAATAAACAAGGACTGTAGATGAATACTCTGCTTAACAAAAGTCATTTAATAAGACCAATAAGTATTTTTCTTATAGCATTAAAGCGATCATTATACTCGCCATATTTATTCATTATAAATTCCTTCGCCGCATCCAGATATTCATCATCGTGAACCTTTTCATTTGCCTTCATTATTGCTTCTTCACAAGAATTTATGGAGTATGGATCACAATAAAATGCGTACTTCTCTGTAATTTCACGATTGAATAATCGATCAGCTACCACCAAAGGCTTTCTAAAATATAGTGCCTCAATGCAGATAGATGAAAATATTTCTAATATGCTTGGCATAAATACAATTGACGATTTTATATAGTTTTCTGCCATATTTTCATATCTCTGCTTTCCAATAAATTCAAATCTATCAGTCAGGCCCAATCTCAAAATCTCTTTCTTTAAATTTTTGTTAGGCTCATTTGTAGATATGATTTTAAAATCGAGACTCTTTCGGTCTAATTCTCTTACTAGAGAAGGCAAAATATGAATTCCTTTATGTGGATAATTTTCAAATGGACATAATATTTTCAAAGTAGGGTCATCAGAAAAGGTCCGTTCATTTTGATATTGTTTTGTAATCCCAATTGAATTGGGTATATATGAGTATTTTTCATTAGTAATTTTAAATCTTTGAGCAAAATTCTCAGCTGAGCTTCTAGTTTGAAAAATAAAATAATCAGCATTATTGATATAAAATTTCTGATAAAAGGTATTTAGATAGCGCTTTATATACTCATAATTTGACCTTCCAAATTTCATATCATCTCTAGAGGCAAAGATGATATAAGGATTAGAACAACCCATAACATGCATTGAATCAAAATGAACATATGATGGACCAGCCATTGTATAAACAAGATCAGGAGAAATATCATTCTCTATAGATTTTATGATGCTTCTTGATTTTAGATTTCTTGAAGGGCTTTTTGAAATTAAATTAATATTCCTCAAATTTTTCTGAAAATGTTGAATAATTGAATTCACAGGCTCAGAAACCAAATAGTGGAACTCAATATCTTGATCATTTTGAGATGAAAGTACAAAGTTTGCTGAATTCTGAACTGCACCGCCCTGAATATTCGTAGAGCAATTGAAAAGCACTTTCTTCATGAGGATCTATCCAAAGTATTTAAAATAAAATCCTCATATCTTCTTCCTATATACGATACGGTGAATTGATCTAAAAATCCTTTATCAATATCTTTAACACTCCTTTCTGAGTCAGCTAGTAATAATTTAGAAACTTCACTAGCCAATGATTCGATGTCTCCTTGTTTAATCAATATTGCATTTGTATCCTGGAGTAGTTCGCTCGCACCGCCAATCGATCTATAACAAACAATATTTTCACAAAATGCGAGTCCTTCAATAAAGATATTTCCGAACCCTTCGTATAGAGATGTATTTATCATACATTTTGAGGACATTAGTAAGCTTGGTATGTCGTCATGATATTTAATAATCTTTACCTTAGATCCTAAATTTCTATCATTTATCATATTCATGATTTTTTCTAATTCGGGGCCATCACCTACGATGGTTAAGCGAGCATCAGGTGTGGTTTTTTCAATTATTGAAAATGCTTTTATTGCATGTGAGATCTGTTTTTGAGGTACAAATCTTCCGATAATTACTATGCTCCCTGCTCTCTTTTTTTCAGAATAATCTCTGATTTTTTCCTTATAATCATCATCAAGCACAGGATTTGAGATTGTAACTATGTTTACATTTTTCCTATCCCTTATCAAATTCTCAATAGAATCAAGTGTTGCATTAGAGTTTGTAATAACTCCATCTGCTTGTTTCAGAGCTATTTTCTCGAGGAAATATTTAGTTAACTGAAAAAGACTCCTCGGTTTTTGGATAACATTAGCTATTCTACAAATTAGTCTTGTATTTCCAGTAAATCCAAGCATCTTAGTAATTCCGGAGACAACTATTGCTCCAAAAAGAGTTGCCATCACAATATCTGGGCTTTCATCCCTAATGTAGCGTGTATACCTTGAGAAACTTGTTAAGCTATATCTTGAGCCTAAGTAAATTACGTCATCATCAAGTCGATCAACCAAACCACCTTTTTTGGATGCAACAATTAAGTTTACTTTGTGGCCCTTAGATTTGAGATGGTGAAAAAGCCTAATGAAAACTCTTTCAGCGCCACCATTTCCGAAGCCTGGAAGAAATAAAGCAATCTTATATATTTCTTTTTGGCTCATTACTAATAATCCTCATTCTTGATAATGATCATCTAGGAGTGGGGATTCTGATATGATTCCTGGAACATTAATTACTTCTATTGGAATACCTAAATACTTTGCTTCCATTCCCACTGAACTATAAGTAACTATCACTTTTTCTGCCTCAGATAGCAGTCTTGCTATATGTATGTTTGAAACTTCTAAATTATCAAAATTATTATTTCTTAGATAATCCTTTGATCCCCTTGGATGAGGCTTTATTAGATATAGCTTATTAGGATTGTTGATTATTTCTTCTCTGAGTGAGCTGATCATCATTTCACCATCATGTAGGCCAGGACAAATCAATATATAACGAGGCTTTGCTAGTGTAATATCCTCTAAATATTTCAATCTAAAAATATTTTCCATTATTTCAATATTATTATACCCGGCATGTGAGTAAATCATTCCTGAATGACTGTCCTCAGCCAATATCTTTTCTGGAGCGGGGACATGCTGTAAGTAATTATTACTATTTCCGATCTCTTCTGTTGATAAAAAATAAAGCATTTTTCTGAAAGATGCGGGGCCACTTTGCATGGCAGTTGTTTCGATTTCTGGATAGCTTTTTAAAATATATGTAAATAACCTCCCATAAGGATACTCATGAAGATAATAATAAAGCTCCTTAAGTTCGATTCTTGTAAAAAATCTTCTAATAGGTTTATCCCACAAGAGCAATCTTACAACTCTATTGAGAGAGAATATTAATTCCCTTCTGCAGAAGGCAGAAATATCATATTCCTGAAATAGATAATCTTTATTAGATATTTTTTTCCATTTGGGAATAAGTTTAAAATAGTTCCAAAAGGCTAAAATTATGTCCCTGAATTTTACCTCCAGATCAAGGATAGAAAATCCCTTTGATAAGCATTGATTCAAGTATTTTAAGTACTCAATTGGGTTTACGCTTTGATGAAAGCCATCTGTGGCAATACTGACTAGAAAATTATCTTTTTTTAAATCAATTTCACCATATTTGTCCTCTAGATTATCATCATCTATGAAATGAAGTGGATATCTAGTTAAGTAAAGCCTTCTTTGGTTCCTGATTGAAGATTTAACAAATAAATTAAAGAAACAGAAAAACATCATATTCGTAAAATAAATACTATTTTTTATAAAGCCCCTAAAGAATGTTTCTTTATTTTTCTTAATATCAATATATTGAAAGGTACTATTTTCAAAAATTTTCGATGCGGTTTGCACGAAAGCCTCTGAAACACCTATAAATACAACGCTTTTTATTTCTTCAGCATTAATTTTTTTTTGAATTTGTATCAGATTACATATTGAATTATAGGTATCAAAAAACTCTGATCTCTTACATGAGAAATCTGTAAGGAAGAACATAGATAAGTCATTCCTATGAATTAGGTTATTCTCTATAAAAATGTGGTTCTGCTTATAAACCCACTCTGAAAATTGGTCTCTAATTCCCTCGGCGATTTTATTTAACTCAATTGGATCATTGATGATATACAAATCTCTACAATTTAAATTACCTGGACCAATGGAATAAAGATAACTATCTGAATAAGAATCACTGAGGTTAAAATCCTTATCTGATGAAAATATAATCAGTTGATCAGATTCTTTATCCATAATCTTCTTGCCATCCATCTCATCAGATTAGTTCAATAAAATTAATAGCATTAAACTGTTTTGATGAGACAACTGTATCTTTATCTTTTAAAAAATCTCCAATCCCTATAAAATCCATACCGATTTTATCCGCAGCTAATAGATCAGATTCTGCGTCACCAAAAAATATAGCCTCCTTTCGATCACCCTGATTAGCCTCTAAAATTGAAACTAAATTTTCATATTTAGAAGTAGGTGATCCCATAATCTGAGAGAAATATCGCTCAAGATTTCTTGATATTAGGATCTGTTTCAACTCTTCCGTAGGTGTTGCAGAATTTATTGCCATAGGGATAGCTTTTTTATTGTAGTGTTTTATGAAATCCATAACACCAGGAATCTCTTTTGCTGTGACGACTTTATCAAATACTAATTTAGAAAATCTTTCAGCCATTGAGTCATAAGATTCATTGATATGCTGATCAGCTAACAATACATCATTATAGTATTTGATTTTCTCAAACCTTGACATTCCTCCATTTTCCTCATGATAGTTCTTAACTAGGTTTACTATGTCTTCCCCAAAGTCAATATAAAGATCACCAAATGCCTCAGTTTTAATGTGTACTGAATCAAGAATTACTCCATCGAAATCGAAAATTAGAATTTTTTTTGAGTTAATTAACTCAATTGCTTCATTTCGTGAGTGGATGAGTGGCATAAAAAATAGAGTGTTTTACTTATCCTCGCTTTTCCTTGAAATTTCCTCAACAATCTCAAGGATGCCTTGTCCTATATCTGTATATTTTGTAGGTGTGAGCTTAAGTGCTTTTTTTGGAGTATATCTATAAGGTGTCATTCTGTAATGATCTTCACTTATTTGATCAGATGAGAAGTCTACATTCTTCTCTACCCCTGCAATTTCAAAAATCATATCGATAAGCTCCTCTGAATTAAGAATCTGATTGCCTGTGACAGTTATTGCTTTATTGATGTATTGCTCATCTAATATATCAATACTTAACTGAGCTGCATCTTGGACATGAATATACTCCCTTCTCTCCTTGCCTGTTCCTCTGTAAATCAATTTCTTATCCTTAACAACTTCGCTTATATACTTATGTAACCCGTTCCATTCTTGTGATCTAGGGCCATACAAAGATCCATATCTAAGAATTGTATAATCTAGATCATAGTGCTCATGATAAGATTCAATCACTATCTCAGCGGCCTGTTTACTTGCCCTATAAAATGATCCATAAGGACTATAAACATACATGGTTGAAGCATATATAAACCTTTCAATACCCAAATCTACACATGCCTCAAGAACAGATGCAGTTCCCATAATGTTAACGCTTAATGTTAGTTTAGGGTTTGCCTTTGCTTCGCCGATATCAGCAATCCCTGCAAAATGATACACAAATCTTGCGCCTGATAAATGCTCTTTAATTTGATCACTATCATTTAAATCTATTTCATAAAATAATTGATCGGGTCGAATCCATTCTGCCTTTTTCTGATCTAATATTACGACTTCGTTACCTAATTCAGACAGATAGTCAGCTGTATGGCTTCCAACAAAGCCTGATCCTCCAATTATTACAATTTTATCACTCATAGCTTTAAAACTACTTCACCCTAGATTGATATTCAAATTCTGGGACTTGATTTATCAAGCTTTCACCATTTGCAAATCTCACCACTTCCTTCACTGCATCTATCTCCATTGAGATCCTACTCGCCTTACTCATTGGCGCCATATGTGGTGTAGTTATGCAATTATCCAAATCAAGCAACTTCCCTGAATATGGTTCTTTCTCAAAAACATCAATTGCGGCTGATGACAAGTGGCCAATATTCAAGGCTGAAAAAAGATCATCTTCATTCACTATCCCGCCTCTAGAGGTATTAATTATAATTGAATTTGGCTTCATTGCTTTTATTTCTTTTTCAGCGATGAAATCTTTTGTACTACTATTCATTGGCAAGTGAAGTGTTATAAGATCACTATTCTCTAGTAACTCATTTTTTGATACAAATTCAATTCCTAGTTTTTTTTCAAATTTGGCTTCATCAACATAAGGATCATACACGAGAATTCTTCTTGGCTTAAAACATGCAAGAAGTTGAATTAATTCACTCCCAATCCTACCTGCTCCAAAAACACCAATGATTGACTCATTAACGGATCTTCCCATTTTTTTCTTCCATATGCCTTTTTTTAAGCTTTGAGAAGTCAATACTGAGTTTCTTAAGGTGGATAAAATTGAATTCATTGTGAATTCTGCAACTGCCTTTGAGGGACCCTCTGGAGTATATGAAACAGAAATTCCCCTATCACGAGCAGCAAGTAAATCAATGCTATCTAGTCCTATTCCGACCCTTGAAATCATCTCCAATTCACTCGCTGATTCAAGGAGCTCTTTATCAATCTTATCGGTGCCTGCTATTAAAAATGAGATTCCTGTTAAATTATCTATTAACTCATCTCGGCTAAACTTTCTTTCCATTGGATTGATCAAATAGTCAATGCCATTCTGTTCTAATACTTTGATCGGTGTTTTATCCTCTTGCCCAAAAGGTATAGTTGTAATCAGTGCTTTCTTCATTGGTTTTAATATTTATCTATTTCAGGCACCGGAAGATGATTCATGCCTAGTTTTACTCTTGCCTGCGATGCCTTCCACTTTCCTGTTTGGTTAAATGTTTCATCTTTTACAGACCAGCCCTCCCCGTATCTGTAAGCAAGATATTCTTCAGTTTTAGATGCAATCTTTACATTAGTATCGTAAAAGTTAATTTCTTTGAGTTCCTTGAAAAAGATCTTAGGAAAACGATGGTAAATGCACTCACTAGAATGTATATGTATTTTCAAATACTTTCTAAAGATATATCTGCAAAATTTCTCGGATAATACCTTTCTTGCCAACGACCATCCATAATTGTTATTTTTGTAAAGAGCCGCTAGATAATAGAGCAGCTTCTGCTTTAGACCGGATAACATTCCAACAGGAGTATTTATCCATCTCATATATGCATATTCATCATCCTCCTTGTATAAATATATATCAACATCCATGAATCTTGGATTTTCTGTGTTAACTCTAAGCTGGATAATATTATCTATGAAAGGAAAACCCTTCTGAACAATTACTTCAAAACCCAAAGGAGCGAAGTAATCATTAAAAGTCTGTACACTCGGTCTTTCATGAAACCAAATTGCTACGTCCATATCATGGTCCCATGGCATGATTTCCCCATCTCTGTATGCGCCCAAGGCTGTTCCAGCCTCAAGCCAATAATCAATCTTATTTCTTGAGAAAAAATCGTTAAGTAATTTAATTGTTTCTTGTATATCCGAGGACATAACTCTCTCTTAATCTATTGATAAAAAAGCATAATATCAAAATAAAGTTTTCTCATAAGCCTTTAACCCATTTATAAGTTTTGGTTTCTCATCTGATAAATAATTTTTCAAATATTTATCAACAATATCGTTGTTGTATAAGTTGTATACAACTCTCAAATGAACAGGTCGAAAATCAGATGTTCTCCAAACTCGACCCGAGGTCTTTTGTCTTGATAGTTTTAATTCACCAACTTCTTTGAATATAGTCATCATAGTTACAACTTCATTCCTAGCTCTGATGACAGCCTTAGCTGCAACATCATGAATACCATCTCCCATAGAAAGGACGGGGACAGACTGATGAAAAATGTCACCCTGATCAGGTTTTTCAGTAATGTTATGGAGCGTGATGCCTGCAAATTGTGGCTCTAGAAAATAAAATGGCCAGAACAAGGTTGCCGAGCCTTTATACCAAGGTGAGAGACCAAGATGGAGATTGATTTTATATTTAGGCAAACTGCCTAGTACTGGATCTTTTATCATGTCTGGACCAAAGATGAATGCAAGATCAAAATTATTTGCTTTCACTATCTTAAGAACCTTTTCTGAATTGAGCTCATCGGGGTTAACAAGAGTCATTCTATCTTGAGAAAAAACATCTTCTGCTTTTAAGCTTCCAAACGCTTTTTTTTCAATTGCATCCCTATCTCTAAAGTGTCTTATAAAATTCTCTTCGTCTAGCTGCATAATTCCGTTCGGTGGCTTTGGGATAACGTCTTCTCTCCTCATTACGATTGCATGATAGTCATATCCTTTATCAACTATGGATTTATGAACATATAGGTGCCTAGAATGTGACCCTGAAAAGATCAATATTTTCATCTAATTACCTTTAGAAGATCTTTATCATAAAACATTGAGGCAGATTCATAGACAGTATAGAAATCAATACCTGAGCGGTCAGAAATATCAAAAATTGTGTTTGATGAATCTGCCATATGCATGATCCATTCATAAGAACTCAGATGGTCGCCTGTAAATTCAAAGTCTAAAATAAACTTTCTTTTCTTACTGCCAAACTTATTTTCATGCTCAACACTTTGATTTATTGATCCTCCAATAGAAGGCAATAAACCCCCTTTTTCCTAGCTGAAATTCACCTTGCGTTATCTTTCTTTCCAAAACCCTATTTGCCTCAAGATATTCAAAGGTTTTGATATATGCATCTAGTGACTTGAGTAAATATTTTGATTTTACAAAATCAAGATTATCTGCCGAGGTATGATACTCATCATATTCATAGTATTTTGACTTTGTAATAGTTGTGGTAGGTATCCTAAAAGCAGGAGACGAATATTGCCTCTCATCACTTCCATCTGGCTTAAAAGGGTATTTGATGTGTTCTTTATCAACTGATTCAACCGCTTTTTGAGTCAAGGTGTCAATTTCGTGATTACCCATGAAGCTATGCTTAATACCCAAAGGACCAGGGCCAGCTGTAGTAGATATAACAAATCCAGAATAAATACTTGAAAGATCTTTATGTTTACTCAAAAAAGCCAAGGCTCCTATGGTTTCAGGACATAAGACTAAGCGGTAACTATAGTATGTTTCTCTTTTTTTGATCTCATTAAATAGATAGGATGCAGTGATTATTCCAGAAAGATTATCATTAGCTAATGATGGGTGACAAAAGTATGATGAAATTATGATCTCTTTTTTAGAAATTCCTTTATGGAAAGCTTCTCCAAAAATCATCTTACCTTTTGGATCTAGTTTTGAATCTATTAGAATCTCAAACGGCTCAGAGAATTCTTTGCTTTTGACTAAATTCTCTTTTAGGCAAAAGCCCCAATTTCTTTCATAGTAACTTGTTCTATATGGAATCCAATTCCCTTTTTCAGGAAGCGTATAAATATTTTTCATTAACTCTTTCTTTGAAATAAGAGTCTTTTTTACAGGGATACTATAATTTAGGATATGGAGATTATTCTCTTTCCAGTCAACGATTTTCTTCCCACTGGAATTTTTTATGTAAGCATCGTCTATAGACCATTCTTCAGGGACAGTCCAGTCAAAGACCTTTGTTCCAGAGGATACTGAATGTACCTTCAAATCAACAATATTAGCCAATATCGCAAGCGTTCTTTCATTTCCTTCTCCAGTTAAACTTCGGTTAATTGGATACAAGTCCTCAAAAAGTTTTTCAACTTCATTTTCCGACGGTAAATCATAGTTATTTGGTTTAAAGAATTTATAATTATCGCTTTTGGTCATGTCTCTATTTCATGCTTATCAATCAAATTGTTTGCAAGTAACAACTCTTCAGGGGTATCAATATCAAGCCATTTAGATTCTCTGGTGAAAACAGGCTTAACTTTACTAAAATTGATTGCATCATCTATGGGGTAATACAAAGATAGATTGTCATTACCACTATTTATCTTGTTATTGATGCAATTAATTAGCTCCTTCATTAAGCGTTTTGAGAACTTATAGATCCCTATAGATATTCCATCTACCCTATCAATTTCATCTAATCTCTTTCTAATTTTTATTATTCTATTATCTTTAATTTTTACTTTTACTGGATCATCAATAACAAATAATTCTTCATTATATTTATCCACTAAAATCTTATCTACACTACTATCTTCCATAAATAAATCTATGTCTCGTCTATCACAGAGTAGATCACTGGTGGTGAAAATAATGTCTTCGTTACAAAACTCTCTCGCATGCCATAGACTTAACATATTTCCTTTTGTCTTATAATCAGGATTATATATATATTTGATTGGTATCCCTTTGTATTCCATCCCTAGTTCATCAATATATCTTTGATGCTCTAAGCCTATAACAATCAAAATCTCTCTCGGATTGTAATCTGACAGCCAATTTAATTGATATTGAATCAAAAATTGTCCGCCAACCATTGTGAGACCCTTAAGACCATCGGGAATATTTTCATTCATTCTAGCCGATATACCAGCAGCATATACAATTGCTCTCATCTTTATTTAATGCCTTTAGTTAATTTTTCAATTAAGCTGAAGTCCATCCTCCATCAACTATCACATCAGTACCAGTTACATAAGACGACATTGGTGATGCTAGAAAAAGTGCTGAAGTAATAATCTCATTTGGTTCACCAAATCTAGTCATGGGTATTCTTGAGCAGAATTTTTGATAATTTTCAGGATCATCTAATACCTTTGTGTTGATTTCAGTTAAAAATGGACCTGGGGAAATTGTATTTACAGTGATATTGTATTTTGCCCACTCTAAGGCAAGTGTCTTAGAAAGCATAAGTAGACCGCCTTTACTTGAGGCATATGCCGCTCTATCTGGATATGTGACCGAAGAAAAAATACTAGTGATATTAATAACACGACCAAAGTCAGCTTTTCTCAAGAGATCAAAAGATAGTTGATTGAGAAGAAATGCACCCGTTAAATTAATTTCATGAATACTTTCCCAATCTTCAATTGATATTTTATCAATTGGATTCCTTATATTTATTCCTGCTGAATTAATTAGAATATTTAGCCTGCCTTCACTAATATTTGAAACTTGCTGCATCAGCTCTTTAATCGAGCTAGAATCCGCAACATCAACTGGAGCGAAAGAACATACACCGGTATTATCTAAATCATTAATCTCATTGCTAATAAGTTCTAATTTTTGTTCATCACGACTTGATAAGATTACATCTCCTCCATGTGCAGTTAAGGCATTTGCAATTTCTTTGCCTAACCCTGACGCTCCTCCAACAATGAGTGCTTTAGTGCCAGAAAAATCAAAAGGTTTTTTCATAATTAATCTCCTTCTTAAATAGGTTGTGGAAACAAGCCGCCATCAATCCTTATAACTTCACCTGAAACAAAATCAGAGTTCTCAGAGAGTAGAAACTCAACAACAGGTGAAATATCCTCAGGTAACGCAACTCTATCTAACTTGGCTTTTGAATTTATTCCCGCCAGATCATGAGGGTTTCTACCCTTCAGTGTTGATAAGAATCTACCAGTCTTGGTTGGCCCTGGCATTATACAATTAACATTAATACCATCTTTTCTTAATTCTTTTGCCAGAGACCTCGTAAGCTGGAGAATGCTGGATTTGGCTACTGAATATGTTGTTTCTTTTTCAACCCCAAAAGCAGCATTTACAGAAGAAACTGTAACTATTTTCCCAAACTTTTGTTCTTGCATGTAAGGTACAACAGCTCTGAGAGTATTTAGACAAGTATAGTAATTTCTTTGAAAAATATTTTCATGTTCACTAAATGAAATGAAGAAACTATTGTTTTCCGCCTTTCCACCTGAAGCATCAGGGTCATTTCCACTTATATCTCCTCCTGCACTTGTAATGACACCATCAATTTTCTCAAAATGATTAATAAAATTTTCAACAACCTCTTCTGCTTCTTTTCTTTTGGTCAAATCAGCAAACTCGCACCAAACTTTACTACCATTTGACTCAATTTCACTCAAAATATGATTTATTGATTTTGCTTCTTTGTAGACTTTACAAGCGTCTTCACTAATGTCTGTCAAGCCGACATTGTAGCCTTTTTTAGATAGGTAACGAGCATACTCCAGGCCAAGGCCTCTTGTTCCCCCAGTTATCAGAATATTTTTCATATATTTATACCAAAGAACTCAAATTAACTACTGAAGTATAAACATCATCGAACTCAGATTGAAATAATTGCTTGCCTTTAATTCCCAATTCATATGAAGAATACGCTTCTCCATCTTCAGAAATAATTGAGTCGACATATTCACTGAAGGATTCTTTTGATATAGGTATAGAAGAGTATGCATTCCAGTATGCATCATCATTTAAGTGGCACTCCCTAGTAATTTGCGCTCCTAATTCAATTGAATAAGATTCAATATTCTTATTCTCATCTATGTCATTGAGGATTTTTTTATAATCTACATAACCGCTGCCTATGGGACATCTTACTAGCCTTATACCATTTCTTGAACTATAAACTTTATAGTCCTTTAGGTGGACATTCTTTATAGCTTCTTTGGTATTTTGATAAAAAGAATCTACTGTATCTAAGCAGGAAATAGAATTTCCTACATCCCAATTTATACCCAGGTGATTTGGGTCAATAGATTGAATAATATCCATCAATTCTAGAGAATGAAGATCCTGATGATTCTCTATTGCAAGTGTAAAATCGTACTCTTTTAGCAAGGAAGCCAAATTTTTAAGTTTAGAAATAAATACTTTCTTTGTTTCCTCAAAATTAACCATCATATGTCTATTGCCGCCATAAATTGTTTTTCTAGTTTGATCCATTTTGATTCGAGATACCCTGATTCCCAAGGATGCTAATTCAGGGATTACTTTTTTTAAGAGATCGACATTAAGATTTTCAAAATCTAAAAAAAACTTAACGTTTTCTTGGGATAATTTCTTCAAAAAGTTCACACCTTCTGCATAACAATGTTTATCGAAATATCTATCAAATGGAAACTCAATTCCCGCTAGACCTAACTTTCTTGACTCTTTGATAAGTTCCTCTAAGGTGATGACTTTTTCGAATGCTTTATCAGGACGAATGAAACCTGCTGAGTAACCAAAAGAATACATATTTAAAGAAATATTCTTTATTTCCATGTCTAGGCAATACTATATTTGTCAATTGTGTTTAGTAGATCAGCAATATTTTGATTTTTTGCGGGATACAAAATCGAATCATAAGTTAAGATATTTTTAACAGCGCTCTCTTCCATTGCTATGCGAGTCCCAGCGGTATGAGAGCCGACATGTGGAGTAACTATGACATTTTCCAACTGATCGTATGGTGCTATATTCCTATCTTCATCAAAAACATCAATTGCTGCACCTAATATCGATTTATTTTTGAGGCTATCCGCAAGTGCTTCATTATCAAGCACTCCTGCTCTAGAAGTATTTAGTACAATTGCATCTTTTTTGAGTAGTTTTATTAAAGATAAATCAATCAAGTTACTGGTTGATTCTTCAAATGGTAGATGGATTGTAATAATATCTGATGAGCTAATAAGCTCGTCTAATTCTGTATATCTATCAACAGAATATTTTCTTGAAAATTTTTGATCCCAAGTTCTTGCATATCCAATAATTTTGGGCCCAAAAGGCAATAATCTTTTTACAACCTGCTTGCCAATACTACCAAGACCAATAATACCAACAGTGCAATTTCTTATATCTCTACCTTGAATAATATTCCAATCTCCTCTTTTAAGATCAGCACTCATTAAAAAGGTTCCTCTCAGCAGGGCAATCATATTAGATACGCATAACTCTGCTACCGCAACAGATGGTTTATCGGTGGTAATAAATATTTTCTTTGAAAATTTCTTAGCTGCTTCTATATCAATATTGTCGACCCCTACTCCTACCCGTGAAATTGCTTTAAGCCTCTTGGCTTTATCAAAGAAACTAGCATCATAATCTTCAAGGCCTGCAATTATGTAATCAACATCCTCATAAAGATGAAAATCTTTTAGGCAATCAAGGGGTTTGTTTGTTTCATTCAAAATTATTTCAAAATTCTTATCTTTCAAATCCTCTAAACATTTCGTAGAGTTTTTTGCAAATTGGTCAATTGCGATTAAAACTTTTCTTGTCATATTAATTTAGTCCTTAAAAAAAGAAAAAAGATAAACATCAGATACATTATTGCCTGTCTTTTCTCCTTTTAATAATGTTTTAAAGGATTTATGCAAGTTATAGGTTTGATTATTTTTAATAGCTTCCATTACATAATTCAATTTCTGTTTAATTAATTTTAGATGATTATCTGTGTAATACGCTCCTGTTACTCCCTCTAAAAAATCCATTCCATCAGTTGCATATGCAAGAAAAGTAAAGGGAAATTCAAATTGATACTTTTGCATCATTACAGCAACAAGATGTTGATTTCTACCCCCTTTTGCAGTTTCTGTGTTTGGAATTTGTACCTGTATCTCACCTGAAGACAGTACCAGATTCATGCCTTTTGGAGAGGTTTCATATATTTTTTTATAGTTATTTGATAAATATCTCGCAGCTTCTTCTGTATTTATTTCAGACAAGTTTTCTAATATATGGACTTTCTTAAAGTTGAAATTCGGTGCACAGCTGGAGAGGCTTTGCAGCAGATTTTCTCTCGATCCTATTAAAAAATTCTTTATCTCCTTTTTTTTCGAGATTTTCTTTTTTTGGCGTGAGTGATTTCTAATCATTTCTTTAATATTATTTGGAGTAATCCCCTCAAGATCATATTTTTTTATAATTTGATATGAATCTATCCTTATTTTCTCCGTTGAGGGTCCGGATGCAATAGCATCAAATTTATGATTTCGCTCATCAGAAAGAAATAAATTTACTATTTGTGAGCAACCAGCATTTTCTGATATGCCACCTCCCTTTATTTTAGAAAGAGATTTTTTAATTTCATTTGCTTCTCTTTCTGGAATTCCAGCAACTAGTATTCTTGAAATATAATCAACTTTTTCATTCAATGTTAACTGATCAATAGGTAGCGATAGCATTGCAGAACCTCCACCTGAGACGAGAACTATCAATAAGTCATCAGAGTTAATGGTCTCAATAAAATCCATTATTTTTTTTGCTGCTCTTTCGCTTTTATCTGTAATAAAAGGGTGAGATGAAATTATAATTTCTGTTTTTGGGAAGCATAAATTATGGTTATCAATGTGAGTTACTAATAGTGCTTTCTCGATGCATTTGCTTCCTAGAACCTCAAAAAGGCCTTGAAACATTTTTAGAGATGCCTTGCCAAAACCAATCACATAAATATTGTTATAATTTTTAATTTCCTCATTATTAATTACTAAATTAGCATCATTAAATTCAACACAGTTCATTACTAGCTTATTTGGTGATGATATAGCTAAAGATTGATCCAAGAGGTCTTGTGTTTGTTCAAATAAATTTTTTACAGTTTTATTGTTCATACTTCTAATGCATCCATCAAAGATTGAGATCTACTTTTTCTATTTTTCGTTAGACTATAATTTATTGTTAGCTCATTGATTTTTTCTAGTTCAAATATTCTATTTTCAATTTCTGTTAAAGTTGGGACCTCTTCTTTTCTTAGATCAAAATAAATTGTTCTTTTTTTTATTTTTGACAAAGCATGTTCAGAAATATTTCTTAGCCCAAGATCAAAATAAACCACAGGTTTATTTGTTGCACATGCTTGATTAAAAGCTGTTCCTATATAATCAAAGATAAAAACATCAACTCTATCTTCTATTTCTGCATAGCTTTTTTTGATTTTTCTTATTTTTATAAGTTCGGATAGAAAAGAATACTTTTCTTTCGGATGAAGCTTCATTGTTAATTTATCATTGAATAGTTTTGCTAGAAGATTTTGCCATTCTATATATAGGGCATCTGGCAAATCTTGAAATGGACCAAATCGATGCTGTGAACCTCTGTATGATGTGGGAAAATAGTAATAATTTATCTTTCTAGATGGTGGCTGTATGACCTCTGGTCCATCATAAGATTTAATTATTGTATCTGCATTTGATTCTATATATTTGAGATTAGTATTTTGTTCAAAAGAGAATTGATTCTTATTCAAGATAGCTCCCGCTCCATAGCCTAGCAGATAGTCAGAAAACATATGTTCTCCAAAGATACCGAAACCTGGTTCATCATAAATACCATATCCCTCTCCATGAATAACATTTACAACAGGAATATTTTGTCTTTTTGCTACTGAAGCAATCATTCTATTTTCGAGCTCATAACCACTGCCTAAAATCAAAAAATCAGCATTCAGATTTGGTGATCTATCTTCATTGGAAATTGAAGCAGTAGCATGATTTAAGCAAACTTTTATTATTCTTTTTAAAACTTGAGGGCTCTCAAAGCTGGGTGAAAGTGCAGATTCCAAATGTGATGAAAGAAAGTCCACTTGATCGCTAAAGTTTGGTACAAAAAACCAGGGATGTGAAATATTAAGCGTTCTTAAATTAGCATGGGTCACTATGGTATCTATATGTTTTTTTGATGATAGACCTGACTCACCAGTAAATAATATTCTCTTTGATCTTTTTTTGGATAATCTTTTGGAGAGATCTATATATTTAATATAAGCATCCTTCTTTGAAAATATTTTTCTTGCTGAAAAACCAAGGGCTGTATTTTTACCGTATTGCTTTTCCTCTAGATTGAATCCACTAATCAAGTCTGAATAACCAAAATATGGATATTGCTGTAATTGGGAATTACGAAATTCAGTTAAATTAACTCTATTATTAATTTCTCTGCTTTTTAGCTGAAAGTGTGTAATTAATTTAAGAAAATCTATGAAAAAAATTGCGAGAAGATTTATTTCTGCCGGAAACTCCCTGTATGAGGCTTTAAGAAGATTAGACAAACCATGAAATACTTCTACAGAATTCGTATTGTCTAGATCGATATATTCAACAATATTGTTGAGGTTAATCATATTATTTCAAATGTTTATTATTTATATAATTCTAATAGAGCATCATCTAATAAACATTTTTCAACTTTTTGCCTATCAACTTCTGTGTCTACGCTGTAAGTATTATGACTGACCTCAACCATATGAACAGAATCTCCATTCTCAATGACTCTTAACATATCTACGGATTCAATTTTTTCTAGTTCTGTCTCCGGAGTGCTATTAAAGTTAATTAATGCTTTTTTTGTAAAAGGGATGATGCAAACTTGTTTATACATAGGGACAGAGTCATAACCTTTTTTCCTAGATGGTATTGGCTCTCTTGAAAAATATATGGCCTCTCCTTTCTTGTTGGCTACAACTTTAACCTCATTTGGATCCATAAATTCATCTAAAGTATCAATCTTTGACATTAAGTTTACTATCTGGATATTATCATCAATTAGAAAAGGCTCTATCGATTTATCAATCATCTCAGGAGTAATCATAGGTTCATCACCTTGAACCATAACTACAATATCAATTGTGATATCAAGCTCGGATTCAACCTTCTTCATCGCTTCAGCTACCCTATCTGACGCTCTCTCATGCTTATCTGATGTCATTATTGATTGGCCACCTATTGATTCAATATAGTCATGAATTTCCTTGTCACATGTAGCTACATAAGTTCCCAATAAGCTTTTGCACATAGAAGTTCTGAAATAACAGTGGCCAATCATAGGTATGCCATTAATAAGAGCCATAGGTTTATTTGGAAACCTTGTTGATGCCATCCTGGCAGGAATTATTGCGACTATATTTCTCAATTATTTAAATTCCTTTAGGGCCTCAAAGAGCCTGCTACACTGTCTATCGATCATTCTTATGTCTAGACTGTATGCAATCATGCTGTATCCATCTTTTAATCTTTGGTTAAACTCGTCAATTTCAGGCTCAATCACATGAATTCCTTTTGCGACTTCTGCTTGATTTGATAATTCATCGATTCTAGAAATTATCTCTATGAATTTAGGATTATTAAATTCACCAGGAATACCCATAGAACCACTGAGGTCATAGGGTCCTATCATGAATGCGTCTAGGTGCTCGAAAGAAAATATTTCGTCGATATTATCAACTGCATCGACATGCTCAATCTGCGCCACAAGAATAGCCTCATCTTCTTGCCACTCTAGGTAATCATAAAAAGTACGGCCATAACCTTGCGCTCTAGCCAAACCAACGCCCCTTTTTCCTAATGGCGGATATTTCATAGATTGATAAGCAGACTGAATATCTGACAAAGAATTAACCATTGGAACAATAATACCGTGAGCACCTGCGTCCATGACTCTTTTTATTTGATCTTGATTATTTGATGTTAATCGAACAAATGGTTTCACTCCACAAAGCTCTATGACTCTTATAATTTCCTCTGCTTGAGAAATATTAATAATGCTATGTTCTAGATCAATGGCAAGCCAGTCAAAGCCGGATTTTGCCATGATCTCTGCTATCTGTACGCTTGGTAATGTAATCCATGATCCTACTTTAGGGGGATTATTTTTGAAATATTTACCCATTTTCTTGTATCAACCTTTTCTTGCTAATAAACGAATAAATTCCGCTTTGTCTCTATAGCGAAAATACTCAGTACTTAAAGCATCTTCAACGGATGCCCTTCTCATTTTACCAATAAGGTCAAAAATTCTTTTAGAAATTCTTTCACCTAAAATGGTTACAAACAATTTAAGGAGCTTATTCTTTCTGAATGCTTTCCTTGATTGTTCCTCAAGATAATTATCATAGTAAACATTTCTGAGAATTCTTTCATTATCAGGATCTTCACGAAATTCATACATCCCTCTAGCATTTGACCTTTTTCTATCCTCATTTGCATTTTTATCTGCTTGCAAATTCCCACATGTTTTTAAAAAATTTATTTTGAAGTTATTTCTTGATAAGAGATGATTTAGAGATCTGGTTGAAAAGAATGTTAAATGTGGCACTACTCTCTCTCCGGCATTAGGATATTGAGATAAATCAGCATTTGGAACCTCACAAAAGAAATATCCTCCTGGTTTGAGCATTCTATTAATCGCAGAAATTGTTTTCTCAACATAGTCTGGATGAAAATGTTCTAGTGAGTGTGACATTACTATTAGATCATATTGCTCCTCTCTTTCTGCTAAGTCATCTGGCTCAAAACTTTTATTGATTGTCTCAATACCTAAATGTCGTAATTTCTGCTGTGCTTCTTTTTGAGGCTCGAAAGTAATATATTTAGAGTTTATACCCAAGTTTTTTAATGCTATGTAAAAGTCACCTTTTCCTGACCCAATTTCTAAGATTGCTCTTGACTCATCAAGCTCTAAAAAGTTGGTAATCAAAGCTATTTGAGATAATGACCTGAAATCAATTGAGTGAGTTCCTAATGGGTTTCCCATATCGCTTAGGGCAAATTTTTTAGTTTTTCCACCGTAGGTAGAATTATAGTAATCAGTTAATGCAGTGGCATCAATCTGCTGATTCACAACTCCAAGCCCACAATTAGGGCAGACAAGAATCTTCATTTCATCAAAATCTTTTAACTTATGAATTGTTGCATCTTGGAATGTAAATTCTTGTGGCTGATCTTCATAAGTTTCACATGCTAAACATTTCATATAATTCACCTAGAAGTAATAAGTTTTCCTTTCTTGATTTCAATAATTCTATTACAGCCTTCTAAAGTTGATATTCTATGGGCTATAACTACCATTGTAAATTTGCCCTTAAGAGCATCTATCTCCTTTACTATTTCACTTTCTGTTTCTGAATCAAGAGCTGAAGTTGCCTCATCTAGAATTAGAATGCTTCTACCACTGTAAAAGGCTCTAGCAATCGCAATTCTCTGTTGCTGACCACCTGAGAACCTTATACCATTTTCGCCTATAATTGTTTCAACCCCTTCCGGAAGGCTGTCAATCAGTGAAGTTAGCCTTGCTTTGGATATTGATTCAGCAAGTAACTTTTTGTCAATCTGATCTGTGTGTAAACCAAAAGCTATATTATTCTTGATAGTATCATCGAGTAAAAATACCTTTTGAGGTATATATGCCATCATATTCTGAATTCTGTCTCTATCCGGTTCCTCAATTTTTCTATCATCCACAAAAATAGTCCCTTTTTCAGGCTGAAGAAGATTAAGGAGAATATTTACAAGTGTTGTCTTTCCTTCGCCTGAACCTCCTACAATACCAATACTCTCTCCCTTTTTAATAGATAAACTTATATCTTTAAAAATATAGTTTTCTGTATTTGGATATTTATAGGAAAAATCACTATATTTGATCTCTTTTTCCCAATCAATTTCGTGTCTTTTTTGTAAATGGCCAGTTTTACTTGATTCATATTGATCAGTAAGCTCTAAGGCATTGCTTAATTCAGAAACAACATATCTACCTGCTCTTAAAGTATTCAAAGAGGTTATAATTACATTAGCTGAGGGCAGCAATCTAGTTCCAGCAACTACAAAAACTGCTATCTGTGCAATTGTTTCGACTCTGTCTTGCCCAAGGGAAGTAAAGACGATGGCCATTAGAATTACAATAGATATTATTATGAATTCGATTGCATATCGCGGGATTAACTTTAGACTATCCTGAATATATCTTGCATCATTTACTGCATTTGCCTCATTAAGAACTGCCTCTTTGAAAAATCTTTCCCTTCCAAAGATTCTAATCTCTTTTATTCCAAAAACAGCTTGATTAATATTCCTTATTACTTCGCCAAACTTATAACTGGCAATCTTTCCAGCATTTAGCATCGTTTTCTTAATTAGTTTGTCATATATGGCAAAGAATATTCCAAGCACAAGTACTGTAAATAATATCCCATATGGGTTCATCAAGAAAATTAAAAGTGCTATAAAGCAAACTACGATGAGCTCTGATAATAATTTTAGGGATTGAGAAACGGTTGAGGTTTGAAAAGTATTTGTATATACACCAATGGTATTGACAATATTTGAAGAATTGTCTTGGAGAAAGAACTCATATGGCCTATCTAAATATCTATTCATCATCCTATCCTTTAGCCATAGCTCTACGTCAAGAGAGAACTTTATTATTCTTTTCTGTATAACGTAACTAGCCAAACCCTTTAAGAAATAGACAATTAAAATTGCTATGCCAAAATATATATACCCTGTCTTTGGATCATATTTCAAAAGGTCAAATAACCAAACAATTGATGAAGGTAGATTTTGAACCTCTCCTATCAGGATTGGAACATAAGCTGAAACCAATGATATTCCTATAATATCTAATAGAGAACTCAACAAAAAATAAACAATAAGTAAAGGAAGCCTCTTTACTTGCTCATCTAATATAAAAAAGTATTCTTTAAGATATTGTCTCATGTGAAAAAATTATGATTTGGTAATTTTTTAGTCCGCCTTAAAATTAAGAAGACTCTCTTGCAAGGTTATCTAAATCCTCAGCAATTTGTTTTAAACCATCATTATCTCCTAAATTAAAAACTTTCTTCATTTCTGCATTTTTTATCTTTATTTCTTTATTTGATAAACCCATCCAATAATGTATCGTATCTTTTAACTCCTCAAGATTACATTCATATCCTTTAAAATCACTCAGCACCGAAGGAGGATGGACATCATTAACTGCAATGGCTGCTTTTTCTTTTGAAATTGCCTGCCAGATTGTGGTTGAAATATGTGCGCTGGAAATCAATAAATCTGCTTTATCCATGACAGCTTCAAAATTATTATATTTTAGATCTCTAGGCTTATCGCTATTGATCACAAAAATATTATTGGAAGTTTTGACTATTTGATCGAACCATTCTGGTAAGGCTTTCAATTCACCTTTCTTACCCTTAACTATAAAGAGAGTATTTTTGAAGTCTTGAGACAGATTCAAAGTTACCCTTAGAAATTTTTCAACCTCGTCAAAAGCCCAAAAGTTATAGCCTCCTTTTTCAACATAGATCTGGCCTGTTGCAAGAACAATACTGTAATCATATGACTCAATTGCATCTAAAAGATCTGTGCTTAATTCAGAAGGAGTGCCCTCTCTAAAAAATTCTACCTGATGAAATGATCTAATCTCCCCACCATAAATATTCTGCATCTTCTCATCGATATTATTCATTGAATAGTATTTATCTAGGTGGACGAAATCAAATGCCCGATTTGGAGGATACCTAAATGACTCATTAATACTCACAATCTCAGTATCATTGCTTTTATATTTTGGAAGGAGGATATAAATAGGCTTATCTAATAGTTGCCCACAAAGAACTTTTGGATTCAAACTTAATATAGACTTTGCTCTGTAAATATCAAAGACATACTGTCTATATATATAGTGATCTATTCCATTTTTTATAAAAAAATTAAGATCCTTAAGCATACAATAAAGTGTTGAAAGAAATACTTTGAAAAAATTCAAAGCCATGCCTTCAATTGAACTGATAAAATAGAATCCGAACTTTTGTTCTTTTTTACCTGGGAATGGATATATGCCTAGAATTTTTCTAGATTCCTTATTTAAAGTCATCGAAAGAAAGCTATATTCCCCCATATCAGGATAGACTTTTTTACGTATGAAAATAATTGAGGGGACTTTAGTTTTACTATTTGCTAACAAACATAGAAGATAGTCCCTCAAAAAGGTAACCAATAATCTTAGTGTCCAAAAAGGATAAAAAATAATTGTCCAAATATTTTTTTTCGACTCTTGATCATTAAAGATTGCTCTCAGCAGTGAAGGTGCTAACACTTTTATCTTATCCCCAGAAGAGATTTCTTCTCTTATAGTTTTCTCGAAGGCATAATAGTCTGTTATTGAAATATCTATTGTCTTTCTCACATAATCTGTTCTAAAAATATTTCCTGAAAATATTACTTCGTTCTTATCAAAATATTTTGCCGCCATTTTTCGAGCATTTTTTTGATAACTCGAACAAAACGAAGAAGGAGGAAATTTTATTGAGATCGCTGAATCTTCTTTAATATAGGACTCTCCCCAAATATAGATTTCATATCCAAGGATTTTGAAAGCTTTTACTTTAATCAGCGTCCATAATTTTGGCAAAGGATTTCTATATATAAATACTTTTTTCACGATACTTTAATCTACTAAGTTTTTTATGATTTCTTGATCTTTGTTTCTTCGAGCGAGGCTAACATTTCGCTGCTTAAATTATAAGCTCTTTCAAAATAATCATATCCAAGGATTTCTTTCACCCATGTTGGGATTGAGTTTCCCTCATATGGATGTGTCTCATTCTTTGCCCATGAGTTCCTTATTTCTGTTGCTTTTTCAATAATCTCCCAATTTTTAGGAAAATCATTTTCAACTA
The DNA here is from genome assembly GCA_902595845.1 of uncultured Gammaproteobacteria bacterium. Taxonomy (GTDB): domain Bacteria; phylum Pseudomonadota; class Gammaproteobacteria; order Steroidobacterales; family UBA11654; genus CACPJA01. The sequence continues at coordinate 38,734 of CACJRN010000010.1, forward strand.
TTTCAAAGGAGTCCCGTTTATAGCTGGGAGAACCTTTTGCATCTAAATAATACGCTGGTAATGTCATTAGAATAGATAAAAAATATTTCAATTGATACATTGCATCTTCATTTTCATAATTTTCAACTAAGTAAGAATCATTATATTTATGATGTCTTAAAACCTTGCTTTCATTAGCCATAGCAAGTATCTGATTTTTTTGCCTAAATGCATTTAGAGTCTCTACTCTTGTTCTCTTATATGAAAGCTCGAGAGTATTTTTTCTTATTATTGATTTGCTCTGTATAAGAACTTCCATTGGAAGAAAGTGAGAGTAATACTGAGATAATCCAGCCTCTGTACAAAAAATGAAGCCATGATGTTGAAGTGGGTCTATTTGATAAAGATACCTAGAGGCCTCAATAATTCTTTTTCTGAAAGTTAATAATTTTTCCGGTTCCTTAATTGTGTCACTCTTAAGAATCACATATGTATCAAGATCACTCCATCCTTTTGAGTAATCCATCGTAGCAATGCTACCGTGGATTAAAAAATCATGAACAAATTCAGATAAATGATCATCAGCAAATTTTTTCAATTCAATAATAGGTCTTAAGTAAGCTGAGTCTGTCTCTAGAAGTTCTTGTTTAGTTAGAAGGTCAATTGTTATATCAACTTTTCTAAGTTCTTGGTTTTGAGATGGAAGCGAAAAATATGACTGAGAAATGATTTGAGAGAAAAGTGAAATGTTCCAAGGCTCCTCAATCTCTACATACATACTCTTTTCACTGAGGAACCAAGTAAGTAGGCTATTAAAATTAGAATGTATTTTAGTAAGAGAAGTGAAATCCATACCTTATTAATCCTCTTTTAAAATCGTTAATTTTTAAGAATTGAGCATTTGCTTCAGCAAGTTCTATTTTGTTCTTAAGAACTTTTTTATATTTATCAGAAATGGATTCTGTGCTTAATTCTTTATATGGATTAATTTTACTCCTCATGACACGTGACAATATTCCTTTTCTAGACGATAAGTAATAAAAATGGGGATAAAAGAAACTTGGTACAGAAACAAAAGCATTATCAGAATTACTCGCTGAGAGTCCTATCTCCTCAAGTGAGGAGTCTTTATGCTTTGCAGTAAATAATAGGAAGTGATTATTGAATAACTCAAGATGAATATCATCAAGGTTATTCCCTTGCGAATTATCGAAAATATGCTTACCTAATAAGTATTCTTCAAAGATATCTATATATCTATAGCCTAGACTAATTGAATCTCTGATGCATGATTGAAGCATTTCTTCAGGTTTCTCTATTGAGTGCCACTCATTTCTCAGTGATTGGATCAAGTTAAGAATTCTCTCAGAATTATGAGTATCCTTTGTTAGTTTATTTATCTTTTTTATGGAATAAGAAAAAGAGTGAAGAATACATAAAACATTAGAAATATTTATTGCTTTATTATTTAAGGCTCTAGTTAATCTTAAGATTCTTTCTGGTAACCAATCAGTTATTGAAATTATTTCTAAGAAAGGCCTATCTTCCTCATTTATTTCTTCAACAAGAATTTCTTTGCCTAGTAACTTTATTAAATTAAAACTATCAAAGTAATTTAATTTGCTGAATACACTTTCAGGCATCTTCATCACAGTTCCATCAACAACTAAGCTATTAACATCGCTACCAATATTAGAAAATTCTAATTCATGCTCTTTTGAGTTAACTTCATTTTTCAACACCAGAATCATATCAAGGTCAGATACTCCAGGTGAGCTCACACTTCCATATTCATAGATTGAAACAATATCTGTATTTTGTGCGTAATAACTAACTATATGATCTCTAGCAGACTCATAGAAATCCTGACTAACACGTTTGGGGTAATTATCAAATGTTTGTTTCATCAGAGACCTTTGGAAAGCCATCCACCATCAATATAAAAATCTTGACCTGTAATATAGGAAGATGCATCAGATGCAAGAAAGATTGAGATACCAATTAAATCTGATGATTCACCCCATCTCGACAGCATAATCCTATTACTTCTCTCTTCTCTTAAGGCTTTATTCTTCCAACTATTTGCTGTCATATTTGTTTTAAAATATCCTGGTCCGATAGAGTTAACTCGGACACCGCTGGCAGATAGATCCATTGCTGCTGCTTTTGATAATTGCTTGAGCGCTCCCTTAAATGCAACATACGCTGGATTATCTGGAAAACCGAGTTCCGCAGCTAAACTAGTTATATTGATAATGCTCCCAGAGCCCTTCTTGCTCATTTTTTTTGATACTTCTTGAATTATTTTATATGGAGCATAAAGATTTACTCTATAAGTCAAATCCCAGTCTTGATCCTCATAGTCAAATAGGTGGTTCCCAAGTGTAATTCCTGCATTGTTAATAACAACATCAAAGTCATTTTCTAACTCCAAGAAATTAGACAACTCTTGAGCATTTCCAAGGTCTAGTGTTTCAAATTGGACATTTGTATCTTCTTGTGATGTTATTTCTTCTACAAGATTTTTCAAATTGTCACCATCAATATCAATTAAGAAAATATTACTTCCAGCTTTAGCAAAAGCCTCTGCTAAAGCTCTTCCATTTCCGTTAGCTGCTCCAGTTATGAGAACATTCTTATTCTTAACAGAAAAAATCTCATAAAGATCATTCACTTAATTACCTTTCTTACTACTTTTACTTCTTCAACGATCATATTTCCCTCATATTTCCCAGTATCATAAACAAGCTCTGAGAATTCATCAGCAGTTATATATGTATCTTTATCTTGATTGAGGGCATCTGCCATTTCAGTATCGATAGTCCCTGGAGAAATACAGTGAACACTGACGCCTTCAGCTTTCCACTCATCATTCAATGCACGACTTAATCCAAGAAGTCCATGCTTGCTGGCACAATATGTTGCTGTGTTCTTAAATCCAGCATATGAAGACGATGAACCAATATTTATAATCTTACCTCCGCCATTTCTCTTAAGGATATTGAATAGTCCTTTTGAAAGAAGATACGGAAGTCTTAAATTCACGTCAAAGCATTCATCAAATACCAAATCATCCTCTTCAACAAAAGGGCCATATGGAAAAATACCTGAAATATTAATCAACAGGCTTGCATTGATTTGTGCTTCACTTATTTCTTTTACGCACTTCTTTATTGTTTCAATATCAAATGCATCACAGACATAGGAATCTACCTTAACATTTGATTTTTCATGAATTCTATCTCTCAACTGATTGAGCTTATCTATGCTTCTCCCAAGCAAAATAAGGTCATATCCCTTCTTGGCATAAAAGCAAGAAACAGAAGTTCCAACGCCACCAGTGGCACCACTTATAATTACACTCATGAATTTGACCTATCTTTTGTGCTCATTACTTTTCTTGCCAAAATTAGATCTTCATAAGTATCAATATCTATCGATCGCCATTTTGGAACTTCTACAAATCCAATTTTACCACTAATCCGGTTTCTGCTTTCAATTAAACGCTCTTTACTGGTGACAAACAGACTCCCTGTTTCAACATACCTCTGCTCAATATCCTGCCTACGCGGTCTATTATCAATATCATACATGGCATCTTTTCCAGACCATAAAAACTGGTCAAATTTTGAAACGCTAATCACAGAATCATATTTTCCAATCATATTAAGTGATTCATTTATATCTTTAGATTCAATGAATGGGCAAGTTGCTTGAAGAAAAACTAATATATCAAAATTAGTTATTGTCTCAGCAAAATGAAGTAGTACCGATTCACTTGTTGAATTATCTCTGGCAATCCTATCTGGTCTTTTTAGTACTCTGGCACCGTATTCTTCTGCAGTTTTTGCAATTTCTTCATCATCTGTACTGACCCATGTTTCATCCACATTTGACTTTATCGAAGCTTCTATGGAGTAAGCAAGCAAAGGCTTTCCATCGACATCAATAATATTTTTTTTTGGAATCCCCTTACTGCCTCCTCTAGCTGGTATTAATGTAACAGACTTATAAGTAGGCATAGAAAAATCTTACTAGAAATAGAGAGATTAGAGAAGAAATCCCTAATATTCAGAATCACAAAATATGCTGTCTTAAATTTTCAGCTACTGGCACTTCATCATCTATAATTCTTTTAACTCCATCACCCATAGCCATACCAATCTTTCTTACAGCTCCAACAAGTTGCCTCAAGCCTGAAGGTTCAACTGAAGCTGACTGATCTGAGCCATACATTGATCTGTCTAAAGTAATATGTCTCTCAAGGGATGTTATGTTAAAAGCAGCTGCAGCAGTAGAAATTGCTATACCTGTCTCATGACCGCTGTAACCGACATTACATTCAAACTTATCTCTGAGAGTATTTATAACATTCAAATTCGCATCCGCATCGTTCATTGGATATTTTGAGACGGTATGCATTAATTCAAATGGACAATCTTTTGCTCTAAAAATATCCACAGCTTTCTGAATATCATCCATGGTAGACATGCCTGTTGAGATAAAAGTATGCTTGCCTTCTTCTGCAACCATTTCCAGTAAATCTTGATAAATTAACATCGCTGAGGCTATCTTGTTGTGCTTACAATCGAAGCTTTGTAAAAATTTTTGACTGTTTAAGTCCCAAGCTGATGCAAACCAATCAATACCTTTTTCTTTACAGTATGCATCGATTTCTTTGTATTGGCTTTCATCAAATTCCAGACCATCTTTTTGCTCTCTTTGCGTTGTTCCCCATGGGCTTTCTCTAGATGAGTCTAGAAATTCTGGTGTATAGACTAAATCTATATCTCTTTTTTGAAATTTAACAGCATCACATCCAGCATCTGAGGCTACATCAATGAGTTTCTTGCATATTGACAAATCACCATTATGGTTAATTCCAATTTCACCAATTATATAAATTCTCTCTGACATTCACCTACTCCCAAGTCTGAATATTTATTAGGAGTCATTATATAGGATATTTTCTATATTCAAACCTAATATTTCCTCTAGTATTTCTCTCACAATACCTCTTCCACCATCAGTCTTTAAAGCAAATAAAACAGATTTTTTCACTTCTACATGACTGTCATTTGGGCAAGCAGTAAGATAAAGTTTTTTGATAACACCGAGGTCATTTAAATCATTTCCAACAAAAAAGATCTTTTTCAAATCATGGTTATTTTCTTCTGCTATTTTTTTTATTGCTGAAACTTTATCAGTTTCTCCTTGAATTGCCTTTACTCCAAGCTTATTTGCTCTCTTTGTTACGACAGGGTTCTTCTCAGTTGAGAGAATATATGAACTTTTTTTTAGTTTCTTCAGCACATCAAAGGCTAGTCCGTCTGCCCTGCTGCAAACAACTGACTCTAGACCATCTTCTCTGACATAAACAAGATTGTCTGTAAGCACTCCATCAAAATCAAAAACAAATGCGTCAATTGATTCTATTGAAATATTTTTCTTTGACAAAACTTAACTCTGTAAATTTAGATGACCCGACTCTATTAAACGATCTTCAATAAACTCCATAAGGGCATGACCAGCTGTGATGTGAGATTCTTGGATTCTTCCAGTATTACTGCTTGGCACAAGAAACACATTATCACAATATTTTACTGCATCTCCCCCTCCTGCGCCAAGAAAGCCATAGACTTTGATTCCCATGTCTTTAGCGGCCTTCATTGCTAGAATGACATTTTCTGAGTTTCCTGAGGTAGTGATTGCAATCAGACAGTCTCCTTTTCTACCTAATGACTCAACCATCCTTTCGAATATTTTATGATAACCAAAGTCATTGCCACATGCTGTTAGTGTTGATGTATCTTGAGCAAGAGCTATTGCGGGGATGCCCTCTCTATTATTCATTGGCCTAAGCCTAATTAGCATTTCTGCTGCAAGATGTTGTGCATCAGCTGCAGAACCACCATTGCCACAAAACATCATTTTTTTCCCATCTTGAATTAACTGAGTAATCTCCAGTCCCATTTGAGCAATATTTTCTATTTGTTCTCCAAAACAAGCTTCTTTAACTGTAATTGACTCCTGAAACAGATGCTCAATTTGAGCGACTTGTGATTCTAGTTTTCTCATATTTATTATAATTCCATATATCTTAATAATTACTTACTAGTCTATAAGATAGACTCAAAGAAATTAATATTATTCTTTTGCAAACATCTCCCATTGGAGAATTGTATCTTCAGGGATACTTTGATTAGATATAAAACTACAGACTTCATCAATTTTAGAAGGGCAAATTCCATGAGCCGGCCTTTTCCATGTCAAATCCTCCTTAGTGATAGTCTTTCCTTTTTCTATATGATGTTTCGCAACCAAACTTCTTCTGGCATTTTTTCTTGCTGGATCCTCAGAGTTCAATGCTCTTTTATTGTGACTTCCAACTAATTTCAAGATATTTTCTATACTAGAATTAAACATCTCTAAATCTTTCTTATCCATTGCGTGATAGTGATCATTGCCAAGCAATGTTTTGTCATGTGTGAAATGTTTTTCAATGATAGAAGCTCCCATTAAGGTCGCCATCTCTAATGTTTTCATTTTTTTTGGAAGTGTGTGATCCGAAAGTCCAATAAGATTATCTGGATATCTCACCTGAAGATCTTTCATCATTCCAAGGTTAGCATTTTCATCTTCAGTTGGATAATTCAAAATACAATGAAGAATAGCTAAATCAACATTCTTCTTTTTTATCCATTTGACTGCGCGATCAATTTCATCAGTATTCGAGGCGCCTGTTGATAGGATTATTGGCTTACCAAAATCAGCTATGTACTCAATAAAAGGCTTATTTGTTATGTCAGAGGAGGATATCTTGTAGACATCCATTAAGTCATTAAGAAAAAGAGCAGAGTCAATATCAAATGGAGTACTCATAAAGTCTATCCCAGCTTTATCGCAATGAAGCTTAAGCTCTTCAAACTCTTTCTTCCAAAATTTATCATACTTTTTAAATAGCTTATACTGGCTTTCAGTTGGTTCCTCAGACCTATCCCAATAGGAAGGAGAGTCCTTTGATGCTATTGTTTCTGCTTTGTAAGTTTGAAATTTTATTACATCTGCGTTTGCTTCCGAGGCTTCATCTATTAAGCGCTTTGCATTTTCCATATCTCCTTCATGATTGACTCCAGCTTCAGCAATGATAAGTGGCTTTCTTACAAGGCCATGATTTACCTCTAAATTAAAAATATCTATTGTCTTCATCTGATTATGGTTTTTGAATTGTAAGGACGTAGGCTTGTATCTTTTCTTTCTTGTTAATTATATGCTCTATATGATATTTTCCTGCCTTTTCAAACATCTCCATATACTCCGCTTTTGAATAATGCTTGTCTCCTTGCTCGAGATGAGGTGGAAACAGATCACTATACTTTGGAAAAAAGCTACGATCTTTTCGATAGTTTTTATAATTGATCGCTAGCTTAATAAAATGCTTAATTGCCTGTTTCAAATGATCGAATAAATTAAAATAGTGCTCGCCAATGATTAAAATTTTCGCACCATTTTTAGCCATACGATTAATCTCTTCGAGTAACTCAATAGGGCTCTGTGAATGGTGAAAGGCTTGGCTAAGTAAAATAATATCAAATGAATTCTTCTCTAAACCAAGATTGAGGAAATCACCCCTTATTAATTCAACGGGATAGTTGTGACCATAATGTTTAAGGGTGAGTGGAGCTAATTTATGTATTCTATGCTTAGAAAAATCTACTGCAGTAAGATGTGAAGGTTGTTTATTCTTTAGCCACCATGATTCCAACCAACATGTGCCAGAACCTAGAGATAGTATCGTCTGCTGATCCTCAGATATCGAAGAAGAGTCAATACATAAATTCAGCTGTTTATGAACATCTGTTAAATGTGTTGATGATTCAAGCTTTTTGAATCCTATCTCAACATTAAATGCTTTTGTTGATTCCTTATCAGAGTCATTCCAGTAACCAAAACTAGGATCTCCCTTAATATTTTCTTTTTCAATAAGGTCGGTTATTTTAATTTCGTTCTGTCTCATTGCTTTCTTTTATCTTTTTGAATATTTAATTCTATTATTTCTTTGGCTTCCATTGATATTTTATAGTCCTTTAACCTTAATTTATCCAAGTCTTCCTGCGTATCAACATCAAACTTCAAGTGAGGATAAGCTATGATTTCAGGAGGGTCAAAAGTTTTAATAATAAAATCTTCTTTATTTTCCCAAACAAAATTGAAAACATGTTCACGATGATCTTCTTCTATTGCAACATTATTTATTTTATCTAAAGTCATAAATGAACATATCTCAGCGCCTAGACCATCTGGATATCTGTTGTTTCTTGGCATATGGTTATAGGCATAATCGCAGTTATTGGCTTTATAGAACTCGACTAATCGATCTAATTCGCTGGCACATATAAGCGGATTATCTCCACAAATCCTTACTATTAGATCAGCTGAGTACTCGATAGAAGCTTCATAAAATCGATTAAGCACATCATTTTCGCTTCCTCTAAATACATTTACATTAAATGATTCTAGATGATCAGATAATTCATCATTTTCTTTTGTTTGTGGAATTGCAGCTACAAACTCATCAATATTCTTTGCTTTCCTGACCCTCTTAATAATCCACTCAATAAGCGGATAACCATTAAAATCCATTAACATTTTCATGGGCAGCCTATGCGAGCCCATCCTTGCTTGAATAATTCCTATTGTTTTCATCCTATGATTAAGACGATTTGTTTAGAATTAAGTTAACGACTTTTTTTCTATTTTTATCAAACTTATACTGCCTCATTTTTGAATAAAGATCATTTCTATGCGAATGATTTTCAACTAGCTTCTGAAATGCAAGAAAAATATCGCTTGTTATCTCCTCTGATTGTGGAGAATTTTTCTTTAGAACAACAAAGCCTCTGTCTGAAGATGCAAACTCATGCGTTCCTTCTCTATCATGCTGAGGTATTGCAATTGATGGGATATTCATGTGAGCAAGCTCATAAACAGTTCTTCCATTTGATGTTATTGCTATCTCACATTTCTCCATGATCTTTGAAATAATTCCGGGTGAATTTTTTAAAACTGTGTTCTCGTCATTTTTTGTTAATTCTTCCAGTTTTTCATATTCCAAATACCCTGGACCTGTCACAATGCTTATCTTAATTTGATGTTGTTTACAGAATTCCTTGATTGACAAATATGCTTTCAATGTACAATTTAGTTTATCAATACCTCCAAAAGACAAAAGAACACTTTTAACATCTTTAAATGACTCATGAGGATTTGCATTATCAAACTCTTCTCTTACAAAAAAATACTGACTTCCCCAAAGAATATTATCTGACTCAATAATTGGAGTTTCAAAAAGTTCATTAATAGTAATATCTGCTTGCTTAGCACCACTGCCAAGATCCTCAAAATTAATCACTCTAATACCTGCATTTTTTAGAGGAAACACATCATGCTCATGTGTATCCAAAATATCATTAATAACTATATCTGGCATTTCAGAGAGTAGCCTTTGAACAATATTATCTTTCTTTTCACTGATTATCGGAAATTGACCATTAATAATCTTATTCACTGTCTTGCTATCTGAGTCTTCTGTAATAAATAAAACTTTATTCTCAGACATCTCATGAGCTAGAGTTAATGATCTATATACATGACCTGACCCAACTAGAGGGTTAGCAATTACTCTAAAAATAATTACCATTTTCTTCTCTTGGTTATTTAAAGACTCTTCAATACGCGTTTTGTTGAGTCGATAATTTGATCTAATTCAGAATCTGTCAACATGTGTTGAAATGGGAATGAAATCATATTGTCAAAAAATCTATCAGCATTAGGGCAATTGGCCTCTCCATAACCTAGCTTTTGATAGAGATCATAGCGATTGAGTGGATAGTACTGAACAACGCACTGAATACCTTCATCGAATGCCATTTTTCTTATAAAACTATCCCTTTTACCACTCTTATCCATTGCAACCAATAGATGATAGTTGTGTCTATCATTATCAACTCTATGAAACTCTAATTGATCAAAATCTTGCATTGCATCAATAAAGTAAATAGCTCTTTCTCTCTTTTGATCATTGAGTTGATCAATCCTTTTTAACAACTCAATACCGATCGCGCACTCGACTTCTCCCAAACAATAGTTACTTGGCATAATTGGTTCATTATCAAGGATAGGAAGGTCCACATTTCCCATAGCAGGCTGCCAATAATTCTCTCTCTCAAAATTAAAGCCACAGTGGCCATTGTGCCTAAGCATTGGTATTAACTCTTTATATTTTGAGTCATTCGTAGTTATCATTCCTCCCTCACCAAGGGTCGTCATATTCTTGTGAGAGTGAAAAGAAAAAACACCAAAATCAGCAAAAGTCCCTGTCATCCTTGTATCCAATCTTACTCCTAAAGATTGAGCGGCATCTTCAACAACTACTATATTCATACCTTCAACTAACTCCACAATCTCATCGATCTGTGCTCCAAAACCATACAAGTGTGGAACAACAATTGCCCTTGTATTTTTTGTTAAGCAAGCTTCGATTGTTTCCTTTGTTACCACTCTGGTCTGAAGATCTATATCAGCCCAAACAATTTTTGCACCGGCTTTTAAAAAAGGGTATGCGCTGGATGTATAAGTATGTGATGGAATGATGACTTCATCATTATTTTTAAATTGGCATATCTGTGCAGATAACTCCAAGGCAGATGTTGCTGTATTTACAGTGAATGAATATTTTGATCCTGCGTAATCAGAGAATGATTTTTCAAATTCATCCTTATATTTACTTTGAGTAAGAGAAAGAGGTGCATGCATAGCCTCAATAACTGCTTCTATCTCGCTTTCAACATATGCATGACCACGCCCAGAAAATGGTATTTTGAAGTTCATAACCTAAATCCTATTAAATATTTCTATAACCTTATCCTTGGTTAGGATACTTTTGAAATCATCACCAAGTCCATTGGTGAGTGGCTTCTCATGAATGATGGATGAATCATATAATTTATCGAACTGTTCATTACTCAAATCGTTGCAAATACCCCTAGGTACCTTAATGCCGTGCCTTTCAATAGCATCGCTAATAATCCGATGTTCATTGGGATAGTACTCTTCCATGGCAAGCATAACCAAACAATTCGCTAGAGTGTGGGGGACCTGGAGAACAACACTCAAGCCAGCGGAAAAAGGGTGCACTAAAGCAGTCATGCTATTTGCAATTGCAATTCCTCCAAAATAAGAGGCTAGCATTGCTTTGGTTCTACCGTCATTTGATCTAATATCATCAAGTTTAAATATTTCTTCGCAAAGAGATTTGCCCATCTTTGCATATGAATCCGCAAAATCATTCCTTAGCATTCCGCTGAGTGGTTCAACACAATGAAAATATGCATCAGTTACAGTGTAGAAAAAAATATCTTTAGGCACTGACCGTGTTAAATCAGGATCTAATAAAAGTTCGTCAAATAACGTAAAGTCGCTATTCATCCCCAGCTTTAATCCTGTTTTTTCATTTATCAATACACAGGTTCTTGAGCTTTCAGCACCTGTCCCCGAAAGTGTAGGCACACCAATCTTGTAAACTCCCTTATTTTTGACCAAGTCCCAACCTTGATAGTCTTCCGCATCTCCCTCATTATTCAAGAGGTTACTCAACGCTTTTACTATATCAAGAGTCACGCCACCACCAATTGCAACTAGACCTCCTGGACTCTCACTCTGAGATTGATGTCTATCTCTAAGATCATTAATTAAAGTCGTAGTAGGCTCTTTTGATGAGTCTATGTAATAGATTTCAGTATTCTCAATTGATTTCAATGGATTAATCATAGCCTCATTTGATTCAAAAAAGTCATCGATATAAATTACAAAATTTTTAGACTTATTTTCTATTTCATGAATTGACTGCCTTTCCAATATGATTGATTTTAGTTGGCTAAAAGCACCTCGACCAAATGCAATATTTTTTATGCTACTAATATTTGAAATATCCATCTGCTTCTCCGATTTAATTCATTCCCTAGATTGGTAAGAGTTTAAAATCTTTTCTTGTTTTGCTGACTCTAGGTCAGCATCAACCATTTCTGTAACTAGTTCTTCAAAGCTTGTTTTTGCCGACCATCCAAGCTTTTCTTTGGCTTTACTGCAATCACCTAGAAGAGTTTCAACCTCTGTTGGTCTGTAGTATCTTTCTGAAACTTTGACAACTGTTTTTTCTGTTATTTTATCAATAGCCACTTCATCAGCGCCTGAGCCTTTCCAGTAAAGCTCCATGCCAAGTTTCTTACCAACCAGCTCGATAAACTGTCTAACAGAATATTGCTGACCAGTTGATATAACAAAATCCTCTGCAGAATCTTGCTGAAGCATCAACCATTGTGCTTCGACGAAGTCTCTCGCATGACCCCAATCTCTCTTTGAATCTAAATTCCCTATGTATAGATGATCTTGTAAGTTTAGAGATATTCTAGAAAGAGCCCTCGTTATCTTTCTTGTTACAAATGTCTCTCCTCTTAGAGGTGATTCGTGATTAAAAAGGATTCCATTGCAGGCATAAATGCCATATGCTTCCCTATAATTTACAGTAATCCAATATGCATATAGTTTTGCTACACCATAAGGGCTTCTTGGATAGAATGGCGTGTTCTCGGTCTGAGGTGTTTCCATAACCTTGCCAAAAAGTTCTGAGGTAGATGCCTGATAAAATCTAGTTTTGTCATTTAGTTTGAGAATCCTAATTGCATCAAGGATTCTAAGGGTTCCTAGCGCGTCTGTATTTGCTGTATACTCAGGTTGTTCAAATGAAACTGCTACATGTGACTGAGCAGCCAGATTATAAACTTCATTGGGCTCAATATCATTCATGATCCTTATAATGCTTGACGACTCTGTCATGTCACCATGATGAAGTATAAAATTTCTATCTTTGACATCAACTTCTTGATAAAGATGATCAATACGATCTGTATTGATAAGAGAAGTTCTCCTCTTGATCCCATGAACCTCATAGCCCTTGTTAATAAGGAATTCTGCAAGATATGCGCCATCCTGTCCTGTTATTCCCGTAATTAATGCAACTCTTTTCATTTTCAGCTTCTTATTGATTCTAAATTACTGCATAGCCAATCATAAGTAGAATGAAGTCCATCTTCTAGCTCAATTGATGAACGCCAGCCCATCTTATTGATTAATGATGTATCAAGCAACTTTCTTGGCGTTCCATCTGGCATTTCAGTATTGAACAGTATTTCTCCCTTGAAGCCAACCACATCCATAATAATTTCTGCTAATTCAGAGATCATAATTTCGTTACCACTTCCAACATTGATATGTGATGTCATAGGTTTTGTATTCATTTGATAAGACTCTTTTTCAAGGCCTAAAATGTATAATACTGCAGATGCCAAATCATCAACGTGAAGAAATTCTCTTTTTGGCTTTCCTGTACCCCAAATCTCCACAGATTTGAGTTTATTTATTTTTGCATTATGAAACTTGTATAGCATTGCTGGAATGACATGTGCATTTTTAGTATCAAAATTATCATTTGGCCCATATAGATTTGTTGGCATTAAGGATCTGAAATCACATCCATATTGTCTATTATATGATTCGCACATTTTGATTCCTGCAATCTTTGCTATCGCATAGGGTTCATTTGTTGGTTCTAATTGACCACTCAGCAGGATATCTTCACTCATAGGCTGTGATGATAATTTAGGATATATGCATGAACTACCAAGAAAGATCAATTTTTCTACGTTTGCGAGATAAGCTCCATGGATAATATTATTTTGTATCGTAAGGTTTTCATGAATGAACTCGGCAGGAAAATTATCATTAGCATATATACCGCCAACCTTTGCTGCAGCTGTAATCACTATCCTCGGCTTTTCTGACTTGAGAAGAGCCTCTACGTTAGCTCTATTTAGTAAATCAAGTTCTTTTCTTGGAAGGATCAAAATATTCTTAAAACCTTGATCCTTGAGTAACTTCAAAATAGAAGATCCGACCATACCCTTATGGCCAGCTAGGAAAATTTTATCCTCTAAATATATCAATCTGATGTCTCTTACTTGAGCTTAAATATTTATATTGATCAGTTAAATCTAGGTTTTAACTTCTTTATAAGAACGATTGATAATACGATTAATATGCTAATAATAAAACCCACAATTGATCCAAAAATAATAGTTTGAGTCCTCAGTGGTCTTACTTTATTTGTTGTAGAAAGATAGGCCATATCTATAAACTTAAATGCATACTCTTCTCTCACATTGGCTAGTGTAATATTCTTAGTTTGTTCTTCAATTAATCCAAAGAGTATTGATTTATTATTTACTAGACTTGTTTTTTTAAGCTCTTCTTCAAGGAAGTAGATACTTTTTTCAGCTTCTTCTATCTTTTGTTTTCTAATATGGTTATTTAAGTAAATTACTATTTCATTACACCACTGAGTAGCTAAAACTGGATCTGTCCAGTCAATGCTGACAACTTTCATTTGCTTCTTGTCAATAACCTGAATTGCTGACTGAAGTTTGCTAATTGCTGAGTCTATATTGGGGATTTTTCCATTAATCCATTGATTATTTTTCTCATCCCAATTTTCAGAAAAAATTGATCTCATCAAATTCTTCTCTTCAATAAAGCCTTTAATCAATACCCTAGACTGGAGTATGGCAATATTTGTATCAACGCTATTAATTTTATTATTCCCGATTCCAGCTAATGCAGCTAAGCCTCCAAACTGACTAGAAAAAGATTGGATTGATTCAGACTGACCATCAACTGGTGTTACTAATGCCTCTGATCTATATACATTTGGCTGAGAAAAAATATAGATGCTAACTAAGAATGTGAAACCAAATGTAATGAATATTATATATTTATAATGGTTGATAAGTAATTCAATAAGCTCCGATATGTCTATTAGATCAGAATTCTTTAATATGCCCTTCTCAAATGTTTGATTATTCATCTTAGGTTATGCTTTGTTAGAAGCTCGATACTGCTGCTGCTGCAACTGCAAGCTGGTATATAATTTGACTTACCTCTGTGAGGGCCTGGGTAGATGAGAAGCTGGTTACTTCAAGTGGAACAACAATCGTATCCCCTGGCTCAAGCAATTGAGTTGATCCTCTAAAAAATCCTGATGACTTGTTTGGTCTATCGATGGAACCATCGGCTCTGATTATATAAACATTATCCTTGTCTCCAACTTGAGTAAAGCCTCCACTTCTATCGATGTAATCCATATAGCCAAGATTGAAGTCAATAACGTGATTACTTGGTGCGAAAACCTCACCAATTACCGATACTTGCTCCTGAATATATGGGATCATTATTTTATCTCCATCCAATAGAGATAGATTATCTTTACCATCAATAATTCCTGAGAGATTGATGACTAATCTACCGAGCGCTTTGACAGACTTGAGATCCTCTGCAAGATTAGAGAGCTGTTCTCCAATCTCTCTTGAGGTATTTGAAACTTCGCCTAATCCGCTATTTCTACCAATCAATAATTCTCTTCTAAGAGTCAAATCAGCCTCTTTAAGCCTTTTTTCCTCTAGATCTTTTATCGAATTCCTAAGAAAAACTGAACCATCTGGATTTGCGTTTGGCAACAAACCACCAGCTCTCTTTAGAAGGCTCCTCAGAGATTCGTTTTCTTCGACTACATACTCTCCTGGAAAATGTACAGCGCCTTGAATATTCACTTTTCTTACAATGACTGGAACTGACTTGACACTAATGATTGTCATTGGGCTCAAGCTCATTTTTCTTGTTTTATTATTATTAAAAGACATAGAAATGCTACTTGTTTTGTATGTTTTTCCATTTCTATCAAAATTGAATATTTCTATTTCTGGTGCGTATGCAGTATTTCTTAAACCCCCTGAAGCAAAGATTGCTTTCTCAATCGTCATATTTTCTGAGAGAGGGTATTTACCAGGGAATTTAACATCGCCAATAACTTCAATAATTCTTGGCTTCTTGCCCAGCGTGCTATTTTG
>CACJRN010000011.1 GCA_902595845.1 uncultured Gammaproteobacteria bacterium
TTCAAATATTTGGTTATTTTTTGCTTAATCAAGCTCGACTTTGAGGAAATGATTCCGATAGTGTCTCAGCTCATATATTGAGTCATAAATATCATCTCTCGCTAGATGATTAGAGTTTTTAACAAATGATCTTGAGATATCAGGTGCCCATAGTTGAGCTGTAATCTTAATTGAGGTCACATCTAGATTCCGATATTGAAAATGATCTTCCAAGTCAGGCATGAGTCTAGCTAGGAATCGCCTGTCTTGACATATGCTATTCCCACACAGCGGAGCTTCTTTTTTATTTGTCAATTTTTTTAGAAATTCTAAGGTTTGATCTTCAGCATCTCTAATGGATAAGCTTGAAGACCTCACCCGATCCAATAAACCAGATCTTGAATGAGTTCTTTTGTTCCAATCATCCATTTGATCAAGCCTCTCATCATCGTGGTAAATTGCTAAATTGGGTCCTTCAGCGACAATTTCTAAGTCAGCATCAGTCACAACGGTTGCAATTTCTAGAATTGAATCATTAAATGTATCAAGACCTGTCATCTCAAGGTCAATCCATATGAGTCGTTTTGAAGAATTTGACATAGAGAGAGATTTTATCAAACTTAAACAATCATATTGAGAAAACTTAAATAATGACTGCACCAAATAAAATATCGATTGTAACTGAACTCTATGGCAATAGAGGGCTTTGCTGGAATACGATTGATGGCTTTCAATCATTTATTTTAATTCAGAAACAATCAAATCTGGTGATTGGTGATAGGGTCATTTGTAATGAACTTATTTCTGATGATTGCACCATTCAAAAAATACTAGATCAGGACAATTCACTCAAGAAAATGGGGTCGAATGGTGTGACTCAAAATATTGCGAATAATGTAAGCAATGTCGTTATTGTGTTGTCCTCTCAACCCAAACCCAATTTATTCTTACTGGACAAGCTGATACTGATTGCTGAGACAAATCAATGCAATGTCAATATCGTCATCAATAAATCTGATTTAGATCATGTATCTCTCAAAGAATCACTCAATTATTATCTTGATCTGGGTTATCCAATATCTGTTGTCTCTGCAAAAGAGAATATCAATAAGGATTCGCTATTGGATATCTTAAAAAATGAATCTTCCATATTACTGGGTCAATCTGGTGTAGGAAAGTCGACACTGATAAATTGGTTACTGAAGGAACAAACAATAAAAACCAATACACTTTCAGAAAAAAATCGACGCGGAAGGCATACCACAACAACAACTAAGGTCCATATCATGGGTGATCATACTTTTCTTTTTGATACACCAGGTATGGAAAATTTATATCCAGATATTTCAAATAAACATCATATTCAAAATGGATTCGTTGAAATGTTATCTACAAGGAATGATTGTAAGTACAGAGATTGTCTACATGTAAATGAGCCGCAATGCTCTGTGAAAGATTCAATGCTAAATTCTGAATCATCGAAAAGACGACACACTCACTATGTAAAAATACTGGAATCTATTTCTTAGTTACCAGTGATCGATTATTCAAAGCTTGAGTCAATGTGCTTGAGTCAACATATTCAAGTTCACCACCCATAGGTACCCCGTATGCAATTCTAGTGGCCTCTATATCTGTATCTTCTATAAGGCTTAATATATATGATGCTGTTGCTTCGCCTTCAATTGTAGGGCTGTTTGCCAAGATAATTTCCTTCACGGAGCCATCTTTTATAATTGATTCTAGCTTATCGAGTTTAAGCTGATCCGGTCCTATGCCATCGAGTGGAGAAAGTTTTCCCATTAAAACAAAGTATCTACCGTTGAAAGACATTGAATTCTCAATCGCTATCATATCTGCAGGTGATTCAATTACACAAAGCAATGCTGAATCTCTTTTTTGATCGCTACAAATTTCACATACTTCAGAATCTGTATACATTCTGCAATTCGAGCACTCGTTGATATTATCTAGAGCATTTTTAATGGCATCTGAGAGAAATAATGCTTTTTCCTGATTCTGTTGAATCAGATTAAATACAATTCTTTGAGCACTCTTAACTCCAATACCTGGAAGGCCCTTAAATGCATTAACAAGATCTTGCAGAATTGGACTAAAGTGCTTCATTTCGTCTCTTCAATCGTGGCATCAAATAGATCCACATATTCTTGAACCAAAGGATCAGAACTGGCTCTCGACTCATTCATAATGATTTGCTCTTCATTTTTAATTTTTTCTTCGCCTGCCAGGGTTTTTCCATTTTCTTTTTCAACTTGAATAATGACTTTATTCACCTCTTCATATTGATTGATAAGAAATGAGTTCAAACCATCTACAGCTCGATCGATCATTTGATGTTCATTTTCGCTGTGAATTTTTAAGTAGAGGATATGATTATCGATATGATCAAAGGAACAATTGGACGCGAGTTGTTTAACGGCTCCCCTGATATCCATTTTTGAGACTTCATTCGTCCAGTTTTTCGATGAAATAATGCTTGTTTCTAAGTTTCCATTGGTTAATGGCTCAGATTTTTTAATTTTTTTTTGTGCAGTGTCTGGCGTTCTATTTTCGACAGATTGCTCATCAGATAGTTGAAAAGCAAACATTCTGAGTACGGCCATTGTGAATCCTTCTCTGGCACTGGGAGCCAAAGACAGGTCTTTTTTTGAATTGATGGCAATCTGATAAATCAATTGGATGAGTTCTGGTGAATGATTATTTGATAATTCGATGATTTCATCCTGAACATCGACTTTAGAAGCATCTAATACTTGAAGATAGGCAATTTCTTGAGCAATGCTTGCGATGTTATCTAGTACATCATTGTAATTTGGATGTTTTGAATCCAATCCGTCGAGCTGCTCTCTGAGCAGTTCTGAATCTTGATTAAGAATAAATTGGACAATCGAAAGAGCATATTTATTGTCAATCAATCCCAGCATATCGATTACATTGTTTTCAGACAATTCATAGTCTTCATAAGCTAGCGCCTGATCCAACAAACTCAATGCATCTCGCATGCTTCCATCAGCCGATTTACTGATAATAGATAACGCGCCCTCCTCATATTTTATCTTTTCCGCATCAAGTATTTCTTTCATTCTCTGAGTAATTTGCTCTTCTGATATTTTCTTTAAATTGAACTTTAAACACCTAGATAAGACTGTGATTGGGATTTTTTCACTCTCTGTGGTTGCCAATAAGAATTTCATATGTTCTGGGGGTTCTTCGAGTGTCTTTAAAAGTGCATTGAATGCCTCTTTTGTGAGCTGATGTACTTCGTCGATCAAGTAAACTTTGTATCGTCCTACTGTTGGTGTGTATTGGGTATTCTCTAATAAGTCTCTGGTATCATCGATTCCTCTTTGTGATGCTGCATCAACTTCTATTAAATCCATGAAGTTACCCTCATCAATGGAAACACATGATTCACATTTACCGCATGGCTCAGGTGTGATACCAGTGTCACAATTGAGAGATTTGGCAAATAATCTAGCAATGGTGGTTTTCCCCACACCTCTCGTTCCTGTGAATAACAATGCGTGATGTACTTTATTCTGCTTGAGTGAGTTTTGAATGGCTTTTACAACATGATCTTGCCCTGAGACTTCTGAAAAGCTCTTGGGGCGCCATTTTCTTGCCAGTACTAAATAGTTCATCGTCTATGAAATTTAACAACAGTGGAATAAGATATATTACAATCTTCTCAGTTGGAAGTAACCATAGAAATGAATGAAGAACACATAGATGTATTAATTGTTGGTGCTGGCATATCTGGGATTGGTGCTGGATATTATTTAAAAAATAAGTGCCCAAGTAAAAGCTTTAAGATTCTTGAATCTCGGAATAATTTAGGTGGAACCTGGGATTTATTTAAATATCCGGGAATTCGGTCTGACTCTGATATGACAACGATGGGTTACAGATTCAAACCATGGACCGGAAAAAACTTGGTTGCAGGTGGTGGTGCCATTCTTGATTATTTAAATGATGTCGTGGATGAAAATGGTTTTAGAGACAAGATTCAATATGACTCGCACGTAACCAAAGCATGGTGGAAGTCAGATGAATCAAAATGGTATGTCACTTATCAAGATAGCGCTCATGGCAATGAGAGCATGATTTCATGTAATTTCCTATACTTTTGTGTTGGATACTATGATTATGAGAATGGTCATGAGCCTGAATTCGAAGGTCAAAGTGATTTCAATGGAGATATTATTCACCCTCAACATTGGCCAGAAAATCTAAATTATAAAGACAAGAATGTTGTGGTTATAGGAAGTGGCGCCACCGCAGTCACATTGATTCCATCTATGGCAGATGAAACAAAACATATCACCATGCTACAACGCTCACCCACATATTATATGGTTAGACCCAATATAGACCCCATTGGTGCTTTCTTTAGGCGATTCATGGGGAAGACGGTGTCTTACTTTGTTATGCGATGGAAAAATATCCAATTGCAATCATGGTTCTTTAAGCGGGCAAGAAAAGATCCGAAACTGATTAAAGAATTCTTGATTGGTGTAGTAAAAGAAAAGCTTAATCCAGAATACAACGTAGATAAGCATTTCACACCTTCTTATAATCCATGGGAGCAACGTCTTTGTCTCGTCCCAGATGGTGATTTATTCAATGCCATTAATGAGGGTAAAGCGTCAGTTGTCACAGATCATGTTGATTCATTTACATCAAATGGAATTAAGCTCAAATCAGGCAATGAGTTACCAGCTGATATCATCGTGACTGCAACCGGTTTAAAATTGATGATATGCAGCAATATTGAAATAAAAGTAGATGATGAGACCATCGATATTTCAGATACCATGACATTCAAAGGCATGATGGTCAGTAATGTTCCAAATGTGGTATGGACTTTTGGCTATACAAATGCTTCATGGACTTTAAGAGCTGATTTAACAGCTGAGTATACATGCAAGATCCTAAATTATATGGATAAGCATGATTACAAAGTTGCAACACCATCGCCAAACTCGGAAATTGGTGAAGATGGAACATGGCTAGATTTTAATTCTGGTTATGTAACAAGATCAGCACATCTATTCCCAAGAAATGGTGACAGGGATCCATGGAGAAATACTCAGAATTACATTAAGGATGTTGTGGACCTAAGATATGGAAATGTTAAGGATGAGGAACTGATTTTCAGTAAAAACTAACCTCATTCATTTCACATTCTTTCCTTCTACTTAATCGCTTTTGATTTGTATTGCCACTTTACCTTTTGCTTCTCGGTTTGCTAATGACTCAATTGCCTCTCTTGTTTGCTCAAGAGAATAAATCTTTTCCACTTTTGGCTGTATCAATTTTTTGGCATGCATTTCAAATAACTCATTGAAGTTTTTTGCATTCAGCATTGCTTCTCTCATGCAGAAGCTGCCCCAAAAAACACCTACAATCTGACAACCTTTTAGCAATGCCAAGTTAAGTGGAATCTTTGGAATACTTGATGTAAATCCAATCACAAGATACCTTCCCTTCCATGCCATCGCTCTCAAAGCTGGTTCTGCATAATGACCCCCGACTGGATCAAATACTACATCGACACCATTTCCATTGGTGAGTTCTTTAATTTGACTCGAGAAAGCTTTTTGATCATCACTGTCGCTTAAGTCTTTTGAATAAAGAATGACTTCATCGGCACCTGCTTCTTTGCAGAGCTCTAATTTTTCCACCTCTGATGCAGCAGCAATGACTCTTGCTCCCATTGCTTTAGCTACGTGTATCGCTGTAATGCCTAATCCTCCAGCCGCACCCATTATCAGAACGTTGTCATTTTCTTGAAGTTCAGCTCTTTGCTTGAAAGCATGTATTGATGTCCCATAATTCAATGGAAAGATTGAGCCTGTCAAATAATCCATCGATTCTGGTAATGGCATAATATTAAACTGATTACAAATTGCGTATTCAGCAAAACCACCGCTACCTTTGAATCCTATGACTCGGTCTCCTGGCTTCCATCCCTTAACTTTTGAGCCTACATCCTTTATGAGACCTGTAAATTCTCCACCTGGTGAAAATGGGAATTCAGGCTTGATTTGATATAAACCTTGAACCACCAAAACATCAGGGAATGCCACGCCTGCTGCATAGACTTCAATGAGGACATCATTATCACCCGGTGTTGGGATATCAATACTCTCTATTTTATGTGAAGCGATTGGTCCAAATTCTTTGCATAAATAAGCCTTCATTGTTACTCCTTTGATATTTCTACTGAGGCGATTCGATCGCCGTGATATGTGCCAAAATATAACTGTCCATTCACTGATAATGCAACAGTCGCAGTGCCCATGACAGTATTTGAATATTTGTAAGAATTGACAAGCGATAAATCAGATTGTTTTAGATGATAAGCTGCAAATGGAAGTGGGCATTGATTGATCATCGGATCCTCAAAAATATCTTTTGCAAATACCCCACAGTAAATCAATGAATCTAAACCGCTGTAATCTTGAGCCCCAACCCATAGGTAATCGCCGTCGATTGTAATGTTGTCTGGTATTCCGTTCATACTGAATGATGCTTCTATTGTCTTTGAGCTCAAATTGTATTTTGATATCTTATTGCCAAATGCATAGTTAATAAATAAATTGCTTTCATCGTTAGACAACTCAACGCCGTTTGGAAAAGCGCCATCTGTATTGATTAATCTTTTAAAACCCTTTTTTCTTGTCCAATGATAGACGTAACCCGTATCCTCTTTTGTGGTGTCCATGACAGCAAGCATCAACAGGGATATATTTTTATCGTACATTTGGGAAACATAAAATGAACCATTGGACTTCAGTGCGACATCGTTGAAGTATCCATGCGCTGGGGCATCAACGCACCCTCTCCATATAAGTGACCAAGCATCATTGATTTCAATCAATTCAAATAATTCAATGGTTTCTGTAGGCATATGATTGACGATAGCCAGTTGATAAGATCCATCTAGTCGTTGATTGGTATCGATTCCATGGGGAGAAAATATCATGTTCTCTCTCTCGCATTCTGGATCTCCCCAGACATTATTAGACATTTCGATTTCTATATTTTTCTTAGTGCCATTTGTCGTATCCAATAATGATAAATTTCCACGAACATTAACTGGGCTCAATGGGGTGATTGCACCGAATTCGGATACGAGTATGTGCCTTCCATCGGGTAGTGCTGCTAGATCTTCAGGATTTTGAAAGTCACAATAAACAGTCAAAGCATCATCGGATTGACATCCCTCAATATAGTTGACTTGTTCGATATTTGCTTGAGTGACAAACAAGTAAACCAGTAATGCAATAAAGGCAATGAACAAACAAATAATTGCAATAACGATGTATCGAAGAATTTTGTATAAAATTACCACTCGCCTTTATTGCCCATGAGTGTTCCTTTTAGAATTTCCTGCATGTCAGCAGATTGAGGTTCAGTTCTTGAAAGAATCCTTGAAAACCTCTCTTTGATCATATCGTCATAACTTGTATGAGGAAGGATATAAAAATGATTCTGCTTGATAGCATCAAATGTTGTGTCGGCGATTTCATTGGGTTCTTTACCCCTCTTTAAAACTGAAGAAGCCAGTTTTTTCAGAATAAAATTTGTCTTATTTGAAGAGGAAAGATGATCTGGCCTGTTACGATTTGATTCAATAATATTCGTATTGACAAAACCTGGGCACAATACTGATGCACCAATGTTTGATTTGATATTCTTTAATCCTTGCCATAATGATTCACTTAATGCTAATGCAGCATGTTTGCTGACACCATAAATTGCCTCACCTGGCAAAATTCCTGCAAGAGATATTGTATTCAAGACATGCCCCTCTTCCTTATGATTGATCATGTGGGGTACAAATGATTGAATGCCATAAAGCGTGCCGTAAAAATTAACTCCCAAAACCCAATCCCAGTCTTTTTCATCTAGTTCCCATATTCCATCGGCAACTACAGTGCTGGCCACACCGGCATTATTACAAAGAATATGAATCTTACTAAAAGCTTTTACTGATTCGTTAAATAAGTGATCCACAGAGTCTTTATGCATCACATCGATATTGATGCCACATGACTCAACACCAATGTCTGATATCTTTTTGACAGCAATATCGAGAGCATCTTGTTCAATATCAGCAAGAACAATGTTCATTCCTTCATTGGCAAATTTTTCTGCCAATGCATAACCAATACCGCTGGCAGCTCCAGTTATCACGGCTGTTTTACCTTTAAAATCTTTCATCATTTACTCCTTGCTAAGAAAACACATATTAATTGAATGAACCATCTATGTCATTTGATTCAAATGCTTAGTTAAGGTGTTCATAAATAATTATTAATCGAATAAAATTCCTTCTTTTTTCAATAATGCTTTTTTCTTTTTAATTCCTCCTTTGCCCGAGTATCCTCCAATCGTTCCATCGGATGATATGACCCGATGACATGGAGTGCTTACGGGATTTGGATTCTTACCGCATGCATTGGCAACAGCTCTATATGCTTTGGGATGGCCTATAGATGAAGCCAATTCTTTGTATGTTCTTGTTTCACCAAAAGGAATCTTATCTATGGCTTCCCATACGTCTTTTTGAAATTGTGTTGATTTATTATTAGGCATTTATTGATAGTACCTTCATCTTGTATAGCATTAAATAATAAAAAAAGTTAATCTCTAATTTGCATGAAATTTACCAGAAGACAATTAATTAGAAAATCAGCTCATTTTGCTGGTATTGGTCTTGCCTCTAATATCATTCCATTCCCACTTTATGCAGAAAATCTAAACTATGGGCCTAAAGAAGGACTGGCAAGGTTGCACTGGAATGAAAACTACTATGGACCAAGTGAGCGTGCCATTGAAGCCATAAAGACCTCTTCCTTTAAAGGTGCCTATTATCCTGATCATCTTGTTGATTACTTAAAATCCATGATTGCTGACTACAATGGATTGGATAACGCTAATATTGCAATCAGTGCTGGCTCAACTCAAGCTTTGACTATCTTATCTCAAGTTAAAGCTCGTCAAGGAACAATACTTTCAACAGGGCTAACTTATGATGTTCACCTGAGTCTAGCAAAGAACTCTGGTGCTAGAGTGATTAGAGTCAATGACAATGAAGACATGACAATAGACCTTCAATCAATTGAGTCATTAAGCAGAAAAAATGTTTCAGTGGTTTTCATTGTAAATCCAAATAATCCATCAGGAATGATTATCAATTCTGAACTTTTAAGAGAATCAGTAAAGAGAATGTCAGAAAATGCATTGGTTGTTGTTGATGAAGCCTATAATGAGGTGACATCTGAGCCAGAAACTAACTCAATGGTAGACCTTGTTAGAGATGGCTATAATGTAGCTATTTCTAGGACATTCTCAAAAATATATGGATTAGCCGGTCAAAGAGTCGGATATATGATCGGTCAACCTGATGTTATAAATGAAATTAGATTCAATGGTACTGGTGAAGCATCATTATCTATGGCAGGCGTATCAGCTGCAATTGCTTCATATGAAGACAAGGATTTTATGAATTTTTCTAGGGACAAGATCAATCAAGCCAAAGAAATTGTAGAAATCGGACTGAAATCAAATGGTCTGAGTTATTTGCCATCAGAAACAAACTTTATCCTTGTCAATCTAGGCAGTATTGATGCTGACAAATTCAGAGATGAAATGTTAAAAGAAAATATACTCATCAGAGGCAAATATGGTGATTACCATAATTGGTCTAGAGTCAGCATGGGAAATTTATCTGATGTTCAAAGATATGTAGATGCAATACCTAAGGCGCTAACCAATTTGTCAGTCTAACTCTTCCTCAGTACTTAAATCTCTCAACATGGGCTTTGCATCTGGAAAAGCCTCAATTAATTGTTTTGTTAATGACTGCATACCTGCTATCCATCTATCTGGATCACTGACTTTTATTTTCATATAGTCAACTACCTCCGGGTGAGGTGTGATTAAAAACTGATCCCTCTCAATACATTCAATGACCTCATTGGCTACATCATCGGGTTCTAAAAGACCATCAATGCTTACGAGTGAACCAACAATTTCAGGCGCATCCTCAACCATAGGTGTTCGAACACCTTGAGGGCATAGGCAAGATACACCTATACCTCTCTCGCCATAGGTGATTTTTAGCCACTCAGCAAAACTCACAGCAGCTGATTTTGTTACCGAATAACCTGCTGCACCTAATTGCGTTAATAAACCTGCAGCTGAAGCAGTATTCATAAAATACCCAGACCCTTGATCTAACATCATTGGTAATGCATGTTTTGCTGCATGAATATGTGACATAACATTTACATTCCATATAGCATTCCAATCTTCATTCGATGTACTGAGCAAACCACCTGCTCCTGAAATACCTGCATTTGAACAAAAGATATCTATTCCGCCCATTTCTTGTTTTGCAAATTCAACGAGATTGATGATGTCATCTTCATTTCCAACATCTGCTTTATAGGGTATACCGCCTACTTGATTTGCAAGCTTTAGGTTATTTGATTCATCAAGGTCAACCAATATCATTGATTCGACATTTTTTTTTCTAAAGACATGCGATAAGGAAGATCCGATGCCGTTTGCTGAACCTGTGATAATGACTCTTTTGTTTTCGACTTTCATAACAAATCCTATTCTAATAAAATCATTAAAACATAAACAACCCATAGATGGAGTATTTGATGAACAGTGAATGGATTCGATTAAAGGCGAAAGACGGACATGAATTAGATGCCTTCTCAGTCAAAGCTGATGATCCAATTGGAAACATCGTTGTCATTCAGGAAATTTTTGGAATCACAGATCATATTCAGGCTGTTTGTCATAAATTTGCTTCAAATGGTTATGACGTCATTGCACCGGCAATTTATGATCGCTTTGAAAGAAATATAACTCTCGATTACACACAAATAGAGGAAGGTGTGGATTATAAAATGAAACTATCAGATGATTATGCAATGTCAGACATTCAAGCTGCACAGAGTTATTTAGGCACAAAAACAGCGGTTGTTGGTTACTGTTACGGTGGCATGCTTACACATATCGCGGCCTCTAAACTTAATTTTGATTGTGCTGTCAGTTATTACGGTGGAATGATTGCAGATAATTATACTGATCTGAAAATCGACATTCCAATTATGTACCACTTTGGTGAGAATGATCATGCCATACCTATGGATGCTGTTGATTTAATCAGGAACACTTATCAAGATGCAACAGTCCATGTTTATGCAAATGCTGGACATGGTTTTAATTGCGATATGCGGGCAGATTATCATGAGAGCTCTGCTAATTTAGCTCTGGATCGAACTTTAGAATTTATTGGTAAAAATTTATAGAACTACTATCTGAGAGCGTTATAACGCCAAGCAGCAAGAATAAAAACTGTAAAATCAACAACAAATATAGTCCATAAGAGCTGATCAGGCATTCCATCGTGAAGAATGCTAACGACTCTCCCGAAAACAAAGCTTCCATTCAAAAGAGCGATAACAAAATATGTATTCAGTCTGAGACTTTTTTCAAAAATGGCAATGACAGACAAAAGGCCAATAAATGTGAAGAAGCTGTAGAGTGCTCTGAATTCACTGAATGCAATTGTTTCATTTAATGTAAAAGCCACCAGTGCTGAAGTGCTTGCAGGATCAATGAGTCCAAGAAGACCGAAATAAAGGTATTCTAGTGCCAGGAGAATTAATAGTATGTAATCAATCATATCTAATGAATGTATATAAGTATGTTATAAGCAATACAATGATAATATCTTTAGGAAGTAATGATTACTAGATTAAAATCGATAATAAAAAGACATGAATAAAAAAATAATAATTTTTATAACCATGCTCAGCATCATGAGCTCTATAGAAGTCAATTCTGATGATAGCTCTATCAATCAACATCAGAAACAATATGAAGACATTGCAATGAAAATTTGGGAACTCGCTGAAGTTGGGTATCAAGAATATGAAAGCTCAAAACTACTCATTGACTCACTTAAAGGTCACGATTTTGAGATTACTGAAGGTGTTGCAGACATTCCCACGGCATTCATAGCTGAATATGGCACTGGTTATCCCACTGTTGCAATTTTAGGGGAATTCGATGCCTTACCTGGCGTATCACAATCATCCTCTCCATATAGAGAAAATGGATCCAATGAAAATGCTGGACATGCATGCGGTCATCATTTGTTTGGAGCAGGCTCTGCGTGGACAGCTGTTGCAGTGAAAGATTGGATGAAAAATAACAATATCAAAGGAACCATTCGTTTTTATGGGACACCAGCAGAGGAAGGCGGATCGGGCAAAGTTTACATGGCAAGATCTGGTCTCTTTGATGATGTAGACATAGTACTTCATTGGCATCCAGGTAGCGTGAACCATGCTCGTCCAAGAACATCCAATGCAAATAAATCAGTGAAAATTAAATACAAAGGAATTTCAGCTCATGCTGCAAGCGCCCCACATAAAGGTCGGTCAGCTCTAGATGGTGTTGAAGCGTTGAATATGATGACGAATTTAATGAGAGAACATATACCTCAAGAATCTAGAATGCACTATGTCATCACAAAAGGCGGCTTGGCTCCGAATGTGATTCCAGAAGAAGCAGAGGTCTATTATTACATTCGCCATCCCGATAAAGATATTGTTGAAGAGCTATTTTTAAGGGTAATAAAAGCAGCTGAAGGTGCAGCTATGGGTACAGAAACTCAGATGAGCTATGAAGTCATGCACGGCAACTATTCTTTAATGCCAAATAATACGCTTCAGAAAATAATGCATAAGAATCTTGAAGATCGCGGTGGCATTAAATATACAGATGCAGAGGTTGAATATGCAGAGACAATAATGAAGTCTTTTATTGATAATGATTCTGAAATTGGTGATCAAGAAAAAATATTGAATTACAGAATGACACACGGCTATGGATCTACTGATGTCGGTGATGTCAGTTGGTTGGTTCCTACAGCAGGAGCAAGGATTGCGACTTGGGTTCCTGGAACATCTGCTCATTCATGGCAAGCTGTGGCATCTGGAGGTATGAGCATAGGCTTAAAAGGAACAAAGCTTGCGGTTGAGGTCTTAACAGATACTGCCAAGCATATTTATTTAAATCCTTCTATTGTTGAAGAATCAAAAAAAGAACTATCTGACAGGATAGGAAAAGATTTCAATTACATTCCATTATTGGGTGACAGAAAACCACCACTCAACTATCGCAATAACTAGTCTGAATGAAACTTTTTAATATCATCACGGTTACATTAATTTTTTTTGCAAATACACTCTTAGCAGAAGAATTAACAATTAAGGAACTGAATGAGACAGAACTGACAGATATGTTGAGGGGTTCATGCATACAATCAACAAGATCATGCGATCCAAATCCATCAATCAAATTGATAAAAGAAGCGATTAAATCAGGAAAGAAATTCAAAATGATTTCTGTAGATGACTTCCCCGATGATGGCATTGTAGTCGCTGTTCAGGGCATTGGAGGTGGTGGCCCATGGGAATATGTGATTGATAGAACAAAATCACAAGGATTGAAAGTATTACCAGATTCAGAACGAAATAATATGGTTGTTGATCTCATAAGTGAATTTCTAGGTAAGGAGGTCACGGCAATAATACGATCTGAGGCTGCAGAAGCGACTGCTACAGCATTATTGGTTGCAGCTGAGCGAAATATCCCAATACTAGATGCTGGAATAACTGGGAGAGCTGTACCAGAAGTTCAGCAGTCAATACCATGGATATCAGGAATAGCATCGATACCTACAGCGATTGTGTCGCCTTGGGGTGATGAGATCATCATCAAGCATGCGATAGATGAGTATCGAGTTGAAGACATATCTCGTGCTATTGCCGTTGCAAGTGGTGGAGATGCTGTCATTACAATGACACCTATGAATGGGGATCAAATTAAGTATGCCACATTAAAAAATAATCTATCAGATGCGATCAAGTATGGAAAAACTATAAGAGAAGCGGTCGAATCAGGCAAGGATCCAATTGATGCACTAATTTCTGCCTCATCTGGCTATTTGTTGTTTAAAGGTTTTGTAACAAGATCAGATGAGAATGGTGATAGAGGTTTTAACTGGATTGATGTAGAAATATCAGGTAGTGATGGTTTTTCAGGAAGCAATTATAAAATATTCGTAAAAAATGAGAATATCATTGGATGGCTTGATGGTGAGCTTGATGCCATGTCACCAGATTATATTTATAACCTTGATCCAAATACTGGAGAATCTATTACTAGTGATGCGGGCATTGGTTCTTATCCTATTGGAAAGGAAGTAGCTATCATAGGAGTCCCTTCAGCAGATGAATGGAGATCTAAAATGGGTATAGAACTCATGGGCCCTAAGCACTTTGGTTTTGAGTTTGATTTCATCCCAATCGAGGATTTACAAGCAAATTAAACTGGCGGAGAGAGAGGGATTCGAACCCTCGAAAGGCTATTAACCTTTACAAGCTTTCCAAGCCTGCGCAATCGACCACTCTGCCATCTCTCCTTGGCGTCATTTTACATGAACTATCCCTCTTGAGAGTGGTTTTAATTTAGATTAGTGTATTAACTTGTGATTAATTTAATTGAATTTAAAAATGAGTAAATTTCCCAGAAAAGAAACACTACTAGAAGTCTATGAATGGCGAATGCAGCAATCTGCCGAAGATATTGCATTCAAAATGAATGATGATGAGATGACATACAAGGAATATGATCGCAGAGCAAACATCATCGCCAATGGTATTTTTAAAGAAGGCTGTAATCCGAATTCTCGTATTGCTGTTCTTGCAAAAAACTCAGTTGATTATGCTGAGATTCAATATGGAACCATAAAATCAAGAACGGTTTTAGTTGGTCTTAACTGGAGACTTGCAGGTCCTGAGGTTGTGTTTGTGGTGAATGATTCGGAAAGTGAACTGTTATTCGTTGGTCCAGACTTCTATCCACTGATTGAATCCATTCAGGATCAGTTTACTCATGTTAAAAAAATCATTGCAATGGGAGACCATGAAACATGGGAAAGTTATGATTCATGGAAATCAAAGTTTGATGACAGTGATCCAAAGCTTAAAGGTGAAAATGATGATGATGTTATCCAACTTTATACTTCAGGAACAACTGGCCTGCCAAAAGGTGCAAGACTCACGAATAAGAATATCTTAGCTTCAACACCGATGGTTGAGGAAACCTGGGGCAAAGACTGGAATGAAAAATCAGTTAATTTTGTCCTCTCCCCTCTTTTTCATATAGCTGGCTCGAATATCATCATTATGGGTATTGTTTTTGGTTGTAAAAATGTAGTAATTCCAGAACCTGACCCAACAAAAATACTTGAACTGATCAATACAGAGAAAATTGAAACAGCATTCATGGTGCCAGCATTGATTCAATTCCTACTCAACCATCCCAATTGTGGAAATACAGATTTCTCATCATTGAGACAAATCGTATATGGTGCTTCACCGATTTCAGAAGACACACTTCTAAAAGCCATGGATGTTATGGGTTGTGAATTTTGGCAAGTTTATGGCTTAACTGAAACATCAGGAATCGGTACTACATTAGCGCCAGAGTTTCATGATCCATCAAAAGGTAAACTGAGATCGTGTGGACAGGCTTACACAGGAGTTGATATCAGAATCCTTGATCAAGAGGGTTCAGAATGCAAACAAGGTGATGTGGGTGAGATTCAAATCAAATCTGATGTGGTTTTAAAGGGTTACTGGAAGAGAGATGAGGCGAATGCTGAATCTATTGTAGATGAATGGTTCTATACAGGTGATGCTGGCTTCTTTGACGAGGATGGTTTTCTCTTCATTCATGACCGCGTTAAAGACATGATCATATCTGGTGGAGAGAATATTTATCCAGCAGAAGTGGAAAATGCACTCATGAGTCACCCTGATATCATCGATGCAGCTGTTGTTGGTGTGCCAGATGATAAATGGGGAGAGACAGTGAAAGCATTTGTAACTCTTTCTGAAGATAAAAATCATTCTGAAGCAGATATTATAAGTTATTCAAAAGAGCAAATTGCCTCTTACAAGTGTCCTACTTCAGTTGATTTTATAAACGATATACCACGTAATCCTTCTGGAAAAATTCTAAGAAGGGTTCTAAGAGAGCCATTCTGGGAAGAAAAGGGACGTAACGTCTCCTAATATGGAATCATCATGAGTTACAAAACATTAACAATTAATACCATTGATAAAGTCTGTACGATGAAATTTAATCGTCCTGATAAACTCAATGCATTCGATACACAAATGGTGCTTGAAACACAAGATGCACTCAATCAAATTGCAGAAGATAATGGAATTAAAGCTTTAATCATCACAGGTGAAGGCAAAGGCTTTTCTGCAGGTGCTGACCTTTCTGACTCGTCTGGCATAGATGATCTCAGTAATGACAGATTGGTTTATGAAGGTCTTATCAATGGATACAAACCTTCACTTTTACAAATCATGAATATGCCAAAACCGGTCATAGGTGCAATCAATGGTGCTGCAGCAGGTATTGGCTCAGCCTTTGCATTGGCATGTGACCTTGTCGTCATGTCAGATAAAGCTTACATAAAACAAGCATTCGTAAATATTGCTCTTATTCCTGATGGTGGACTAAATTGGTTACTAACCAGAACTGTTGGATACAGATTGGCATATGAAATGGCAATAGAAGGAGACAATATATCTGCAAATAGATGTTTAGAGCTGGGTCTTGCGAATAAAGTGGTGGCTCATGATGATCTCATGAAAGCATCTATTGAATGGGCTGAATCATTGGCAAAAAAATCTTCACAATCTTTAAGAGAGACAAAAAGAGTGATGAGAATGGCGATGACTAATGACTACGAATCAGTTTTTGAACAAGAGGCAGAAGCAAATAATGAGCTTCATGGTTCAAAAGATAGCCTCGAGGCGATTCAAGCTTTCTTTGAAAAAAGAGAGCCTAACTTCGATTAATTAAGACTCAAGAATTCCTTTTAAGTGCCTGAAGGACACTGGGCATCAATTCAAGTTCCCCAGAGTAGAGAATGGGTGCAATTCTTTGGCCTTGATCGCCGTAGCGTTTCATTATTTCTTTGGCAAGTTCATCTGGGTCTTCGGAAACCACAGCAAATGTATTGAGCACTTCATCATCAATTGCATCACCCATTTCTTTCCATTTACCTTCCTTCGATAAACGATTCAGATCATCACTCAGATCCTCATATCCATGTTGTTCGAGTACTGCTTTGTAATTTGGTGTTGAAGCGTAGAATGCAACTTGGTCTCTACAGGCTCGTACTGCCTTTTTATGCGACTCTTCGTTTGCTCCGATTCCAGTCATAATGGCAATTGATAAGTCAAATTCTGATCGATCTCTTCCTGATGTTTGGAGTCCCTCTTCAATATTGGGCAGTGTTACATTTTGTAAATATTTAGGTGAGCTAAATGGATGCGCTAAGAGTCCGTCTGCACTTCTAGCAACTGCTTTAGTCATCAGTGGGCCGACTGCTGCGACATATATCTTTGGAATACCATGTGGGTTTGGTCCAGGATTAAACAATGGAGTCATCAGAGTGTGTGTGTAAAACTCGCCTCTGTGGTCTAGTTTTGTTTCATCCTGCCATGCGTTCAGTATGGCTTTGATGGCATTGACCATGTCTTCCATCCTTGCAGCTGGTTTCGACCAAGGCATTGAAAACCTTTTTGTAATGTGTGGTCTAATCTGAGAGCCAAGCCCAAGTATGAATCTACCATTAGAGAGTAGATTTAAATCATAAGCGATATTTGCCAAGTTCATTGGGTTTCTTGCAAATGCAACGGCTATAGATGTGAGTAATTCGATCTTCTGTGTGGAAATGGCTGCAGTAACAAGTGGGAGAAAAGGATCATGTGCCCCTTCCCATGTATAAGCACCATCAAATCCGGCATCTTCTAGTGCTTTAAATACAGGACCTCCTTCAGAGGGATTTTGGATCATCGTTCCTGAATCAAATTTCATAATCTAATTATACAAAAAAAAGAGGCGATAAAAATATCGCCTCTTTATTAGTTAGATAACTAAGTGCTACTTAGAAATCATAAGTCAGCCTTGCACCAACGATTCTTGTTGGGCCTTGGTAGATATGATGTCCACCTGCTAGCAGAGGCGTATCATAATGTCCAAAAGCAAATACCTCATCTGTGAGGTTATTACCATAGACCATTAACTCCCAAGAATCACTTCTAACACCAATTCGTGCATTGAATAGCTCGAGTTTTTCCTGTGTGTCAATTGGATCCAGGTCACCTGTACTGATAAATGTATCAGTGAACTGCATATCAACACTTGCGAAGAATTCCATTCCATTAGCAAGAGTATTGGTATAGTCAACGATCATTGATCCACTATATTTAGCAGAACCATTCCATCGATTAGATAGATCTTGGTTACCGCCAGCATATGCACCAGCACCATTCCATACAACCTTACAAGCACCATCAGGTGTTGTAACATTTTGTCCATAGACAGCTGATGTCAATGCTTTCGCATCATAGCCATTAGCTGGTCCAGCAATTGCTCTGAAGTATGCATACTGAGTTTCTGTACAAGCACCAGTAGTAAACTCATCATACTTTGGATCTAACCAAGCTGCTGCAACAGCAACCCTTAAGTTCTCTGTCGCTTGCCATAAAAGGTCCATCTCAATGGTATTTACAACAGATGTAGCTGCATTACCAACAACAAATCCAGTACCTTGGAATGTGGATACTTGTTGATCATCGTAATTTGCGTGAGCTGCTGCCCAGTTCAATCTAAGATTTCTTGCAAGTGTGTGTTTACCACCAATCTCAAACGAGTCAGCAGTTTCATCATCATACTCAAAACCAATACCTGGGACTGTTCTCAATGGAGTCTTTACACCATTGACATCCGCAAACGCAGGATTTTGGTCATCTGCTGCGTTGAATCCACCTGACTTATAGCCTTGGCTATAACTGACATAAATCATGTTGTTTTCATTGAGTCGTTTCTCTAGCTGAATAGATGGTAGCCAGTGATCTGTTTCTCTTTGAACATCATAAAACTCATGTGCCCAAGTGTCGTATAACGATCCTAGGATCGCTTGAACGACAGGATATGGATTAGTAGTCGTTCCAGCACAATTGCTGATACCCAATGTATCCTGACTGACACAAACATCAGCATTAATGACTTTTCTTTCACGAACATAACGAACACCCATGGTTAATTCCATGTCATCAGCAAGATCCATGCTGACTTGACCAAATAAAGCTTTTGCATCTGTGTCTTGCGTCCAGTTACTCAAACGACCAATTTGGTTAAACATTGTTTGAAAATAACATGGAGGGAATGATCCAACACCAAATCCAGCTAAGAGCTGACCATATTCACATGTTCCATTTGCAACCAATGGCATACCTGGGAAATAAGTAATTCCATTACTCAGCGTTACTGGAAATGGAAGAACATTCACAAGGCCTGCTCCAGCAGCCTGTGCCGGATTTAGAGCCATAATACTGGGTGTTGGTAAAACACCAAGTTGAAATAAAGTAGTTCCAACCCCGCCCAAGTTACCGTCAATATGGACTTCTCTATCAATATCTTGCATTTGAGAATCCCAATATGCACCAACAGTCCATCTGACAGATTGACTTTGATCTGATGATAATCTTAATTCGACGCTGTCTTTGTCGTATTCAGACCAATCATCCCTTGATACAAGAACCAATGGACCATAGTCAGCATCTAAACCATCAACATAGTCATAAGCTGAATGTCCAATTACAACACTTAGATTCATATCATTTTCCATATCAAGACTGATATTTAATGATGTATCTTGTGTGTTTGTGACTGTTCCCTGAGGGTTGTTACCAAGTACTTGCGTAGTTCCAAACCCAAGGTTTTCGTCTGTGAATTGATTGCCTGTACCAACTGCTTGAGCATATCCTGGGTATATAAGACCCATTACAGCAAAACCAAGACCTGAAGTCGGTGTTGGAGGCATGGCTTGATCAAATGTCCAAGGAGTTGATGTACTTCCTGTTCTGATGTGCTCACCATCTGTGTGTTTAAAATCGATACGAAGATCGTCATTTGGTTGGTAAGAAGCACTCAGTCTGAGCATCGTTTCATCTGCTGTCGGTCCTGTAGATCCATTATAGAGGTTCTGAATATAACCATCATTGTCTCTATCCTGCCATGACAGTCTTACAGCAAATGCATCAGAAAGAGGAATGTTTAAATGCCCTTCAATTTCTGTTCCACTGTCTTCATCTGATGCAGCAACTGAAACACGACCTGAAATATCATCAGCACCAATAACTGGCTTTGCTGATATCACATTGATTGCTCCTGTAAGTGTATTCTTTCCAAAAAGAGTTCCTTGTGGACCTCTAAGTACTTCGACACGTTCTACATCAAACATACCAGTTCTAAACTGTCTGCCTTTGGGCATGTGAACGCCGTCGACAAATAGTCCAACTGATTGTTCGAATGATTGGTTAGAACCAATTGAAATTCCTCTCATTGTTGCAATTGTTGATATCGCATTCTCAGATACTGAGAAGTTTGGAATGTATCTGCCAAGATCTTGTAAAGTATTAACAGCAGCTTTCTCAATCAATTCACCATCTATAACAGTTACAGAAACGGCGATGTCCTGAAGACTCTCTTCCTTCTTGGTAGCTGTTACGATAATTTCTTCTAGCTCTTGAGCTTTAACTGTTCCAACACTAAATGTCATCGCAATTGCCAACGCAAGAGTTGATTGCATAATACGTTTCATATGGATTTCCCCCTTATAGTTCACGTAATTACATGTTTGTATGTCTAATATTGCCAATATTTTGGGGTATATCAAAGCATGATATTTGTTTTTTAAACTCAAATCTGTTGTTTAAATGACAATAAGTCAATAAATACAGGGGTTTTAGCGTATTTTTTCATATTTCAATTAATTACAAATAAATGTAAAAATTCCGTGTTTTTTGGATAAGATGATTCATTATGAGGAGAAGTTCTTTTTTATTGATTTCTATGGTGTTTCTATCGGTCTCGGATATTTCAATGTCAGAGGTGAATGAATATCTTCATTGCAGCTTTAAAGAAAACACAATAGAGAAGAATTTTTATTGGTCTATTGGCTCAGATAATAAGATTCATAGATGGGTCTCAGGAATGCCGAATTCAGTGATCAATTCGCTCGTGATGAATGATGAGAAAAATATTGCTTGGAATGAAATTGGAAATCCCATGGGCATCTTTGTGCTCGATAAAAAAACAATGCGACAAAGCGGCACCCTACTTTCGAGTGAGAACAAAATTCTTGATCGATGGGTCAGTGAATGCAGTTATCTTAAAGAAGATCAGTTTTTAAAAATACAATTGGATTAAATTCCTTGAGCTTCTGCAGCCTCCTCTCTCAATAAATCAGGGCTTCCCAATAATTGTCTATTTAAACCGATTCGCTTAAACCAATAATGCAGTCCTAGATCATCAGTAAAGCCCATTCCACCATGAACTTCAGTTGATGTTTTGGCTACAAATGCACCCACTTCTGAAAGATGTGCTTTTGTTTGACACGCCATGAGATCTGCCTCATGTGGGATATGATCAATTGAATGTGCTGCATACCAAACCATGGAATAACAAGGTTCCAGATCTGATGCCATTTGTGCACACATATGTTTTACAGCTTGAAACGATCCGATGGGTCTGCCGAATTGTTTTCTTTCTTTTGCATAATCGACTGAACGATTCAACATAGACTGAGATGCACCAAGAGTTTCTGAAGCAATGGCAACCCTTCCAAGATTAATTGCTTGTTTGATTGCATCAATATTGCCTGGACCATTTCCTAAATCTTCTGTCTTTACTTGATCCAATTTCAGTTCACTCACAAAAGATGTGATATCCACTGTCTTTAATTCCACCTTCTCCAACCCACTCTCCTCAGCTTCAACTATGTGAAGAGCTCCATCAGAATCAAGAATCAAATAATGTGTGCTATGAATATCATCCATCACGAACAATGATTGGCCACTTAATTTTTGCTTTGAGCTTTGAATACCCTTTTCGATTCGCCTTCCAGTCATTTCTGTTAGTGCAACTGCAAACCTATACTCACCATTTGCAATAGATGGTAGATACTTTTGCTTTTGAGAATCACTTCCAAGTTTATTGATTAAAAATGGTGCAATCAAAAAAGATCCGATAAACGGATAAGGAGCAACTCCCTTACCCAAAGATTCAGAAACGCTGATTGCAAACAATGAATCAAGTCCAAGACCCCCATATTCTTCAGGAATAATGAGTCCACTGAGACCAAGTTCGTTCAAGCCATTGAATACATCATCTATCAAGTTATCATCCTCTCCAGTTCTATAAGATCTCAATGCATCAACTGTCACGGTGTCTTCGAGAAATTTATCAATGCTCTCTTGAAAGAATTGTTGTTCTTCTGATAGTCCGAAATACATGGTTACGCTCCTTGAATCTTGGGCTCTTTTGGTAGGCCCAAGCCTCTTTCAGAAATGATATTTTTTTGAATCTGACTGGTGCCACCGCCAATGATCAGACCGAGATAATACATATAGGCATACTGCCATCCACCATTGTCTCTAAGATGTGGACTGTTGTTATAAAGTGTCCCCAACTCACCCATTACATCAATTGCCAGTGTTTCGAGCTCATATCTCATTTCAGTCCCATATAGTTTTACGATCATGGTTCCAAGATTGATATCCTGACCCTTATTTAGTCGACCAGAGAGCAATCGCAATCCATGAGATTTGAGTGCGAGTATCTTTCCGTGGATTTTCATCAAACGATCTCGATAAACCGGTTTATCAATGATACGAACGCCATCTAGGATTTCACTCTTCATCAGATTAACAAGTTTGTCATAACGTCTGATCATCTTGTTTGGATCTCCCAATGACCCTCTTTCATGAACGAGGGTTTTGTTTGCGACCAACCAGCCTTGTCCTCTCTCACCCACAATATTCTCTGCTGGAATTCTGACATCTGTAAAAAATACCTCATTGAAACCAGCATCCAATGTCATATCAACCAACGGCCTGACTTCAATCCCAGGTGTATCCATTGGAATGAGTAAATAGCTGATCCCCTGATGCTTTGACGCTTCAGGTTCGGTTCGAACCAAACAAAACATCATTTGTGCATATTTGGCAGTACTCGTCCAAATCTTTTGTCCATTGATCACCCATTCATCACCAACTAACTCGCCCTTCGTTTGCAAACTGGCAAGGTCACTACCAGCATTGGGCTCAGAGTATCCCTGACACCATATTTCATCTAAATATAATGCTGGTTGAATATACCTTTGCCTTTGTTCCTCAGTGCCCATTTCCAATAGCGTTGGCACCAAAAAGTCAATGCCCTGTCCGCCGACGCCGGTTGGAATTTTGGATTTTGAAAATTCTTCTGTGATGATCACATTTTTTACAATATCGAGATCTCCTCCAAAGCCACCATACTCTTTAGGAATATGTCTGACATGATATCCGTGCTCAATCAGAATCTTTTGCCATTCTTTATAATCCATTTCAATCTTGGGTTTTTCATTGGGATCCATCACTGATTCATAACTGTATAAGCTTCCAGTTACATGAATGCCCTTGTATTGTTCACAGAATGACTGCACTTCATTTCTGAAGTCAGCATATTCATTACCAAAATCAAGATTCATCTTTATCCTCCATCCAAGTGGGTTGTCTTTTTTCTAAGAAAGCCTGAATGCCTTCTTTTGCATCTTCACTGTCAATACAAGCTTTAATCTGCTCTCTTAAATAAGGCAATGCTTCATCAAATGCCATTTGATCTTGCTTGTTGTATGCAGCGAGTCCCATTTTCATTGTATTGGGCGGGAGCTTTACTAGCGAAGAAACCAATAGATCGACAGTATCATCAAGATCCACTCTTGGAACATGATGGTTGATCAGACCGTATTTCTCTGCAGTACTTGCATCGATACTCTCACCTCTCATGATAAAGTCCAAACCTTGTCTTTTTGGCATCACTCTGAATAATCCAGCCATGACCATAAATGGCCAAATCCCTCTCTTTATTTCAGGCGCTGTAAAAGTTACATCGCTTGAAGCAATTGCATGAGTGGCATTGCAAACAAGCATTAGAGCTCCTGCTAAAACATCTCCTTGAACTTTGCATACAACCGGTTTATTTAGATTTCTTATCATGAGGCTGATGTCCTCAACATCACCAAGTTTTGGAACCGTTGAGGCGGTTTCATCCTCCTTAGACCACATATTTTTCAAGTCACCTCCTGCACAAAATACATCTCCATTGGCTTGAATTTTAATTACCCGTATATGATCCGATTGCTTTGCGTAATTCAGTGCATAGATGATCTCATTTGACATGACATCATTGATTGCATTCTTCTTATCTGGCCTATTGAGAGTGATGCTTAAAACGTGACCAGAATCTTCAATCAATGTTGTTTCAAACACATATGCATCAGGTGACATTATTTGATCAGTCATTATTGTCTCCATTGATTAAATCTTTCGGGACATTTACATGCTTTGCTCTTAGATACTCTCCAAGTGACTTAGCCAATGCATCCACTTTTGTGTTTGAAGAAGCACCGTCCTCTAGAATATCTTTGATATAAAAATTCAATGATCTAATATTTGGAAGCTCGTATCTTTCAATTTCGTATTTATTTAAATCTGGAAGAAGAATTTTTAATTGCTCCACTGTTAAGTAATGATAGACAAAAGAATATATATCATCAGATCTTGCCCAAATTCCCAGATTGGCACAACCCCCTTTGTCTCCTGATCTTGCACCGATTATTCTACCAAATGGAATTTCCTCAAACTCAGTATAAGTCTGCTTTTCGATTTTTGTCTCAATGATAGTTGATGCAATTTTATTTTCATCTATCTCCAAGCTTGTTGGATAGACCGTGTGTTCTTCACTAAGGATATGAATCTTTTCACTCACATGCTTTGAATCAATCAGGGTTGGCCAATAACGAATGAATGGACTGCCGGGACCTGGTGGTTGCTTTGAGAAAAATCCTGGGTAATTCGCCAAGGCCAGTTCAATGATTTTTGCTGTGAAAAGCCTTCCAACTAAATTTGGGTCTTTTGACTTAAGATCGATTCTTAACATTGCCATTGCTTCTTCATGCGTTTCAGGATCACTTTTATCTGTTCTATGTAGATCGATGGTGACCTCATCAAACTGATCCTTGCCACCTAATAAATCGAATAAAGCTGTTACAAATATCTCTGCTTTTTCCTCTATATCCAATCCTGTCAGAATCAATTCCATGCCATTTCTATATCCACCTGCAAGATTGACACAAACCTTATGAGTGTTATTTGGAGGTGAACCTTTACAAGCTGTCACCATGACTTTGTCATTACCGAGATCTTCCAATAAGAGAGAATCAAAGTGTCCGATGACATCTGGATTAACATAGTCTGGAGAAGATATTTCGTATAGCAACT
The DNA here is from genome assembly GCA_902595845.1 of uncultured Gammaproteobacteria bacterium. Classification (GTDB taxonomy): domain Bacteria; phylum Pseudomonadota; class Gammaproteobacteria; order Steroidobacterales; family UBA11654; genus CACPJA01. The sequence continues at coordinate 25,515 of CACJRN010000011.1, forward strand.
GAGCAGTGACTGTACCAGTGGATATCAATCCGCCAGTATTTTCATGTTTTGTGATCATGAATGATCCATCTTCATAGATTTCTGCAATCGGATAGCCGATATCTTTGAATGTCTTTACCTCTTCAAAGAAGGCATAATTCCCACCTGTGGTTTGAGCGCCGCACTCGATAATATGTCCTGCGGCTAGCGCGCCTGAGAGTTTATCAAAGTCATCTCTTTTCCAGCCAAACTTCCATGCTGCTGGGCCAATCACAAGTGAAGCGTCTGTCACCCTTGGGCAAATAACAACATCGGCACCGAGATCAAGAGCTTTTACGATACCCCATGCGCCTAAATACACATTGGCTGTAATGATCTCACATCCAGATGAGCTTATTGGAACATGCTTATCAAGATGAATAAATTCCTCGCCTTGATCTTGAAGTGTTGAAAGGTCATCAACGATGTCATCACCATCAATATATGCAACGTTCATTTCAAGTGACAACTCTTCATTGATTTTATTCAATTCATTTGCCATTGATTTGGGATTCAAACCTCCTGCATTGACAACAATCTTGATGCCTTTTGCTTGACAGGTCTTCGCAACATCTCTGTACTGCTTAAGAAAAGTTCCAACATAGCCCATGTCCTCACCACGTTTGAGCTTTTGTGAATAGAGAATACCCATGGTCAGTTCTGCCAAGTAATCGCCTGTCAGAAAATCGATTGGACCACCTTCGATCAATTCTTTTGCAGCTGAAAGCTTATCGCCATAGTAACCACTGCAATTTGCAATCCTGATGTTATCTCGAGCATTCATTTTGGTTTAACCAACCCATCAATGATTAAACCTGAAATCATGTTTGCTGATTCCTCAGCAGATGCAGCCAATTTCTCTTGATGATTCTTTTTTGAAAATATTCTCGCAACCGTCCCAAGCATAATCGCAACTGCTCTTGTATCCACTGACTCTATTTCATCTTTTTCAACCGCCTCCTCTAGTAGCCTCTTGATGTGGTCAATATATGCTGACTCATGACTTCTTATCATTTCATCAGCACCTTTGATTTTGGTCAGATCAACTGCATATTTCTGTATCCTTGGACCTGCTGCCTCGTTTCCAATTTTTGTAAATGTCCTTAACTTATCAACAGATGATTCCATATTTTTCAAAGAACCAAGGGCTTGTTTAGCAATATTGGTTAGGATTCTATCTATTGTTGATATAACGAGTTTTTCTTTACTCGGAGCAATTTCATACAAAGTTCTAAGAGAAACTCTGAGATTGGAAGCGATATCTGACATTGTTTGATTTGCAATACCATCTTCTAGTAGGTTTTCAAAATTCTGAATCACCTCGAGATGTTTCTGAGTTAGTCGAGTATCACTCATCGCCGGACTTTATGAATAACAATGATGTTCCAGTTTCTAACTGATCACCCTCTTGGACATAAATTTCCTCAACGATTCCATCTTGATTTGATGAAATAGAATGATTCATCTTCATGGCCTCCATTACAAGCAGATTCTGCCCTTTCTCAACCTTGTCTCCTGTTTTCACATTTATCTCTGTGACTTTTCCAGGCATTGGAGATACCAATGAGCCCTTTTGTATAAGCTCTTGTTCATTTTTGAACCTGGGAATCAATTTAATCAACTTGTTGCCCTTGTCATGTTGAACGAGCAGCAAATTCTCATACTGAGTGATATTGACTCTTCGTCTTAACTTATTAAATTCAATATCAATAGATTCATTTGAGACATGATTGATTAAGGCAACCTGATTTTTCTCATCAATAAATGAGCCGTCTCTCTGCCTTTTGTATCGAACTGTGAGTTCTGTTTCATCCAATTCAAATGAATTCTGTTGATATGGAAGTCTTGCATTGTGCCAGCCAGATGGAATGTGGCCCAAAACAACGGCATTGGATCGGTTTTTATGTTGTAACCACAATGTGGTTGCCATTAGTAGAAAGTTCTTTTCATTCGAATCGATTTCTATCGATCGAGGTGGATTGTAACGAGCAATAAAATCTGTGGTCGTATCACCGTTTAAAAAACTCTCATTGCCCAGTATGTTTATCAGAAAGTCGATGTTATTTACAAATCCACCAAAATGACAGTTTTCTAGCTCTTTTCTGAGTTTTGCTGCAGCGAGTTCTCTGGATTCATCATGAGAAATCACTTTTGCTAGCATAGGGTCAAAATCAGTACCGATCATCATCCCTTTAGATACACCTGTATCCCATCGAATATTTTTGTCATCACGATTTCGATCTGCAATGAGTCTTCCGTTTGAGGGGAGAAAATCATTTGCTGGATCTTCAGCATATATCCTTGCTTCAATTGAGTGCCCCTGAAAAGAGACTTCGGATTGAGATATAGTTATTGGTTGGTCATCTGCTATCCTCAGCTGCATTTCAACAATGTCTATGCCTGTGACCATTTCGGTTACTGGATGCTCGACTTGAAGTCTGGTGTTCATTTCTAAGAACCAGATCTCACCAGAATCATCATCATATAGAAATTCAATGGTTCCAGCGGATACATAATTGATTTGTTTTGCCAATGACAATGATGCTTGTGTCAGTTTGTCTCTTTGTTCAGAGTCAATTCTAGGCGAAGGGCTTTCTTCAATGATCTTCTGATGCCTCCTTTGAATCGAGCATTCTCTTTCACCAAGATGGAGAACATTTCCATGTTTGTCTGCAATAATCTGAACCTCTATGTGTCTAGAGCGTTCAATGTATCTTTCAATAAATATACGATCATCTCCAAATGCATTCATTGCTTCTTGCTTTGCGAGTTTAATCGATTCATCGAGTTGAGATTCATCATAGACAATACGCATGCCCTTTCCACCACCACCGGCAGCTGCCTTAATCATTAATGGGTATCCAATATCCTTTGCAGAAGCTGCATCATTCACTGATTCAAGTATTGGCATTTCGGCCTTAATGGCATGTTTCTTTGCTTCTATTTTATCTCCCATGATTTGGATCGAATCAGAATTGGGTCCAACCCATATGATCCCTTCATCTTGAATCTTTGTAGCAAAATCATGATTCTCAGATAAGAATCCATAACCCGGATGTATGGCACCGGCACCCGTTGTCTTTGCTGCAGAAATAATGGCATCCGAATCAAGATAAGATGATTCTATCTTTACTGATAAATCAGCATCTATTACATATGGCGAATGCCTGTCTGCTTCTGTATAAATTGCAACGGTATTCAGACCCATCTTTTTAGCTGTCCTGATCACCCTTGAGGCGATTTCTCCTCGGTTTGCTACAAGCAATGTTGAAAAATTATTCACAATCTAAAGACTCCATATTCTTCCGTCCCTTCAATTGATTTATTGCCGACAACAGATAGACAAATCCCCAGTACCGTTCTTGTATCTCGAGGATCAATGATTCCATCGTCACTGATTAGACCGGTTGCTTCCAATGCCAAGGATCCTTGATCTTGAAGTTTTTCAACTGCTTCTGTTATGAACTTGTCTTGCTTCTCATCAAAGTCTTCGCCTTTTCTCATTGCACGAGCCCTTCTTACCATAGACATAACCCCTGCAATCTGTTTCCCACCCATAACAGCGATCTTTGCAGATGGCCATAGAAAGGTGAATCGATTATTAAAGGCTCTACCAGACATTGCATATGTACCTGCTCCGTATGAGGCACCTAGTATTATTGTGATGTGAGGCACTGTAGAGTTGGAAACTGCGTTGATCATTTGAGAACCCTTTTTAACAATTCCATCTCTTTCAAACTCTTTACCAACAAGAAAGCCAGTCACATTTTGTAAAAATATTATTGGTGTATTCGTTTTGTTACACAACTGAATAAAGTGTGCAGCTTTTTGAGCAGAATCTGGGTATATTGCGCCATTGTTAGCCACAATTCCAACTGGATATCCATGAACTTCTGCCCAGCCAGTAACTATAGTCGGACCAAACAAAGGTTTAAATTCTTCAAATCTTGAACCATCTACAAACCTGGCAATGGCCTCTTTTATATCAAACGGGGTTTTTAAGTCTGGGCTCACCAGTCCCAATAATTCTTCTGAATCATAAGCCGGGCTTTCTGATCTCACTTGAGGATCCGCTTCGGCTTTCTTCCAATTCAGATGAGAGACAACCTCTCGACAAATTCTAAGCGCATCCATTTCATCTTCAGCGAGATAATCAGATAAGCCAGAAACTTCAGAATGCATTTGTGCTCCGCCCAATGTCTCATCATCTGACTCTTCACCAGTGGCCATTTTGACCAATGGTGGCCCAGCCAGAAATACTTTTGACTGCTCTTTGATGAAGATATTGTAATCAGACATACCAGGTTGATAGGCACCTCCTGCAGTAGATGAACCGAAGACCACTGCAATCGTTGGGATTCTCATCTTAGAAAGTTCGGTCATTTCATAGAACCATCTACCTGTTTCAGCGAAATGTCCGGTCCCAATATTCCAAGGCTTTTCCTTGGACATCGGATTGATGCGTAAATCAGCCCCTGCAGACTCCACAAAACTGATATAAGGAATGCCATTGTCTCTTGCAATCTCAATACAACGACCCCATTTTTTTGATGCATAATGCGTCAATGCACCAGCGAGTACAGTCGGATCATTTCCAAAAATAACGCATTCAACACCACTGATTACACCAATCCCAGCAACACAGCCTCCTCCAATAGCATAGTCAGAGTCATAAGCAGCGAGTGGGCTGATCTCCAAAAAAGGGGTATCGGGATCAAGAACATTAAATATGCGCTCGCGTATCGACATTTTTCCTTTTTTTGCCAAACGCTCATGATGATGTGTGCCACCACCCAACTCAGCCTCATCAAGCAATGCATCAATATCTTTAAGCTTACTGATCATTTCATTCGAATTGATCTCATATTGAATATTTTGCTTGTCTAATTTTGAGACAATTTTTCGCTTTATCTTTTTTATTTCCATTTGATATCGCTTGTTGGTAATATATTTGATGAAATATTACCAGTCATTATTCGCATAATCAATCATGGAAAAAATAATCTCATCAATAAGGAATGAAGCGCTGTCAATAGAATCATTGCTTATTGATTTGGATCCACTGACCTGGAGTAAAGAAACATCCTTTAAATCTTGGTCCCCAGAAATAATTATTTCTCATCTACTCTACTTTGACCGCATGACCATCTATTCTCATCAAGATAAGGATAAGTTTAATCGGGAAGCATCATTTCTATTCAAAGCATTCTCAAATGAAACAAATTCTCTTAAACGAGCAAAGCTTGTCTTTGATAGGTTGGCCATCCATGAACAATCATCAATGATTGATGCGTGGAAGAAATCAAATCAAGAAATGACAAAAATATTTCAAGGTGTAGATCCTGACGAGAGATGTCAATGGTTTGGTCCAGATATGAGCGCACGAATGTTTATGATAGCGCGATATATGGAAACATGGTCTCACACACAAGCGATTTATGATTTGCTGAACCTCGATCGAAATTACACTGATGACATAGAACATATTGTTCAAATCGGCATAAAAACATTTAAATGGACATTTAGAAACAGAAAATTAGATGTTCCTGAAATTTTTCCATATTTAGAACTGATTTCTCCGAGTGGGGATGTTTGGTCTTTTAACGATACAAACAATATGGAATCAATTAAGGGCAAAGCCAGTGATTTTTGCCACGTTGTGACACAAAATAGAAATATTAAAGACACAGACCTTGAAGTTAATGGAAAAATATCTGAGCATTGGATGTCTATAGCACAATGCTTTGCTGGTGAACCAGAGGATCCGCCAGAACAAGGCACAAGAAAGTGAGGAACCAAATATGAAATGGACAGATGAACACAAGAGTATCAGAGAAACTGCTGCTAAGTTCGTAGACAATGAAATCAATCCATATGTTGACCAATGGGAAGCCGAAGGCATATTCCCTGCACATGAGTTGTTCAAGAAATTGGGCGATCTTGGGATGCTTGGAATCAATAAACCTGAGAAATATGGTGGTCTAGGGCTCGACTATAGCTACTCAATCGTCTTTGCTGAAGAAATGGGCAGGGTAAGAGCTGCAGGTGTCTCAACGGGCATAGGTATACAAACTGACATGTCTACCCCGGCATTGGCAAAATTTGGAAGCGAAGAGCTTTGCAATGAATTTCTTGCACCAGCAATATCGGGTGATGTCGTAACATCTATTGCTGTGAGTGAGCCTCATGCAGGCTCTGATGTTGCATCGATTAAAACTGAGGCGAAAAAAGATGGTGATGACTATGTCATTAACGGAACAAAAATGTGGATTTCAAATTCCACACAAGCCGATTATTTTTGCTTGTTGGCCAATACAAGCGATGGTCAAATGCACCAAAACAAATCCTTGATCATTGTGCCTTCAGATACAAAAGGTGTCAGCCTATCTGAACCGCTGAAAAAACTTGGATTGCATTCTTCAGATACCGCACAGATATTTTTTGACAACGTCAGGGTTCCTCAACGTCATCTCATTGGTGAAGAAGGCAAAGGATTTATGTACCAGATGATGCAATTTCAAGAAGAAAGATTATATGCTGCAGCTGCAGCTTTGAAAGGCTATGAAGACATTATTCAAGATACCATTGAGTATACAAAACAAAGAGAGACCTTTGGCAAGCCCATCATTGACAACCAAGCTGTACACTTCCGCCTTGCAGAACTTCAAACTGAAGTCGAACTATTGAGGGCCTTGACATACCTAGCTGTTGAGGAATACATAGACGGAAAAGATGTTCTGACTAAAGCTTCGATGGCAAAACTCAAGTCAGGTCGACTTGGCCGAGAATTAACCGATGCATGCCTTCAGTACTGGGGTGGAATGGGATTCATGTGGGAAAGTTCTGTTGCTAGAGCTTATCGTGATACCAGACTTGGATCGATTGGTGGCGGCTCTGATGAGGTTATGTTGGGAATTATATCCAAACAAATGGGGATGTTAAAAAGATGATTTCAGTCAGAACGTTTTGCTTTTCTCTCTGATCTTCTTTCTCTTATTCTCTGCCACCAAGATGACTCATCTTCATCGATTGCTTCTTTTGAGATATCTTTCCTAGAAGGCAAGCCTTCAGAAAAATAATTGGGTGATTCCTCCAAGCAAATAATCTGTCGATTTGAATCAACATTCTGCGAGACTTTTGAGATGATTTGATTCTGAGTGGCAATATTGTTTCTTCCATCGATGGTTTCATCGATAAGATCAAGTAGCTCCGATAAATCATCTCCAGAAATATTCTTTATCGGACTGGTCTCAGGTAAGTCTTCTAGTATGGGCAAGTAGTCTTCCCTGCTGATGCTATTACCTGTTGATAGATCAGACATATCGAATGATGATCTTTTTTGGATTTCTATTAGAGCTTGAGGCAATAGCAGTTGTGGAATGGAAACACTGGACTGATATTCTTGAACTTCCTCGCATGTTTGGACAGGTGCTTCAAAAAACGAGCAGGAAGTCATAATAAGAATTGGTATTGTAACGAGTATTAATTTCATCTTATATTCATAGTTGAGAACTTAAAGTTAATGTCTAATACCTATATGTCATGTATAGCTGTTTGACTCATTTGTGAACAAGTATACTAGACTCAGTAATCAAAACATCTAATTAATGAGGAAGAAATGTCTAAAGTAAAAATTGGAAAAAAAATACCTGCATTTACATCAACTCTGGATGATGGATCAGAAATAAAATCAACTGATCTAATCGGAAAGAATATAGTCATATATTTTTATCCAAAAGACAGCACGCCAGGATGCACAAAAGAAGGTGAAGATTTTAGAGATCTTTATAAAAAATTTACCCAATGCAATGCGGTCATATTTGGTGTTTCTAGGGATTCAGTTGCTTCTCATGAAAAATTTAAAACGAAGTACAACTTCCCATTTCATCTGATTTCTGATGAAAGTGAATCACTATGCAAACTTTTTGATGTAATCAAAGAGAAAAATATGTATGGAAGAAAATATATGGGGATTGAGAGAAGTACATTTTTAATCAATGATGAGGGAATTTTGGTTGAAGAATGGAGGAAAGTAAAAGTCAAAGGTCACGCACAAGCGGTTCTCGATACACTAGACAAAAACTAAAATAATATGAAACAAGCCATATCAGTTTTCACTTGCACATTGCTTTTGTTTGGACAAGTGCAGGCAGATATTGAGTTACCTGACTTGGGAAGTCCGAGTGATGTTTACTTATCTAAATTGGATGAGCCAGCAATTGGAAGAGCATATTTCAGAAACATGAGACAACAAGGTCAGGTCGTTGAAGATCCTTTATTGAATGAATATATTCAGGACCTTGGAAATAAATTGTCTTCAAAGGTACAAGATGGTGATTTTCAATTTAACTATTTCTTTGTGCCACAGAATTCAATCAATGCATTTGCAATGCCAGGAGGTTACATTGGGATCCACAATGGGCTTTGCCTGGCTGCTGACAATGAAAGTCAGCTTGCATCTGTGGTTGCACATGAGATCAGTCATGTGACTCAAAGGCATATATCCAGACAGATTGGTGATCAAGTTCCGAATTCTATACAAGGTGGCCTGATACTCCTTGGAGCAATCCTTTTGGGTGCAGCGACTGGAAGTAGCGAAGTCATTGAGGCAGGAACGATGATTGCGCCATCTTTAATGACTCAAAATCAAATCGACTTCACCAGAGATATGGAAATCGAAGCAGATGCAATTGGAATAAAGACACTGGGCCTATCAGGTTATGATCCTTATGCTATGTCTGAGTTCTTTGAAAAGTTATCCACTGGTTCTGACCCAAGGAATGCACAATCTGTTGAGTTTCTCAGAACACACCCAACATCAGTCAATCGTTCAGCTGCTGCGAAAAAGCAAGCGAGACGCATGACGGTTGAGAGAAAAGATGAATCGTTGGGATTTGAACTAAGTAAAGCAAGAATTAGGTACCTATATAGCACTACTCCTGAAAAGAGTTATGAGTACTTCTTTGAGAAATCCAATGAAGATAAATCCACTGATGATTTATCGAATCGTCAGATTGGAAATCTTTATGGTTTGGCGCTGTCTCTTGTCAGGCTAGGACTGGTCAATGATGCTGAACCAATTATTAATAGATTCCTTGATGAAAAACATGAGTTTGGTCACTTCCATATTCTTTATGCAGATTTAATGATCGGAAAAAATATGCCAAATGAGGCAATTGATCATTTGAATAAGAGGCTACAATTGTCACCCAGGAATATTCCCCTCACTATCAAATATGCAGAATTGGAAATGAGCTATGGTGACCCAAAAAAAGCTCATGAAATTCTCTTGGATCTTTTCAACAACAAAATACCCACACCCTATCAGATACGCTTAATTGCAAATGCTGCAAATAACGCTGGAGATAAAGCTGAGGCCTTTTCCTATATGGCAGAGTTTTATTTGAGCATAGGAAATTTCCAAGAGGCTATTGAACAACTTAAAATTGCACTTACAATGAAGCCCATTACTGATATCCAAACAGCGAAATTCATCGCAAGACTGAATGAAGTTGAAGAATATCTAGACGAAATGAATAAAAATCGCAGATGAAGAGAAAATTAAAAGTTATTTTGCTACCAGTATTGATTCTCATCAGTGGCTGCTCTTACCAAGGGCCATTGGCACCGGATGATTCAGACCCATATGAAAAGACCAACAGAGGTATCTTTGAATTCAATGAAGATCTGGATAAAGCAGTCCTTGAGCCTGTCGCAGATGGTTATGATGTAATCATCCCAGAGCCTGTTCAATCTGGTTTTATTAATTTTTTTAACAATGCTGAATATCCGATTACCATTGTCAATCTTCTGCTTCAAGGAAAACCTTTGGAATCTATAGAAGGCTTATTCAGATTCACCATCAATAGCACAATTGGGTTACTGGGCATCTTGGATCCTGCCTCCAAAATGGGCTTGAATGCAAATGACGAAGATTTTGCACAAACCCTTGGTGTATGGGGAGTTGATCAAGGTTCTTACATCATGACCCCGTTTTTAGGTCCATATACTGTTCGTCATGGTTTTGGTGATTTGATAGATAATGTTTTCAACCCAATCAGCTACATAGACAATGGTGTTTCGAGATATGGGCTTAAAATCATAGATAAAATTCAAGAGCGTTCAGATTTATCTGCACTAGAGGACGAGCTTTATGGATCATATGATCCTTACCAGTATCTGAGAGATTCCTATATACAAAACAGAAATTATAAAATGAATAATGGTGTTACTGAGGAAGTTGACGAGTTCGCAGATATAGACTTTGAGGATTTTTAGTTTTCTGATTCCAAGCGCTGAATCACAGCATCAATTCCAATTGCATTGATTTCAGCATCAAACTGATTTCTGTAATTTTTGATGTAAGAAACGCCTTCAATGCGAACATCAAAAAACCTCCAACCATCTCTAAACAGACCAAAACTGAAATTCATGGGTATGATTTCACCTTGATATAACACCTCAGACTTGACCGTTAGTTTTTTCGTTTGATCAGTGATATCTTCGATTGGTAAGACCTCGATGTTGCTGACATCAAAATTGAGCAAAGTGAGTGCGTATGATTTAACCAAAGATTGATAAAGCCCTTCTGTAAATCGAGATCTCTGATCACTAGTTGTCTTTCCCCAATGCTTGTTTAGTACCAATCTCCCAGCATACTGTTTTTGAAAATAAGGTGACAGTGTGGAATCAATAATTGAATAGAGCTCTTCTTTATTGTCTTCGAGTCTTTTTTTATTTTCTTGATCACCCAGTTGATCATTCATACTGTTAATCGATGTTGTAATCATTTCATTAGGTAAAAGACTTGAATCAGCAAAGCTGACACTCGGCATTGAAATGAATGCTAGGAGCAAAAGAATATTTTTAATCATAGATCTAAGAAACTTATGCTTCTTCCATTTGAGGATGGTAATTTCCTGTTCTGGCCAGACTATTAAGCCTTGAGCGTTTAATGAAAGCCTCTTGAGCTGCCTCAATATTTCCATCCACTCCAGACCATACCTTCAGTGGTTCAGCCTGTAGGGCTCTGCCATAGGAGAATGTTAACTGCCAAGGATGTGGGCCCATTTCATTCATCGAGCTCAAATGTGCTGTCGCTTCTTCCGAGGTTTGACCTCCGGATAAGAATGCGATACCAGGAACTTCATCAGGAACATTTTCAGATAAGCATTTCACGGTTGCACTTGCCACAGTGGGAATATCTGCTCTATTGGCAGCATCCATCCCTGAAATAACCATGTTTGGCTTGAGTACAATCCCATTTAAAGCAACTTGTTGATTATTTAATTCGGCAAAAACTTCTTGCAAAACTTCTGATGTAACATCAAAGCATCTATCGATATCATGAGTTCCATCCATCAGAACTTCAGGCTCTACAATTGGAACGATCTGTGCTTGCTGACAGAGTGCGGCATATCTTGCCAATGCATGAGCATTCAGTCTGATGCAATTTTTTGATGGCAGATCATCTGAGATGCTAATAACGGCTCTCCATTTTGCGAATCGTGCACCAAGCTCGTAATACTCATCCAATCTTTCATCTAGCCCATCCAATCCCTCTGTAACGGTTTCTCCATCACAAAAAGGGATGCCTTTAACGCCTTTATCCACTTTGATGCCTGGAACAATCCCAAGAGACGTGAGATGCTCTGCAAATGGTGTTCCATCATTAGTCGATTGTCTGATGGTTTCATCAAATAAAATAACACCACTTATATACTCTGAAACATTCGGGCTCGTGAAAAGTAAATTGCGATAGATTTGCCTATTGCTTTCAGTTGACTCTGTATCAATTGAGGCAAATCGTTTTCCAATAGTTGGCGTGCTTTCGTCCGCAGCAAGTATCCCCTTGTTGGGAGCAACCATTGATTGTGCTATTGAGTTCAATGAACTTAGATCCATTTTTTGTCTCCTAAATTTTACTAGTCAGATTATACATTATTGATTCCCAATCACATATCAAATTGCACCCTACTCCTATACATATTGATTATGAGACTATATCGTACTAAAATAGTACTATTTAAATGGGTTAAGGTATTTCATGCTTAGAATAACTAAGATGACTGATTATGCAGTCTTGATACTTGCAAATCTTGCACTGCATGATAAAAAATTGCTCACTGCGAAGGAAATCGCCAGTGAGACACATATTTCATTGCCTACCACACAAAAGATTCTTAAAAAACTCAACCGGAAGAATCTGGTGATATCTAAGCAAGGTGCGTCCGGTGGTTATGCATTAGGAGATGAAACGAAAGATCTCTCTGTTGCTGTTTTATTAAAAAAAATTGATGGTGATCTCTCAATCACACAGTGCTCTAGTGATGACGATCAATGTCAAGTTGAGGATTTTTGTAACATTGGCAATGCTTGGCAAATGATCAATCAGAGGGTTCAATGGGCATTGAATGATATAACCCTTGGAGATTTAATACAGCCCACTCGTATTGAGCATTTTATCAGTACAAACATACCAATATCACGAGAAAACCATTGAGTATATTTTGACGAAGAAAAAACCAAATGAGTGATATAGATAATAAAAATAAAGAGATCAATGAGTTCCTGAATAAATCATATGAATATGGTTTTACCACGGAAATTGAATCTGAGACCATACCTCCAGGTCTGGATGAAGAGGTTGTGACACTGATTTCCAAAATGAAAAATGAGCCAGAGTTTCTTCTTAAATGGCGATTAAAGGCATTTAATCATTGGAAGAAAATGCCTCAACCCGATTGGGCAAAGCTATCGATTGACCCAATTGATTATCAAGCCATCTCATATTTTTCGAAACCCAAGAATGACGATGGACCAAAATCACTCGAAGAAGTGGATCCAAAGCTACTTGAGACATATGAAAAACTTGGTATTCCACTCCATGAGAGAGCTAAATTGGCAGGGGTAGCAGTTGATGCAGTATTTGATAGTGTTTCAGTGGTAACCACATTCAAAGACAAACTGGCAGAGGCAGGTGTTATCTTTTGTTCTTTCTCTGAAGCAGCGATAGATCATCCAGAACTTATTGAAAAATATCTTGGCACTGTTGTCCCCGTAAAGGATAACTATTTCGCAGCTTTGAATTCGGCTGTTTTCTCAGACGGGACTTTTGTTTATATTCCAAAAGGTGTTAGATGCCCAATGGAGCTCTCCACTTATTTTAGAATCAATGAAGCAAAAACTGGACAGTTCGAGAGAACATTAATAGTTGCTGAAGAAGGAAGCTATGTAAGCTACCTGGAAGGTTGTACCGCTCCTATGAGGGATGAAAATCAACTACACGCAGCCGTTGTAGAGTTAGTGGCTCATAAGGATGCAGAGATAAAATACTCAACCGTTCAAAATTGGTATCCAGGTGATGAAGATGGGAAAGGCGGTATTTATAATTTCGTTACCAAACGAGGCGACTGCAAAGGAGAAAATTCAAAAATCAGTTGGACACAAATAGAAACGGGTTCCGCAATTACTTGGAAATACCCAAGTTGCATCTTGAGAGGCGATAATTCAACAGGTGAATTCCATTCGATTGCACTCACAAACAATCTTCAACAGGCTGATACAGGAACAAAAATGATCCATCTCGGAAAGGACACCAAGAGTAAAATTATAAGCAAAGGGATCTCTGCAAAATCGTCACAAAATACTTATAGAGGACAAGTCACTATGTCAAAAGGTGCGAAGAACTCTAGAAACTTCACACAATGTGACTCGTTGCTGATTGGAAGCAATGCTGGAGCGCATACATTCCCATCAATAGATGTAATGAATTCATCTTCAATTCTTGAGCACGAAGCAACAACCTCTAAGATTGCAGACGAACAATTGTTCTACTGTATGCAAAGGGGAATCAGTGAGGAAGATGCCATTGGGCTAATTGTAAGCGGATTCTGCAAAGAAGTGCTCAATGAACTGCCCATGGAGTTTGCTGTAGAGGCAAGAGCATTGTTGCAAGTCAACTTAGAAGGAGCGATCGGCTAATGGCTAAAATCCTATCAATAAAAGATCTTCATGTAGATGTTGCCAGTACACCCATTATTAATGGTCTTAATCTTGAAATTGAATCTGGTGAGACACATGCCATCATGGGGCCAAATGGTTCCGGTAAAAGTACACTAGCGAAAACAATTGCAGGACATCCTGATTACAAAATTAAATCAGGAGAAATAACTTACATGGATCATGATTTGAATGACCTTCCAATTGAAGAAAGATCCAATCTTGGTGTCTTCCTTGGCTTTCAATATCCAATTGAAATTCCTGGTCTTTCGAATACAGCTTTCTTAAAGGCTGCGATCAATGCAAAGAGAAAATACAATGGCCTTGAAGAGCTGTCTGCTAGTGATTTTCTGATTGATCTCAAAGAGAAATCAAAGATGGTTGAAATAGAGCAGAAATTTCTATCCAGAGGTGTCAATGAAGGATTTTCTGGAGGGGAAAAGAAACGCAATGAAATACTGCAAATGCTAATGCTTGAACCCACCCTCTCAATTCTTGATGAGACTGATTCAGGTCTTGATATCGATTCAATGAAAGTCGTTGCATCAGGTGTGAATGCATTTAGAAATGAAAATACTTCATCATTGATCATCACACATTACGAGCGTCTACTTAATTACATTACTCCAGATTATGTTCATGTATTTCATAATGGTGTGATTATAAAAACGGGTGACATTCAGCTGGCTAAGGATCTTGAAAAACGAGGATACGAATGGCTTACCAATCCTTGAATCAAGAAAATCATATGAATGGAATCCAAAACTTCATCAAAAATGATGGCCATGATCTTCCTGACTGGATGACTCATGAAAGAGAGTCTGCGTTCAAAGAATATAAGAAGGTTTACCCTAAGTTATCAAGAACTGCGACATGGAGAAATACAAAGCTTGATTCGATGCTGGATGCTTTTCTTGAGAAAGATTTTAAAAATCTAAATTCATCTCACAAAGACTTTGATATAAATACAGCTTTTGAAGATTCAATCAGAATATATTTTCATGCAGGAATGTTCTTTTGCGATGAGAAAATACCAGAATATATAAAAATCCTGAACCACCAATATTCAGAGAAGAACCGATCTATTTTCAGCATCGATAATAAATCTAAGAGACAGGCGATACCTCTTCTGCTCAATAATATTGTCAGCAGAGATGCTCTCTTAATTGACACTGCTATGAATCAACATGTTCAAAGACTTCTGCATATTATTCATGTGCCGAATCAAAATATAAATGTCGCACCAAGAATAAATATTAATCTTGCAGAAAATAGCTCTATCAAGATTGTAGAAGAACAACTTCAATTAAATGATTCAATCATAAATCACTGTATTGATATCAATTGTGCCAAAGATTCTTCACTAGACTATTACAAGATCAATCATCCACAAAATAATAGCCATTTGATTAACAATCTTAACCTCAATCAGGACAGCAATACTGACGTCAAAATATTCAACTTAGATCTGGGTGCTGATTCTGCATGCTCACTGAATCATCTTAAATTGAATGGTGAAGATTCTCATGTTTCATGCTCTACCCTATTTATGCCTTCTGCTAAGCGATCATCTCATCATAATGTTATGATTGATCATTTATCAGACAAATCCTTCAGTTCAGTAAATTTTAGAGGCGTCATTAATGATCACGCTACTGGGTCTTTTTTCGGAAAAGTTAGGGTGGCAAAAGAAAGAAGGAAAACATCGGCTTTTATGCAAAATAAAAACCTATTGCTTTCTGATCACTCCAAGATATCAACTGTACCAATCTTAGAGATTTATAATGATGATACAGAATGCTCTCACAGCGCGACATCGGGATCACTTGATAAAGAGAAACTTTTTTACCTTAAAACCAGAGGCATCAATGAATATGATGCAAAAGACTTCCTAATAAAGTCTTTCATTGATGAACTAACATCTCAAATTAAATCAATAAGGATAAAAGAATATATTGATGAACTGATTCTCAGCAATCATGAGACTTGATGTTATGAATACCAAGAAAAAAGAAGTATTAAATAAAATAAGAGATGAATTCCCTATATTGGATCAAAAAATCAATGGGGAAGATCTTATTTATCTCGATAACGCAGCTTCAACACAAAAACCTAAATCTGTTATCAATGCCATCAAAGACTATTATGAAAATGATCATTCTAATGTACACAGAGGTGTTCATACTTTAAGCGTTAGAGCTACAGAAGCTTATGAAAATGCCAGAGTAAAGGTTGCAGAATTCTTAAATTCACCCAATGTGCATCAAATCATTTTCACAAAAGGAACGACTGATTCAATCAACCTCATTGCGAGTTCTGTTACAAATCTCGTACAAAAGGATGATGAAATTCTCATAACATCAATGGAACATCACTCAAATATTGTTCCATGGCAGGAATTATGCAAGAGAACTGGTGCTGTATTAAAGGTCATTCCAATCAATAAAAATGGTGAATTATTGATCGATGAATATGCAAATATGATCTCAAGTAGGACAAAAATCATTTCAATTGTTC
The DNA here is from genome assembly GCA_902595845.1 of uncultured Gammaproteobacteria bacterium. GTDB lineage: Bacteria > Pseudomonadota > Gammaproteobacteria > Steroidobacterales > UBA11654 > CACPJA01. The sequence continues at coordinate 42,051 of CACJRN010000011.1, forward strand.
ACCTTTCCAATACACTCGGAACCATCAATCCAGTAGAAGATATTATCGAGATTGCAAAATCGCATGATGTCATTACCGTCATTGATGGAGCTCAAGCAGCAGGGCATCTTCCTATTGATGTTCAAAAATTAGATTGTGATTTCTATTTATTCTCTGGACATAAGATTTTTGGTCCTACAGGCATTGGTGTTCTCTATGGAAAAGAAAACATACTCAATGAAATTGATCCATATCAGTTTGGTGGAGAAATGATTTTAAAAGTGACCTTTGAGGAAACGACATACAATGATCTTCCTCACAAGTTTGAAGCAGGTACTCCAAATATTGCTGGTGCTGTCGGTATAGGTGCATCAATTGACTTTATAAATGGGCTTGATAGAGATCTTGCTCATCAACATGAGATGAGTCTTCATGATTATGCATTGGAGAAGCTAGAAGAGATTGGAGGGGTTCGAATTATTGGTAATGCGTCCAATAAATCAGCAATTATTTCTTTTGTTATTGATGGGTTGCATCCGCATGACATAGGAACAATAATCAATCAAAAAGGAATAGCAGTTCGAACTGGTCACCATTGCACCATGCCTTTGATGGACTTTTATAGCATACCAGGCACGGTCAGAGCATCGTTTAGTATTTATAACAATCACTCAGAAGTTGATAAGTTAATCGATGCAATTAAGCTCGCAATTAAGATGCTGAAGTAATGGTCTCTGAACTATACAAAAGAGAACTCATTGAGCTGAGTCACAATCCTTACCATTTTGGTAAACCAAAAAAGATTTTTTCAAGTCATGAAACCTTTAACCCGCTGTGTGGTGATAAAATCACTGTTTATCAATCAATTGACCCATCAAAGGCAATCGAGCTTTGGTTTGAGAGTGTCAGCTGTATTATATGTTCTGCCTCGGCATCAATCCTAATGAAGCATTCAGAGGGAATGGATCTAAATGATGGACTTGAGTTTATAAAGGAAGTTCAAAATGCAATCAATGACGGTTCATTATGCAATCATAAGTTTCCAAAAGCTTTGCATTGCTTAGAAGAAATAAATAACTACCCATCTAGAATCACTTGTGCGACATTACCATGGAAAACTGCTTTTGAATTATTGAAATGAATACTACAGATGAAACAAACAAGCTAATTAGCCTCTCAAGAGATTGTGAGGTGATCTCTGTGCCTTATGGTGAAAAAGAAATACTCAAAGAAGGCACTGAAGTCCAAATCATGCAGGCACTCGGTGGTTCTTATACTGTTTATACAACAGAGGGCATGTTCAGGATCAATGGCACAAATGCAGATGCAATAGGAAAGGAGGTTGAGAAACCCCCTACTCTGCCAGATAACATCACAGATGATGAGTTTGAAGAAAAGATTTGGGACCAAATGAAAACTGTTTTTGATCCAGAAATCCCAATCAATGTAGTTGATTTAGGTCTAATTTATGATTGCAGGCTTGATAAGTCTGAAAACAATAACTTCGTGATTGAAGTTGACATGACGCTTACTGCTCCAGGTTGTGGAATGGCAGACGTTCTCGTAGCTGACATACAAGAACGTATAGAAATGTTACCAAGAGTTGAATCTGTTAAGGTTGAGCTGGTTCTAGACCCACCATGGAGCATGGAAATGATGTCTGAAGCTGCCAGATTAGAAGCAGGTCTAATCTAGCTCACAGAAACACTTCATATAGATCCCATTAGGATCATTTAACATGGATAGCTCATTCAAAGATTCTTCAATCTCATTCATGATTCCATTCTTTTTATAAAAGAAGTCCAGCCCTGTAATTTTCATAATAGATGAAGAAATATTAGCCATCATGCCTGAAAAGAATGAATCAATATTTGTGTCACGATTGATTCTTTTTACACCAAGCTCTTCATCATTGATCTCGGCTAATTCAGCTGCAAGTTCTATAGCGCGATCAATGCCTGCAATTTCATCGATTAATCCAATCTCTAATGCTTTTGATCCAATCCAGACTTTACCTCTTGCTATATCATCGATCTCTTCTTTCGTCACACCTCTGTTGTCAGCAACCTTAGAAATGAATTTTTCATAAACCAGATCTGTGCCCATTTGCAACAGAGCTTTGTCTTTTTCAGTCAAAGATTCTGCAACCGATGTAGTAATATCAACTGTTGAGACTCCATCTTCATTGATTCCAATATACTCAAGAGCCCTTTCAAAAGTTGGAATAAACCCACCAACTCCGATTGATCCTGTGATGGTGTGCCTTTCAGCTAGAATCTTGTCTGCTGGTGTTGATATATAATAACCACCGGAAGCTGCAACACCTCCCATTGATGCAATGATTGGTCTTCCAGAGTTTCTAAACTTCTCCAGCTCGTCTGCTATGACCTCAGATGCATAAGCACTTCCTCCTCCACTGTCCACTCTGAGAACCAGGGCTTTGACTGTCTCATCTTTGTAAGCCTTTCTAACAAGTTTCACGAAATCATCACCTGCAATACTGCCTGGGCCTGCCGAACCATCCACTATGGATCCTTTTGCTATGATGACCCCAACATTGGACTCACTTTCTTCAAATAGAGGATCCATTTCAACTGAGTTCATATATTTCTTCATACCTACGATATTGAGTTCGTCCTCTTCCTCCCCAGGTGCAATTGAATACAAATAGTCTCTGAATTCTCTTCTATTGGATAATTGATCAATGATTCCATATTCGATGGCTGCTTTTGCAAAGTCACCGCCTGATTCTTTCGCAGCAAGTTCTGGGTTATCAATGAAGTATTTTAAGGATTCAGCTGATATACCTCTTGCCTCAGATACTTGTTCTAGATACCCATCCCACAAAACTGTTATCCACTCAATGACATTACCTTTTGCTTCCTCAGACATATCATCTCTAAAATATGGCTCAACAAATGCTTTGTATTCTCCTACTTTAAAGACATTTGCATCAATCAAGAATTTATCAAAGAATGACTTATAGTAAGTTCTTACCCTTCTGTATCCATCAATGAATACGACGGTATAGTCATGAAGATGGACTTCATCGGCATATGAAGCAATATAATATTGTGCGGTTCCATAACCTTGAGCACTGTAAGCAATCACTTTCTTGCCTGAGGTTTTAAAGTCAGTTATCGCCTCTGCGATTAATTCAAGCTTCGTTGTACTGCCCCCAGCAAAGCCATCTGTACTAATAAGAAGTGTAGAAATATCATCATTATTCTTCGCATGACTTATAACACGAGTTACATCTGTAATGAGTGTCTCAGTTTGAGACTCGCCAGTTAATTCAGAAAATGCTAATTCAAATTCTGTTTGTGAAAGCTCTTCTACTAAAGTGCCTTTGATATTTAGGTCAAGTATTGCACCTTCTTGAAAAGGATCTTCTTCAGATGAAAATAAACCTCCAATAAGCGAAAGAGATATAAAAAGAAGAACTATGAATATGACAGTTCTTTTTAAAAAGACAGCAGATGCGTCTAGAATGGTTCCTAATGTTGAGAGTTTCTCTTTTATGGTCATTTTTAATCCTTTTTTATTCTTTTTTTTGTAAGAAGATTGTAAAAAATCATTTTTATTTGATGAAACTATACAACATTAATATTCATAAATTTTGAATTAATTATGAAGCGTGTTTCATATTTTATCAGTCGGTGTAAGTAATGCGATATATAGCACCATTGTGATCATCAGAGACAAGCATTGAGCCATCTTTCATAACCAAAATATCTACTGGTCTACCAAGAGTTTTTTCATCCTCTAACCATCCATCAGCAAATGTCTGATATGAAGTCGATTGACTCTCATCTAAAGTAACCATTGTAATTCGATAACCAATCTTTTTTGAGCGATTCCATGATCCATGTTCAGAAATAAAAACCTGATTATGATATTCCTCAGGAAACATATCACCTGTATAGAACTTAAGCCCTAAAGGCGCAACATGAGGGCCTAGTTCTTGAATTGGAATGGTAATGTTGGAACATTGACCCAAAGATCCATACTGTGGATCTTGGATGTCATTCCCGTGACAAAATGGGAAACCGAAATGTTCACCTTCATATGAAAGCTTATTCAGTTCACATGGTGGTATGTCATCTCCAAGCATATCTCTTCCATTATCAGTGAACCATAATTCGCCTGTGATTGGATGAAATGTCATACCAACACTGTTTCTTATTCCCTCTGCAATGATTCTTTTGTCACTACCATCCAGATTCATACTGGTTATCACCGCATAACCTTCATCATCACATACATTACATGGAGCACCTATTGGAACGTAGATCCGATCATCTCCGCCAATAACAATATATCTCCATCCATGATGTCGGTCAGTTGGGTATTTGGAAATCACTGTGTACTCAGGTTTTTTACCAGAAGTTATAGCATCCTCGATATTTTCAAATTTTAGGACCCTGTGTATCTCTGCGACATAAAGATCACCCTCATGATAGGCAATACCATTTGGGATATAGAGACCGCTTATGAAATTATTTACTTCTCTGCTAGGGTCATCAATATCGATTGCATATAAATTACCCTCTTCCATTGATGAGACAAATAGGTAATTGTCACCATGTGCTAATGATCGAGCACCAGGTACTTGATCAGTGTAAAGCTCAATCTGGAAACCATCAGGTAGTTTGATATCTGCATCTATTGAGTATGCGATATTTGAAAAGACGATACTCAAAGTGAGCAAGAAAATTGCCCAGTATTTCTTAGTCAACTGATTAGACCTTTTCTTTAATTCTGGCAGATTTACCACTTCTTTCACGAAGGAAATAGAGCTTCGCTCTTCGGACATCGCCTTTACGTTTAACCTTAATCTCAGTAATGAGTTTACTATGTGTTTGAAAGACACGTTCAACACCTTCGCCATTTGAAATTTTTCTAACAGTGAATGATGAATTAAGACCTCTATTCTTTTTGGCAATCACTACACCTTCAAATATCTGAAGCCTTTCTCTCTCGCCTTCTCGAATTCTCACTTGAACAGCAACTGTATCCCCTGGAGAAAACTCAGGGATATCATCTCTTAACTGTTCTTTTTCAATTTGTTCAATAATATTCATTTCTATTCTCTGAAATGCTGTGCATTGTATATCAAGCTATATATATGTTAAAGACTATTCTGGATCATTTTTTATATCATCAATAACCTTAATCTCATCATCGGTAAGTTTAGACTCATCAATTAAATCAGGTCTCTTAATAAAGGTATTCCTTAAGGATTGGATTTTTCTCCACTCTTTTATTTTTTGATGGTCTCCGCTTAATAATATTCCTGGCACATCTTGTCCATTTACTTCGGAAGGCCTTGTATAATGAGGGTATTCAAGTAATCCATTGCTAAATGACTCCTCAATTACTGACTCATCATCACCAAGAACACCTGGAATCAATCTCGCAACAGCGTCTATTACAACTGCACAAGCTGTTTCTCCACCAGACAGCACAAAATCACCAATTGAAATTTCCTCATGGTTATCAGTCTGATCTATTGCCCTTTGATCTAAACCTTCATACCTAGAGGAAACAATTATGATTTGATCAAGCTCAGAAAGCTCTTTTGCCTTCTCTTGGTTAAATCTCTTTCCTTGAGGAGAAAGGAAGAATACTGGTACGTCACTATTACCATCTCTGGCTTGCTCAATTGATTCTAAAACTGGTCTGGCTTGCATTACCATACCAGGCCCGCCACCATATGGCTTATCATCTATTGAATCATGCTTATTATCAGCATGGATCCTTGGATCAAAATAATTAATTTTGATTATATTATCCCTTATCGCATTACCGATGACTCCATAATTTAATGACTGACTCAGTTCATTTGGGAAAATAGTTACAATATTAAACTTCATAGTCTTATTCGATCTCATCCCAATCAACAATAATAACCTTACCCTCCATATCTACGGTCTTTACAACATCTCTATTTATAAAAGGTATTAGATTACGATTTTTGTTTATTCCAATCACTACCATTACATCATTAGAACCGGTTTCAAGGAAAGAATCTAAAATACCAAGATCCTCACCGCCCTCTCTTTTTATTTGAAAACCTATAAGGTCAGCCCAATAGTATGAATCTGATGAAATCTCTGGTAGATCATCCCTATTAATTAGAATTTCACATTCTGCTATATCTTCTGAGTGATTCCTATCATCAACACCTTTCAGTTTCATTCTTATGATTTTTCCACTGATTGAATAATCCTCGATTTCATAAGAAAGATAACCATTTCTCTTTTTCAGGAAAATTGATTTATAAGAAAATATATTTTCTACGGGATCGGTATAAGAAAGGATTTTTAACCATCCTTTAATACCATGGGGTGAGGATACTCGGCCTATGACCAATTTTTCTTGGTCATTCATCAACTATATAGAAACCCTAGAATGCTATAGAAGCGAGGGTATGTTCTAACTC
>CACJRN010000012.1 GCA_902595845.1 uncultured Gammaproteobacteria bacterium
AAGATACTTTTTCACCAGCAACTGCTGCTCTTTGGAGTCTCCTTGTTTGAGGGTAATAATCTGCAACAGCATAGTGTGAAGTGCATCGATTATCCCAGACAGCTATTGTTCCTGGCTCCCATTTTAACCTTACGCAAAACTCAGGCTTTTCAATAACGCCATACAAGAAACTCAGTAATGCTTGGCTCTCATCTTCCTCTAAGCCTTCTACTGATTCTGTAAAAAACTTATTTACAAAAAGACATTTCTTGCCTGTATGTGGATGAGTTCTTACAAGCGGATGTGATACTGGAGGAAAGTCCTTCTGGAATTCTAATTTCTTTTCTTGACCATGCTCCCATTTGGAAAAGATCGGTTCATAGTAGTAGAGAAGACTGTGCTTACATCTTAGCGAAGCTAGAAATTCTTTCATAGAATCAGACAATGACTCGTAGGCCGTTTCATTGCAGGACCAAATGGTATCTCCTCCTTTATCTGGAATGATTACGCCTTCTAGAAAGAAAAGAGCAGGAGGCTCCTCTAATCCTGTCATATCTTGGTGAAATGTATTCAGATAAGGAGGTTTTTCGCTGTTCGTTTCTATCACCAAAAGATCTTGATATTTCTCGGATAGTGCGGGTTGAACAAAAGGAGGTCCAAATCGTTTAGCAAGATTAGTTAATTCTTCCCCCTCGAGATTTTGATTTCTGAAGAAAAGGACTTTGTATTCATCAATCGCATCTTGAATCGCTTTAACAGAACCTTTACTGGATAGTGATATGAGGTCGACATCACTGACCTCAGCACCTAAAACATTTAATGGTTTAATGTCCATCATTCCCTTCTAAATATTTAGGATATTATCCTCATCGGGATAAAAAGAATCAATCTTTTGAAACCATATCCTTTATCCAGAATGGTACATAAAGCAGATAAAAAATCACTATCGCTATTGGAACCACAATAGTCATATGAAATGGAGGATCAGGAAAGAAGTTCATCAATGAATCACCCTCGGGCTTATCCATCAGATACCAGAAATTTGCACCGAGCAATAGATTGATGAAATAGATAAATACCATGAGCATGACACTCACTCCAATGACTTTGTGCACATCCTTAAGGAAGGGTCGTTCGCCGAGTGTGATCACTGCATAAAATACTCCAAGCAAAATCAATGTGTGAGCCCAAAAGAAAGGGAAGAAAACTGGGTTTGGAAAAGCAAAATCAACATCAGGGGTCAATAGAGCCATGGTTGCTCCCCCTAAGCCCCAAAAGTAAGCACAATTAAAATATATCTTTTCTCTTGAAATCAAATAATAGGCAATGGATAACGCCGATAGATCGCACATGTGCAAAGGGAACGCTTCTTGCCAATTAAGATTGAATGAAAAGGTATTCAGCACCTGCTCAAATGTATGAGCTAAAAGCAATACAGACAGTGAAACTCCGATCATCTTCTTTGTCTCTGATGATTTCTTTTTGAAATATACAGGTATAAAGAGAATTAAAGCAAAACAGAAAACTAAGGTGACAAGGTGCTGTATCCCAAAGAGTTGAAAAGGCTCTTGATGCATTGCTTTTTTATTCCTCTATTTGTGTTTAATTTGAGACAGTCTCAATACTCATCATCAGAATACAAAATAACAGAAAAATGTACACATCGATTTAGAAAATTTAAGATTCTTAAATCTTCACAATTCTTTCATATATGAAACACAAAAAAATATATAATTTCATCAGAGAAATTTGCAGCAAGTAGCTAAACAGTCTCTCTGAGTAACCCAATTATCAAATCTTCAATCCAAAATGCTTTTGGAAGAGAAATATAATTGGTAATCCAACCCCTAAAAAACTCTAATTAAGGAGCAAAAAAATGAAACATTTCATTAAATTGAATCTCGTTGCTATTCTGTTGCTGCCAACATTCGTTTCTGCAGAAAATTGGTCGTCAATAGAATCAGATACAGCTATTTACGGAAGAGTAGTGAAAGTAAAAAATACAACCTCTACTGATACCTGTAAAAAGCTAGCTGATAAATATGGTGCAGTTGCCTACAGCATTGATGCAAAAAAAGGCAAATGCAGTGTGCTTAAATCAGTGAGATCAACTACCAGTAAAGATGGGTTTACATCGCAACGCAAAGTGAGTAACTAATCATCTTTATATAGATCATAAAAAAACCCTCCAAACGGAGGGTTTTTTTATGCATGTGTCATGGATGTAATTTTCTTATAAACTTCTATCTTATGAGTATTTATTTAATGATAAGGATTATCCATTAAGCTGAATATAAAACTAAAGAAATATCTATCTAATGCTGGTTACTGCTCCCGCAGGAAGGCAGATCAATTCATTCAGGATAACTCAATACAAATCAATGCAAATGAGGCATCCCATGATTCCATTATTCAACACGGTGATGTGATCACAATCAATATGAAGAAAAGCGTTGTAAATCTAAAAACCAAAATAGAGATATTGATCTATCATAAACCCGTAGGAGAAATTTGCTCTTCAATTGGTACCAAAAAAAATACAAGTGTCTATGAATCACTGCCTCCAAGAAATGAAGGCAAATGGATTATGGTTGGAAGATTGGATGTCAATACATCAGGGTTACTTATTTTTTCAAATAATGGTGATTTGGTGCAAAAGCTTTCACACCCAAGCTCCATGATTGAAAGAAATTACCTATGTAGGATCTTTGGTAACCCAACCAAATCTCAAATCGATAATCTATTGAATGGAGTTGAGGTTGATGGAAAAAGATCAAGTTTTGATAAATTGATTTCAATTAATAAAAAATCAAATGCACAAAATACTTGGTATAGAGCAACCCTTCACTCTGGAAGAAATAGAGAAGTCAGAAAACTCTGGGAGTCACAATCACTTCAAGTCAGCAGATTGATACGTATTGGTTTTGGACCAATTAAACTTCCAGAAAATCTTGGATCAGGCCAATATAAGACCCTTGATAAAAATGAGATAAAAAAAGTGATGAAAACAGTTGGTCTAGAAGATTAGGCCTTTGAGACTGATTCAAGTATTTCCTCAGCTAGGTGATTATTATGATTCATGACAATGACTTGTGACCTAAAAAGCGCCAAAAGCTCCACAACGAGTATAAAAATAATCAGCAATGTTCCAACGAATACATATTGTGTAAATATGATCAGCCCAATTCCGGATGCAAGGATGATTAAGTTAATCGCCCCTCTTAAAAACTTACCGAGATAAAAATGATGGAGTCCGGCTACTAGAAGGTAATTCAACACTGCATATGTATCATGATCCTTTAGTGCGGGCTCCAACAATGAATAGTAATGCTTTCTTTGCTCATCACTCAGATTGCTTACTTTCTCTTTCAAATGTTGGTTTTGATACTCAACCAACTCTTTATTCAGTTTTAATCCTTCAAACATTTTCTTTTTCAATAACTGGAGCTTAGTTATCTTCCAAGTGTCACTATCACAGTTTCTCTATTCCAAAATAGCAAAAATCTTCTGTTCTCAATTACTTGAAACACAACTTGCCATCCATCTGCTGCTTCTCTATTCAGAGTGACTTCTAACTTTTCCAATGGCAGTCCAGAACTTCCTAAAAAAACAGTTCCTAAGCCACCTTCCATGACATGTATAACTTTGTATTCTTTATAAGCCATCACTCTCTCCAATCAGATAGATTTTTGTTAATATTAACAGATGTTATCCACACCTGACATCATTGATCAATATCCAGATCTAGAAACATTGATCGAATTTAAACATTTTGGTGGAACAAGGTCATTTCATGGAGAAATTCAGACCATTCAGTGCCATGAAGACAATAGCTTTGTAAAGAAAGAATTGAGCAAGATGTCTGACTCTGGCGTCCTAGTTGTCGACGGAAATGCTTCGAAGAATTGTGCACTCTTGGGAGATCTATTGGCTCAGATGGCCAAAGACAATGGATGGTCAGGAATCATCATAAATGGTTTGGTAAGAGACATTGAGATACTCAAAGATATCGATATTGGTGTTATGGCGCTTGGTTCATGTCCTAGAAAAAGTGAGAAAAAAAATATTGGGGAAAGAAATCTAGAAATTCACATCAATGGTATTTCTATCAAACCTGGGAATTGGTGTTATGCAGATGAAAATGGGATTCTGATTTCTAAAGAAAAGCTCGATATCTAATCAAGAACCAGAAATCTTGTCTTTCAACTGGTAAGGCAAATATGTCAAATAAAAAGCGAAAATAGCAGCTGGTATTAATCCAAGTATGTGAAAAGGTGCTGAAGGAAAGAGATTGATAATCGTATCACCATTGGGCTTATCTTTTAGATACCAAAAATTAGCGCCCTCTCCCAACAAATGATTCAAAATAAAGATAATCGCAGTCATTGCCAATGTAACCTTGACGACGAAAATAAAGTCTGCAAATTGAGGTCTTTCTTTTAAAACAAAAACAGGCATGCCCACACCGAGAAGGATCAAGCCATGTCCGTAGTAAAAATTAATGTACTCTGGATCTGGATAGCCATAAGTCAATGCCGGCGTCAAAAGAGCCATGCTTGCGGGTATGGTTCCCCAAAAAAGTGCACAATGAAAGAGCCTTTTATCATAACCCAAGAGATAAAGACCAATTGCAAGTTTTGAGAAATCACACATATGAAGAGGAATGATCTCCTGCCAGGACAGATCAAAACTAACCGCATGGAGAAACTGCATAAAATAATGCGTAATCAGTAAGACCCCTATTGAAACTTTTGCATTCTTTTTTATTTCATTTGATTGGCTACTGATCCAACATAAGATAGCCGCAATGATCAAATAGGTAAGGATAATAGTAACTATATGTGGACCGCTGAATAATGAAAAAGCTTGCATGATATGACCTAATTTATAATCAAAACCCCAATATGTGAAATGATAACAATAGTTGAAAGGATCAATCTCATTTTTTGGTAATACGTTTCATGATCATAAGTTTTCAACTCATACAAATAAGCAATAAAGAAAGATGAAAGAAGAGCGAGAATGAGGGAATCTTCTTGATTGAAAACAAAGGAAAAGATAGCTGCAACAAAAAGAGGCAGAAAAAACAAAAGTATGGGGTAAGTTGGCTCTTTATTGCTCTGTATGCTCAATGACCAGAAGCTGCCTGTAAGAAAAATATAAATCAACAAGCTGTATAAAAAAAACCATTCAAAAATATTCTTGCCACTCCCTTCATTTAGCAACATCAATAATGGAAGAAAAATAAATGGAAGCAAACCGGAATATCCCAATAACTGAATCTTCTGCTTATTAGACATAAAATAATTAAAAAATATCAACGGATGGATATGGAACTTCATTGACAAGATTATTTTTCATAGAAACATGAAAAGCATTCTTGTTTTCTGAAAAAACGATCGACCGATACGCATCTTCATTGATTAAGTGCAATGCACATCCTCCGTCTATTGCAATACAACTATCTATTTCTTGGTCTTTGATCAACTTATGAACAGTTGGCCTTCTTTCTGGCTCTTCATCATAATGGGGACAACACACGTCATTTACAAAACCAAGACAGCTCATGATTTTTAATTCTTCTGCCCAAGAATCAGTAATTCCAGATTCAAACCAACAAATAGCACCTGCACTCACACCACACATAATGGTGCCTTTCTGATAAGCAATTTTAAGTAACTTATCTAATTTCCAATCTTTCCAAACAGCTAACATGCTCTTTGTGTTACCGCCCCCAACAAAAATGATGTCCTGATTTAAGATCAGGCTTTCTAAATCTGGAGTTCTTTTAAAGAAATCCAGATGAACTGGATCACAATCAAACATCGAGAATGTTGAGTAATAACTCTCTTTGTATCCTTCGTCATCCCCAGTTGCTGTTGGAATAAAGCATACTTTTGGTTTATTTACATCAGATTGCTCTAGTATGTAATTTTCAATGATGCCTTCGCCTGGGTTTCTTCCAAAACCTCCACCACCAATGGCAATGATTTGTCTCTTCAATTATTTTCTCCAGGAATATTTGATCAAATACCGAGGTATTTATAAGCCTCAGCAACTTTCTTTACTGCAATGACCATTGCTGCCATTCTAAAACTTTTAATTTTCCTATCTGAATGAAATGTTTCATGAATGGCGTAATAGCCTTCTTTCATTTTCTCCTCCAGGCCTGATCGAACCAGATCAATTTCACTAGCGCCTTTAATGAATTCATCTTTCATTTCAGTAGGAAAAGAATTACTGGTCATCTGTTCCAGTGCAGCAACAAGATTACTCTGTCTTTTTTCTTGATCTCTTTCTTGCATCAAACCATAACGCATCTTGGACAAATTTTTGACCCATTCGAAGTATGAAACAATCACTCCCCCGGAGTTCGCATAGAAATCTGGAATAACAGTGATGCCATTCTTACGCAAAATCTCATCTGCATCTGCTGTCACAGGGCCATTGCCTCCCTCAACAATGAGTTTAGCCTTGATTTTTGCAGCATTGTCTTTGTGAATAACACCTTCGGTAGCAGCAGGAATTAAAATGTCGCATTCTTTGCTAAGAAAATGTCCTCTCGCTGTTGAAAAACCATCAAAGCCTTCAAATGTTCTCTTTCTTGTAAAATGTTTTTTTAGTTTTTGGACATCAATCCCTTTCTCATTCACAACTGAACCATCTCTTTCAATAACTGCAATGATCTTGGCTCCAGATTCATATAAAAGTTCAGCCGCATGAAAGCCCACATTACCAAACCCTTGGATGATGATCCTTTGGCCCTCAATCTCTCTTCTGAGTTTTGATTTTTTGCGATCTTTATCATTATTTAAGAACTCAAGGATAGAATAAAAGACACCTCTCCCAGTGGCTTCTGTTCTGCCATCAACACCGCCCAGCGCAATCGGTTTTCCTGTTACAGAAGCCATTGCATCTATCTCGGTGGGATATAATCTTCGATACTCATCTGCCATCCATGCCATCACATTCTCATCTGTTCCCATATCTGGCCCGGGAACATTTTGTGAAGGGTGAATGAGGTCTCTTTTTGCCAGCTCATTGGTGAAACGCCTTGTAATTCTCTCTAACTCATCATGTTTCCAATTATGCGGATCAACAATCAGTGCACCTTTAGAGCCTCCAAATGGCAAATCCATCAAAGAACATTTATAAGTCATCAAGGCTGCAAGTGCCTCGACTTCTCCCTCGCTCGAAGACAAAGAATAACGAATACCACCTTTTACAGGCTCATTGTGTTCAGAATGAACGCAACGATACCCTGTGAATGTATATAAATTCTTTCTCAGGCGTACCCCAAAATTCACTTTATAGATGGAGTTTGCTAGCTTGATTTTTAACGCAAGATCTTCAGGAAGTGATAGAAGGCTTGCCGCCTCATCAAAAACCTGATTAACAGACTTTAAAAACGTTTTATTATTTGCCAATTTTTATCTTGGTTAACCTACAATTTTTTTAGTATAACAGAGGTACCTTTAAATAAATCAACACTATTTTGATTAACATTCAGGTTAAATATTTTTAATAATTTTTTATTCAGACTATGGACAATCGTAAATTTACTTTTCTAAGAAAACTTTCTTTTATTTTTATTATTTCGGGCATTGCGCCTTTTAATTTGAGTAGCAATGTCCCTATTCTGCAACCTGGTGCACCAGGAAATCCAACCATAGAATTGGATGCTGAAACAGCCATTGCCATTGCTGATTCATCATATACATCTGCTGATGTAGAGTTCTTGCAAGGAATGATTATTCACCATTATCAAGCCTTTTTGATGTCAGAAATGGCACCAGCGAGAACCAATAATCAAACAATTCTAGATCTTGCTGGTCGTATAGATATCTCTCAAACAGATGAGATTGATTTCATGAAAAACTGGTTAGTAGACAGGGGGCAATCTATTCCTGATCCATCCATGGACGATATGATGCATCACCATAAAATGATGGGCATGGCGACTCCAGAACAAATGATGCAACTAGAGGCATCAAATTCTACTGATTTTGATCGTTTGTATTTAAATCTCATGATTAAACATCATGACGGTGCCATCGAGATGGTTGATCGATTGAATGAATTTCCAGGCTCAGCCTATGACCCTCAATTATATGAGTTTGTTACAGACCTTGAAAATGATCAGGCGGTTGAAATTGAAAGAATGAATGGAATTTTGATTAGCCTTTCCAATGACCCTAGAGCTGGACTGAAAGCCGGGGTATATGATGCGGGTGAAGCGATTCTCAATATGGAATTGATCGCTTCTTTGAAAAAGCCCACTGGCTTTTTTGATCCGAAGAATCCCCTAGAAAAAGGAATGGAAGATACAAAAGATGAAGATCAATCCAGTGATTCTGAAGAAGAGGAAAAAGAAAGATCGATAGAATCCATGGCATATAGCCAAAGGTTTCCTATGTTGAGCTTCTCCAATACAGATATGGCTTTCTCTAAAGATATGCTTGTTGCTGGAAGTTATCATGGTTTCAATATTTATCGATTAGAAGAAAGTGGCTTTCCTAATCTAATGACATCTGTTGTATGCCCGGGCGGACAGGGAGATGTTTCTGTTGTTGGGAACCTCCTGATTATGTCAGTACAAGACACGAGGGGCAGGCTTGATTGTGGCTTACAGGGGGTCGATCCAGAGCCGAATGAAGAGCGTTTTCGAGGAATAAGGGTGTTTGATATTTCAGATCCTGAAATGCCCATTCAAGTTGGTGCAGTTCAAACTTGTCGAGGCTCACATACTCATTCTGTTGTAGATGGTCCAGATAAAGATGGAAAAATAATTGTCTTTAACTCTGGTACCTCCAGCATTCGTGATCAAGAGGAAATGGAGGAGTGTTTTGAGAATATACCAGGAGATGATCGTACTGCTTTATTTAGAATTGATGTAATAGAGATACCTATAAATGAGCCATCAAATTCTAGAATAATTGATAGCCCTACTGTTTTTGCTGATGAAGAAACTGGAGTAATAGCTGGCTTATGGCGAGGTGGAGATCATGGAGACGAAACTCAAGACACATACATCACTGATCAATGCCATGATATAACTGTTTTTCCTTCTGCATCTCTTGCTGCCGGTGCATGTTCAGGTAATGGGATACTTTTTGATATTTCTGATCCAGCAAAACCAAATAGAATTGATGATGTGACCGATACAGGTTTTGCCTATTGGCACTCAGCAACATTCAATAATGATGGAACAAAAATTCTATTCACAGATGAATGGGGTGGTGGTGGAATGCCTCGATGTCGTGCTTGGGACCCAATGAATTGGGGTGCCAATGCAATATATGACATTGTCGATAATAAATTAGAATTTCGCAGCCACTTTAAAATGCCTGCTCCACAGAAAGAAACAGAAAACTGTGTAGCCCATAATGGTGCCATAATTCCAATACCTGGAAGGGATATATTTGTCCAAGCATGGTATCAAGGTGGTATTTCTGTAATCGATTTCACAGACTCATCAAATCCAATTGAAATCGCATATTTTGATAGAGGACCTATCCTTGATGATGAGCTTATTACAGGAGGATATTGGTCTGTTTATTATTATGAAGGAACCATTTATGGCACGGAAATAACCAGAGGACTTGATGTGTTTAAACTTTTGCCAAGCGAGTTCCTTTCTGAAAATGAAATCAATGCTGCCAAACTGGCTTATCCACAAATTGGATCGAAACGATTATTTAATCCTCAGCAACAAATTCCTATGGCTTGGCCTGCAAATCCTGCAGTTGCACTTTCATATGTGGATCAGCTTGAGAGAATGGGTGAAATTGATGATGACGCCAAGGAAAATATAAGATCGCTTTTATCATCATATGATGATCAGATCTCCAAAGGTGGAAATAACCGACTTTCCAGGAAGATAAGAAATGTTTCACTGGAAACAAATCCAGATAATGAAGATGCTTCAAAGATTCAAAATCTTCTCTTAGAGAATTTAGATGGGATTGCTGAGAAGTTGAAGCGGAGTTAACTGACTTACCAAGGCAACTCTTTGCCATCATGGTTCAGGAATGATCCGGATTGAGAATGACCTACTGTCTCAATAACTCTGATCATTCGCTTAACGCCCTCTTCTGCTGAGACTGTTGGATAACCTTTGTAGTCAAAATTAGTCGCCTTTTCTGCCTCTTCAAGTGATAGTCCAAATGCCTGTCTGAGTGCTCTGGTATCAACAGCGCCTGGGTTCATTAATATAACAGTCACACCGTCATCCTTTAATCTCATAGCAATCGTCTTCATTGCCATGTTCAAGGCAGCTTTACTGATAGACAAAATTGGTAGTGATGAAGGACGACCCATAGAAGATATTGATCCTGCTACACTTGATATGGCAACTATCTTCTTTTCTTCACTCATAGAGATATTTCTTGAAAATGCTTCGGAAACCTTCAATGCTCCAAATGCATTAATTGACATTAATTTTTCGAATTCCTTTTTATCAATTTGACCCCAAGCTTGATTTGCTCGATCACCACTCATGCCTGCATTATTGATCAGAAGATCTATTGATTGATTCTCATATTTATCTGCTAAAGACAAGATTTCATTGACATTGGTCACATCCATTTTTTCAATCTGAATATTTGGATTCGCTTTGGCCAGATTAATCAAATCGTTGTCATCAGAGGGTGATCGGCTGGTGGCAATTACATTCCAACCTTTCTCTGCATATTGGCTGACAAACTCTAACCCCATTCCCCTGTTTGAACCTGTAACTAGAACAGTCTTTGCTAAAGTAACTTCTATAAAAAGAAATGATGAAAGAAAAATAAGAAAACTGAAATATCTATGACTCATAAAGTAATTCCTTTAATGCTAATTTTTGAAAATTGAGGATATCATATTTTTTTTGCTGCCAGCTTGATTCTTTCAAGAGCCTCTTTTAGTAGCACTCTTGAGGTTCCAACATTCATCCTTAGATAATTCTCACCGCCTGAACCAAAACGATATCCTCTGCCCAATTGAATGCCTGATTTTTGTACCAAATGCCTTTCCATATAATCTCCCTTATTCTCGCCTCTTTTTTCTGCATTGCTCTTGGCATCAATCGCATCCATCCAAGTCTTGAAATCTATCCAAGCGAGATATGTTCCCTGTGGTCGATTAAATTTAATCAAGGGAATCTCTTTGTTTATATACTCTTCTACTAAAATCATATTCTCATTGATGTAAGAACTGACTTGGTTGAGCCATTTTTCTGCATGGTTATAAGCGACCTCAGAGGCAATTACGCCAAGAGTGTTTGCAAATTCAACATGCCCTGCTTCTCGAATCTTAGAAATAACATCCGTATCATGCGCATAGACATAACCGGTTTTAAATGCTGATAAATTGAATGACTTTGTGGTTGATTTAAATACAACCGCCTTTTTCTTAGCCGCTTCTGAATCCAATGAATAAACTGGGGTAAATGTTGAATCTTCTGCAATGAAATCGCAATGAATCTCATCAGAAAATAACATGACATTTTTTTGTTCACAGACATCTGCAACCTTTTTTAAATCATTCTTGCTCCAACAATTTCCAGTTGGATTATGAGGATTGACTAAGAGAAAAGCATAAACATCATCCTTTCCTAGTCTTTTGGAGAGATCATCAAAATCAAGGTGATATTTGCCATCTTTCTTTATGAGAGGACTCTCATCAGGGATACAGTGTGCCTTTCTGATATTGACATATAATTCGCTATAGCCAGGTGAGTTCAGAACTACTTTTGAATTTTTAGGACAATATGCCCTGATGGCACTCTGAATCGCAGGTAAAACACCAGTCGCCAATAAGAGTTGATCTCTTGAAATCTCTTCATCATATCTTTTTTTAAGCCAGTTTATGATTGAATCATAGTAAGAATCTGGAGTGAGAATATACCCCCAGTTTTCGTGTAAAACTCTTTTTGTAATTGCCTCTGTGATCACAGGAGCAGTTCTGAAATCTAGGTCTGCTATGCCCATTGCAGCATGAATCTTTTGTCCAGGAAATCTTTTTGTTTGCAAGTCCCATTTTGCTGAATCAGTTTTCCATCTTGGGTAAATCTCATCTAGACTAAAAGCATCATGCTTTTTGTAATTTTTTTGATGATCATCACTAAAAGCAACTGGAGCAGAGACGGCAATAGGAAGCGTTCCTGCGGACTGAATCAACCTCCTCCTCGATTTATTGATTTTTTCTTTTGTCATATAAATAACCTAATCAATGATCTCAAATGCAATCAATGCATTGCCTGGTAATTTACCATACCCTCCATAACCGGAATTGATATAAATCATTTTTTCGGATATCACAGGGCCAGTTGCATCAATGGTTCCTCCATTGGCAGGAATTAGATTGATACTTTGAAATTCTTTTCGTGTATTGAATTCCCAAACTGGCTCTCCATTTTTTGTTGATATTGCATACAAGATCCCATTTAAATTTCCAGCAAATACAACGTCATTGGTTGATGATATGGCTGCTGAAAATCCAGAATAGCATTCGAATGTTTCATCAATACAATTGATTACAGCATCATAACTCCATAATTCATCACCGCTAAATGGATCGTATGCATATACTCCAGACCTACTATCACCAATTGCTTTTGGATGATTCCCTATGTCTCCAACTGGTACAAATATTTTTTTTCCATCAGATGATAGCGACCAATGGACACCGCCATGCTCGCCCCCTTTGCCAATTCTCTTCTTCCAAATTGTTTTTCCCTTATCTGGATCGATCGCATACAGCATTCCTGATTTCTGACCAGCAATGATCAAATCACCTTTGCTTGCATCAGAAATGAGAACTGGCGATGCTCCGAAATCAAAATTAGCCCCAATGTCAAAATCACAATTGATCCTATCTCTGACACATGAGCCATTCCATATATCATCGTCATCAGACTGAAAAGACCAAACCTTTTTTCCGGTATTCAGATCTATAGCGATAATAGAATCGCTCATATTTGTAGCAGGAGCAGAATAGTTTTGACCAGTGCCAAAATATATTCTTCCTCTTTTTATATCTATGGTTGGGCTTGACCAGACTGGAACCCCGGAAGGTCCCCATTTCTTGGTATGAGCATCATTAAAACCAGTCTCAATTGGTTCATTTACTGTGTGGTATTTCCACTTCGTTTCACCCGTGAACTTATTCATAGCAACTATACCTCCTCGAAAAGTACAGCACTCGTAATCTTTATTAATTGCTGTGACTATTTCTATAGAGGAAAGAGGGATAAAAATTTCATTCTCATAAATTGTTATTGAACCAGTAATAGTAGTAAGCGGATGTTCATTTGGCTTCTTGATCCACTTCTCCTTTCCAGAAATTGCATCCAGTCTATATACCCTTCCCTCAAAATCTCCAAAATATATGTCTATAGGAAGGTTCGATTCATCAAGATCTACAGCAATTGCATTCCTCACTTCTGCTTTTGCCTTGTATGTCCACCATATACATCCACTTTCAGCATCAATTGCATATACGAGTCCTGACTGGCTGCCAAAAAAGAGTAATCCTCCAGCCACTGAAGGTTGGGATCTAATTCTTCCTGTTTCTGGAATTCCAAATACCCATTTCGTCTCTAAATTTGAAATATTCTCAATGTTAATTCTGCTCACTGATTCTTCTTGAAAGCGCTTCTGATCTAGTGAGTTACCCCAGCTATTCCATGTTGGCCCAATTTTTAGAGAAGGCTCACCTATGCAAAAGCCATTCGTTTTTTTGGATGAATCGACTGGCTGTAGATATTCTGCAATGGCGCTGATCTCTGATTGAGATAAGCCTGCAGACTGCATCTTCATAATGCCGCTTTCCATTGATTGGATTATTGATTGCTTCGACATCATTCTTAATGAATCAGGGCTGGGAGCTTTTAATTCTGGATTTAGGTGACAATCAATACAGTTCTTGTTGAATAGATTTTCACCTCTCGAGGTTTCCTTGGCAATAGAGGATCCTAGACCCAAAGAAAATACGATAAAAAAACTGATTATAAGCCTATTCAAAGCTTGCTCCATGTTAAAACTTCGTTATGAAGTATAGCTTACAAGGGTTTCAATGCCATATCCTTGATCAGCAATCAAATGGCTTCCACCAAGGTCTGGTAAATCAATCACTGCAAGAATTAATATATTTTCTCTTCGAACATTGAAGTTTTCTGTCAGTAACTCAGCGCACGCAATGGCTGTGCCTCCAGTTGCAACCAAATCATCAACGATAACAACTCTGTCCGATTCATTTACCATGGTATTTTTTTGAATCTCGATAGAGGTGCTTCCATACTCTAAATCAAAATCCTTAACATAAGTTTCATTGGGTAACTTCCCAGGTTTTCTAGCAAGAATAAAAGGCAGAGACAGATCTTTTGCTATAGACCCTGCAAATATAAACCCCCTGCTTTCAATACTTGCAATTGAAGTGGCATCAAATGATTTAGTAATGTCAGTCAACTGAGTGCAAGTTTCAACAAATGCATCTGGTGTTTCAATGAGACTGGTTATGTCTCTGAAAGTAATCCCGTCAATTGGAAAGTCTTCAACTTTCCTAATATATTGCTTCAAATTATGAGGATCGCTCATATTTATAACTACCAACCAATAAGATAGCCATCTGCCATCTCTTCACTGACTGACCAAAGACGTTCAGCCATTGATTTATTAAATATATGATGGTCTCCACTCACATTGACCGCATTGCAATCTTCGAAAAAGGCACCGCTGACTCCTTTTATATTTGGATTTGTTGCAACATAAACTTGGGTGGCAGCACCCTCTTCTGGTGTTTTTGAAATCAAACCGCCAAACCAATCAAAAGCCGTGCGAAGGACGACAGGAGCATTCCGTGCAATATTGGTTTGAACCAAACCAGGATGAAGAGCATTTGAACTGATACTTGATCCTTCAAGTCGTGATGATAACTCAAGCGAGAATAAGGCGTTTGCCAACTTAGAGCGGCCATAAGCCTCCCAATAGTCAAAAGCGCCCTCTCCTCTTAGATTATCGAAATCTATTCCAACAGAAGGTGCTTGTACATATGCAGACTTACTACTTACATGAACAACTCGACTCTCTTCAGACTCTTTTATAAGGGGCATCAACTGATTGACTAATACAAAATGGCCGAGATGGTTAACAACAAAAGTTCTTTCAACACCATTCACCAATTCCAAATCACTAAAGGTATTTATACCTGCATTACAAACCAGAATATCAACAGGTAAACTCAGTTTGGCAATGGCATCTGCGCATTCAATAATTGAATCAAAATTGGAGAGCTCCAATGCCACAGGTGTGGTTTTGCCAGTCACACTGGAACAGGCCTTACTCGCTTTTTCAATATTTCTCCCAGTGCCAATCACATGGGCACCTCTCATTGCGAGAACCCGCATGGTTTCATATCCCAATCCAGAATTACATCCTGTAACTACAGCTGTTTTCCCAGTTAGATCAAGCCCCAGTGTTACCTCCTCTGCAGTTGATTTTGCACCAAATGGGCTAACAGGATAGTTTGTATCAATGCTTGCAACAGGCTCGTCACTATTATCACAGCCTGCTATTACTGGTAGTGTAAGTGCCGTTGTGCCATACAAAAATTCTCGTCTATTCATCTCGATCTTTTTATTACCTTTTTATCATTTAAAAACTTTACATTGTTTACCGCTTAACATCTCTGTGAATAAGTCTCTCTGACTTTGATCTAAGCTCCGACTTGTCCACCAAGTTGCATGCTCATTTTTGCCTCGCTGATCATCAATGACCAGTCCCCACATCGGTTTAATCTGATTAGGAATCATTGAGTAACGAATATCTGTCACGAGCTTTTTTTCCTCTTCATAACCCAAATAGTCCTGTGAAAACCAACGAAATCTTTCAATATCCTTTGCTTGTTGGCTTTCTTTGTCAAGATCAGGTAGATGATATTGATAATCAAATATCCTAATGCTTTCCCCCGAACACCATGTTGATGATTGAACTGTTCGTATCGCATCAACATAAAAAGTTTCTTCATGTTGATAAATAGACTTCCATAAAATCAGATTTCCAAAGGATGGCTTAAGGGTCAAGCGCTGAGCATTATGTCCTCTTGAATCTGCAAGCTGCATCGCAGCTGATAAGGCCCTTTCATATTGGACGAATCCCAAAGATAGATAAAAAGCAATCCATCCAATGGCAAAAAAACTAAATATCCTTTTTTTCTTTGTTATTGCTAATGCTAAGAGGATGACGACAGGAATTGTAAAGATGGGATCAACAATAGATATATTATTCCAGGTAACTCGCTCGTTTGAGAAAGGCCAAAAGAGTTGAGTACCATAGGAGGTACACGCATCAAGCAATCCATGCGTTGCATATCCTAAGAAACTTGCTATATAAACCGTTTTAAAATTCATTGAACCTTTAACCAAAGGAAAAATAAGAAGAGCAACGATCAAGGATCCAAATGGAATAAAGAAAAGTGAGTGACTGAACTGTCTGTGGTATTCAAGAAATAAAATCGGGTCATTTGATGAGCGAATCAAAACATCAAGATCAGGTGCCAGGCCTGCAAGAAAACCGATAATTCCGATCCTTAGGATATTTTTCTTATTCGCTGTAGATTGTGCAAAAGCTGCGCCAACCGTTCCTTGAGATATTGGATCCATATTGATTCAGTAAATATTGTTAATTATTTATCCTTCCAGTCGGGCTTTCTTTTTTCTATAAAAGCATCGATGCCCTCTTTTGCATCATCTTTCAGTAAATTATCACTCATGATTTTAGAGGTATGTTTGTATGCTTCTGATAGATCCATCTCTGCTTGAGCATAAAAAGCCCTCTTGCCAATTGAAACCGTCATTGATGATTTGCTCGCAATCTTTTCTGCTAATATGTTCACTTCTTCTGAAAGATCTTCTTTCTCAACCACATTATTGATCAAACCTATTTCTTTGGCCTTTTTAGCATTAATGAAATCACCAGTGAGAAGCATTTCCATTGCATTCTTCTTTTGCACATTCCTAGAAAGTGCAACCATAGGTGTTGAACAAAAAAGGCCAATATTCACTCCTGGTGTTGCAAATTTAGATTCGGTCGAAGCAATTGCAAGATCACAACTTGCTACCAATTGACATCCAGCGGCTGTTGCAATGCCATCTACCTCGGCAATAACTGGCTGTGGTGAATTAACAATTAACTGCATGAGCGTTGAACAATGATCAAAAAGTCTCTGAAAGAAGGCATGCCCATTGTCATGATTTTCTCTAGCAGAAGTTATTTCTTTCAAATCATGACCTGAGCAAAATACATTCCCATTCGCAGCTAAGACTATAACCCTTATAGATTGATCAGTAGATGCATCTTCTAGTTCATCTTTCAGAATGCTAATCATGGATTCAGATAAAGCATTTTTTTGATCTAAATTATTCATCGTAAGACGCAAAATACCCTTACTAGACTTTTCTTTTATTAAGATCCCTGACACTTCATTCATAATTGATGGCTTCCATCACTATCTATAAAATTCATAAATAACATTGCTACATAAGCTCCTATTAGCTGAAAAACAATAAAAGGCAGTATAAACTCTGGATTTATTCCAGTAAAAGTATCACTGAATACTCTTGCAATCGTCACTGCAGGATTAGCGAAAGAGGTTGAAGACGTAAACCAATATCCTGCTGAAATGTATAATCCAACTGCAGGTGCAACAGCGATTGTACTCAATTTTCTTACCCCAAGAATGGTGATGACAAGACCAAAAGTTGCTATGAATTCACTGAAATATATATTCATTCCGCTTCTTTCATTTGTAGAAATCTGCAGGGGTTCCAAACCAAACATCATATTAGCTAGTATTGCACCAAAAAATCCCCCGGCAACCTGGAAGGTAATAAAACAAAAGAATTGCCTTAGTGTTAATTCTTTCTTTAAAAATATGATCAAACTAACCGCAGGATTGAAGTGAGCTCCAGAAGTTGAAATGAATATCCAAATCAATGCAGTCAGTCCTGCCCCTGTTGCTATCGTATTTACCAGTAAGATACTGAGCTGGTCTGATGATAAGTTTTGAGCCATTATTCCAGAACCAATAACAATCATTACAAGAAAGCATGTTCCAACAAACTCAGCTAGACTTTTTCTTATCAATCCAATCATTTCTATAAGCTATTATCCAGATCCTATATTCCAGCTTCTATTCTGATTGGTGAGCCATCAAAAAAACGACCAAGTCGAAACTCTTGTAAATCAATCGTTGGTTTATTTAGGATCATCTTACTGATTGTGCTTCCCGCTCCTGGTCCAATACCAAATCCATGGCCGCTGAATCCCGTGGATAAATAGAAACCTGGGATCTGATCTATATGTGAGATCACTGGAACAACATCAGGTGTTGTTTCAACCATCCCAGCCCATGATTCAACAATATCTGCATCTTTTAACTCTGGGTAAACCTCACCCAGTTGTTTTTTTATTTGGGCAATGGTCTTTTTGTTTGGTTTTGGATTCAAAACTCTATTCTTCTCAAAAGGTGACTCTTTATCTAGGTCCCATTTTTTTGGTGCGTTAAGCTCATCAATAAAATCAACACCTATGGATAATTTCAGTACATTGAATTCATTGATTAATGCAGGAATATATTTTGGAGTGTAATACAAAGTTGACGGCGTTATTGAGTGATCAAATGTAGAGCCATGAGCAAGAGTGTAACCGCCATCATGACGCTTTCTTATGCTTATTTTTTTATCAAAGATGGTGCCATTTATTTTTGTTTCAACTGGATTTGTTCTTGCTACAGTCCCTTTGACTTTTAATTGAGGAACACTGATACCAAGAGATCTACAAAAATATGAGGACCATGCACCTGCGGCACAAAGTGCAGTTGAAGTATCTATGGAGCCTTTTTCAGTTATTACTTTAGATAAGCTTCCACCGGAGGTTTCTATTCCCCTTACGGAACAGCCTGTAATAATTATAGCGCCCAGCTTTTCAGCAGCTTTTGCAATTGCAAGTGTTGCTTTTTGAGGCTCTGCCCTCCCATCTGTCTTAGTGAGGATTCCTCCAACCCAGTTATTAGATGCTAAACCTACCTCATTTCTCAGCGTCTTTTGATCAACAAGCTCAGTTTGAATATCATATTTTTTTGCCAATTCAAGCCATGGTTGAAAACTTTGTAATTCTTTTTCATCATTGGCTGTGAAAAGGCAACCGCCTTCCACGTAGCCAGTGTCTATATCTGTCTCAGATGAGAATTGCCTCCATATTTTCTGGCTCTCAAGCACCATTGGGATTTCTCTCTCATCTCTGCCTTGCATCCGAACGAAGCCCCAATTTCTTCCAGATTGTTCGCCTGAGATATAACCTTTCTCACATAAGCATACTTTGATGCCTTCTTTTGCCAAAAAGTAAGCTGTAGAAACACCAATAATCCCGCCCCCTATAATTACAACATCAGCAGTCTCTGGGAGTTTAATTGGAGATTCAAAATCTCCACTCCATGTAGAACTCACATTTTGATTAAATGACGTCATGTTATTCATTTTTTTCCAGTTATAACCAAAGTACCTGCCCAATCTTTATCTTTACCTGAGCGCCAGCACTGAACTTCATTGAGCCCAGCCATTTCAAAAATATTAATCCAATCAGATTCTTTTAACATTAGCATCGGAGTGCCAACTTTTTCTTGCCATGAGTGTGAATCAGTATTTTCATAATAATGATCTATTCCAACGATTAATCTCCCATTATTACTGAGCCATGAATCTGAAATTTTCTTTACAGTCTCTGAAGGATTATCTAAATAGTACAGAACCTCCATAGAATGGATCAAATCGTATTTAACATCTGAATCAAAAGAATTAATATCTGCAAGAATATATTTAGTATTGCCACCTCTAGATTCAGCATTAGTTATCATTTGCTCGGCGCCATCAATTCCTACTGATCGATCACATAATTTATTTTGAGCAACATCTCTAACCACCCATCCATTACCACAACCAAGATCTAAAAAACTAAAGTTTTTGCCTATGTTTGCCCTTTCTGCTAAAGCAAAATCAATCATTTCATTAACAGGCATTGCATGTGTCTTTTCCATGTCAACATCTTTACCTTCTTCGGCCCATTCTCCAAAAACTTCTGTTGCTTTTTTCATTCCCACTCAGCAAAACGATGCCCTGAAACCCATGATACAAAGGCATCTGAAAAAAGTTTGTATCTACTTTGTATCAATTTTGTTTTACTCTCTTAGGTAATTCTTTGAATTACTTTAGAACAAAAATATAAAGGGTAAATTATCAAATAGAGACTTATCTTTTTTAGAAGAGGACTAGAGTAAATATATTTTGAAGCGATAGCTCCATATTTATAATACATATCGACAAACCTCCCCCCCCATGTCTTTTTTAGAATCCAATTATCTCTAAACTTTCTAAGCTCTAAAACTAAGGGATCATCATAATTACCTAAGGTTGCTGTAGCTATAAAACAACCTTCACTCTGACTTTGCGAAGACTTTGAAGCTCTGGGGTTAGGATTATTTTCTACAAAATCCAAAAACTCTTCCATATCAAAATCCTTTGGTATTTGTAGCCCTCTATCTTTTGCAACTTTCTTAGTCAACTCCATGATCTCTTCGTCACTTTTAGACTTCAACTCATCCATATAGGAATCTATGGTGGGGTTAGATGGAGACTTTTCTCCTTCTGTTCTGATTGAACTGGCAGTTTGGTATTTAAAACCCTTAGGAGCGATTGTTGAATTACTTTTGAAATATGGGCATATATAAAAAGTGCTTATTTCATCCCCAAAGCCATCACGAATAGAGTAAATATCGACCATAGCATTTATCTCTATTCCGTATCGCTTTACTTTTATTGATGAGGTTGATGTGCTTCCTTTTCTCTCATAAAAAATACCATCGCCTTCCAATGTCACAATCCTGTCAAGATATGCATAACCTTCGCCTATACCTGATACTTGAATTGGATTTGAAACATCAATTCCATAATTATCTTTATGCTCTCTAGATGTCATTGTTTAACCAGACCCACTATTCATCATCAACAAAATAAGCTCCTTCATCTACACTATCATCATTTTCTTCTTCTATCGAAATATCACCCCATTCTGCAGCGAGCTTAAAGATTTCTTTATTAGCTTTTTTTATTTTTATATCAGCTTGCTGCCTTGCATATAAGATTTCAAACTGTCGCCATTGCTCAGAAAATAAGTCATGAATTTCATAATTCTGATATTTTTCAAGCGAACTAGCTGTTATGTACTCAATATTTTCATAGCCAACCATTTCAGCCTGGAGCTCTAAGAATTTTATATAAGTTTCTTTCTCTTTATTTTCATTTATCTCTTTTACTACCTCTTCAATAATTCTAGGAATAAATTCTCCAACCATTTTAGAAACAGTGAATGAACCCCATAATGCACCATAAAAAACTGATGCCAAAAAAGAGTCAGAATCTAATGTCTTCTTACCTAATCTAATACCCCAATCATCTAGAGCTTTTGACACCTGCCAAACTTCTGCGTTATCTGGAAAAAAAGTTCTTATCAAGACAGTAACACCTGCAACAGCAGAAATAATTGATAAGCCTCCAAAAAGAGAATTTATTGAATCAAAAGCATTCAAGAAATCTACTCCATCAACAATTTGCATTGCCTCATCAGCAAGAGCTTCAGGATTGTCTGTGTAAAATAGTTCTCTGGAGTCTTCAACTCTTAGGCTACTAAAATGTGCATGTAAGATTGCTTCAGCGGCCTCATTATCATCTACTTCAAAAACCCTAATTGCTTCCCATTCCGAGTCTCCAGAAAAACCTGAGGTACCATAATCATCTTCAGAAAGCTCTTGCATTCTCTGTTGAACACTTCTATCAGTTCTTCCTATTTTAACCATTCCTGGAAATTGCTTGCTAGTGGCTATATAAATAAGCTCCATAGTCAATACTTGCCTATATTTGAAGATACTATTTCAGACTGATAGTATATATAAGTATATGATATATATGATATATTGAGGTTCATTCCCACTCTATTGTAGATGGTGGTTTTGAGGATATATCTAACGTGACTCTTGAAATACCAGAGACTTCATTGATGATTCGTGTTGATACATGATCCAAAAATTCATAAGGCAATTTAGCCGAATTTGCAGTCATAAAATCAGTTGTCTCCACTGCTCTTAAAGCAATAACGTATTCATATTTTCTCCCATCGCCCATGACACCAACAGATTTGACTGGTAGAAAAACTGCAAATGCCTGACTTACTTTGTCGTATAGATTCTCTTTATGCAGTTCCTCAATAAAAATATCGTCGGCCAACCTTAATAGATCAGCGTACTCTTTTTTAACTTCTCCTAAGATTCTCACACCCAATCCGGGTCCTGGAAAAGGATGTCGATCAACTAGTTTTGAGGTCAGTCCAAGTTCTTTGCCAATTTTTCTTACCTCGTCTTTGAATAAATCCCTGAGCGGCTCTACCAGTTTTAATTTCATATCCTCTGGGAGACCGCCAACGTTATGATGTGACTTAATTACATGAGCTTTTCCCGTCTTCGATCCTGCTGACTCTATAACATCTGGGTAAATGGTTCCTTGAGCCAACCATTTCACATTTTCTAACTTTGAAGCTTCATCCTCAAAAACCTCTATGAATGTTCGACCAATTATTTTTCTCTTGTCCTCTGGATCATCAATACCTTTAAGCCTCTCCAAGAAAATATCCTCAGCATTGACTCTGTTGACATTGAGATTCATATGCTCTGAGAATGTCTCTATGACCTGATCACCCTCATTTAGACGAAGAAGACCATTGTCTACGAAAATACAGACTAATTGATCACCGATCGCTTTGTGCAAAAGGGCAGCTACAACTGAGGAATCAACACCACCTGATAATCCGAGAAGAACCTGATCATCGCCAACCGCTTCCTGAACTTCTTTGATGTCTTTTTCAATGATATTTCCAGGATTCCAATCATTTCCACAACCACAAATATTGTGAACAAAGTTTTCAATGATTCTCTGTCCGCAACTTGTATGAGTGACCTCAGGGTGGAATTGGAGCCCATAAAATGAGTCATCTTCATTTGCCATTGCCGCTGAAGGTGAATTTGCACTTGTACATATTGTTTGGAATCCCTCAGGTAAAGATTCAACTCTGTCTCCATGACTCATCCAAACCGATTGCTCACCATCAGTCTCAATGCCCTCCAAAAGACGGCTATTTGCTTCCATTTTTGCATTCGCATGACCAAATTCTCTCTCATTTGATGGTGAAACTTTCCCTCCGAGCTGTTCTGTCATCACTTGCATCCCATAGCAAATGCCTAGTATGGGAAGACCCATCGAGTAAATTTCTTGAGATGGTCGTGGTGCATCATCAATGAATGCAGATTCGGGTCCGCCTGAGAGTATCAATCCAGATGGTTGAAATGACTCAATGGCGTTGAAATCAACATCGCCTATATAGATTTCACTATAAACACCCGCCTCCCGAACTCTTCTTGCAATCAGCTGGGTATATTGTGAACCAAAATCAAGTATGAGAATTCTGTCTTGCATTAAGAACTAATCGACAGAGTAATTAGGTGCTTCTTTGGTGATGCTGACATCGTGAACATGTCCTTCTTTTTTTCCAGAATCTGTGATTCTGACAAACTCAGTTTTTGTCTGGAGCTCCTGGATATCTTTACATCCTGTGTATCCCATTGACTGTCGCAATCCGCCGACAAGCTGTTCGATGATTTTGGAAAGCTTCCCTTTATAAGGCACCCTTCCTTCAATGCCTTCTGGGACCAATTTTTCTGCCTCCTCAACATCGCTTTGGAAATACCGATCTTTGGAGCCGTGTTGTTGAGCCATTGCTCCCAAAGAGCCCATACCACGATATGATTTAAAACTTCTTCCTTGATAAAGCTCTATCTCACCGGGTGATTCTTCTGTTCCAGCAAATAGACTGCCCAACATGATGCTGTCAGCACCTGCTGCGATTGCTTTTGCTATGTCTCCTGAATAACGAATGCCACCATCTGCGATGATGCATGTATCTGTTCCCTTCAGCTCTGTTGCAACATCAGCAATTGCTGTGACTTGTGGCATTCCGGTTCCTGCAACCACGCGAGTTGTGCATATTGAGCCAGGGCCTATTCCGACTTTAACTGCATCTGCTCCAGCTTCTACAAGGGCTTTCGCGGCCTCTCCTGTCGCAATGTTTCCAGCAATGACCTCTAGATCAGAGTGCATTTTTTTTATTGATTTAACTTGATTGATCACCCCTTCGGTATGTGCATGTGCGGTATCAACAACGATCACATCAACACCAGCTGATTTGAGCGCCTCCACCCTCTCCTCAGAACCATCACCAACACCTACAGCTGCTCCAACCAAAAGCGCTCCATTCCCGTCTTTTGATGCAAGAGGAAAGTCTGTTGCTTTCTGAAAATCCTTGGCAGTGACCATTCCTTTTAGCTCAAAGGTATCATTAACCACTAGCACTTTCTCAATTCTATGCTGATGGAGCAATCCCAAGACCTCTTCCTCATCTGCACCTTCTTTGACAGTAACAAGCTTTTCTTTGGGAGTCATGACACTGCTTACCAAGCCATCAAGATTGGTTTCAAATCTTAGATCACGATTGGTGACAATACCCACTGTTATGCCATTATCCACGACAGGGACACCTGAGATATTATTGAATTTTGTTATATCCAATACCTCTCTGATGGTTATGTCAGGACTCACTGTGACTGGATCAGAAATAATCCCACTTGCAAACTTTTTAACCCTATTCACTTGTGAAGCTTGATCTTCAATGCTGAAATTCTTGTGAATGATTCCCATGCCACCCTCTTGAGCAATAGCAATTGCAAGCTGATATTCGGTCACAGTATCCATTGCTGCAGACAACAATGGAATTTGAATAGAAAGATTTCTTGTCAGTTTTGTTGAGAGATTTGTTTCGCGTGGAAGGACATCCGAGTAGTTCGGTTTGAGAAGTACATCGTCGAATGTTAAGGCAGTTTTCTCTATCGTCATTGACATTTCCATTTATATGATGGATTTGTCAATGGAATTTTACACTCCTTGAGTTATTTGTAAACTGAAGCCTGTTCAATTTTGTATAATTTTTTTATGGATCCATTCGAAAACCAAGAACACATATACAGCATTTCCGAATTAAATGATGAGGTGGCCTCAACTTTGACAGAGGCTTTTGGTGTTATTTGGGTTGAAGGAGAAATATCAAACCTAATGCGGTCTGCAGCAGGTCATGTTTATTTCTCACTCAAAGATGAGTCAGCCAGTGTTCGTTGCGCCATGTTTAGGATGCAAAATCAGTCTCTTGATTTTGAATTAAGAGACGGCATGCAGATACTTGCAAGGGCAAAAGTGGGTCTCTATAAACAGAGAGGCGAATTTCAACTAATTGTAGAGTATGCAGAGGAAAGCGGTGAGGGTTTACTAAGACAAAGGTTTGAGCTTCTAAAACAAACACTACAGAAAGAGGGCTTATTTGATGAGCTTCATAAAAAACCTCTCCCAAAAATGCCTAAAACAATAGGACTGGTCACCTCACCGAAAGGTGCTGCAGTGCAAGACATAATAAAAACAATTAAGAGACGTTATCCAATTGTGAGAGTCATTGTCTACCCTACTCTCGTTCAAGGCAATGAGGCCACAAAGAAAATTGCTTCAGCAATAGATATTGCTAATCAGAGAGATGAATGCGATGTCATCATCATAGCCAGGGGCGGTGGCTCACTTGAAGACCTTTGGTGCTTTAATGAAGAATTGGTTGCGCGTTCAATCTTTCATTCTAAGATCCCTATTATCTCAGGCATTGGTCATGAAACAGACTTCACCATAACGGATCTGGTTGCTGACCTAAGGGCCGCTACTCCTACAGCAGCAGCTGAAATTGCACTTCCTACGACAAGCGAGATCGTCGATCGCTTAAACCGCTATATATTTGATATCACTCAACTCATTGACTATAAAGTTAATCACTTTAGACATCAGCTAAAATCTGCATCTCTTCGAATGCAGGCAAGTCACCCACAGTCGAAACTACAATTCAATATGCAAAAGCTTGATCTCATCAATGAAAAAATGCAAAAACTGCCAATGATGCAAGTAAGAGATCTAAAAAATATCTTTAAAATCTCTTTTTCAAAACTTCTCGCATCTAATCCCAAAATCAATATTGAAGCTGAAAGACAAAATCTTGAAATGAAAAATATGGCACTATCAAATGCCATCATTGGTCTTATTGAAAGCAAAAGAAATCGTTTCTCAGTTATGACAGCTCAATTGGAAGGAGCATCACCACTTCAGTCATTGAGTAGGGGTTATGCACTTGTGACAAATGAAGATGGTCGAAACATAAAATCGGTAAAAAAGATTAAAACAGGAGCGTCTGTTAAGACAAAATTATCAGATGGATCTTTTGTATCGAGGGTTGAAAAGATCGACTCAGATTGATGCTATTTCTTTTTCTTTCTTATGCGGATGATTCGCCTTCTTTTTTTCCACTGACGAGTGGTTAGTTTATTTCGCTTTCCTGCGAAGGGGTTATCACCGTCTTTAAAAATCAATCTAATCGGCGTCCCTTTAAATTGAAATGCCTTTCGAATCTGTGACTCTAAGAATCTCTTATAGTTGTCTCTTAACTTACTGGTTTGCGTTCCATAAATAATAAATGTAGGAGGCTGATGATTAACCTGTGTTGCGTACTTCAGCTTAATTCTTCTGCCTTGAACATAAGGCGGTGGTTTGGTTTCCGTGAGTTTTTCGATCAAAGTGGAAATCTTTGATGTTGGAACATCTTGCATCGAACTTTTTGCAGAATCAATTGCTGTATCAATCGTTTTCTCAAGCTGCATGGACTTTAATGCTGAAATCTCAACCGTCTCGATAAAACTGGCAAATTTTAGCCTACGCTTGATTTGTCTATCTAAATATTCTTTTTGTTCATCATCCAAAAGATCATACTTGTTCAAAGCAATGCAAAACGCTCTTCCAGAATTAATAACCAGTCCAATCAGTGAAAGATCTTGATCTGTTATACCCTCTAAAGCATCAATGATGACAATGACTGAATCGGCTAAATCTATGGCCTGGAGTGCTTTAACAACACTGAATTTTTCAATGGTTTCATTAACTTTTTTCTTTCTCCTAATACCTGCTGTATCAATCAGAACAAGCGGTATATCTCGATAATTAAAATCAATGAATATGCTGTCCCTTGTTGTCCCAGGTCTATTCTGAGTGAGCACTCGTTCTTCTTTAATGAAAGAATTAATAAAAGTTGATTTACCAACATTTGGCCTTCCAACCAAGGCTATTGACATCTCGTTTTCATCTAATTCACGAGCAGTTGAATCAATATCGGGTTGATCGATTTTTTGTTCAATCAAGCCAATCAAATCAGCACAGTTATCACCCCTTTTTGCCGAAATAGAAACCATTTCTTTGAAACCCAAGCTATGAAAATCAGCCTCTAAGCCTTCACTCGACATGCCTTCAACTTTGTTCACAACTAAAATTGTTTCTTTGTCTTTTTTTCTCAGATCAAGTGCTACCTCGCGATCGCTGTTAGCAAGTCCCTCACGGCCATCAACCACAAAACAGACTAAATCTGCTTCCTCAATCGCGGTCTCAGTTTGCTCTTGAATGGTCTGAGACAAATCACCATGATCAAAGTCTAGCCCACCAGTATCGATGACTATGAGATCATTTTTTTCAGATTGAATATGACCATATATTCGATCTCGAGTCAGTCCCTGAATATCAGCAACAAGTGCAGCAGAGGTTCCTGTCAGCTGATTGAATAGAGTGGATTTCCCGACATTCGGTCTTCCGACTATGGCAACAATTGGTAACATGACATGGCCCTCATCTTATCGTGAAGATTGATCAGGGGCTTTTACGGAAAAAAGATTGCCGCCATCTGTTTGTACATATATTGAGTCACCTATTGCCAGTGGTGACGATGTGATTTTATCTGATCCAATACTGGTTCTTTGAAGAATTTCACCATCTTCTTTGCTCAACCAATGAAGGTAACCTTCAAGATCACCGATGACAATGGCATCACCAATAATTGTAGGTGCACTTGGATAACGATGAAGCAGTGTTTCTTTTTGCCATACTTCTCGACCAGTAAACCTTGAAAATGCTCTGACCGTCCCATCCGCTTCAGATGCATATACAACATCATCATCGACATCCATTCCAGAGTATAGCGAAGCCTCGGTTAGCCAAATGATATTGCCACTTTCAATTGCCAATGCTGCCAACGCACCTTGATAACTTCCGGCATAGACTTCATTCCCAAAAATAACGAGTGGCGCATCGATGTCGCTCACTTTTTCAATTTCTGTTCTACCTCCGGGTGGAGTCAACATGGTTTCCCAGAGAAGGCTGCCATCAGTTAAGTCATAGGCCGTAATCTTTCCATCATCGAAGCCACATATGACTGCATTTGATATCACAACCGGTGCCGATGTTCCTCTCAAGCTCAGCCTTGGCACATCATGAGAAGAAGTCCATTGAATACTGCCATCATTTACTGAATAAGAAGCAAGATTTCCATCCACTGAACGGACAAATATTGAATCATCTTTGATGGCAACGGGTGCCAGTATTTCACTCGATACCTCACTAGTCCAAATCATTTCCCCTGTCATTGAATCAATACTGATAAGCTCACCATCATTGGTTCCAAGGACCAAGATTCCATTGCGATAAGTTGGACCAGCTGTAAATGCCATTTCAAAACTCTCTCTCCATAGTTTTTTACCGGTTTTCATATCGATGGCTATTAAATTTCCATCAAAGCTGGCAGCGTAAATTGTTTCTCCGTCTGTATCAGGCCTCAACATCAGGTCCAAGCCTTCATGGCCCTTACCAATCGATGTTTTCCATCCTCTATCTACATCCAACATAGGAGTAAAATCAACCAACTCTGCTGGCTGATCAAATGCCTCTTCTTCATCTCCTCCAAAAAATGAGCATCCTTGAATAAATAGAAATAGACCAAGCGCTGTAACAAGCCTCATAGAAAAAAAAGATGCCTGAATTCTATCTTTCATATTCATTATGATTGGTTGTCTTGATCCTCATTGACTTGATTAATCTGCTCGGACTTCATTTTTGTAAAATCATATGCAAATGATCCAGGAGTAAGTGTTTCGAGTGCGATTTCATATGCAATCTTGGCATTTGCCTGATCACCAATTCCTATATATGCATCACCTTTAATGATTTCAAATTGTGCCCTAAATGCTTCTGGTACCTCTTCTCCAAGCATATCGAGCGCAGCTTGAAACTCACCTTTTTCTATATATATTCTTGCAATTCTTTGCCTTGCAACCATAGAAAAATTCTCATCATCTGACTGTTCTAAAACAAATTCGAGTTGTATGATCGCATTGTCATAATCAAGGTCATCCATGTAAAGCTTTGCCATCGATAAATGACTTTGAATTTGATAGGCCGATCCTGAAAAATCATTGTCCATCTGCTGAAGAATGGTTTGAGCTTGAGACAACCTTTGCTGCCTGACAGCAAACTCCATCTCGCCGTAGAGTCTTGAAGCATTCTCAGCCTGTTTTAAATTGCCTTCTTGATAGTACTGCAGTCCAAATACACCAGAAATTGCGATACCGAATGATGCAATAATGAACAAGCCATTATCTTTGAGCCATTTCTTAACGATCTCTGCTTGTTGTTGATCTGTTAAATTATCATTCATAACTTTATTCTCTATATATTAGACGCCGATTTTATCAGCGATGCTTTCTAGAAGCTTATCCTGTGAGATGGTTTCTTGGTCACCACCTTCTTTCATTAACTTTATACCAATCGTATCATTCTCGATCTCTTCATCGCCTAGGATGAGAGCGATATCAGATTCTGCACGATCAGCCCGCTTAAACTGTTGCTTGAAGCTTCCACCATCTTGATTCAGCTCAAGAACACAATCCTCAAATTGATCTCTAATCATCTCTGCCAACTCTGAGGACTTTGCTTCTGCCTGGTCGCCAACAGCAACGAGATAAATTTTTGGGTGCCCATTCTGATCTTTTTTACCTGATAGTTCAACCAGTTCAACCAGTCTTTCAAAACCAATTGCACATCCGATTGCAAAAACATCCTTGCCACCAAGTTGTTTGACCAAATCATCATACCGGCCTCCTCCACAAACCGTGGCTTGAGCGCCGAGTTTATCCGTCGTCCATTCAAATACTGTTTTCGTGTAATAATCCAATCCTCTGACCAGTCGGGGGTTGAGAACATATTGAATGCGATGGCCATCTAGATATTCAAGTAAACCATTGAAGTGATCTTCTGATTCTTGATCCAAGTGATCATTCATTTTAGGTGCTGAATGAATGACATCAGCCATCTCTGGATTCTTGCTATCCAAAATCCGCATTGGATTTTTTTCCAATCGTAAGATCGAGTCCTCATCAAGAGAGTCTGTGCGATCGTTAAAATATTCAACAAGGATGGCACGATATCCTTTTCTTGACTCTGCTGTTCCCAATGAATTCAGTTCCAATTGAATGTCTTCGACTCCCAGTTTTCTCCATATCCTAGAAGTCAGAAGGATGAGTTCAGCATCGATTCCTGGTCCTTCATATCCAAATGCTTCCATATTGACCTGATGGAATTGACGATAACGCCCTTTCTGAGGTCTCTCATAACGGTACATGGGGCCCATAGACCAGAATTTTTGCGTTTGATTGTGAAAAAGACCATGCTCTATGCCTGCCCTGACAACTCCAGCTGTAGCCTCCGGCCTGAGAGAAAGTGATTGTTCTTTGCGATCAAGAAACGAATACATCTCCTTTGAAACGACATCTGTTTGCTCCCCTATTGTTCTTTGAAAGAGTTCCGTTCTCTCAAGAAGCGGCGTCCTTATCTCCTGAAAAGCATAATTCGATAAAATTTTCTTGACGGTTGATTCGACTGACTGCCAAAGCTTTAACTCTGCCGGAAGCAGTGTTGGCATTCCCCTAATGGATTTGATTTTCTCAGTCAAAATTGATTAGTTATGGGACATATACATACCGACCAAAGTCAGCAGAAAAAGTCCTGCGCAGACTAACGCTATCACTCTGAGTGCAACCAAATGCTCTGTTTTTCCTTCATTTGACATGTGTTTTCTCCGTTTAAGGTATTAATGTAATGTTTTTTTTAATTTTTGTCTCAGTGTTTTCTTGGCGAGATTCATCACTTGACCTGATAATTGTCCACAGGCAGCTTGAATGTCATCGCCTCTAGTTTTTCTAATGGTTGTCATTATCCCAGATTCCAAAAGGATATTCCTAAAATCATTGATCTGTTTCTGATCAGTTGGTTTAAATTTAACGCCTGGAAAGGGGTTGAATGGAATCAAGTTAACCTTCGCAGGTTGACCTTTTAAAAGTTTTGAGAGTTGCTTTGCATCATTCAGTGAGTCATTCACATCCTTCAGCATCGTGTATTCAAATGTAACAGATCTGAGATTTTGAACATTTGCATAGTGCCAACAAGCATCCAATAATTCACTGATTGGGTGCTTACGATTAATGGGAACAAGTTCATCTCTTAACTTGTCATTAGCAGCATGCAAAGACACAGCGAGCGATACCCCGACTTCCTCAGAGAGTTTATATAGCTGTGGTACCAACCCCGATGTACTAACAGTAATCCTGCGTCTAGAAATATTAAACCCATGTGGATCATTAAGTATTTTGATTGCCTTAATCACCTCAGGGTAGTTTGCAAGTGGTTCACCCATACCCATAAAAACGATATTGGTCAGCCTGCCTTCATCGAGTTCTCCTCTTGCCAATAATACTTGGCCAATGATCTCGCTTGAACTCAGATTTCTATTGAAGCCCTGATGACCTGTGGCACAAAATGGGCAGTCGATTAGACATCCAACCTGACTAGAGATACAAAGTGTCCCTCTTTTATCCTCAGGTATAAAAACTGTTTCGATGATTTGATTGTCTTTCTTTCCAATTAACCACTTTTGTGTACCATCTTCTGAAAGTTCATTCTGCATTGCGGCATCAAAATCCAAGCTGCAGCTTTGATTAAGATGACTCCTCAGCTCTAAATTGAAATTGGTCATGAGATCAAAGTCAAAAATATGCTTTGCGTAGATCCATTGCATCAATTGCTTTGCCCTGTAGTCCTTCTCATCAATTTCATTAAAGAAACTGACAAGATCCTCTAGAGGCATGCCTAGGATATTTTGACGTTTGGTTGTCAATTTATATTGGGCTAACCAAAGAAATATTCGATCTCGACAGCTGCCGTGTCTGGCCCATCTGAACCATGAACTGCATTCCTTTCTATGCTTTCAGCAAAATCTTTTCGAATGGTTCCTTCTTCTGCATCTTCTGGATTTGTTGCGCCCATTAGCTTCCGGTTAAGGTTGATTGCATCTTCACCTTCAAGTACTTGCACCATAACCGGTCCAGAAGTCATATAATCAACCAAGTCATTAAAGAAAGGTCTTTCTTTATGAACGGCATAAAATCCTTCTGCTTTTTCTCGACTCAGATGCAACATTTTTGCTTCGACGATTTTTAGGCCTGCTTTCTCAAAACGAGAATAAATCTTGCCAATGATATTCTTTTCAACGCCATCTGGTTTGATAATCGATAATGTTCTTTCCATTGCCTTATCCTTTATTGATTAGATATTGAAACTTTCACCGCAACCACACTCACCAGCGGCATTTGGATTCTTAAACTTAAATACTTGATTGAAGCCTTCTTCAATGAAGTCAATTTCAGTTCCATTAATCAACTCCACGCTTTCAGGATCTACCACAACAGAAACATCAGAAAAAGTCATAACCTGATCGTCGCTTGAAATATCTGATGCATAATCCAATACATAGGAATATCCATTGCAGCCAGTGGGTTTAATACTGATCCTAAGACCCTTGGCATCAGGATTATTTGAAAGATTTGCTCGAAATCTTTTGATTGCATTCTCTGTAATTGAAAGTTCCATAAATTAAGCCCTCTTGAGATGCTTTATACATCCTTTTAAAGCATCTTCCAACAAAAAAAGACGGTCTTGCTTTGTTTTTGGGAGATTAATAATCTCAGCATATTCATTGATGTTTTGTGTTTCGAGCTCTTGAACAGATTTATTTTGCAAATCACTGATGAGCATTGATGTGATCGAAATCAAATGCGGACAACCATGAACTTGATAATATAATTCGGATTTTCCCTCTTCATCCAAGCGTGAGAAGAGCTTCAACCACATTCCATTTGAACTTGATACTTCCTCAACAATAAATCCGTCTTCCATACTGGAATCTTGCATGACATGACTGGTATCAAAGAAAGCCTCTTTTTGGTTCATCAATTTCCTCCCTTTAGGTTTCTAAGATGTGATACTGCTTTTATAAGCTCAAATGCTGCTGATTCCGCTTCATTTAATGTTGTATTTCTTCCAAAGCTGATACGAATGGTTCCATTGATTTCATGATCAAGTAGCCCCATGCTTTTTAAAACATGTGACGGTTCATCATGATCTGATGAGCACGCCGAACCCCTCGAGATTGCAAAATCTTCCATTGCATAAATCAAACTTTCTGAATACAAATCTGGAAAACAAATGCTGATGATACCTGGATAAGCGTCCTTATCTGTGCCATTGAGTTTCCATCCATCAATGTTCGAGATTGTTTTTATAAAATTATCTCTGCATTGCTTAATGTGTTTATAATCATCATCCATTCTCTCTTTTGAAAGATCATATGCTTTAGCCATCCCAGCAATTTGATGTGTAGGCAAAGTCCCGGAGCGCATTCCTCTCTCCTGACCTCCTCCAAGGATAATTGACTTTATTCGACCAACTGTATCTTTATTGATATAAAGCGCGCCCACGCCCTTTGGTCCATAGACTTTATGAGCTGACATTGACATGAGATCAATACACATGTCTTTAACATCAATGGGTATCTTTCCTATGCTTTGAGCTGCATCAACATGAAAAATAATTTCATTTTTTCTGCAATATTTTCCAATCTCCTCAATATCATTGGTCAGGCCAGTCTCATTATTAACATGCATGCAACTTACATAAATGACGTCTTCCTCCATCTGATTGACAAATGTTTCAATATCAATTCGACCGTGCTCATTGGGCTGAATAAAGCACACATTTGATCCAAGATCCTTGATCGAGTGCATACTCTCTATGACGGATTTATGTTCCAAATGAGAACTCAAGAATCTCATGGATTGACCCTTGTATTGAAATTGATGGAAGCCCACAA
This sequence comes from uncultured Gammaproteobacteria bacterium, assembly GCA_902595845.1. GTDB lineage: Bacteria > Pseudomonadota > Gammaproteobacteria > Steroidobacterales > UBA11654 > CACPJA01. The sequence continues at coordinate 34,275 of CACJRN010000012.1, forward strand.
TTGCCATATTATTTGACTCGGTTGCACCTGATGTCCATAGAATTTCATCTGGATTTGCATTGATTAAACTGGCTACCGATTCTCTTGATTCTTCTATAATCTTATTGGCGGATAATCCAAACTGATGATCCAAAGATGAGGGGTTACCATATGATGCTTCACTCATCACAGCATGCATCTTCTCAATGACCTCTGATGCCATTGGCGTTGTCGAAGCAAAATCAAGATAGGTTTTCATGTTTATTATTTTACCCTTCGTTTTTGATATGAAGTAAGAATACCTCTCATGATATTGACCTCATTGTCATCGAGCTGAGCACGGTTAAATAATGCCTTTAATCGTCTCATCAATTGTTTGGGATTTTTTGGATTGAGAAAGCCTGTCTCCAAAAGCACTTTTTCCAAATGCTCATAAAATAATTCCATTTCCTTACCAGATGCGAGATCTCTTGTTGGCTGATCTTCCTCAATGCCAAAAAAAGCAAGATTTATTTGATAAGCAATGACCTGAACTGCCATGGCTAAATTCAAAGAGGAATACATTTCACCAGTTGGAATATAAACAAGGCGGTTACAACGATCAATATCATCATTTGAAAGTCCTGAGGTTTCAGGGCCAAAAATAATTGATACTTTTTGCTTTAAACTCGTTTTAAATATGCTCTCTGCACTTTCATGAATTGAATCAATGGGAACACTGATCCTTCTTTGTCTTGCTGTGGTCCCTATGACAAGACTTGAATCCGCTATTGCCTCATCAAGGGTTTCAGATACTTTCGCATTGAGCAAGATATCAAGCGCTCCTGCTGATCTTGCTCTTGATTCAGGATGAGGGTGCTTATCAGGATTCACAAGGGAAAGATTCCTAAAACCCATAGTCCCAATGGCTCTTGCAGCCGCTCCCACATTACCAGGATGAGAAGGGTCTACCAAAATAAATTCTATATTATCGTGACTCATAAATATGAAATTGACTCATATATCCAAAAGTTCTGATATTCTACACACATTTCAGATCACATATTTATCAAAGATGGAGATAAATTAAATGCAGGCTTTCTTAAATACAGCGATTCAAGCCGCCAGAAAAGCGGGTGATATAGCACAGATCAATTTTGATCGAATTGGCTCAAGTGATGTCAGAACAAAGGCATACAATGAGTTTGTCACTCATGTTGATGAACAAGCTGAGAAAGCCATTATTGATCTTATTCGATCCAGATATCCTGATCATTCAATTCTAGGAGAGGAACATGGAATGCAGGACAATGATTCTGAATTTCTATGGATTATTGATCCCATTGATGGGACCACAAACTATATTCATGGTTTTCCAGTTTACTGTGTCTCCATTGCTCTAAAGATCAAAGATAGGCTTGAAGTTGCCGTCATTTATGATCCATCCAGACAAGAGCTCTTTACTGCCATCAGAGGAATGGGAAGCCAACTGGATGGCAGAAAGATTCGGGTCAGCAAACATGCAACACTTCAGGGCTCATTATTGGGCACTGGATTTCCATTCAGAGATCAAAAAGATTGGCTTGAACTTTACTTAGATATTTTTACTGACTTCACAAAAATTGTGGGAGCAATCAGGAGGCCCGGCTCAGCAGCATTGGATCTTGCATATGTAGCAAGCGGCAGGTATGACGGTTTTTGGGAATTTGGTCTAAAACCATGGGATGTTGCAGCAGGAGTGCTTTTGATTCAAGAAGCTGGGGGCATTGTTCAAAATATCATTCCTGATACAGATCCAGTAGAAAGCGGAAGTCTTTTTTGTGGCAATCCTAAGATTTTTGAAGGCATGCAAGAGATCATTCACCCATATGACAAAAGATTGAAAGCCTTTGCCTAAGGCATCCCGTCATCGACCTCTTCTCGTTTAACAGGAATTAGATCAGTGGTTGATATATCCAGATAAAAAATAGATGTCGATGCAACGAAGATTGAAGAATAAGTTCCAATCAAAACACCCACAATCAGAGCAATTGAAAAGCCCTCCAAAGACGAACCACCGAAAACATAAAGCGATAAGAGCACAAGTAACGTTGTTGAACTTGTAATAATGGTTCTTTTGATGGTTTGTGTAATTGCTGAATTGAGAATATCCAAAGTCTGTGCTGTTCTCATTGATCTAAAATTTTCCCTGATGCGATCAAAGATGACAATGGTGTCATTGAGGGAATAACCCACGACCGCTAGTATTGCTGCAAGCACAGATAAATCAAAGGTCAATTGGAAGAAAGAAAAGATACCGAGTGTGATCATCACATCATGAATCAAAGCCAACACGGCACCAATTGAGAATTTCCACTGAAAACGAAAGACGATATAGATCATAATCATGATCAGAGCAAATATCATTGCCAAACCACCCTGCTCTGTAAGCTCTTCTCCAACTTGTGCACTGATGTACTCCGAGCTTTTGAGTGTTACTGAATTTTCAGAAGTCTGAAGCATGCCTATTACATCCTCACCTATTTTCTTATTGTCGACGCCATTTCTAGGTGGAATTCGAACCATGAGGTCCTGAGAAGAACCTGAGTTTTGTACAATGGCATCATCGTATCCACCTGAAGCGAGGTTGCTTCGAACGTTTTCAATATTTGGTGCTGTTTCAAAACTGATTTCAATCTGAATACCGCCTGTAAAATCAATTCCTAAATTCAGCCCTTTTGTCATCAGTGAAAACGCTGATACCACAATCAGTATGATTGACATGATAGTGGTTGATTTACGAGCAGATAAAAATTTTATGGTCTTCATCACGTGACTATATCCTCAGTTTTTCTATTGTTTTTCCGCCGTAAACTAAATTCACGAGTGCTCTAGAGGCAATGATTGCAGTAAAAAGAGAAGTCAGGATGCCAATCGAAAGTGTTATAGCAAAGCCTTTAATTGGACCGGTACCGAATGTGAAAAGAACAAGTGAGGCAATTAATGTCGTGACATTGGCATCTGTGATTGTTGCAAATGCTTTTTGGTATCCAGCACTGATACTGGCTTGAGGAGAATTACCATTATTGATCTCTTCTCTTATTCTTTCGAAAATTAAGACATTTGCATCCACTGCCATACCGACTGTTAAAACAATACCTGCTATACCTGGAAGCGTAAGAGATGCTTGAAGCATAGATAAAATAGCAACGATAAAAGTCAGATTAACCAATAGGCCAATATTGGCAATCAGTCCAAATCCTTTGTACCACATGATCATGAAAACAATCACAGCGATCAGTCCATAAAGAATTGCTGCAAAACCTTTTTCAATATTGTCCTGACCCAAGCTTGGGCCAACTGTTTTTTCTTCAATTTTAAATATTGGTGCTGCCAAAGCCCCTGCTCTTAGAAGAATTGCCAAATCCTTTGCTTCAAAAACCGTCAAACCCGTGATTTCAAATTGGCTACTGAAAATACCTCTAATTGTGGCGATGTTGATTACCTCTTTATCCAGGACAGTTCTGTTTACGAAAGCGCCGTCCTGCTCTGAGGTTTCTTGTCTTTGCTGGACAAAGAGAACAGCCATGGGTTTATTAAGATTCTTCTTGGTGGTTTCAAGCATTGATTTTGAACCTTTGCTATCAAGCCTGATTGAAACCGCTGGTCTGCCTTGAGAAAAGGATTGTGATGCGTCTATAAGTTGGTTACCTGTAACGATTGCTTTTTTCTTGAGTAAAACAGGAGTTCCAGCTCGATCATTAAAGAGTTCACAACCAATCGGGGCTCTGCCCTTTTCCTCAGCTTCGAAAGCATTTTCATTTTCGCACACCAATCTAAACTCTAAAGTTGCAGTAGCGCCAAGAATTCTTTCTGCCTGTGTTGGATCTTGAACGCCTGGAAGCTGCACAACAATTCGATCGAGTCCTTGCCTTTGGATAATAGGTTCTGCTACGCCCAATTCATTGACCCGATTTCTCATGGTCAATATATTTTGTTGAATTGCAAAATCTCTTCTTTGTTTCAATTGATCATCTGTCATCGTAACCAAAACCGCTGTTTGAGACTGAGTAGAGACATTTTCAAAAGCCAATAAATTATCGAGCTCTCTGACGATTCGTCTTGTGGCATTGAAATCATCTGGATTAACCAACTCGATTCTAATCGAATTTCCTTCTTTTCTAATCGTGCGTCTGATTCTTTGGTCAATGAGTTCTTTGTTGATATCCGTCACATATTGATCCAGCCTTTGTTGAACTGCTGCATCGAGGTCAACTTGAAACTGGAAATAAACACCTCCTCTGAGGTCAAGTCCTAAGCTCATTGGCTTCATATCTAATGCATCGATGAAGGATGGGACATTGGGTGCAAATGTAAGTGCTACGGTTGAAAATCTTCCAAGAAATGCTCTGACCTTATCACTGGCTTGGATTTGATCTTCTACATTATTAAAGCGAATCAATACCTCCCCATCTTTGTCTTCAATCTTGCTGAATGAAACACTGTCTTCACTGAGAAATTTTTCGATCTCTTCAATCTCTTGCTCAGAGAATGTTAAACCATTCTCTTTTGCAATCATCAATGCCGGATCTTCACCATAGAAATTTGGCAATGCAAAACCTATCCCTGCAATCACGCAGATCGAGACGAGTAGATTTTTCCAAGTGGGATATTGATTCATGGCAATAATTAACCTTTCCTGATCGTCCCCTTTGGAAGCAGAGATGAGATGGTTTGCCTTTGAATTTTAATCGTGACATTTTCTGAAATCTCAAGGTTTACATAATTTTCGTTCATCTCTTGGATCTTTCCTAAAATACCGCCAGCAGTTACCACTTCATTTCCAACCTCAAGTGCATTGATCATTTCTTGATGTTCTTTCTGCTTCTTAGTCTGTGGTCTGATGAGGATAAAATAAAAGACAACAAAAATAACTATCAATGGAAGAAAACTCAAAAATGGATCCCCTCCGCCAGCATTCTGTGCCCAAGCATTCTGTATCAAAATATTTACCTTTTGGTTAGTTCAAAAAAATACTGTGCAATTATGACATATTCCAATTATTGCTGATAACTTTGTATGAAGTTTTTGGCAAATTCTTCAAAAGAATCAGACTGGATTGACTTTCTTATGTCAGCCATCAATTTAATATAAAAGCTAAGATTATGGATTGTTGCCAATCGCGCTCCCAAGATTTCATTGCAATTGAATAAGTGACGCAAATAGGATCGGGAGAAGTTATTGCATGTATAACATTCGCATTTTTCATCTAAAGGTTCTAAATCATTGATATACTTAGCGTTCTTTATCTTAACTACTCCAGAGTGAGTATAAATTTGCCCATTTCTTGCATGTCGAGTGGGAATCACACAGTCAAACATATCAACGCCGACTGAAACGGCTTTGATGATATCGATTGGTGTACCAAGACCCATGAGATATCTCGGAATATTTTCTGACATTTCAGGCATCAATGATTCTAAGACCATCATTCTTTCGTCTATGGGTTCCCCAACAGATAGTCCGCCAATTGCGAGTCCATCAAAATCAATTGAGGATAAAACTTCTAAATTTTGTAGACGAAGGTCTGGATACATACCACCTTGAATAATCCCAAAACAAGCACTGTCATCATCCCCTTTCTGCTGCAAAAAAGATTCATGACTTCTCAAGGCCCACTTCTCAGATCTCTTCATTGACAACTCCGCCTCTTCTCTCGTGGCAGGATAATGAGTGCATTCATCGAGAACCATTTGGATATCACTTCCAATGACTTTCTGCATCTGCATAGCAATCTCTGGTGTTAAGCGAATCATGTCACCATTGACTGGTGAGTCAAACTCGACATACTCATCATTGATCTTTCTCTTTTTTGATAAGCTCCAAATCTGATAACCACCTGAGTCAGTCAGAATTGGCTTTGGCCATGCCATCATTTGATGTAATCCTCCATGTGAGGAAAGGATATCTTTTCCTGGTCTAATCATCAGGTGATAAGTATTCGCGAGAATGATTTCTGCACCAATGTCTATAAGCTCATCTGGCGTCATTGTTTTCACAGAGCCATACGTTCCTACCGGCATAAATACAGGCGTTTGAATCAGCCCTTTCCTGAACTGAAGTTCCCCTAACCTAGCACTCTTATCTGATTTGATTAATTTAAATTTCATAGAAATCAACCTCTGTCTATAAACATGGAATCGCCATAACTATAAAAACGATAGCCATTATCAACGGCATGTTGGTAGGATTTCAAGATTGTTTCTCTACCAGCAAAGGCTGAAACCAACATAATCAATGATGATTCTGGCAAATGGAAATTGGTAATCATTGCATCAACCAGCTCAAAATTAAAACCAGGAGTAATAAAAATATCAGTCTTATCATTGATTGGTTCAATGCCATTTTTTTGCATGAGTGATTCCAGAGCTCTTACAACAGTTGTTCCAACTGCTATGATTCTTCCATCATTGGCTTTGGCTGCTTTGATCTGTTCGCATAACTTTTGATCAACTTCAAAGTATTCCTCATGTAGTTTTTTTGACTCTATTTGCTCATCTCTGAGAGGAGCAAATGTTCCCGCTCCAACATGCAATGTAAGTTCGCCAATTGAGATTCCTTTTTCTTTGATCTCATCAAGAATATCATTTGTAAAATGAAGTCCCGCTGTGGGTGCTGCAACAGCTCCCTCTTTTTTAGCAAATACTGTTTGATATCTATTGCGATCTTCTTCATTTGGGCCTCTTTTAATATAGGGAGGAAGAGGTGTGAGTCCATCTGAATATAAGATATCCATCACTGGAGAGTTACTCATGATGGTAAAAAATTGTTGCTCTCTTTTTTTAACTTTAAGGACAATGTCGTCATTGATTATGATCTCCGTTCCAATGTGTACCTTTCCACTGAATTTCAATTGTGCTAAGAAACTCATTTCACTGAGAAGTCTTTCAAAAAATATTTCTACTTTTCCTCCAGACACTTTGTTTCCAAATAATCTAGCAGGCAAAACTTTTGTGTTATTTAAAATCAGTAAATCGTGCTTCTTGAGTAGTTGAGGGATATCAGAGAAATTCTGATCATCAATCACATCGCCTTTAAGATGCAATAATTTACTCGATGACCTATCTTTAAGGGGTGTTTGAGCAATTGATTCGATCGGGATATCTATATTGAAATCACTTGGTTGCATTGGTGTATTGTACTCGATTAGCTCATTCATAAAATGATTGAATAATCGATTAGTTTTATAGACTGAATACATAACAAAAGGTATTCTTCCTTATTATTTAGCCGGGATGGCGGAATTGGTAGACGCGCCGGATTCAAAATCCGGTGGGGTTATACCCGTGAGAGTTCGAGTCTCTCTCCCGGCAGGCAAAATTATTATGAAATACTGCAATCAATGTGGCAATGATTTGGAATTCAAGATTCCAAGAGGTGATAACAGAAACAGATTTATCTGTACTGTTTGCGGTTACATCCATTACGAAAATCCAAAGATAGTTGTTGGAACGGTTCCTATGCTTGGGGACAGCGTAATGCTGTGCTTAAGAGGCATTGAGCCTAGGATGAATTTCTGGACACTTCCAGCTGGATTTTTAGAGAATGGAGAGAGCATGGCTCAAGGAGCAAAGAGGGAGTGTGAGGAAGAAGCGCTCATCACACCCAATGTTCAGTCCATGATTGCTGTCGTCGATGTTGTTCACGCAGAACAAGTGCATGTTTTTTATAGAGCAACCATTGATGATGACAGTTTTGGAGCTGGAGAAGAATCACTGGATGTCAAACTATATGGACTTGATGAGATACCATGGGATCTAATAGCTTTTGAAACTGTTAAAATAGCTTTAAATGCACAAATTGAAAAAGATCCAAATGATGAAAGTCCAATTTATCAAACAATTCAATAATGAAGGCAATATGAAATGACATTCATAGTGGGTGAAAGTTGTATTAAATGTAAGCTGGGTGATTGTGTCGAGGTATGCCCTGTAGACTGTTTCCATGAGGGGCCCAATATGCTTGTGATCAATCCTGATGAATGCATTGACTGTGCTCTATGTGAGCCAGAATGTCCCGTTGATGCAATATTTGCCGATGATGAAATCCCTGAAGGACAGGAAGTTTTTGAGGAGTTGAATCGTGAATTGAGTGAAACTTGGCCAGTGATATCCCATCCGCCTGAACCACCCTCTGATGCTGATGAGTGGAGGGATGTTAAAGATAAGATGCAATACCTAGAAAAGTAACTAGCCCTTTTCACTCAAACGAAAAAGCAAAGACTCGGGTGGCAAATAACCCACAATAACTTTTCCCTTATCAGTCACAATGGTTGGGGTACCCGAAATATTAAAAACTGATCCAAGGTTGTAATGCTTCTCTACTGGACTATCAAGGCAAGAAACAGATCCTATTTTTTTTCCTTGCTTTGCAAGGTTTAGTGAGTCTTGTCTATTTTTGCTGCACCAAACAGCTTGCGCTTTCTCCCAGCTCTCTGTGTCAGGCCCCGTTCTTGGAAAAGAAAGATACCTTACCCTAATACCTAAATCTAAGTATTCCCTGATTTGCTGATGAAATCTTCTACAATATCCACAATCAATATCTGTAAAAATTGTGATGGTATGTTTCGTTTTCTCTGGCTCGTAAATGATCATTGTCTGTTCATCTAAGCTCTGCATGACATCAAGCCTTCCCAGTACTCTTTTTTCTTCTGTTACATTGACGCTGTTTTGAAGATCATATATTTCACCACGAATTAAGAATTTCCCATCTTTTGAGAGATAAATCACTTCTGATCCAATGCTCACTGCATAAAGACCATCAACCACCGAATCATCCAGAGTGTAATCAGTTGCACCAGGAAATATTTCTAGAAGAGCTTGTAAAACCATATCAATCTCTTTTAAAGAATCTTCATGATCATTCGATAAAACTGCACCTGAAAAAAGTAAGATTGAGAGTGTTAAAACTGAGATGATTTGCATGTGACTATTTTATCCTCTCGGGTGATGTTTTTCATGCAGATCTTTTAAACGATGTTGTGCAATGTGAGTGTATATCTGTGTTGTCGAAAGATCGCTATGACCAAGCAACATTTGCACAACTCTTAAATCGGCGCCGTGATTGATGAGATGCGTCGCAAAAGCATGTCTCAGACTATGAGGTGATAACTCAGCATTTATACCTACTTTAAGTGCATACTTTTTGATGATTTGCCAAAATGCTTGCCTACTGATGGATGTTGAGGTTCGGGTTGGAAATAAACAATCCGATTGTCTGTCACCCAATATTTCATGTATGGGGCCATTCAAATAGTTTTTCATCCATCTCTTAGCTGTATTGCCCATTGGGACCAAGCGCTCTTTATCCCCTTTGCCCATGACTCTAAGATATCCCTGATTTAAGTTTACCTGCTTGACTTCAAGTTTCACCAATTCAGAAACCCTTAAACCTGTGGCATATAGAAGCTCAAGCATTGTTCTGTCTCTAAAGCCCAGCGGTTTCTTTGTATTTGGAGCCTTGATCAATTGCAAAACCTCATTTTCAGTCAGTAAAACTGGTAAAGATCTACCAATCTTAGGCATAGAGATTTTCTCAGTTGGATTGGTCGAAATAATTTCCTGCTGCATGAGATGGGTATAAAAACGCCTCAAGGATGAAAGCATTCTGGCTGATGAGCGGGCGCTAGACCCTTGTTCAGCTTTATAGGCAATAAATTCAAGTAAATCAGGCCTTGATATGTTCTCCAAACTCAATTCGCGATTCCTTGCCCACTTAACGAGTAATTTTAAATCAGAACGATATGCATCCAAGGTGGATTTAGAAAGGCCTTGTTCAAGCCAAAGTGAGTCTAGAAAAGAATCAATTATTTTAGATTCTGTATTTTTCTGATCGCCAGATGTTTTCATAAACTTTAATTGTGTATGATATCGATAGAAGTATACAGCGATTTTAAATTTCAAATGAAAACCATAACAATGTATCTCTTTGGCTCCTGGGCATGGTTTATTTTTTCCGTGATCCTTATTGTCATGCTGGTTTGCTATCCTTTTACCCGATCAATTCAATCAACAAGGAAACTGGTTAAAAACTGTGCAGAGTGGATCATTCGTCTGACTCGGTTAGAACTCCTCGTTGAGGGAGAGGAGCATCTGATAGACGGATCATCTATCTTGGTAGCCAATCATGCAAGTTATACCGATCCAATGATTCTTGCAGCCGCTTTGCCCGCTAATTTTGCGTTTGTTGCAAAAAAAGAACTGAAGTACATACCTTTCGCTGGATATGTTTTGGGGAAGCTCGGCACGCATCTGGTAGATAGAAGAGATGCGAAAAAAGGTGCGGATGACTTTAAGAAAATTATGAAGAGCTCGAGAGAAAATGATTCCATCATATTTTTTCCTGAGGCAACCTTCCTTAAGGAAGAAGGGCTTTTGAAATTTAAAAAAGGAGCTTTCCTTACTGCAATAAGAAATCAGGTTCCTGTTGTTCCAGTGACAATCAATGGGTCGCGAACTTTGCTCCGATCAGAAAGTTGGCTTCCAGAAAAAGTTCAGCTTAAGGTCACCATTCACCCATCTATACCAACGGACAAAAATGACAATGAAATTAAACAGATCATGAATGATGCGAGAATTAAAATTCTAAGCAATCTTGATGAACCGGACCTCAGCACCAAATCTTTTCAGTGATCTAGCTGCCTCTTCTGTCTGCGACATAATCAATCCAAGCTTCTGCATTCTTCTTATTGGTCTCAGTCCCAATTTCCATAGCTTGTGTGAATGACTCAATTGCTTCGTCATAATTTCCTAGCTCGGTCTCAGCCATACCTCGAAGAATATAAACATCGCCAGGATTCTCTAGCTCTTCATCGGTGAGTGCTTTAGCTGTTGCATCCTGAACACCTTCCCAGTCACCATTCTCATTCAATAGCATTGCTTTTTGAATATAAAGTTTGCCTTCACCAGTAATGGGTGCGAGAACATCAATGACTTCGATTGCTTTATTGAATTCTCTTGCAGCGGTCCATGCACCTAGTAATAATCTCAGATTCTTTTCTGAGTTTTCGATGTTGCCTTCTTGTATATTTTTTTCAATCAGAGTTGCAGCCTGATATGGGATCTCTAGATAAAGATTCAATCTGGCAAGATTCTCCAATGTCTCTGCTTTTGAAATTGCATCATTTTTATAGCCTAGATTGAGCGCTGCCAGAGCATCGGCATCTTTTTGCATTTCCATATAAGTGCCTGCCATTGTTTCCCAATATTTTTCTTTTTCTGGCCAATATGTTGAAAGCTTCTTCACCACATCAATGGCTTCTTCATATCTCTTGTTTATGAATAAAATTGCCAGCTCCAGCTGTAACCACGTTTCTTTTGGCTTGGTTGCCTTCTCATTTGCAATATGGATGTATGGCAACGCTTCCAATGGCTGGCCTTTTTGGAAGTATGCAATTCCAGTCATAATATATGACTCTGCAACAGGCTCTTTCTCAAACATATAAAATTTCATCAAAGTTTCTATGGCAAGATCCCACTTCTCTTGTGATCCATAGAGGCTCGCTAGATTAAACTGTGTGCTTTGATGTTGGCTATTTGATAGCACATTTAAATCGACAACTTGTTTAAAGACTTTAATGGCATCATCAATCTTGTCTTGTTGCACAAAAATAAAGCCCATGAATTGATATACCACTGCTCTCTCATATTTGGATATGTTCCAATCCATCATGGACTCTAAGCTTTGCATCGCTCCATCTAAATCACCGGAACCGAAACGATCAGAGATGCCCTGAAACTTCTTCTCAACATTATATGAAAACTGCCTGGAAGAATTGGGTCTCTCCACAGCCACACGATCCGCTCTCAAAGGATGATGAACTGGCAAATTGGAAGCTGCATCTGCAATGGCAGAAAAACCAATAAAAAATATAAAAAGGACTTTCAAATGAAGGTTCATGAAAGATCATCCAAATTGAAATCCAACCTTTGTATCGCTCTCCTTTCAACAGGTACACCATTGACAATTCTAGGCTTAAATTTCCATTTCAGTACTGCTCGAATAACATTCCTATCGAACATCCTTCTGGGAACTGATTCTACAACTACTGCACTCGCTACAGATCCGTCTGCAGCAATTAGTACCTCTACAATCACATATCCCTCAATGCCTTCTACCAGAGCTTCTCTTGGCCATTGAGGGTCGATCCTGACAATAGGCAATACATCTCCTTCTGCGAGGGGGTTACCTGCCCAGTTACCAAGAAATGGTCCTCCACCAGCAATGGTTGGAAGATCTATATTGGGAATATCAATTTTGATTTTATTCATCGTAGGTTTAACCTGTTTTTCCACAATCATTTTGGGTGGTGGTGGAGGCTCTTTAGGAGGCTCAGGTTTTTTTGGCTTCCTTCTATCTTTGAAACTTAAACTCTCATCATCTTTTATCCTCACAAATTCCATGATCTGACCATCTGAATCAGAACGGTACTGCTGATCTCCTGAATCGATCAAAGCTTGCATGATAAAAAAGAGGATTAATGTGATTCCAATACCAACGAGCAAAGCACTGATGTACCTTGACTCATTTTGGAAATTTAGCGAAACCACAGACATTTTATTTCTCTCTTGCAGCAATAGAAACTTTAGAGATACCGCTCAATCTGATTTGATCCATTACATCTATTATCACACCGGTTGAAGCCAATTCGTCTGCAACTATGACCACACTACTTTCTGGGTTTTCTGCATGAGCGGCTTCCATCAATATTCGAACTGACTCGAGTTCTACAGGGTTTTTGTTCATCCAAATCTGATCACTAGGTGTGACCGCAATAAGAATATTTCCTTGTTCGGCACGAGCAGCGGTTTCTGCCTCAGGCCTAGATGGATCCACACCAGTTTCTTTTATAAAAGAGGTTGTCACAATGAAGAAGATCAGCATGATGAAAACAATATCCATCATGGGTGTAATATTGATCTCACTTTCTTCTTCTTGTCTTTTTCTTTTTCTTAACATAACTATTTTTGAGCAGCCAAAGAGACATTGCTCGCACCAGCAAGCCTGGATTGATCAATGACTTTTACAAGCAAGCCTGCATCTGCATCTCTATCAGAAACGACAACAACACTTGCTTGTGGTTTCAATGCTAGGTTTGATTCAATATTCGCTCTGACCGCATCGAGTGCTATCAGTCTCTCTTGTATCAAAATTTGTCCGCTGTCTAATATTCGCACTGAAATGACATCTGATTTTTTTTGTTCCTTTATGGGTGATTTGGTGGGTCGATTCACATCGATTGAAATCTCTTTGACGAATGAGGTTGTGACGATGAAAAAAATAAGCATGATGAAAACAATATCCAGCATGGGCGTGATATTGATCTCACTTTCTTCATTCTTTTTTCTAATTCGTCTTCTCATATTAACTACTCACTGATGGTCAATTGATCAGCTATTTTATTGATCTCATCTTCTGCCTTTCTTTTTAATAAATTTGCAATATATAGTCCAGAAATAGCGGCGACCAAGCCAGCCATTGTAGGTATTGTTGCTTGAGACACACCACTTGCCATTAAACGTGCATTTCCTGTTCCAAAGAAGGTCATCACATCAAATACTTTAATCATTCCAACAACGGTTCCAAGTAGGCCCAATAGAGGCAGTATTTGCATCATCGTCTCAATTGTAAGTATGAACTTTCTAGTTTCTGCAGATACTTCAGAGATAATCTGATCTCTGATTCTCATTGAATACCAATCACCTTTATTAGAAACAGCATTCCATTGGTTAAGCGCACCATTGGTCAATGATGGCATGAGATTTTTGAAATACCAGAATCGTTCAATGATCAATGTCCACATGATCATAGTCACCAAAAGAATACCCCAAAGAACTGGCCCGCCTGCTTCAAAGAATTCTCTCAGATCGCCAGCAATGATGA
>CACJRN010000013.1 GCA_902595845.1 uncultured Gammaproteobacteria bacterium
TCGAGGTGCATTCTTGGCTGCAAAAAACATGGATGAGTTGGTTTCTCTCTGTAAAAGGAGGGGGTTTGTATTTCAATCTGGAGAGGTCTACGGAGGGCTCCAGGGTGTTTATGATTATGGTCCTCTTGGTGTAGAGCTTAAAAATAATCTGAAAAGCTCTTGGTGGAGTGCAATGGTCTTTGAAAGAGACGACATTGAGGGTCTTGATGCATCCATATTGTCGAAAAAGGAGTTATTCAAATACTCTGGCCACGAAGATACATTTTCGGACCCTTTGGTAGATTGTAAATCCTGTAAGTCAAGGTGGAGAGAGGACCTGATTGAAGACGGGAAATGCCCAGGCTGCGGTTCATCTGAACTAACAGAGGCAAGACCATTTAACTTAATGTTTAAAACACCGGTTGGCCCGGTAGAAAACGAAGAAAGTTTTGCGTACCTGAGGCCTGAAACCGCACAACATATTTTTGCAAGTTTTAAAAACGTTAAAGACTCGACATCGAGACAAGTCCCTTTTGGAATAGCACAAATTGGCAAGGCTTTTAGAAATGAGATCAATCCAAGAAATTTCATATTTAGATTAAGAGAGTTTGAGCAAATGGAGTTGGAATATTTTGTCAAGCCCGGGGAAGATGAGACCGCTCTAGAGTATTGGAAAAAGGAAAGGTTAGGGTGGTGGGAACGCCAAGGCATTGACCTTTCAAATATTGAAATCTATGATGTGCCCGAAAACGAGCTTGCACATTATTCCAAAAGGACTCTTGATATCATGTACCGATTTCCACATGGTCTTGAAGAACTTGAGGGGATTGCCAATAGAACAGATTTTGACCTTGGTTCACACACAAAAAACCAGAAGGATTTATCTTTAAGTTCATCGGTTGTTGAAAACGATGAGTCAACCATGCGTCTTGCGGTACAAGACCTTGAAGCCAAAGCGTGGTATGTCCCATATGTTATAGAGCCTTCTGCTGGTGTAGACAGGGGTGTTTTGGCAATCTTAAATGAGGCCTACACTAATGAAGATATTGGTGAAGGCAAAGAGAGGGTTGTGCTAAAACTAAAACCTCACTTGTCTCCTATTAAAGCAGCTGTAATTCCGCTTAAGAAAAACAAAGATGAGCTTGTGTCCATGGCAAAAGAGATAAAACAATCGCTTCAATCGCTCGGTTTGGGTAGGGTCTTTTTAGAAAACACCGGAAACATCGGCAAAGCATATAGGAGGCACGATGAGGTTGGTACCCCAATCTGTATTACGGTTGACTTTGATAGTCTTGAAAACAATTCAGTTACCATAAGAGACAGGGACACAATGGAACAAAGCAGGGTAGATATTTCTGAACTAAAGCAATCCTACCTCAGTATTTTAAAGTAGTTTTCAAATGGTCTATTTCAGATCAATTGCATACACGACATTAATGATTTTTGGTTTTTTAGTGTTGGCATCGTTGGCTTTGGTCCCTTTTCTTGGTCATAAACAGCGGTGGGATATTGCGAAATATTGGGCTGAAATAAACATTTGGTTGAGCAAGCATCTGTGTGGGCTTACATATGAGATCAAAGGATTAGAAAACACGCCAAAAGAAAAGTGTGTGATATTTGTTAAGCACTCATCTGTATATGAAATTTTTATTTTACTGAAATATTTTAGCCCCTCATCTTGGGTTGGAAAATATGAACTGATGTATGTGCCTATATTTAGAGGTGTATTTAAAAAATTTAAACTGATACCTGTAAAAAGAGGTCGTGGTGCATCAGAGGTAGAAAAAGTAAGAGCTATGGGCAAGGAGCGATTGAACAGTGGAAATTGGATAATAATTTTCCCTGAAGGCACTAGGATGCCGTATAACAAATCTAAACGATATGGCTTGTCTGGATCAATATTAGCAAAAGAAACTGGTTCCATGGTGCTACCAATTTCACACAACGCTGGAAAATACTGGAAAAGAAGGGGTTGGCTGAAATATCCTGGGAAAATATGTTTTATAGTTGGAAAGCCCTATGAAACATCTGGATTAGAGCTTGATGAAATCAACAATATCGCTAAAAAATGGATAGATCTTAATGTCAAGCATTAGTTTCCATGAAAAAAGTAGTGTTTTATCCGCTTTATTTTGTGTTTTCTCTTATTTATATATCAATATTAGCAGCATTAAGAGCGTTATCTTCTATAAACTCCCTTCTAGGAGGTACCTCATCCCCCATCAGGGTTTCAAATGTTAATCCCGCGTCGTCATCTGCCTTAACCTGTAGTAACAATCTGTTGTTAGGATCAAGTGTTGTTTCCCATAATTGATCTGGATTCATTTCCCCAAGCCCCTTATATCTCTGAACATTAAGCCCTCTTTTAGAGGATAAAAGGATATCTGATAGGCAGGAATCAATGTTCTCATATTCTCTTGGGTCCTCGCCATTCTCAATTAGAACTTTACCAGTAAATTGTTTTCTAGATTTTTGAACCCTATCAAATAATTTGTAGTCATTAGATTTTAGAAAAGCGCTAGTAATTTTTCCAAAATGTTTCACGCCACCTATTTCTTCTTCTGTATTAAGGTATGCTATGCCGTCGTCGTCGTAATTAATAGAAACAGAAGCTTTATAACCCTTGTCTTTAGCAATTTTAGCTGCTGTCCTGGATAGCCCTTTGATCCATGTTTCTAGTTTTTTCTTATTATTTGCTTCTGTTTTTGTGATTGGTTTGTGTAATGACATTGCTATTGCAGCAATAGATCCTGTTTGCTTAGATAGTCTTTCTATGGTGTTTACTGATTGGGCATAATCAAGGACTGTATTTAAGAGCCCATCCCCTTCTAAACCTTTTTTCTTTGATTTGGGTCTTACCAACATGCCCTTAACAGCATTACTTATTATTAGATTGGTTAGCTCGTCATCAGTAAGGACATACTCTTCTTTTTTTCCTTTTTTAAGTTTATACAAAGGAGGTTGTGCAATGTATAAATAACCGCCTTTTATTAACTCTTCAAGCTCTCTGTAAAAGAATGTGAGCAACAGGGTTCTAATATGTGAGCCATCAACATCGGCATCAGTCATTATGATAATTTTATGGTATCTGAGTTTTTCTAGGTCAAATTCGTCATGTATTCCACAACCCAGTGCGGTGATAAGGGTGCCTATCTCAGCAGATGAATACATCTTGGCTCTTTGAGCTTTTTCAACATTAAGGATCTTTCCTTTTAAAGGAAGGATTGCTTGTGTTTTTCTGTCCCTCCCTTGTTTTGCTGATCCACCTGCAGAATCTCCCTCAACTATGAATAACTCGCTTAAGGCTGGGTCTTTTTCCTGACAATCTGCAAGCTTTCCTGGCAATCCTGCAATATCAAGCGCTCCCTTTCTACGGGTCATTTCTCTTGCCTTTCTTGCAGCTTCTCTTGCTGCAGCAGAGTCAACTATTTTGCTGATTATAATTTTTGCTTCGTTGGGGTTTTCTATTAAGAACTCCTTAAGGTGTTTATTAACCACTGATTCGACTACCCCTTTAACCTCAGAAGAGACCAGCTTGTCTTTGGTTTGTGATGAAAACTTGGGATCAGGATGTTTAACAGAAATTATAGCTGTCATGCCCTCTCTGCAGTCTTCTCCAGAAACAGATATATCGGCCTTTGCAATTTCCTTGTCTATATATGTATTTATTGTTCTTGTGAGCGCGCCCCTAAAGCCAGCTAAGTGCGTTCCACCATCTTTTTGCCTTATGGTGTTTGCAAAACAATACATGTTTTCTCTGTAAGACTCATTCCATTGTAAGGCGATGTCTACGGTTATATCGTCAATTGTCTTGCTGAAATTGATGACAGACTCATGTACGGGGCTTTGAACTTTGTTTAGATGAGATACAAATGCACTGATCCCGCCTTCAAAGTAAAACTCTTCTTCTTTTCCAGACCTTGTATCAGTAAGTTTAATGCTTAGTCCCGAGTTTAAGAATGAAAGCTCTCTTAATCTTTTAGATAAAATATCAAAGCTGTAGGTGGTATTAGTAAATGTTTTAGCGCTTGGCTTGAAGGTTACTGTTGTTCCGCTTCTGTTTGTTTTAGACCCTTTTTTAAGCGGTTTTTGGGGAACACCATGAACATAGTCTTGCTCATAAGTATTTCCATTTTTATGTATTCTTAGGTTTAACGTTTCTGACAAAGCATTTACCACTGAAACCCCGACACCGTGTAAGCCTCCAGAAACCTTGTATGAATCATCATCGAACTTTCCTCCAGCATGCAATACGGTCATGATGACCTCGGCTGCAGAAGTCTTTTCTGTTTTATGTTTATCTACAGGTATGCCCCGCCCGTTATCTTTTACAGTTATAGAGTCATCCTCATGAATGATTACCTCTATGTGTGTACAAAAACCTGCCAAAGCCTCGTCAACAGAGTTGTCAACGACCTCAAAAACCATGTGGTGAAGTCCTGTGCCGTCATCAGTATCACCAATGTACATACCAGGTCTTTTTCGGACAGCGTCTAATCCTTTTAAGACCTTAATGTTGGATGAATCGTAATTTTTTGTATTGGTATTTTTTTTTGATTTAGGCATAAAAAACTATACGTTTTTTGTATGCTTTATTATAACAAATTTCAACAAATATTCTGTATTGGGGTTATTGTTTTCCCGTTAAATATTTTTGTAATTGTGTGGTGTTTAAGAGCTGTTATAAGTTGTTGATTTTTAAGACTTTTTAAGTAACCTGTAATTCTTAATAATGCGGTTTCATCAAGACCAGATTCAAGCTCATCAATTAAAAGTATTGGGAGTGCGCCTGTTTTTGTTTCTATCACTTTGGAAATTGCCAAGGCCACAGACAATGACATTTGTTTTTCCTCTCCCTTGGAGCTGAATTCTTTTGCTGGTTTTTGGTCTAACTCAATATAAATATCTGCCCTATGCGGCCCTCCCATTGTTCTTTTTGCAGCAATGTCTCTATTTATGTTTTTTGTTAAATATTCTAAAAGGCTTTCTTCTCCCCAACCCTTTTTAAACTGAACTGTAATTTCTTTTTTTGATACCTGGCCCTGGATTTTACTAATTTCATTTTTCAAATCCTCAACAAATTTTGCTCGGTGGCTTGTTACTGTCTCTCCCTCTTCGGCAATTATTCTGTCCCATGAGCTGATTGCACTCTCCCTTTCTCCATTTTTTATACTTCGATTCCTCTGTTTTAGTGCTTTTTCTAGTTTTTTATAGCTCTCAGCATGTTTTTGTTCCACGTGGAACACCGATCTGTCGACCAATCTTCTTCTATATTGGGGTGACTCTGATGCAATTTTTTCAATATTCGAATCAATTAGACATATAGGAGTGCTAAGAAAAGCCTCTCTTACTGTAATGCTTGTGTCATTAGAGCTCAGTGTTTTTTTCTTATTCGTTGATACGAAAGACTGTTTTGAACTAAAGCCTTTTGTATCAAGGATCATTGATTCTGATAAAAAAAGCCCCTCTTCATTTCTGGACAACTCTTTATTGGCTTTGCTAAATGAGTTTAAAGGAGTGCCCAATAAAGAAACATATATGGCTTCAATTAGTGATGTTTTTCCAGCTCCGTTGTCGCCAATTATGATGTTGGTTTCAGAGAATGTGTGTTCATCGTCTTTCAGGCCCCTGAAATTGCTGTGTTTGGTGCTGACAAGCCTCAATTATAGCCTCATCGGCATTACAACATATTTAGTATTAGGGTCACTTGGATCAGTTATTAGTGCGCTAGTGTTTTCATCATTAACGCCGAGTGCTACAAGCTCTCCTGGGCATGCATTTACAGCATCGATGAGATATGAAACATTGAAGCCAATTGAAAGCTTGGTGTCTGTGTTATCTATATCTAAATCTTCAACGGCTTGTTCTTGTTCTGGGTTTTCTGAAGAAATGGTTATTCTGTTGTCATCAATGTCGATTCTTACGCCTTTAAATTTTTCATTTGCTAATATTGATACACGCTGAAGTGCAGGCTTTAAAACTTTAGTATCTAGCAAGATGTTTGTTTCGGTTTCACCAGGAATCACACGATTATAGTCTGGAAATGTACCGTCAATCAGTTTTGTTGTTAGCGTTACGCTAGAAAAAGCAAAGCTTGCCTGGTTATCGACTAACGAGATTTTGCAGTCTTTTTTGTCGGACAAAGATCTTGTTAGTTCTTGAACTGCTTTTCGAGGAACAATACAGCTTTGTTCATTAATGTTCTTTTTATCGATTTCGATGTTTGTCTTTGCTAGTCTGTGTCCATCTGTTCCGACAACATTAAGCTTTTCAGGTTTTATCTCTAAAAGCAGCCCATTCAAATAAAATCTGACATCTTGCTGTGCCATAGCGAACTGAGTTTTGTTAAAAACTGCTGATAAGTCGGATTGTGCAATTGAAAATGATTGATCACTTTCATTGTTATCAAAAAGGGGGAACTCGTTTGCAGGAAGTTGCTGAAGTGAAAATTTACTCTTATCAGTTTTAAGAATAACCAAATCATTATCCGTAGAAAGCTCGACGTCTGTATTGCCTAATGAGCGTAGAATATCAAATAGTTTTCTACCAGGAAGAGTGATCGAGAAGTCTTCGGTAATATTGGCTTTAAAAGAGCTGGATATTTGAACTTCTAGGTCAGTTGCTGTAATAGTAATTTCTCCAGACATTCCGGACATAAGAATATGACCAAGTATGGGCATGGTTTGTTTTCTATCTACAACGCCAACAATGTTATTAAGGTGGCTAACGAATTCTTCTGAGTTAATTATAATATTCATCTTTTTATTTATTTATTATTATTATTAGTAGTGTTAGTATGTGAATAGATTAATTTTTTGTATGTTTTTCATATACTTAAAGCATAAAACTGTACTTATTCATGTCAATATAGCTGTTTATAAAGTAGAATAAGTTGTGGATTAAATAAAGCAAAGAAATTTATACACATTTTATTCACAAAGAAAGTAATCGTATAACATTTTTATAATCTTCATCTACTGAAACATCATTATTTCTAAGCTCAGCAATTTTCTTACAGGCATGAATAACAGTTGTATGATCTCTGCCACCAAAACTATCACCTATTTCTGGCAAACTGTATGTAGTTAGCTCTTTTGTTACAGCCATTGCAAGCTGTCTTGGCCTTGTAATAGATCGACTTCTTTTTTTCGAGTGAAGGTCAGATACTCTAATATTAAAATACTCTGCAACGGTCTTCTGAATCGAAGCGGTTGTAAGCGTCCTGCTTTGAAGAGAAAGAAGGTCTTTTAAACACTCTTTGGCCATATCAACGCTTGGGCTAACACCAGTAAATCTAGACGTGGCAATTATTTTTCTCAGTGCGCCCTCAAGCTCACGAACATTTGACCGTATGTTTTCACATATAAAAAACGCAACATCTTCGGGCAAATCAAAACCCTCAAGGCCCGCTTTAACAAGGAGAATTGCAACAGACGTCTCCATTTCTGGGGGGGTCAATCGAAACCGTCAGGCCCCAACCAAACCTAGACCTAAGCCTTTCTTCCAAGCCTCTGATTTCCTTTGGATACTTGTCACTAGTTATGATGATCTGGCTGCCGCTTTCAATCAAAACATTAAAGGTATGGAAGAATTCTTCTTGAGACTTTTCTTTGCCCGCTAAGAATTGAATGTCATCAATTAGCAGGACATCTAAAGACCTATAATCACTTTTAAAGCTGTTGAGGCTATTATGCTGAATTGCTGATACCATTTCTCCGACAAACCTTTCAGAGTGAACATACGCAATTTTTTTGTTTTTTTGTTGTTCCCTAATTTCATTGCCTACACTCTGCATTAAGTGTGTTTTTCCAAGACCTACACCCCCATAAATAAAAAAAGGATTGTATGATTGCCCAGGATTTTCAGCTATTTGAAGGGCTGCTGCCCTAGCAATTTGATTGCTTTTACCGCCTACAAAGTTTTCAAATGTGTAAAGCCTATTAAGCGGCGTACCAGTGATTTTGTTTGATGCGTTTGGTGAAACCTTAACACTCGGATCTCCTGAGCTGTCCTCACCTACGAGTATTGCCACAGATGTAGTCTGGCCACCCGCTTCTTGCGCTATCGATTTTATTTTTTTTAAATAGTTCTTTTCAACCCAGTCAACAACAAACTTGTTGGGTGCGAAAAGAGTAATTGTGTCTGAGTGCTCGTCCCTACTATATATAAGAGGTCTGATCCAGGTATTATATTGTGATTCTGAAAGGTCCGTCTTAAGCTCGTTTAGACACTGATCCCAGACGGTTTTTTCCATTATATTTTCTCTCAAAATTTGGTTTATTGAAGCAGAGTTTCGCTTCAAATACAGAATATGAATACTATACCCAACTTATAAACTTATCCACAGGTTGTTTATTTGTTGACATATTTTGTATAGTTAAATACTCTTCACAACCCTAATTAGAATATCTATCATATTGTTTTTAAATAAAGTTTTTATATCCGATGAAAAGAACGTATCAACCAAGCAATTTAAAGAGGAAGCGAACTCACGGTTTCAGATCGCGCATGTCAACAAAAGCAGGTAGGCTTGTCATTAACAGGCGCAGAGCCAAGGGCAGAAAACGACTTTCTGTATAAGGCTTGATAACCTCAAGCAATATTAACTTTGATGAAGTAATTGAGAGCGGCAAGCTCATACGCTCTACTTACTATAACCTATATTATTTATATAAAAAGGACGGGAAATGCAGACTAGGCATTAGTTTGCCAAAAGCAAAAGTACAGCGTGCACACGACAGAAATAGGCTCAGAAGGATCATTAGAAACTCCTTTGACGATCTTAAAAACGAAAGTGTCGACCTTGTGTTTCTGTTAGCAAAGAATCTAGATCAATCTATAAAAAACGATGCTATCATTGTCCGCGAACAGCTGCTTAAAGACTCAAAAACAATATTGTTAGATAAAAACTAAAATGGAATCCGCAAGAACATTTCTATGGCTCACATTCAGCGCATTGTGTGTGTTTCTATACATTGAATGGAGCAACCAAGACATAGCTTTAGGGTTTGACAGTAACCAAGAGAGCCCAGCTCCAAGAGGGTTGGAGCAAGCCCTAAATACGTCAGACGAAAGTTCTGAGTCGTTCCAAGAGAATTTACCAAGCATTAATAGTGGCGAACTTGTTGCCAAAACAAACAACATTAGAGAAAGATCAGAAACGACAACAATTTCTAACAATGTGCTTTCAATTACAGTTGATAGCAAGGGTGCCGACATAATTGGGGCCAAACTGCTTAAGTATTACCCAAGCAAAAACGAAAAGGACAATAACATTGATTTGATGTATGTAAACGACCCGCTTTACGAGTTTCATCGACTTCAATCCGGGCTGCTCTCTACCTCAGGAAAACAAAGCTCAACACACATCGAGAACTACTCGTTGTCATCAAGAGGGCGAGACAGGCTCAGTTTTGTTTGGTTTTCTGACGATGGAACCAAGGTCACAAAAACACTTAAGCTTAATCCTGACAGCTATCTTGTTGAGGTAACTTTTTTAGTAGAAAACATGTCAGAACAAACAGAATCTTATGTCCCTTATTATCAGCTGGTAAAAGACAATGTTGAGGTAGAAAGATCAATGTTTGATGTCGAGTCCTACTCGTTTGATGGGGGCATCATTTATGATGGAGACAGCTATGAAAAACAGTATGCTGACGACCTCATTGATGCACCTTATAAAAAGACTCACACAAACGGCTGGTTTGCCAACATCAGGCACCATTTTGTGGTAGCTGTTCTGCCGCCCATGGGTGTCGAGCACAGATATGAGTCTGAACACGATGAGGCCGCTAATCTTAATAAGGTTACAGCAATATCAAATAGCAATATCACAGCCGGCCCAAGACAAAAGGCAGAGGTGGGTTTTGGAATATTTATTGGGCCAAAGCTACAAGACGAGCTCACAAAAGCAAGAGATGGCTTAGAGGTTTCAGTAGATTATGGAAGACTGTCTTTTCTTGCCAAGCCGATGTTTTGGGCGCTCAACAAAAGCCACTCATTTTTGGGAAACTGGGGGCTTGCAATCATATTTGTGACGCTCATGATTAAGGTTATTTTTTATCGACTTCAGGAGTCTTCCAGCCGCTCAATGGCAAAGATGAGAGAGTTGGCACCCAGACTAAAAGCCCTAAACGAACGTTTCGGTGACGACAAAACAGCATTGGGACAGGCACAAATGGAACTGTATAAAAGAGAGAAGGTTAACCCAATGGCGGGCTGCTTGCCCCTATTGATCCAGATACCTTTCTTTATTGCTTTCTATTGGGTCTTGCTTGAGAGTGTAGAGATTAGGCAGGCCCCTTTCTACCTCTGGCTTGATGATCTTTCATCAAGAGACCCGTATTTTGTTCTTCCTCTTCTTATGGGCATTGTCATGTTTTTTCAACAAAAGGCCAACCCTGCTCCAGCAGACCCTGTTCAAGAGAAGGTGTTCATGTTTATGCCCATCATGTTTACACTTTTGTTTGCATGGTTTCCCTCTGGACTTGTTCTCTATTGGGTGACCAATTCCCTTCTTCAGTTCGCTCAACAATGGAATGTAAATAGGAAAATGGCCGCAGAAAAAAACTAAAGCCACGTTGAACAAAAAGATAAAAAAAGTAACCGGCACAATTGCCGCACAAGCTTCAGCAAGGGGCGCAGCAGGAATTTCTGTTATTAGGGTTTCTGGCCCACAAACTAAAGAATTTTTTTCAGAAATAACAAAAAAAACTCCAGTAGACAGAAATGCGGCCTATACAACCTTTTATGGCAGTAACGACAAGGAGATAGACAATGGAGTAGCAGTATTCTTTGAGGGCCCAAAAAGCTACACAGGAGAAGATGTTGCTGAGTTTAGTTCCCACGGAAGCCCTGCTATTGTTGAGATGATTCTAAACAGAATATACGAGCTAGGCGGAAGAGAGGCGCAGCCAGGCGAGTTTACAAAACGCGCATACCTCAATGATAAAATGGACTTAACACAAGCAGAGGCTGTTGCTGACCTGATTGAAAGCACCTCTACAAGAACCGCAATCGCTGCCAAAAGGTCTTTAGCTGGTGAGTTTTCAAAAAAGGTTGGCGATATATCAAACAAGGTTACAGAGGTTAGGGCTTTTGTAGAAACCATATTGGATTTTTCTGACCAAGACCTCGATGAAACCAAACATCCAAAAACACTCTTATCCATGCTAGAAGAGGCGAAAGACAGTTTTGAAAAACTGATTGAACAAACCAGAATTGGTATAAGGGTGAGAAACGGGCTGGTTATTACAATAATGGGTGAGCCTAATGTTGGGAAATCATCACTCTTCAACAAAATTTGTGGCAGTGAAAGGGCAATCGTCAGCAGCAAAGCTGGAACAACCAGAGATATTGTTTCTGAAAACATAACAATAGATGGTTTTCCGTTAAAGGTTCTAGATACAGCTGGGCTCAGATACTCTGAAAATGAAATAGAACAAGAGGGCGTAAAAAGGGCGCTTGAAGCGGGCAAGTCTGCCGACATTGTTTTAGAGGTTTTTGACGCAAAAGATTGGAAAACAATCAACAGAAAAAATAAGAGTACAATTGTTTTGAATAAGTCAGACTTGTTAGAGAAAAACCCCCAACTAGATGAACCAAACATTTTTCTTCTTTCTGCCAAAACAGGGAAGGGTGTTGATAGGTTACTGGATCATATTGCCGACCAATTCATTGACGCTGATAGCGCTGAATCATCGATTACAGCCAGGGAAAGACATTTGAGATCAATTGGAGATGCCTACACTGCATTTTGCAAAGCAGAGAAAGGTATTGTGGAGAATGAAGCGCTTGATTTGGTTGCAGAAGAACTGCTTCAGGCGCAAAATAGTTTAGCTGAAGTAACAGGCGAGTTTACAACAGAGGATTTATTGGGAGAAATCTTTAAAAGTTTTTGTATAGGCAAGTAGTGAATAAAAAGAAAAAAAATAATTTAGAAGCGATCGTTGTGGGCGGAGGACATGCTGGGACAGAAGCTGCCGCAGCCTTGGCCAGGATGGGCCACAAAACACTGCTGGTTACCCATTCTATTAAAACAATTGGACAAATGAGCTGCAACCCAGCAATCGGTGGAGTTGGCAAAGGCCACCTAGCAAAAGAAATTGATGCTATGGGCGGACTTATAGCAAAGGCGGCTGACCAAGCAGCAATACACATAAAAAAACTAAATTCCAGCAAGGGAAAAGCCGTTCAAGCAACAAGAGCACAAGCCGATAGAGATCTGTACAAAAGAGCGATACAGGAGCTTATTTATGAACAAGAAAACCTTTCGGTGTATGAAGCAGCAGCCACAAGACTGATTATAGACGGCCAAAAAATAAAAGGCCTCGAAACAGACAGCGGAGAAGCGTTCTTTTCTAATACACTCGTTCTAACTGTCGGTACGTTTTTAAACGGTGTGATGCACACTGGAGAGCAACAAACAAGCGGAGGTAGAAAAGGCGATAAGCCATCCATAGCGCTGGCGGAGCAGCTTTTGGAAATCATGCCAAGAACAGGCAGGCTTAAAACAGGAACACCTCCTAGAATATTGAAAGCAAGCATTAATTTTAAAAAGCTCGAAGAACAGGCTGGCGACAACCCAAGGCCTGTTTTTTCTTTTATGTCATCAAGAGAAGACCACCCAAAACAGGTCAGCTGCTACATTGCACACACAAACCAAAGAACACATCAAATCATTCTTGATTCATTGAAGGACTCACCAATGTACACAGGAATAATTAAAGGGGTTGGACCAAGATATTGCCCATCAATTGAAGACAAGGTGGTTAAGTTTTCAGAAAAACCAAGACACCAAATCTTTGTTGAGCCAGAAGGTCTTGACTCTGAAGAGGTCTACCCAAATGGAATTTCAACAAGCATACCAGAGAAAGCGCAGCGGAGATTTGTTCGATCAATTGAGGGTTTTGAAAACGCAGAAATTTCTCAATCAGGATATGCCATCGAGTATGACTATTTTGACCCAAGAGACCTTAAGCCAACATTGGAAACAAAAAGCATCTCTGGACTCTTTTTTGCTGGTCAAATAAATGGCACAACTGGATACGAAGAAGCAGCGGCCCAAGGCCTTGTTGCTGGAATCAATGCAGCGCTTAAGATCCAAAACAAAGACACTTGGTCACCAAAAAGAAGCGAGGCCTATCTTGGTGTATTGGTCGATGATTTGGTAACAAGAGGAACAAATGAGCCCTATCGAATGTTCACAAGCAGAGCGGAGCATAGACTGGTCTTAAGGGAAGATAATGCTGACAAAAGACTGACACCATTAGCCAGAGAAATGAACCTCATCTCAGAGCTTAGGTGGACAAAATATTGTAATAAACAAGAAAAAACAGAGCTCGAGATACAAAGGCTTAAGGATACAAAAATTACAATAGAGCAACTAAAGAATATAGACAGTGAGAGCAAAAAGAATGATTCAAACAAAACCGCTTTTGAGCTACTCAAGAGACCAGGCGTAACATATGAGAAAATTGTAAGCGAAATAGGCCATAGAGCACACTACCAAAAAAACACTCTCGAAGATGAAACAATAGATGACTTGATTGAAACAGAGGCAAAATATGAAGGCTATCTAAAGCGTCAAAAAAGAGAGATCGAGAACCAAGAAAAATACACAAACTTAAAGCTTCCAAAAAACATAGATTACTCTAGCCTCCCAGGGCTTTCGAACGAGGTCAGACAAAAACTAGCTGAATTTGAGCCACCAACAATTGGACACGCTGCACAAATACAAGGCGTTACACCGGCATCTATCTCGGTATTAATGGTGCACCTTAAAAAACAACAAATTAAAAGAGCGGAGGGAATGTGAAAAATAGAACCTTAACAATAATGCTGAGCATTTTTTTATTTGGGTGCGGCCCCAATGCAGACAATGAAAACACCCCAAAGCAAAAACTCGTCATCGGGGGCGCTTCTGGTGAAGAGCTTGCTGAAAATCAAGTTTTTAGAAAAAATAATGGCTCAGACCCAGGGACACTAGACCCTCATAGAGCCGAAGGTGTACCAGCCTCGAATGTTTTAAGAGATTTGTACGAAGGTCTCGTCTCTGAGGCGGCAAACGGAGACTATATTCCTGGCGTTGCAGAGTCCTGGACAATATCTGATGATGGAAAGTCTTATCGATTTAAAATCAGAGATGATGCAGCTTGGAGCAACGGCGACAATGTTGTCGCAGAGGACTTTGTCTTCTCTTTGAGGAGGAGTGTTGACCCTAAAACACTGTCGAACTATTCGAGCATGCTTTATCCAATAAAGAACGCAAGAGATGTTGTCTTGGGCAATGAGTCACCCGAGCTTCTTGGTGTGTCTGCAGAAGGCGAAAAGGTTTTGCTTATCGAGCTAGAAGAACCCACACCATATTTTATAAGTCTACTGACACACTCAACCACATACCCAGTTCACCCACCCTCTGTTATAGAGCATGGCTCATCCTTTACAAGACCAGAAAACATGGTCAGCAATGGAGCCTTCACCCTTGAGGACTGGAGAATCCAGGACTATATTTTGCTTACCAGAAACACAAAATACTGGGACGACAAGAATACTACGCTGAGCAACGTATATTATTATCCGCTTGATAACCCTGATGCATCTCTAAGACGCTACAGAGCAAATGAGCTCGACTTTACAGATACGACACCAAGTGAACAATTGCCATGGATTAAGGAAAACCTAAAAGAAGAATTAAAAATAACACCCTATTTTGGAAGTTACTACTATGGGTTTAATAACACAAAACCACCCTTTAAGGACAACCCAGAACTGAGGATGGCGCTTTCTTTGGCTGTCAATAGAACCATCATTACAGATATTGTTCTTGGTGCAGGGCAAATACCAGCATTTACATTTGTGCCACCTGTCAAAGAATACAAAGGGATTCAGCCTGAATGGGCCGGCCTCACACAAGAAGAGAGGGAGAACCTAGCGAAGGATTTTTATCTCAAAGCAGGCTATAGCCCAAGCAATCCACTTAGTATTGAAATTATATATAACACCAGCGAAAACCATAAAAGGGTAGCCTTGGCTGTTGCCTCAATGTGGAAAAAAACACTGGGTGTTGAGACAAAGTTAAGAAACCAAGAATGGAAAGTTTTTTTAGAAACAAGAAGACTAAAAGAAGAAACGGAAATATTTAGAGGTGGATGGATAGGAGACTATGATGACCCATATACATTTTCAGAATTACTCCATTCTGAAAACGAAATGAACCACTCTGGCTACGCAAGCAACGATTACGATGCATTGCTGAAATCAGCTTCACTGAAACCAGCAGGAAGAGACAGATTGAATGACCTGCTTCAAGCAGAGCAAATAATGCTAAACGACATGCCGGTTATCCCACTTTACTTTTATGTCAGCCAACACCTGATAAAACCCTGGGTGGTTGGTTTAGAGGGAAATGTAATGGATCACCACTATTCTAAATATGTCAAAATCTTAAAATCAGAAACGATTGCAAGTGAGTAACTTTCGTTTTGTTATTGGCAGGTTCTTGGGAGCAATACCCACGCTCTTGATTTTGATTTGTTTGGCCTTCTTTCTTGTTAAGGCCGCACCTGGAGGACCTTTTGATTTCGAACGCTCTCTACCTGAAGAGGTTGAGGCAAACCTAAGGGCTGCATACAACCTAGATGACCCAGTTTATCTTCAGCTTGCTAAATACATAGGTGATCTTTTGCAAGGAGATTTTGGTCCTTCGTTTCAGTACAGAGATTATACGGTCACAGAGTTGATCTCGACAGGATTTCCCGTTTCACTTCGTTTGGGGTTTGCAGCAATATTACTCGCTTTGTTTTTTGGCTCATTGATTGGCTCAGTTGCAGCGCTTAACCAAAACAGCAAGCTGGATTATGGCGTCATGTTTTTTGGGATGATTGGTATATCAATCCCCAATTTTGTCATGGCACCCTTGTTGGTATTATTTTTTTCAATCGGCCTAAAAGCATTGCCTGCTGGTGGATATAACGGCGGAGACTTTTATCATATGATACTTCCCGTTGTTTCCTTGGCGCTTCCGCAAATGGCATATATTGCTCGCCTAACCAGAGGCTCAATGATAGAGGTTTTAAGCAGTAACTTTGTAAGAACAGCAAAAGCACAAGGCCTGTCAACCAAAACAATACTGTTCTCTCATGTGCTCAAGCCCACCTTCCTTCCTGTTGTCTCATATTTAGGGCCTGCAACTGCAGCAATCATCACAGGGTCAGTTGTGGTTGAGCAAATCTTTGGGCTGCCAGGTCTGGGGAGATATTTTGTGCAGGGAGCCTTAAATAGGGACTATACATTGGTGATGGGCGTTGTGGTTTTTTATGGCTGCCTAATCATATTGTTCAACCTGATTGTTGACACACTCTACGGGTTCATTGATCCAAGAATTAAACAGAACAGATGAAAAAAACAAACTCATTGCTAAACGATGCATGGTCCGCGCTTTCGAAAAATAAAGCAGCACTCATTTCTGCTGCAACAATGGCAGCGATGGTTTTTATGGTTTTGTTGGGACCAATTTTCAGCCCTTACGCTATTGATGAAATCGATTGGTCTATGATTGCTGCGGCCCCATCATTTTCTGACGGCCATATTTTTGGAACAGATGACCTAGGTAGAGACCTGTTTGTAAGAACAATGTATGGAGGAAGAATATCGCTTATGGTGGGTTTGGTGGCAACCTTGGTGAGCGTAATGATCGGGGTGACCTATGGTGCAGTAGCCGGCTTTATGGGAGGCAGAATTGATGCGCTAATGATGCGGTTTGTTGATGTTTTGTATGCAATGCCCTTTTTGTTTTTTGTAATTTTATTGATGGTCTTTTTTGGCCGCAGCATATTTTTAATATTCATAGCAATTGGCGCTGTTAACTGGTTGGATATTGCCAGAATAGTAAGGGGCCAAACACTTAATATTAAAGGCAAAGAGTTTGTTGATGCCGCAAAAACAGGCGGTGTTTCTACAATTAAAATCATCATGAAACACATTGTTCCCAACCTCCTAGGTGTGGTGGTGGTCTATGTCGCACTAACTGTCCCCCAAGTTATTCTTGTTGAATCGTTTTTGAGCTTTCTAGGCCTGGGCGTTCAAGAGCCTATGACATCTTGGGGTGCGCTCGTAAATCAAGGGGCTAGACAAATGGAGTCTTCACCTTGGATGCTTTTATTCCCAGCGGTGTTTTTAGCCACCACACTGTTTTGTTTTAACTTCATTGGCGACGGCTTAAGAGATGCACTTGATCCAAAAGATAGGACAAGAGGCAATGACTGATCTTTTAAAAACAAAGAACCTAAATGTTCGCTTCAAAAGTAGAGGAGAATCCATTCATGCAGTTAAAGACCTCAGTTTTAGATTAAGCGGTGATGAGGTTTTGGGTATTGTTGGGGAGTCTGGTTCCGGAAAGAGCCAAACTGTGCTTTCAATCATGGGGCTTCTAGAGTCCAACGGCAGCGCTTCAGGTAGCGCTATTTTCGCTGACAAAGAATTAATAGGGCTGTCGAATTCAGAACTGAATCAAATCAGAGGTAATGAAATTGCCATGATATTCCAAGACCCAATGAGTTCATTAAACCCCTATATAACCATTGGAAAACAAATGTCTGGAGTGCTTAAAAGGCACACCAAGATGAGCAAGCATGAGATAAAGGAGAGGTGTATAGAAATGCTTGACTCTGTCGGTATTAGCAAGCCACATGAGCGATATGACGGCTATTCATTTGAACTTTCTGGTGGAATGAGGCAAAGGGTAATGATCGCATCAGCACTGCTTACCAACCCAAAGCTTTTAATAGCAGATGAGCCCACCACAGCCCTTGATGTAACAGTCCAAGAAAAAATATTGGATTTGATATTAGATGTGAAAGACCGATTCAAAAAGTCTGTAATTATGATCACTCACGACCTCGGCGTTGTAGCAAGAACATGTGACCGAGTATTGGTTATGAAAGACGGCGAACTTCAGGAAAGCGGTGACACAGAAGCTATATTTTATTCGCCCAACGCTGCATATACAAAAGAACTGTTGGAAAAATCAAAAGAAATAAACCTGGATGATCAGCAGAAATACACAGAGAGACAAGAGACAAGCATCAAGAATAGCTTGGTTAAATCCAGCAAGGCCAAAGTCAGTTTTATGCTGCCAAAAAAGACACTTTTTGCAGCAAACAATGTCTTAACAGCGGTCAATGAAATATCAATGGAAGCCATAGATGGAGAGGTATTGGGCATCGTTGGCGAGTCAGGAAGCGGAAAGTCAACGCTCGCTAAAACAATTTTGGGACTGCAAAAACTCACATCAGGTCAGGTGGAGGTGTTTGGAGAAAAGCTCACTGAAATCAATAAAAAAGAGCTAAAAGAGATTCGTAAAAAAATGCAAGTCGTCTTTCAAGACCCATTCTCATCACTTAACCCAAGGATGACAGTTTTTGAGATCTTGAAAGAACCACTTGACTCATTCTTTCCCTCAATGACAAAAGAGTCAGCACAAAAAGACATAGAGGATAGCCTAATGGAGGTTGGGTTGACCTCAGATTATTTGGGCAGGTACCCCCATGAACTCTCAGGTGGGCAGTGCCAACGAGTTGCTATCGCAAGGGCACTGATGCCTAAACCACAACTATTGATATGTGACGAGGCAGTCAGTGCACTTGATGCATCTATCAGGGGCGAAATAATAGACTTACTACTAAGAATAAAAAGCGAGAAAAAACTAACAATGATATTTATTGCCCACGACCTTGCAGTGGTTAGAAAGATATGTGACCGAGTTATAGTGATGCAGTCAGGCAAGATAGTCGAGCAGGGCCCAACAGAGAAAGTGTTTTTTGAGCCAGAAAAGGAATACACTGCAAACCTATTAAGCGCAGTACCGGTTCCCGATCCAAGAAAAGAGAAGGAAAAATATATTCAAAGAACTCAAGCGGATTAAAAAAAGGAGAAAAAATGTCACAGATACCCAATGAATTTAATTGCTTCAGAATCAACCAAGAGGAAGACAAGATCGTCTCTGGCCTTGAAAAAGTTAAACTTGAGGACATAAACCCAGGTGAGGTAACACTGAAAACAGAATACTCAAGCATCAACTACAAAGATGCTTTGGCTGCAACAGGGGCTGGAAAGATACTCAGAACTTTTCCACTTATAGGTGGAGTTGATGTTGCAGGCGAAGTCTTAGAAAGCAAGGACTCAAGATTTAATCCAGGCGATAAAGTCATTGCTGCTTGCTCAGGTCTGAGCGAAACAAATGACGGCGGATACAGCGAATATACCCGTATAAGCAGCGAAGCAGCTATTGAGCTTCCAGAAGCAATGGATACAAGAACTGCCATGGCAATTGGTACAGCAGGGTTTGCTGCAGGGCTTGCAATCTATAAGATGAAGTTAAACAAACAAACTCCTGAAATGGGACCCATTGTAGTAACAGGCGCAACCGGGGGAGTGGGCAGTATTGCGATTGACATGCTTTCAGCTTCTGGTTTTGAAACAACCGCTGTCACAAGAAAGAAAACACATGATGATTATCTAAAATCAATCGGTACATCAAACATCATATGTCTCGAGGACATGGAGATGGGTGAGCGACCACTTGAAAAAGCACAATTTGGAGGAGGCATAGACAACGTTGGGGGAGGCCTTCTTTCGTGGGTGCTTAGATCAACGGTGCCCGAGGGCAATGTCGCTAGCATTGGCTTGGCAGGAGATTTTAAGCTCCCGACAAATGTCATGCCTTTCATACTCAGAGGAGTCAATCTTTTGGGGGTAAACTCTACAACACTTCCAAATTCTTTTAAACAAGATGTATGGAACGACATTGCAGTAAATATGTCCCCAAAAAAAATAGAACAGATCGTGACTAAAGAAGTCACGTTGGAAGAGCTGCCAGAACAGTTTCAAGCGTTTCTTGATGGAAGTATTGTTGGCAGAGTATTGGTGAAAATCTGAACCTTTCTAAAAGCGACAAAGCCCTACTTAAAAAAGGGGTCATTGCTCTGGGCTTGGGTCATTCGAACGAAGAAATAGAGCAACAGGTGAAATACCTAGAGCTGCTGCTGGAGGCAAATAAAAACATTAACCTCACAGGAATCACCCAACCCAAAGAGGCAGTAATAAAACACACGCTCGACTCATTGAGTGCCTCAAAAGCGATCGAGGGAAGCAAGATCATTGACATAGGTTCTGGTGGCGGGACACCAGGAATACCTTTGGCAATTGCAAACCCAGACAAGCACTTCTATTTGATTGATTCAGTCCTAAAAAAAACAAACTTTTTAGACGAAGCAACCAAGGCATTGGGCTTGAAAAATACCACGGTCATATGTCAAAGAGGAGAAAGAATAAACAACATCTCTGCTGACACAGTTGTCTCAAGAGCATTTGGCTCACTCAATTATCTCATCGATGCATCAAAAAAGATGGTTTCAAAAAATGGCCTTTTTTTGGCCATGAAAGGAAAAATTAAACAAGAAGAAATCAACGAACTCATGAACGACTTCTCTGTTCTACAAATACAAGAAATTAAGGTACCCTATTTGGAAGCAACGAGACATTTCGTCTTTATCAAAAGAAAATAAATGGCAAACATCATAGTAATTGCAAATCAGAAAGGAGGGGTTGGGAAAACCACAACATCCATCAACCTCGCCGCCGCTTTGGGTCAGCTTGGCAAGAAGACCCTGCTGGTTGATCTTGATTCTCAGGGCAATGCCTCAAGTGCATGCGGCCTCAGCCATGACCAGGCAACACCGACTATTTATGACCTGCTTTTAGGAGAGGTTGATGCCAGCCAATGTATCAAAAGAGCTGCAGAAGACGGTTTTGATATCATTCCATCTAACAGAGACCTGATGGCTGCAGAAATACAACTCTTAGAGTTAGAAGAGAGGGAGTTAATTTTAAAAAAAGCACTCGATGGCATAACAAGCCGCTATGACTTTATCGTTATTGATTCTCCACCATCGATGAACATACTCACATTGAATGCGTTGTCTTTCGCCGAAAGCCTGATTATACCAGTACAGTGCGAGTATTATGCTCTTGAGGGCATGACAGGAATGCTTGAGTCAATTTACCAAATTAAAGACAGTGTCAACCCAAAACTCGACCTATTGGGTGTTGTCAGAACCATGTATGACAGCAGAAATAGCCTTGCTGTAGAGGTTTCAGCCCAACTGAAAAAATATTTTCACGACAAGCTTTTTTGGACATTTATTCCTCGCAATGTTCGCCTTGCAGAGGCCCCAAGCCATGGAATGTCAGCCCTAAAATATGATCCCAATTGCTCTGGTTCTAAGGCGTATTTATCCCTTGCCAAAGAGGTTGCCAAAAAAACCATGGAATCATAAAAGAACGAGGTTAAACTAAACACATGTCAGACAAAAGAAAAAGTCTAGGTAGGGGCTTAGATGCTTTGTTGGGACAGTCTGTAGAAAACGAAGCAAAAAGCGACAAACAAGGCTTGTCTGAGATCAGTATAGAACAAATTGGCCCAGGGCCATTTCAGCCGAGAAAACAAATTGAAGAGTCTCAGCTTAAAGAGCTCGCTCAATCCATTGAAGCACAGGGCGTAATCCAACCGATTGTTGTCAGAGAGAGAGCGCTTGCTGATTCTCATACTGGAGTCAAATACGAGATCATTGCAGGCGAGAGAAGGTGGAGAGCCTCTCAGATAGCTGGATTAGAGAGTATCCCAGCCGTTGTGAGAACCATTGCTGATTCTGCAGCCGTTGCTGTCGCACTTATTGAAAACATTCAAAGAGAGAACCTTAACCCTCTTGAAGAAGCAAACGCATTTCAACGCTTGATAATGGAGTATGAGATGAGCCATCAAGAGGTAGCAAATGCTGTTGGTAGAGCGCGAGCAAGCATCAGTAACGCACTCAGACTCCTCGATCTGCCGAGCAGTGTGCAGGAATTGGTTAACAAGAAAGAATTGAGCATGGGCCACGCAAGGGCACTGCTTTCTATTCAAGACAGAAGCATGCAATTAGAGGTTGCAAACCTTATAGTCGAAAAGGGCCTCTCGGTGAGAGAGGCAGAGAGCTTGGTCAGAAAAATTGTTGACAAGAAACAGCCAAAAAAATCAAAACCAGCAGCTGATCCAGACATCCAGAGACTCGAAAACCAATTGACCAGTCAGTTGGGAGCAAAAGTAACAATTAAACATAAAAAATCTGGCGCAGGAACGTTGAGTATTAAATATTCAAGCTCAGACGAGCTTGAAGGAATACTTTCAAAAATAAAGTAATCAAAGCAAATGAACCGAGTACGTTCACCAAAAGAAATCGCATTCCTAATATTGCTTGCACAAACAGCCACCGGCGTTCTTGTTGCAATGCTATTTTTTTATTTTGAGAGTATTGAGAGCGCAAGATCATCATTTATTGGAAGTGCAATAGCCGTTTTAACCTCTTTACATTTACTCAGTGTTTTACTCGACAAAAGAGAGAAAAAACCAAAAAGCATTGTGAACACACTGTATCTTCTTGAGGCCTTTAAGTTCGTGCTCACAGCGCTGCTTTTTGTTGTAGCAATAATCTTGTTAAAAGCAATTTTTTTCCCATTAATAATAGGGTATAGTGTTGCCATTTTTATATATTGGCTATCGTTATTGATCACCTGATATAGGAACAATGAGAAGATCTTTCATCAACAAATTACTCCCAACGCTCATCGCGTTATTTTCTATTGGAAACGTTTCTGCAGCTGAAGGCGTCGGATGTTTTGGGCCAACAAAGGAAAAAGAATTCTCTGCCAATGAATACATTTCTCACCATCTTTCACATTGCACTGTAGACTCGCCACTTGGGATCATTCATATAGACAGTGTTTTTTATGCTGTTTTTATGGCCGTTCTTTTTCTTTTTGTTTTTTACCGGTTTGCTAAAAAAGCAAGCTCAGGCATACCAAGCAAGGGCCAAAGCTTCATTGAAATGATCATAGAGTTTGTGGATGAGCAAGTTAAGGATACTTATCACGGAAGTAGCAAACTCATTGCGCCACTTTCATTGACCATATTTGTCTGGGTCTTTCTGATGAACTTCATGGACCTGTTGCCGGTTGACATGCTTCCAAAAGCTGGCGAGATGATGGGGATCAAATATATGAGAGTCGTACCCAGCGCAGACCTCAATGTTACATTTGGACTTTCGGTGACAGTCTTTTTGTTGATTTTGTATTACAGTGTCAAAATAAAAGGCGTGGCCGGTTTTGCAAAAGAGCTAGCATTTCAACCATTTGGCAAAGCGATGCTCCCTTTTAATCTTCTACTAAAAGTGATTGAAGAAATAGCAAAACCAATTTCTCTCGGCCTTCGGTTGTTTGGAAACCTCTATGCAGGAGAGTTAATTTTTATGATTATCGCAATATTCACTGCCGGTGGTGGGGTCATGTACCTTTTAGACCTCGGCGTACTTCCACTTGCGATAGGACAATTTATTTTGGGACTAATATGGGCATTGTTTCACTTAATCATTATTTTGTTGCAAGCCTTTATTTTTATGATGTTGACCATTGTTTATTTGAGCATGGCGCATGAGGACCATTAATTTTTTAACCATTTAATATAAGGAGATAAAAATGGAATTTGTACAAGGCATGACATTGGTAGCGGTAAGCATACTAATTGGAATGGGGGCCTTAGGAACAGCAATCGGTTTTGGTTTGCTGGGCGGGCGTTTTCTTGAAGGATCAGCTAGACAACCAGAGATGGTTCCGATGCTACAAGTCAAAATGTTTATTGTTGCAGGGCTTCTTGACGCAGTAACAATGATTGGTGTTGGTATTGGGCTTTTCTTGCTGTTCGCAAACCCCTACCTTTCATAATCAACTTAAGCGGAAAGTAATATGAGCTTGAATGCAACACTGCTGATACAAATGACCGTCTTTGCGGTGGTCGTACTTTTTAGCATGAAGTTTATTTGGCCGATGATAATGGAGGCCATAGAGGAAAGAAATAAAAACATATCCGATGGTTTAGCTGCAGCTGAGCAAGGACAAAAAAAGCTGAGCGAGGCTGAAACAGAGGTAAATGCACTCATTAAAGAAGCAAAGCAGCAGGCCACAACAATTCTAGACCAGGCAAACACAAGGGCCTCTGGAATAGTGGAGTCAGCAAAGAGCGAAGGCACATCAGAGCGAGATAAAATCATATCCACTGCTCACGATGAGGCACAACAGGAAATCTCCAAGCTTCGCGAAGGCTTAAGAAAAGAGGTTGCTGTCTTGGCAATAAGTGGTGCTGAGAAAATCCTCTCAAGAGAGATCAACAAAGCAGACCACAAAGACATGCTCGATGAGTTGGCAAATAAACTGTAATTATGTCTGAATCAAAAACAATCGCCCGACCATACGCAAACGCTTGCTTTGAAATAGCTCAAGAAAGCGGCAATGCAGAAGAGTGGTTGTTGTTTCTTGAGAACGCAGCAGAGGTGGTAAAAGACAGTGCAATGTTAAACCTTGTCAAATCTCCTGGCATAGATAAACAAGCACTTGCAAAAACCATCTTTTCTATCAGCAATAGAGCATCGGGCGCTCCGGAGTCTGAAGACAGAATGAATTTTATTTCATTGCTGTCACAAAACTCACGGCTTGAAGCGCTTCCAGAGATAAAGAAACAGTTTCAACAAATGAAACAAGAGCTTGAGAGGGTTGTTGAGGCAACAATTACTACAGCTAGTGAAATCAGCGAAGAGTCTCTAAATACTATAAAAGCAGCACTTGAAACCAAGCTTAATCAATCAGTAAGTATTGAGGTAATGATGGATGAAGGCCTTATAGGTGGGGCAAAGATCCAAATCGGCGACAGCATGATTGATGCCTCTGTTAGGTCCCAGATAGATGAGCTGGGTAGAATTTTAACGAATTAATGAAATAAGGAAAGAGAGATGGCAACCAAAGCATCTGAAATAAGTGAATTAATAAAACAACAAATTAAAAACTTCGAACACGAAGCCAAATCATCCGACGTTGGGACAGTTGTTTCTGTAACAGATGGTATCACCAGAATACATGGATTAAACGACGTCCAGTACGGAGAGATGATAGAGTTTCCTGGCGATACATTTGGCTTGGCCCTTAACTTGGAACAAGACTCAGTCGGAGCAGTGGTATTAGGCGACTACACCCACATTTCTGAGGGAGCACAAGTAAAAACAACCAATAGAATTCTTGAAGTGCCAGTTGGCGAAGGCTTGCTTGGTAGGGTTGTCGACTCCTTGGGAACGCCCCTCGATGGAAAAGGAGCCGTTTCCTCAGACCAAACAGCACCAATAGAAAAAGTTGCACCAGGCGTCATCTCAAGACAGTCAGTCGACCAACCAGTTCAAACCGGGCTTAAGTCGATTGATGCAATGGTACCAATCGGAAGAGGTCAGCGAGAGCTTATCATTGGTGATAGACAAACAGGAAAAACAGCGGTTGCTGTTGACACCATAATCAACCAAAAAGGCACAGGGATAAAATGTATCTACGTTGCGGTGGGCCAGAAAAACTCTTCTGTTGCTAATGTGGTTAAGAAGTTAGAGGAAGAAGGCGCATTAGAGCACACAATCATTGTCAATGCTGCAGCATCCGATTCAGCTGCCATGCAGTATATTGCTCCATATTCAGGCTGTGCCATGGGCGAGTACTTCCGAGACAAAGGCGAGGACGCACTAATCATTTTTGATGACTTAACCAAACAAGCCTGGGCATATAGGCAAGTATCGCTCCTATTAAAAAGACCCCCTGGAAGAGAGGCTTATCCTGGCGACGTATTTTATCTTCACTCAAGATTGCTTGAGAGAGCAGCAAGGGTGAATGCTGAGTATGTAGAAAAAGAAACAGGCGGGAAAGTGAAGGGCCAAACAGGCTCGTTAACCGCATTGCCAATCATTGAAACACAAGCGGGCGACGTTTCTGCTTTTGTTCCAACAAACGTGATTTCAATTACAGACGGACAAATATACCTAGAAAGTGATTTATTCAATGCGGGCATTAGACCGGCGATAAATGCTGGTTTATCTGTCTCCAGGGTGGGCGGCGCAGCGCAAACAAAAATCATTAAAAAACTCGGCGGTGGTGTCAGGCTGGCATTGGCTCAATATCGTGAGCTTGCAGCATTTGCCCAGTTCGCATCTGATCTTGATGAAGCCACAAGGAAGCAGTTAGAAAGAGGCCAGAGAGTAACAGAGCTAATGAAGCAAAAACAATACGCTCCTCTGACTGTAGCAGAAATGGCTGTGTCCCTTTATGCTGCGAACGAGGGCTATCTTGATGATGTCCCAGCAGATAAGATTGTCGATTTCGAGACAGCGCTGCATGCAAACTTTGTTGACTCAGCCTCTGATCTTGCTCAAAAGATCAATGACACTGGCGACTACAACGATGAAATCGAAGCGGAGCTCAAAAAGTTCGTTGAAGATTTTAAAGCAACTGGCACCTATTAATTATGGCAAACGAAAAGGAAATTCGAACAAAAATTGGGAGTGTTAAAAACACCCAAAAAATTACGAAGGCGATGGAAATGGTTGCGGCAAGCAAGATGCGTCGAACACAGGAAACAATGAAAAAAGCGTTGCCATATGCAGACAAAATCAGAGCTGTGATAGGACATATCTATAAAGCGAATCCGGACTACAAGCACCCCTTTCTTGAAAAACGTGAAGTCAAAACAGCCGGCTACATTGTTGTTAGTTCCGATAGAGGGCTTTGTGGCGGGCTCAATGTAAACATGTTCAGAGGACTAATTGCCAAACTAAAAGAGAACAAAAGCAATCAAATTGATTCAAAACTTTGCCTTGTTGGAGCAAAGGCAGTCCAGTTTTTTAGGTCTGTGGATGTGGATGTCATAGCAGCAGCATCACATCTTGGTGAAGAGCCACAAGTTGAAGATTTGGTTGGGGCAATCAAAACCATGTTGGATGAATACAATGAAGGCAAAATAGATCAGCTTTTTATTGTGCACAATGATTTTGTAAACACAATGACACAAAAACCAGAGATTAAAACACTGCTGCCAATAGACCCAGAAGATGGAGAGCAAATGCAAGAACATTGGGATTATATTTATGAGCCAGACTCGAAAGAGCTTTTGGATTATATCTTGATGAGGTACATCGAGTCACAAGTCTATCGAGCAGTGGTTGAAAATGTAGCATGTGAAATGGCAGCAAAAATGGTTGCCATGAAAAGTGCAACAGACAATGCAGGAAAATTAATAGACCAGCTTGAGCTTGATTATAACAAAGCAAGACAAGCGGCAATCACACAAGAAATTTCAGAAATAGTTGGCGGCGCAGCTGCAGTTTAAATAGAAAGGATAATAAAGATGAGCACAGGAAATATCGTACAAGTAATCGGAGCGGTAGTGGATGTTGAGTTTCCAAAAGAAGCAATACCAAGCGTATATGATGCACTCTCACTCAAGGACGGAGATTTAGTTTTTGAGGTCCAACAACAACTTGGTGACGGCATAGTCAGAACCATTGCAATGGGAGCGAGCGAGGGCTTAAAGAGAGGCCTTGAGGTTGAAAATACAGGCGCTCCAATCAGTGTCCCGGTAGGACAGGAAACCCTCGGAAGGGTTTTGGATGTCCTTGGCAATCCAATCGATGAAAAAGGACCGGTTGGCGCTAAATCAAACAGGCCGATTCACGCAAAAGCACCCTCGTTTGAGGAGCAATCAACTGAAGCTGACGTATTAGAAACAGGAATTAAAGTCATCGACCTTCTTTGCCCGTTTGCAAAAGGCGGCAAGGTGGGCTTGTTTGGCGGTGCTGGTGTCGGTAAAACAGTTACTGTCATGGAGCTAATTAGAAACATCGCCGCAGAACATGACGGCTTTTCGGTTTTTGCTGGAGTGGGAGAACGAACAAGAGAGGGGAATGACTTTTACCATGAAATGATGGAGTCAAACGTCCTCGATAAAGTAGCACTTGTATACGGACAAATGAATGAGCCCCCAGGAAACAGACTCAGAGTAGCACTGACTGGGCTAACGATTGCTGAGAACTTTAGGGACGAGGGAAGAGATGTATTGATGTTTATCGACAACATCTACAGATACACGCTTGCAGGCACAGAGGTATCAGCATTACTTGGAAGGATGCCATCTGCGGTTGGGTATCAACCAAACCTTGCAGAAGAGATGGGCGTACTTCAAGAAAGGATTACCTCTACAAAAACAGGTTCAATCACATCAATTCAAGCGGTTTATGTACCAGCAGATGATCTGACAGACCCTTCCCCAGCTACAACATTTGCCCACCTGGACGCAACAGTTGTAT
Organism: uncultured Gammaproteobacteria bacterium; assembly: GCA_902595845.1. Classification (GTDB taxonomy): domain Bacteria; phylum Pseudomonadota; class Gammaproteobacteria; order Steroidobacterales; family UBA11654; genus CACPJA01. The sequence continues at coordinate 28,236 of CACJRN010000013.1, forward strand.
TGGCAAGATCAATTGCAGAGCTTGGTATTTATCCAGCGGTTGACCCGCTTGACTCAAACAGTCGTCAATTAGACCCTGGCATTGTTGGTCAAGAGCACTATGACACTGCAAGGTCAGTTCAACAGGTCCTGCAACGCTACAAAGAGTTGCAAGACATCATAGCAATCCTTGGTATGGACGAGCTTTCTGAAGAGGACAAGCTCACCGTACAGAGAGCAAGAAAGATCCAAAGGTTCTTGTCACAACCATTCTTTGTTGCAGAGGTCTTTACAGGATCACCAGGTCAGTATGTGTCTCTTAGAGATTCGATTAAGGCATTCCAAGGAATTGTTGCTGGTGAGTATGATGATCTCCCAGAACAAGCATTCTACATGGTTGGCACCATCGAAGAAGCGGTCGAAAAAGCAAAAAGCATGTAACCCATGAGCTCGATTAGGGTAGAAATTGTCAGTGCAGAAGTAGCCATTTTTTCTGGCGAAGCATCAATGGTTGTTGCGCCAGGCAAGGACGGCGATTTGGGAATTGCACCAAAACATACACCCCTCCTTACTACACTTAGACCAGGAGAGATCGAGCTTCATCAAGAAGGCGCTGAAAAAGAATACATTTATATCACAGGCGGGATTCTTGAGGTTCAGCCACATATGGTTACCATTCTGGCTGATTCAGCAACACATTCTGACAAAATCGATGAAGAGGCCGCGCTTGAAGCCAAGAATCAGGCAGAAGAGGCGCTAAAAGGGGCGGATAAAAAAGAAGATCTGGAGCAAGCTCAGGCTCAGCTAGTAGAGGCAGCAGCCCGATATAGCGCTGTGAAGAAGCTCAAAGGACGCAAATAAAGCCATAAATTTCCCTTAAAATACTGGTTTTTTTGGGTATTTTCTATTTAAACTACGCAGCCATTTCTTCAAAATGTCAATTATGGCTTGGACAGCAGTAATATTAGCAGCAGGAAAGGGCACAAGAATGGCCTCCTGCAAACCGAAGGCACTCCAGATGCTTGCTGGAAGAACTCTTATCGGGCATGTTCTGAATACACTTGATAATCTAAGCATTGATGAGGCTGTAATCATACATTCTCCTGAAGCAAAAAGTGATTTTGAAGAAGAACTAATAGGCCGCAACAATATAACCTATGTTGAGCAAAAAGAAGCGTTAGGAACCGCGCACGCTTTAAAAACTGCACTTCCCCATGTCTCAACAGATAACCTCTTGGTCCTTCTAGGAGATGTACCTCTGCTTTCAGGGTTTACAATCAGCAAGTTACAGGAAGAGGTTAAAAAAAATGACCTTGTGGTTTTAACTGGAACAGTAGATAACCCTTCTGGTTATGGAAGAATATGCAAAGATTCTGATGGAAAACCAAGCGCCATTATTGAAGAGTTGGATTGTGATGATGAGCAGAGAAAAATAAAGGAAATAAACTCAGGAATTATGGCTTTCAAGACAAATGTTGCTACAAACCTTGTGGAGAAAATAAAACCAAACCCAAAAAAAAATGAGTACTACCTTACAGATGCCATAGAAATCGCTTACCATGAAGGCATACAGGCGAGCACCTATTTGACTTCAGAAGAAGAGGTTTTTGGTGTGAATTCAAAAAAAGACTTGTCAGAGGCTGAAAAAATTAACAGAAAAAACATAACAGATAAACTGATGGATAGCGGCGTAACAATCATTGACCCCAATAGGGTTGATGTCAGGGGCACGCTTTCTTGTGGCCAAAATGTAACCATAGATGTAAATACAGTTTTTATTGGCGATGTGAAACTGGGAGACAATGTCACAATTGCACCATTCACCATTGTTTCCAATAGCGTCATCGGTGACGGTACAAGCATTTATTCACATTCAAACATAGATGGAGCTGATATTGGCTCAAGCTGCAATATTGGGCCATATGCCAGGATTAGGCCGCAAACAAAACTAGAAGAAGGAGCTAGAGTCGGCAACTTTGTTGAGACGAAAAAGTCGGTGATTGGAAAAGGTTCAAAAGTAAACCACCTGACATATATTGGTGACGCAAAAATCGGTGAGAAAACAAACATTGGAGCAGGGACAATCACATGCAATTATGATGGCGTAAACAAGCATCAAACAAAAATAGGCGACGAGGTTTTTATTGGTTCTGGGGTAGAGCTTGTGGCCCCAATAGAGGTTGAAAATGGAGCTACAGTTGGAGCAGGCTCAACAGTATCAAAGCACGTACCCGCAGATAAACTCACAATTGAGCGATCAAAACAAAAAACGATCGATGGCTGGAAGAGACCAACCAAAAAGGAAGAAAAGTAATGTGTGGAATCATTGGCGCAACCTCCTCTAGAGGCGTTGGAAAAATCTTAGTTAATGGGCTGAAGAAAATGGAGTATCGCGGTTATGACTCAGCCGGACTCGTTTTGAATCAGGATGAAGCAGTATTTCAACTAAGAACTCTTGGCAAGGTTTCAAACCTTGAAGAGCTGATGACAAAAGAAAGGCCAAAAGCTAATTCCGGCATTGCACACACTAGATGGGCAACACATGGTGTCCCATCAGAGACAAATGCACACCCCCATGGGTCCAATGGAAATATATACATTGTTCACAATGGAATCATTGAAAACCACGATGAGCTGAGAGAAAGGCTTGTAAATGAAGGCTATGAGATTCAGTCACAAACCGATTCAGAATTGATTGCTCACCTGATCCATTTCAATAAAGAAAAAGGCAAAACCACATTGGACGCACTAATTGAGACAACAAAAGAGCTTGATGGCGCATACTCTATTGCTGTAATCGACACAGAGGAAAAAGGAAAAATATTTGCAGCCAAACAAAAAAGCCCTCTTTTGGTTGGAAAAGGGATAGAGGAAAATTTTATCGCCTCAGACCCGCTCGCTATAGCTGGCCTTGCCGAATCTTTCTATCTACTTGAAGACGGCGACTTTGCAGAAATAACCAAAGATGAAATTAAAATTGTTGGCAGCAATGGTGAGGCGCTCTCAAGAGAAGAGACCATAATAGACACAAGCGTGAAGGAAGCCTCGAAAGACGGCTATAAACATTTCATGGAAAAAGAAATATATGAGCAGCCTCAAGCAATTACAAATGCAATCGAAGGAAGGACTGCAGATGGAGAAGTTTTAGATAATATTTTTGGGTTGGGATCATCCGAAGCTTTTAAGGGCGTCAAAAGAATTCAGTTTGTAGCCTGCGGCACAAGCCTGCATGCAGCTAAAACCGCCAGAAAATGGTTCGAAGAACTCTGTGAGACACCTTGCTACATAGATTTTGCAAGCGAATACAGGTATCGAAACCCACTTGTTGAAGATGATACTTTGTTTGTATGCATATCTCAGTCGGGAGAAACGGCCGACACTATGGCAGCGCTTAATTATGCAAAAGATGAAAAATATTTAGGCATCGTCACAATCTGTAATGTTCCTACGAGCACCATGGCCAGAGAATCTGATTGGAAGATATTCACAAACGCAGGCCCAGAGATAGGCGTAGCTTCAACTAAAGCCTTCACAACACAACTTGCAGCACTGCTTTTGTTGGCTTGTTCGATATCAAAAAGCAAAAACTTAAACAAAGATAAAAGAGCAGACGCAATCAATGACCTTCTTAACACGCCTTCGCTTGTGAAAGAATCATTTGGGCTAAAAAGACACATCGATGAGATAGTTGAGAAAATTGCTGACAAAAAGAATGCTTTGTATTTGGGCAGGGGTGTTTACTTCTCAATTGCACAAGAGGGCGCACTGAAATTCAAAGAGATTACTTATATTCATGCTGAAGCATATCCAGCGGGAGAGTTAAAGCACGGTCCGCTTGCACTTGTTGATGAGATGACACCTGTTGTGGCCCTTGCGCCGGAAGACGAACTTGTGGAAAAACTTTTGTCTAACCTCGAAGAAGTTAAGTCAAGAGGGGGGACTCTTTATATCTTTGGAAATGCAACCTCCAAGATAAAAATTGAAAAAGGAAAGTTCATGAATATGCCGAAGTGTGGTTATTACAATGCACCCATCGTTTATACAATACCTCTGCAAATTTTGGCATACGAAGTTGCATGCTCAATAGGAACAGATCTAGATCAACCTAGAAATCTCGCGAAATCAGTGACGGTGGAGTAGTTTTGAACAGTGATTTAAGTATATGAATTATCTGAGAGTAGTTTTAGGCAAGCAACATATGTTTTTCAGTGACTGCTTTGAAAGCGGTTATATCGGTGTCGATTTTAGCATGGATATAGATTTCTCAAATGACCTTCCTGATAATTGGAGAAAATTTAATAAAAAATATATACCTGAGTATTTAGAAAGACATCCAGGTGCATCCAAAATTAAAGCGGGTCTTGCTTGTGGAGCAATCCACACTTTGGCAAAGTTTCTCGAGCAGGGCGATATTATATTGTCGCCAGACGGACAAGGTAATTATCATCTCGGTGAAATTTGTAGTGACTATTTTTATGTTGAGGGAGATGCTGAACACTTCTTAAGACATAGAAGAAATGTTAATTGGTTGAATAAAACAATTAAAAGGGAGGATATGAGCGATCCCCTAAAAAACTCGTCTGGTTCAATTTCAACAATATGTAACCTTACTCAATACTCTGAAGAGATCAGAAAACTAATGGGCGATAGTGAATCAAGTCCAGTAGTAAGCAATGATAGCGACATAGAAAATCCAAGTGAGTTTGTTTTAGAAGAACACTTAGAGGACTTCTTAGTTAAAAACTGGACGCAAACTGACCTTTCTGAAACATACGACATTTTTGAAGATGATGAGTTTACAGGACGACAGTACCAAACAGATACAGGTCCCATAGATATTCTTGCAATCAGCAAGGACAGAAAAGAACTTTTAGTAATTGAGTTAAAAAAAGGAAGAGCGAGTGATAGGGTTATAGGACAGATCCAGAGATATATGGGTTATATAAAAGATGAAATTGCTGAAGATGATCAAGAGGTTAAAGGCATAATAATCGCATTTGAAGACGATCAAAGAATAAGAAGAGCATTAAGCGTTACAAATAATATTGAATTTTATAGATACAGAATTAATTTTAATTTAAAAAAAGTCACAGATAATGAGTAAGAAATCAAATCACTGTTCAAATCTAATCTGTGACTGTTGAGTAAGGAAAGATTTCTCGGTTGGTCGAGAACCACATTATGATTTGTATTAAAGCAGAAATACCAAAAGAGATTTGTGAAATAGATGACGAATTAAAAGCAATTTATCATTCGCATGACACCGTTTGCATTTGGGTTTTCAAATCTAGAGAAGATAGAAATAATTTTATGAATGATACCGTTGGCATGAAGAAAGAAGAGAGAGAAAAACATTATTTAGATAATTATGGATAAAAAATACAAAAAATTATTTCAAACTGTCTGCGAAGCACCAATTGATGCGCCTAAGGAAGCATTTAACCTACATGATTGGGTTTTTACTCTATCAGATAAAGATTATCAGGCTACTGCAAGAGGACATATAGGTGCTGGATCGAGCATTCATACTGATGGAACACAAACTTCTGTCAATGTAGAGAGCGTTGGAGGAAATTTATTAGTTCAACACTATGTAGCAGAAGTTAAAAAGCCTGATTACGTTAAAATGGTTTCTCTGTCGGATCTTTGGTTAATGAAATTAATACATGTTGTAGTGAAAGTTACATGGGAAATGCGTCTAATTGCTGTTTCTGACAATGAATGTAAATTCCAAAATACTGTATTGGTAGAACACCCTAATTTCATTATGAAAATTTTGTCCGCTTTAGCATTAGGCGGTTATTTTGTTAGAAAACATAATGAAGAAGAAACCCCTTTGTTTGCTCAAAACCTATTTAAAAGAACCTTCAAAAAAATCGACTGATCATTAGGGCTTGATGATGGAAATAAATTGGGTGATTTTAGGCTGGTTAATCGACATGACTCTTAATGGCTTCGTGTGGCTTATCATTGCAGCATTTTCTCTGTTATTAATTGATATGACTGACACATGGACAAGAAAAGCTATTAAATGGATGGATAAAGCTGATAAATGGATAAGAAAATTAATAGATGATTTATTTGAGTGGATTCAAAAGAAGAATCTTAAAATACTCTCTAGCATTATATTGTTAATTATCTTTGGTATTCTTGCTCAGCTAGAAATAATACCTAAGCTCATAACTTAATATAGATATCAATGAAAGATAAGCATAAGAAATTTAAGAATCGTGGTAATGCTGGAAACTGGATTGGCGTTGGGACCGCAACAGGAGCAGCAGTATTTGTTGCCACAAATGAACCAACGTGGATAGCGGTAGGCATTGCAGTTGGCGCAGCAATTGGTTGGCGAAAACCAAAAGATAAAAACGAAGGAGGAAAACATGGATAACTTGTCAATATTAAAAAACACATTAAGAGTTTTTGGGGTTGCGTTTGTATTAATTATGCCAATGATGAAGCTAGACCCCCTAGGAGGCTGGGCTTGGAGTCCAGGACAATGGGAATATGAGATGATGATTCAAGGGGTTTATATGACACTTGGGGTTATGATGATCACCGCGTCAAAAGATCCAGTAAAACATGCAATGTTTGTATGGTTTGTTATATGGAGCAGTATTGTTCATGGCGGAATTATGGCTTATCAAGCAGCTATTGATACAGATGAAATGGGGCATTTTTTAGGCGATATACCTGCATTATTCATCCTAGCCATATTGGCTGGCTACACCTTAAGAAAAGAGCAGGCAAAGCATCAATAAAAGCTTATTTGCTTCTGAAGGAAAAAGATGAAAAAAATAATAGCCATCGTCCTTTTGATCTTTTCACAGAGTGGTTGGAGCCAAGAAAGGCTTGATGCCCTATTAGATGGACTTCATCAAGATGCCCATGAAGGTAATTTCCAGTCCTATTTTGCTCGCTACAGTTCAGACGCGATCTTTTTGGGAACTGATAAAACCGAGCGGTGGACGATAGAGGAATTTAAAAACTATGCTAAACCGGCATTTGTAGATGGCCATGGATGGACTTACACCGTAGTACAGCGTAACTGGGAAGGTAGCGGTAATATCCGCTGGTTTGATGAAATTCTGTTTAATGAAAAGCTAGGGCATTGCAGGGGAACAGGGGTCATCCAGTTGATCAACAACGAATGGAAAATCGCCCACTACGCCCTGACCATGCTTGTTCCTAATTCTGTTGCTGAAGAAGTCGGCTCTCAAACCAAGCAAGCTGATAAAATAAATTAATTTTTAAATGCAGGAAAAAAGTTATGAATGACTCATCACGCTCAATAAAGGCATGTGCACAATATTACGGTGAAAATGCCGCCGCAGTAGAAGCCTATCTCTTGGAGGGAGAAAAAAGGGCCCTGGAGCTCGGCAACAGGGGGCCAATTTTATTTGATGATCAGGGTAAGCTTGCTAGAGAAATTCGCAACTCATATTCAAAAAATGGATTTTATATATTTGAAAACGTAATAGGCGCTGAAGAGCTTGCAGACATAAAAAAAGATCTTAACCGGTTAAGGGCCAATTTTCCAGCTGGGCCTGAATCTAAAGTAGATCTCAACGGAAACCCAGCCTTTAATGCTGACTCAAAGTCCTTGACACTATTATGGTCAAAACCATTGGGCGATCCCTTAGGAGGAACCGAGTTAGCTAATGGCAGGCACCAAGTTAAACTCTTCGAGCCCGAGGCTTCAGTTGGCGCCCCCCCAGCTGTTCCTGTTATTTTGCTTGGCTCGCTACAGTTTTCTGATGCTTGTCTTAGAGCTTATGCTCATCCCAAATTGTTAAAGGTCACGGAATCTATAAATGGAGAGGATTTTGTTCCATTCAATGAGGCTTTGTTTATAAAAGAACCAGGGGTGGGCGCTGCTGTGTCTTGGCATCAAGATGGGGTTACCCACTGGGATAGCAGGGATTTCGATGAAGACATTCATGGCTTCAACTTTATGGCTCAAATTTATGGCAGCACTGCTGTTAACGGGGTTTGGGTTCTTCCAGGAACACATAAGGTTGGAAAAATTGATATAAAAAATCTAGTCAAAGAATCTGGCAGCGAAAGACTAAAAGGAGCTGTTCCAATGATCTGTAACCCAGGAGATGTTGTGATATGTAATAGACAAATTCTTCACGGCTCTTTTCCAAACTGTGGATATGAAAAAAGAGTAACTGTAAATTTTGGGTTTCATAAAAGGTCATCTGTTTTAGGCATCAAAGGAGGGGGCGTGCATAGCGAAGCCCAGGTTTTCGATGAAGAGATAATAAGTAGAAGATCTAAGTCTATTGGCTATGCAATTGAGGCCAGAAAATCCAAATATAAAGATGAAAAACCCTTTGACTATAGGCCTTTCAAAAGCTCTGGCAAAACTTATGTTTGGGATGACAATGCTCGAAAGGACTTAATAGACTATAACCTTGAAGACTTAAGCATTTAGTTTCAGAGCTTTCTTCAAGGGAGGAGTTATTTTGGAAAAGATCGACAACACATATTTAATGCTTTCAAGCCTGTTGTTTTCGTTATTTTTAGCACTCTATTCTTTTATTCTTGCGCCGACAGAAAATAATGCATTACTGTGGGCCAGATATAGCGCCAACCTCTCTTTTCTTTATTTATTTGCTGCATTTTCTGCAAGCGCCTTAAACCAATGGTTTAAAAACCAAACCACAAAAATTTTGTTGAAAAATAGGAGGTACCTTGGTTTGAGTTTTGCAATTGCTCACACATTCCATCTGGCAGCACTTATTTATTTCTTCTTGGACAGTAATGACCAGCCAAGCATGGTATCAATTATAGGAGGAGGACTCGGATATTTGCTGATGTATGCTATGGCAATTACATCAACAGATAAGATGGTTAGAAGATTAGGCATCAAAAACTGGAGGCTACTCCACACAATTGGAATAAACTATCTGATCGGAGCTTTTCTTTTTACATTCATTGCGAACGCTTTTCAGAAAGACATATATTCTATATATACAATTTTTACTATAGCCGTTTTTATGATTTGGATGCTAAAGCTTATAAACAGGGCCAGACAATGAAAGAGTATGTTGGTCAATGTCATTGTGGAGGAATAAACTTCAGGTTTTATTCAGAGGATTCTGTTGAAATATGGAAATGTAATTGCTCAATTTGTGAGCCTCTGGATTATGAGCACCTATTTATTAAGCACGATGATTTTACAATCATTAATGGAGAGGAATTAATTTCCGAGTATTCTTTTGGAACAAAAAAAGCGAAGCATTTGTTTTGTAAAAATTGTGGAATAAAAAGCTTTTACCAACCTCGCTCGCACCCAGACTCATACAGCATTAATCTGAAGTGCGTAAAGAACCCTCCAGAAGTTACCAACATCGTTTATTTTGATGGCAAAAATAAATTTACCTAAGCTTTTTTCATGAAAAAAATAAGTTTTGTCATAGCCATACTGATCAGCAGCAACCTTTTTGCAAAAAGCGATCTTTTTGGTTATTGGCTGACACCGGGCTCAATTGTTCTCATCGAAAACTGCGATAAGCACCTTTGTGCCAAAATCGAGACAATTTTTGTCGAAGAGGGGCGCGACCCAAAGCTAATTCTTGATGAAAACAATAAAAACAAGCCGCTCAGGTCAAGAACGATTGTGGGCATAAATGTGTTATCAGGGTTTTCTATAGATGATATCGAGCAGAGAGAGTTTAAAGGCGGAAAAGTTTATGACCCAAGAAGAGGCAGAGAGTTTAAGGCTAACATTTACCTTAAGGATAATGGAAACCTCAAAGTAGAAGGGTGCCTAGCATTTATATGTGATGACGAAGAATGGTTGCCGCTTGTGGTTACAATCAATGCTGACGGGACCAAAGAAGCAAGCTTAAAGAGCCCGCCAGAAGATGAGGGTTATAAAAAATGAGAGCGCTTAGAGACGTTTACAAAAAAACAAATTTTGCTACAAAGATTACAAACAAAAACCATGCGCCAGAAGAAACGCTTCTGATTTCGCCAACAAAAGCCTTAATCACCACATAAGAAATAAATCCAAGTGCAATGCCATTTGCGATTGAAAAGGTCAAAGGAATCATGACTATCATGATCAATGATGGGACCAGTTCAGTGGTATCGGACCAGTCCAGCTTCTCCATTCCTCCAAGCATTAAAATCGCCACATAAATAAGTGCACCAGAGGTGGCATATGCTGGAACTATTGCAGCCAGGGGCGAGAAAAAGATTGCCAAGAGAAACATTAGCCCCACAACAACAGCAGTCAACCCCGTCCTTCCGCCAGCCTCAACACCAGCAGAGCTTTCTACATAGCTGGTGACTGGTGCGCAACCAAAAAACGCGCCAACAACACTTGATGTGCTATCAGCCTTTAGCGCCCTATCTAGGTTTTTTACCTTTCCATCAGAGCCAATTAAGTTCGCACGGTTTGCAACGCCCAAAAGCGTTCCAGCCGTGTCAAAGAGGTTCACAAAAAGAAACGAAATAACAATGCTTACCATTGCCACATCGAGCGCGCCCAAAACATCCAACTTCAAAAAAGTAGGCGCCAAATCAGGTGGCGCCGAAACAAAACCTTGAAATTGCACAAGGCCTAAAAGTATTCCTGAAATAGTCACAGCAATAACCCCCAAAATAATAGAGCCAGGCACCTTTCTTATTGCAAGTACGGAAATAAGCAGGAACCCCAGCCCAGCTAAAAGAGTCTCTGTATTAGAGAAATCGCCAAGACTTAAAAAATTAGCATCATTGTCGACAATCAGGCCCCCACTTTTCAGACCGATGAAACCAACAAATAAACCCACCCCAGAACCCATGGCTACTCTTAAGTTCATTGGAATGCTATCTAGCATCCATCTCCTAAGAGGAGTAATGCTCATGATCACAAACAATATGCCCGCAAGAAAAACAGCACCGAGTGCAATTTCCCAGCTGTAACCCAACTCAATGACCACAGTAAAAGTAAAGAATGCATTAAGGCCCATGCCTGGCGCTAAACCAACTGGCCAGTTCGCATATAGCCCCATTGCAAAACAAGCAAGCGCAGCAGCAATGCATGTGCCAACAAAGCTTGCGCCAGGGTCCATTCCTGCAGCAGACATTATTTGTGGGTTTACAAGAATAATATAGGCCATGGTTACAAAGGTTGTTAAGCCTGCTATCAGCTCTTGCTTAGGGGTTGTTCCGTGTGATTTTAGTTTAAAAAATCTCTCTAGGATTGGTGTCATTTGTTCTAATCCAAAAACCCAGTC
>CACJRN010000014.1 GCA_902595845.1 uncultured Gammaproteobacteria bacterium
GCTTTGGAAATACGATCCCAGGGTGCCAAAAGAAAAAGCTTATTTCGTTTGTTGCGATGTGGTCAATCGTGGTGTGGCAATTTGGGAAGGTAAAATATTTTTCGGAACTCTAGATGGAAGGCTTATCGCTCTTGATGCCAAAACAGGGTCATTGTTATGGGAAACAATGACAGTAGATGACAGCAAACCCTATAGCATCACGGGTGCGCCAAGGATTATTAAAGACAAGGTCATCATTGGCAATGGAGGTGCAGACTTTGGGGTTAGAGGCTATGTGAGTGCTTATGACACAAATAGTGGTGAGATGGCATGGCGATTCTATACTGTTCCTGGAAATCCAGATGATGGGTTCGAGAATCCTGCGATGGAAATGGCTTCAGAAACATGGAAAGGAGCTAAATGGTGGGAATTCGGTGGCGGAGGAACTGTTTGGGATTCAATGGCATATGACCCAGACTTAGATCTTCTCTATATTGGAACTGGAAATGCATCACCATGGAACTATAAAATCAGAAGCCCAGGTGGGGGAGACAATCTTTTTGTATCATCCATAGTTGCACTAAAACCAGAAACAGGAGAATACGTCTGGCATTATCAGACAACTCCTGGAGATAATTGGGACTACACGGCAACACAGCACATCATACTTGCAGATTTAACGATCAAAGGGGAATTAAGAAAGGTTCTGATGCAAGCTCCAAAGAATGGCTTCTTTTATGTCATTGATCGAACCAATGGTGAGCTTTTGTCAGCGGAAAAATACGTCCAAGCAACATGGGCAACCCATATTGATCTCGAAACTGGAAGGCCTGTTAAGACTGAACTCGGCAATTACGATGAAGCAGAAAAACTCATTTTTCCTGGTGCCCTCGGTGGACACAATTGGATGCCAATGTCATACAATCCCAAAACAGGTCTGGTCTATATTCCTGCTCAAGAACTTTATATGCCCATGAAGAGAGATGAGGAGTATGAATACGATGAGAATGGATGGAATACTGCAGGTGATTTAACAGTCATGGCGCCTCCTAAAAACCTCCTTCAGTTGATGTTATTAGCTAGAAGCATTAGAGGCAGACTGAGTGCATGGGACCCTGTTCAGCAAAAAGAAGTTTGGAATCAATATTTAACACTTCCATGGAATGGAGGAACCTTATCAACCGATGGCAATCTCGTCTTTCAGGGCACATCTGATGGCGAACTCGTTGCCTATGATGCAAGAACTGGTGAAAAAAAATGGAGCAAGGATCTAAAAAATGGAATTGTTGCTGCGCCCATCACATATAGCATTGATGGAAAGCAATATGTCACAGTTGTAGTAGGGTATGGAGGGGTTTTTGCACTTCAGGCTGGGCTTCCACCTAAAAATTCTGGAGGTCCAATCAATGGACGGATTGTTACATTTGCACTTGATGGCGATCTAAAACTGCCAGAGAGGCCAAGGAATATTGAGATGCCAAAACCGCCTACACCAATTGAAGATCAAGCCAGCATTGCGAGAGGAGAGGATCTTTATCATTGGGAGTGTCATATGTGTCATGGAGCTGGGGCAGTTGGAGGTGGTGTCTTGGCAGATCTTCGGTATATGTCAGAGGAAACTCATGAGAAGTTCAATGCGATCACACTCGGTGGTCTATATACAGAAAAAGGAATGGTTGGATTCGCGAGTCGCTTGAGTGAACAGGACGCTAAGGATATTCATGCATATCTCATTCAACGTGCCAATGAAACCTATTTATTCGAGACCGTCAACTCGGCTTTGAAATAGCATACTCATCAACAATTCTTCCCCCAATTAAATGCTCTTGAATGATCCGTTCAAGTACCTCTGGGGTACAATTTTGGTACCATACAGCATCAGGGTAGACAACAGCGATTGGACCATTTGTGCAAACTCTCAAACAGTTAACCTTCGATCGATATATCCCGCCTCGATTATCAATCTCTAACTCTGCGAGTCTAGACTTTAGAAAATTCCAAGATTCCAATGTTTTCCTCTTGGGTGAGCATTTGGGTTCTGTTTGATCGGCACAAAGAAAAATATGTCTATCGATAACATCGATACCCAGATCATGTATTGTTTCGTTTAACAGCGAATTAATTTTTGAGCTCAACTACTTCTTTATTTTGGTTGAAATAACTTGGTCTATCAATTTACCAAAAGGTGGTCGCATGAGTTTCAAAAGACCCTCTAATGGTGTTTGTTTGTAAATACCTCTCGCATGAGAGAAAGTTCTGAAACCCTCAATCCCATGGTAATGTCCCATTCCGCTTGGGCCAATCCCGCCAAAAGGAAGATCTTCTTGAATGAACTGAAAAATAACGTCATTGAGTGCTGCCCCGCCTGAGACTGTATTTGACATAACAAAATCTTCTTCGCTCTTCTTATTTCCAAAATAATAAAGTCCAAGTGGTCTTTCATGCATATTGACATAATCAACAACTTCATCGATTTGGTTATAAGTCTTTATTGGCATGATTGGGCCAAATATTTCTTCTTGCATCACCAACATTTCTTCTGTTGCATGCAAAATCACTGTGGGCATCATCTTGTTATGAGTTTTCTCTGACTCTGATTCATTCGCTGGATTGATCTCAATGACGTCAGCCCCCTTCTCTCTTGCATCCTCTATATATCCATGAAGCCTTTGATAATGTCCATCATTAACAACCGAGGTGTAATCTTCATTATCAAAAACAGACGGATACATTGTGGATATAGAATCTTTGGTTGCTTCTATCCAATCTCCAAGCATCTCCTCTTTGACATAAACATAGTCAGGCGCAATACATGTTTGCCCTGCATTCATTAACTTACCATTCCAAATCCTGTCTGATGCCTTCTTTAAGTCCGCACTGTCGCCAATGATTGCTGGTGATTTGCCACCCAATTCCAATGTCACAGGAACTAGATTCTTAGATGCTGCTTCCATGACTTTCTTTGCCACAGATGTTGAACCAGTAAACAAAAGGTGATCAAAATGCAATGAGCTAAATTCTTGTCCCACTGATGCATCTCCAGGAAATACCTCGACTTCATCATCATCAAAATATTTATTAATCATGGATTTCATTAATGCCGATGATCTCGGTGTAAATTCTGATGGCTTGATCATTGCCCTATTCCCCGCAGCTAAAACAACTGCAAGCGGGCCATAGGTTAAATTGAACGGATAATTCCATGGACTGATAATGCCCACAACACCAACAGGTTGATATTGTATATAAGCTTTTGCCCCAAAAAGATTAAACGGAGGAGTTGCTTTTCTCTTCGCTGGTTTCATCCAAGATTTCAGATTTTTCTTGATGTAATGAATTGCATCAAATGTGGCTGCCAATTCTGAAAATTTTGTAAGCATTTCTGGTCGATGACCAAAGTCTTGAGATAAAACTTCTGGTATTTGAGTTTGATACTCGAGCATCATATCAAGCATACGGTCGAGTCTATCCTTTCGTATGGATAGACTTGGATAAATATGACGTCTGGATTGTATTTTTTGTTTTTCTAATATTTGTTGCATTTTCTAGTCCAAGAAATCAGGTGAAAGTTCATATATGAGATCATATAGAGGTTGAAAACTTGCCCAAAGAATTAAATCTGTGCCCGCTTGTTTTTTAGCATGCTCTGCCATCTCATCATCAATAATAATTGGTTTACCAGCTGCTTCGGCCAGCAACTGACTTTGACAACATTTATCCATTGATATGAACAACCATGCAGCGACATCGACGGTTTGACCTGTGGTCAATAAACCATGATTTTGAAGTATTGCAGTTCTTTTTTCGCCAAGTGCTTTAGCTATTTCTTCACCCTCACCTTTATCGAATGCAACACCGCCATAATCAGAATAAAGCGACTGTTCTTCAAAGAACATAGCTGCATCCTGAGTAATGGGATCCAGCATCTTACCCAATGTTGAGAATGTTCTTCCATATATGGAGTGAGCATGCGCTGCTGAATTAACATCGGGTCTTGCTTTATGTATTGCAGAGTGAATAAAGAAAGCTGCTGGATTAATCGGCCTGCTGCCTTGAATAATTTCTCCATCTTCCTTTACCAATAGAAGGTCAGAAACGGTGATGTGTGCAAAATTCAGCCCGAGTGGATTGACCCAGAAGTGGTCTTTAAACTCAGGATCCCTAAGAGTAATGTGTCCAGCTAGTCCCTCGTCAAAACCATAATACGCGAATAATCTAAAAGCAGCAGCCAATCTTTCAATCTGATGCCTTCTAGTCTCCTCAATATTTGAGGTCATGACTGGAGTCAATGACCCTTTTTCTTTTTGAGGAAGTTTTCCTATATTTCTATCTATGTCTTTTGGTGTACTCATTTATCTAATAAAAATTGAGGCAAGATTCCTATATGATACACTTCTTATGTCTTCACAGAAAGAATCTGCGTTTAACAATTTTTAGGCGAGTAATAAATGAGAGAAGTAATCATTACATTGGCTGTATTTTTTATAATTTTTGTTGTTCTAACAACCTTTGAATTCTTCTTAGTTGGTGAAATGGCGAAAAACTATGCGGAGTCTGAATTGGCGATAGATGAGGCAAAATAGCAGCACAGATAAGATCACTACTCTCTCGGTACTGGGGGCCATTGCACTGATCGCAACACCCATTGCTCTTTACCCAACACAATCAGCAGATTTTATTAGAAGCACTTATTTGTTGACTGTAGATATCTTTGGTTCGACCTATATGATATTCGGTGCATGTATGCTGCTTTTTGTTCTGTTTATTGCTTTCTCAAAACTTGGTAATCATCGATTAGGTGGAGAGAGCATCAACCCTGATTACTCTATGTTCAGCTGGGCATGCATGCTTTTCTGCTCTGGAATTGGAGGAGGCATTCTATATTGGTCAATTGTAGAATGGGCATATTATGCTGGCGAGGGTTTATTTGGGATTGAGCCTTTCTCTGATAGGGCTTACCACCTTGCATCAGCATATGGAGTTTTTCATTGGGGTTTTACTGGCTGGGCTTTGTACACCATTCCAGCAATTGCAGTTGCTGTTCCATTTTATAGACATAAAATCGGCTCACTTCGCTTAAGTTCTGCATTGAGAACATCGAAAGAAAATATTGTTGAAAAAACAACTTTTGGACGTATCGTTGATTTTATTTTTGTATTGGTACTCATTGGTGCATCTGGAGGATCAATCGGATTGTATGTCCCAATTATTGGTGCAGGATTCTCAGAACTCTTAAATATTGATCATGACCTTAATTTAGATTTATCCATGCTTGCCATATGTACTGGATTATTTGCATTCAGTGTATATCGAGGAATATATAGCGGGATCAGAGTGATCAGCAATATCAATATAATCATTTCACTTTTATTCCTCCTAGGGGTCTTGGCTCTAGGTCCTGCTGTAGAGATATTTAATTTAACTTATCAAGCAATGACTGAATTAGGAAAAAACTTCGCTGCAATGAATACTCTTGGAATTGTTGAAGAGTCAGAATTTGCTGAAGCTTGGACTATTTTTTATTGGGCATGGTGGATAGCGCTTGGTCCACAAGTTGGTTTATTTGTTGCTAGAGTCTCGAAAGGAAGAACATTAAAAGAAGTGGTTCTAGGAATGCTTGTTTTTGGATCATTGGGGTGCTTCTTGTTTTTCTCTATTTTAGGAAATTATGCAATTAACCTAGAGTTAACTGGGCAAATGAATGTCACACAAACACTTTCAGATATTGGTCACCAAGCAACCTCCACAAAAATCCTTATGACACTGCCATATGGTGAGATGTTCGTTTTGGCATACTCCCTTATTGTCATTATTTTTGTTGCAACATCTTATGATTCCGTCTCATATATTCTTGCATCCCATGTTCAAGAAGTGACAAATGAGGAAACTGAACCAGCCCGTAAAAATCGTCTGATGTGGGCATTCGTTCTCTCAATACTTCCAGCAGCTTTATTTTTGATAAACAGCAATCGAATAGCAATGGATGTTATCTTGCTTATGTCACCACCATTACTAGTCTTATTCCCAATATTTATCTTTTGCATGTTAAAAACATTGAAACAAGACTAGTATGATTACTGGGACGTATTTTTGGAGTAACAGTAATGAAATTAAATAAAAATTTTTTCATACCGGTCTTGGTACTATTTTCTTGGTCAATATATGCTCAAGATTCATTCAAGACTGATGACATTTTTGATATTAAAAGCGTCTCTCTTTCTGATGTTTCTCATGATGGCAGTAGTCTCATATTCATAACCAGCCAGGCGGATATTAAAGAAGATGATTTTAATAGCACGCTTTACTTTCTCGATTTAAAAAGTGGAAAAAAAGAGGTATTACTTCAATCTCATAGTGGTAGAGGTCTTAATTTCACATCAGTGAAGTTTTCAGGCGATTCAAAATCAATCTATTTCCTTTCATCTGGTTACAAGGCATCAGGGAAAAATAATACTCAAGTTTGGTCTCTAAATTTGTCAAATAGGATAAAGAGAAGATTGACTAATTTCGATGGGAATATCAGTGAGTTCGATATTTCAGAAGATGGGAGCACTATTGCTTTTATTGGTAGGAAGAAACCTGAAGACCAAGATATGATTAAAACTCCCTCTCCAATAGTTATTGATCGTTATCAATTCAAAAGAGATTATGAAGGATTTCTTGGTAACAAAAGAGATCATTTATATGTATTTAATACAAAATCTAGGATAGAAGAACAGATAACTTCCGGACAAAGAGATCATAGTTATCCCTCTATCTCTCCAAATGGTGAGAGCGTCGCATACATGACAAAAGAAGGAGATTTTGACAGACACAATAATTGGGATATTTTTATAAAAGACTTAAAGGCAGATGAGAGTCCCAGAAAAGTTATACCAAAGAATGATGAAGATTTTTCTATTACATATCCAACCAGACCTGAGTGGAGTCCTGATGGAGGAAGAATAGCATATTTACATGGGGGCGATCATTCAATGCTTTGGTATGCTCTTCAAGAAGTATCTGTTATTGATCTAGAAACTGGCGATATAGATTTTATTACTGAAGAATTTGACCGTAATACGAGCATGCCTCAATGGTCGAGCGATGGACAAAATATTTATTTCATCCTTGAAGATGATATGAAAAGTCAGCTGATGAAATACTCTTTTCTAGATGATTCATCTAAAGAAGTCACTCCAGAAAATATGCACATTAGTGGTTATTCAAGAAGCTATTTTGTTACTAACAATGAAGTCATCTTTCAGTCCTCTACCTCAAATATACCCAGTGAGATATATCATTTAAAAGAAGATCAAATTAATGCGCTTACTTCTGTTAACAAAGAATTTATAAAAAATAAGCTGATTGGCTCAACTGAGCTAATTTCCTTCCAAAGTTTTGATGGACTTACTATAAATGGAATGATGATTAAACCTCATGATTTTGATCCTAATAAGAAATATCCCTTAATAATAAGGATCCATGGTGGTCCAGTTTCACAGTATGGAAGATATTTTGATTTTGATTGGCAGCTCTTTGCATCAAGCGGATATATTGTGTTAGTCACCAATCCAAGAGGTAGCTCAGGAAGAGGTTTTGAATTCCAAAAGTCTATTTTTGCCAACTGGGGCATAGAGGACTCAAAAGATATCAGTGCTGCTTTAGATTTTGCACTTGATCTTGGGTATATTGATGAAAATAAATTGGGAGTTGGTGGTTGGAGCTACGGAGGAATGCTTACCAATTATGTCATCGCAAAAGATAATCGTTTCCATGCTGCGACTTCTGGAGCTGGAATATCAAATATCTTAAGTGGCTTTGGGCATGATCACTATATCAGGGAATATGTTCTCGAGCTTGGAACACCATGGGATAACTTAGATACCTGGTTAAATGTATCACACCCATTCTTTAATGCTGATGAGATAGTTACACCAACTTTATTTTTAGTTGGAGAAAAAGACTGGAATGTACCTCTAATCGGATCGGAGCAAATGTACCAAGCTCTAAAACACTTGGAAATCCCAACAAAGCTTATTGTTTATCCAAACGAACATCATGGATTAAGTAAGCCAAGCTATATAAAAGACAGGCTAGATCGATATTTAGAGTGGTATAGAAAATATTTGGAAGAATAAAAACTAGTTAAGATATTCGTAATACTCTATTCCTGCATCTTGAAAATCGGTTGACTCTTCTGTCCCAACTTTACTGACAATAAAACCTTTTGAATGCTTATTCTCAATACCCTCTAGAACCTTATTTGTTCTCAGCTTTATGTATTGATTGTGATCTAAATTAACTGGATTACTGAAAGCAGCAGAGTATTTGATATTTTTTTCATTTTCACAACAGTTTTGTGTGAAAGAAATAGGAATGACTTCAGCAGCATCGCCACTTCCGTAGCCAATTAATAGAGCATCCTTACCATTCAAGGTCTTGCCATTTTTCATTGAGTCCTCAATTCCTGCTGCCAACCAAGCAAAGATTGAACCAGAATAAATATTCCCCATCTCTTTTGTTAGCTCATTGCCCAACTTTAACTTAGACAATACTTTATCCTTAAAGGACTCTATTTTATTCAATGTCTTGAGAGCCTTACTGGTTTGTGGAAATAAGTCTTTATTAATATCTGTTTGAAGAAATGACTTCAAATCAGGTTTTTCTTTCAGTTCTCTTTCTATTTCTTCTGATCCTAAATCTGCTTCTTTTATCAAATTCTGCAGTTCTTGATTGTCATCTTTATCACCATTAGCCAATGCATAGAGGTATGAAATTGAGAATGCATTCAATGGCATCTTATGAAAAGGACGATGCATGAATACAGCTACAGCCCCTTTCAATAATTTAGATAAACTCTGTCCCCTGTTTTGACTCATGTTTGATAACGCTGAAATTGTTCCATCTATATAGCAACTTGCAGAATATTTCCCATTAAATACAGGGAGATCTAAGTCTGATGCTGAGTGCCCATTTAAATTTTGAGCTCGGTACTGTATTGGCTTTCTAAAATCTATCTGCCGATATTCTGATGAGCTTCCTGAAAAGGCAGTCTTAACCTCAGCAATCTTTGGGTTTGATTCAATGAGTGTGGCAACTGCTCCGGCTCCTTGTGTAGGCTCCCCTGAAGACCCCATCTGATAGAGTGCAATATCTGAACACACCACAATTGCTTTCTTTTCAGGTGCGTCAGAATTCACATAACGAACAGCATTCTTCAGTGCATAGATCCCAGACAAACAGGCTTGCTTAAACTCTGGAACCTCACATTGATTGGATATCGGATTCATACCTCTATTTTTAAGCTCTTCATTAACCATTCCTTTGATGATGATTGTTCCAGCGGAGTTATCCGTGCTGGATTCAGTACCTAGTGCTAAAAAACCAATTTCGTTGGGATCAATATTATTTTCAATGATCAAATCAAGAACAGAATTTGCTGCCATGGTATATATGCTTTCATCAGGGCCAAGCATCCTGAAACCAGAACCTATAATATTGCTGATCTTATCCCAAGAATTATTGGTCCAACCACACCAATCTTCTAGCCCAACTCGATAAGATGGGACATAAGCTGTAATTGCACTGATTCCGACTTTTTGTTTCAAGATTCTTCTCTATTTGAGTTTGAGATTGTATTACTTATATTTCCCTTCTAAAAGGTCTTTCAGTCTTTTTTCATATATTAATCAGACGAAGTGAATTTGTCCCGCCACTGACTCTCAATGGAGACCCAGAAGTGAGTACGATCAAATCACCTGATTTAAGTATGGAAGAGCCAATAAGCTCACTTCTCACATCTTCTATTACATCAGCCATGCTATCGACTAAAAATGGATATTGATACGAAATAACACCCCTGTAAAGACTTACTCTTCTTTGAGTATCTTCATTTCTGGTAAAGGCATATATTGGTATATTGGTTCGATATCTTGAGAGCATCAATGCCGTTGAGCCTGACTCTGTAAGAGCAACAATCGCTTTTATTTCCATATTTCTAGCAATACTCATTGAGCTAATCGCAATGGCTTCATCGATATTGTTGATTTCAGAAAATTTATACTCTTCATTTTTTGTTATTGATTCTTGATATGTTTCAGCACCCATACAAACTTCATGCATGGCTTTCACAGTCTCAACGGGGTGATTTCCGATTGCTGTTTCTGCCGAAAGCATCACGGCATCTGTTCCATCTAAAACTGCATTAGAAACATCTGTCATTTCTGCTCTTGTAGGGGTTGGATTTGAAATCATTGACTCCATCATTTGAGTAGCTGTTATTGCGATCCTTTTTCCCTTAACGGTTTGTTTGATGATATCTTTTTGAAGCCCTGTCAGCTCGCCTGGTCCAGACTCTAGAGCTAAATCGCCTCTTGCAACCATGACTCCATCGCATGCTTTAATAATCCAAAAGAGCTGTTTTAGCGCCTCAAGCCTTTCAATCTTAGCAATTAAATTTATTCGGCTACCAATTTGAGTTAAAACCTCTCTTGCTTGTGTTACATCGCTGGCTTCATTGACAAAAGATAGAGCAATCCAGTCAATACCTAATTCCGCCAACCTCTTTATATCTTTTTTATCTTCTTCCCCGAGTCCTGAGCGGTGAATAATCTTATTCTCAACCTCAAATCCTTTATTGCTTCTAAGTAAACCCCCCTTCTCGACCTGACATTTAAGGGCCATATTCTTTTGATTAATACTTTTAACAGTTAATTGGATTAAACCGTCATCAAGCAAAATCCTATCTCCAATCTCAATTTTGGGAAAGCAATAGTCGGCATCAATAAAAATCTCATGCTTGTTTGTCTTCTTCTCTTGAGTAAATATGACATTGATATCTGAAGCATGTTCCAGTTCAATCATATGATTCTTAAAATCACCAATTCTGATCTTATTTCCCTTTAGATCAACCAGAATTGCTACGGGTTTTTTCAGTTTCTTCGCAGTCTCCTTGATGAGTTGAATATTTCTTTTATGATTATATTTCTCATTCTCATCCCATGTCCCATGGGCTAAATTGATCCTGATAACATCTGCATATTCACAAACATCCTGTAATATCTTTGGATCTGCGATTGATGGTCCAAAAGTTGATATGATTTTTGTGCGTCTCATAGGGTGATTATTATCATCTTTATATTACGCTTTCGCTACGAAAAACGTCTTCATCGATATCATCTTCTGATTTGGCAACAAGAATGGAAACAGTTGCATCCCCGGTAATGTTGACAACAGTCCGTGCCATATCAAGGATTCGATCGAATGGCAGAACAAATCCGACTATCAATGCTGTTTGAGCATCACTTATGCCAATAACAGATAAAACAGTTGCCAAAAGAAACAAAGATGCAGAGGGAATGCCTGCTGTACCTATTGAGGTCAATGTTGCAGTCATTGCAATGAGAAGATAATCAGAAAGTTCCAGCTGCACCCCAAAAATCTGAGCTGAAAAGAGTGCAACGACTCCAAGGTAGAGCGCCGTTCCATCCATATTGATTGTAGCGCCAAGAGGAAGAACAGATGAGGCGACTGTTTTCTTTACCCCTAAATTATTTTCAACACACTGGAGAGTAACCGGAAGAGTTGCTGAACTTGATGATGTTGAATAGGCCACTGCTTGTGCATCCAGTATTCCTTTGAAGAAGTTTTTAAGCGGAAGTCTCGCACCGAAACGAATCAGTCCTCCATAAACCAAAATCATATGCAATATACATCCAACATATAGGATGATGGTCAAAACAAATAAATTCTGAAGTGCAGCCAATCCCATTGTTCCTGAGACCCAAGCAACCAATGCAAGGACACCGAATGGGGCCATCTGCATAACCAGATGAGCAATCTGTAAAATGGCTTCAGCTGCTGAAGAGAAAACTTCTCCAAGCTTTTCCGTTTTGGCTCCACCCAGAATGATTCCAATACCTAAAAGTATTGAAAAGAAGATGATTGGTAGAACATCTCCATCAGCAAGCGAACCGATTGGATTAAGTGGAACGATCCCGAATAATCGATCGCTGATACTTTGTGAGGATTGAACAGCGCTGTATGGATCCACACTTGTTACATCAATACCTGTTCCGGGAGAAAATAAAGTTCCCAGTATCAAACCGATACTGATAGCAAAGAGAGTGGTTAATAAATACAAAGCAATGGTTTTTATGCCAATTGATCCCAGTCGTTTTGGGTCACCCATTGAAACGACACCTGCAACAAGCGAAGTGAATATGAGTGGCACAACCAACATCTTTATAAATCGGACAAAAAGATCACCAATCCATTTTGAAGAAGCTGCAACCTCTCCAAATATAAAGCCAAGAATTGCTCCTATAACCAGTGCTGCAACAACCCTGACCCAAAGTTTCACATTTGTTTTTTTACCCAAATAAGCAAGGCCTGCGAAAACGCCTATCAACACTATCCAATATATAATCTCTATATTCATGTCCTTAATTCTAACTTAAAAAATAAACTAATTATTGATATATGAAACGGCTGCATTTGGCCTTCTCAAATCGGCATAACCATGGTTCTTTCCCTCACTGATATGAATGCTTTGAGTGCTACCCATTGTTTTTGATGGTTCAATTTTATGACCCATCTTTTTTAGAAGATTCAGAGAGTCAGAAGAAATACTTGATTCATAATCTATGCCTCGATAAGGCCAATCTTTATGAATTCTTGGCAACATGGTTGCCTCACCAATGTTTAAATCAAAATCAATCACACCCGACACTAGTCTGAGAATTGCAGCAGGGATTAATTTTCCTCCCGGTGATCCAGTAACCAAAAGCACGTTGTCATTTTCATCAAATACAATTGTTGGTGCCATGGTACTCATGGGTCTTTTACCGGGTGCATATTTATTGCCTGGACTGGCTCCTCTGCCTTCTATTTTCTTGCTGCCATATTGATAAGCAAAATTGTTCATTTGATTGTTCATGAGTATCCCAGTCCCTGGTATCGTAACCCCTGATCCAAATGAATAACCCAATGTATAAGTATTAGAAACAGCGTTCCCATCTGCATCAATGATTGAATAATGGGTTGTATTTTTTGACTCTTGAATAACCTCCAATGGCTTTACTTCTTTGGCACTAGAGGCTTTCTTGAGACTGATACTCTTTGCAAAGTCTTTGATCCTTTGATCAGACATTAAATCATCATAAGGAACATGATAATGTGATGGATCGCCTACATGATGTGAACGATTATTATGCCCTCTTCTCAGGGCTTCGGCCAATAAATGATAAGTTAAGGCAGAATTGTTTCCAATTTTACCAAGGTCAAAGTATTCCAATACTTTCAGAGCTGTGAGAAGAACAATCCCACCGCCAGATGGTGGGCCATGAGTAAAGACTTTTTTACCTCTATAATTTACTCCAATTGGTTGTGAAAATCTGGCTTTGTAATTTTGAAGATCCTCAATGGTAATGCTTCCACCATTATTGGTCATTGATGATGAAATTTTCTCGGCGACTTCTCCACTATAGAATCCTTTTATTCCATTTTCAGAAATTAGACTCATGGTTTTTGCAAGATCAGGCCTTTTCATAACCGAACCTTCTCTCAAAGGTTTTCCATCATTTAAATAAATTTTTCTTGATTCATCATCCCATGATAATTGGGGTGCGCTGGCGATTGCCTGTTCTAGGTCAAAAGAGACATCAATACCATTCATGGCTTGATCGATCGCCGGTTTCATAACCTCGCTTAGCGGAAGCTTTCCGAATTCTGCATGAGCTAGAAGTAATCCTGATACCGTGCCTGGAACAGTTGAAGCTTTGTATCCATATCGAACAATGTCTCTATCTGCTTTATCATAATCCCTAGGAAGCTCTATACCAAAGATTTGATTGGCCTGTAATTTACTCGGTGACTGACCACGGTAATCAATAGCAAGGATCTCGTTTTGTTCTTTCAGATAGATCAACATGAAACCACCTCCACCAAGATTACCAGCCCTTGGTAAGGTTACTGCCAGAGAAAAACCTACAGCCACCGCAGCATCTATAGCATTTCCCCCTTTCTTGATTATTTCTATACCAAGTTCAGATGATAAATGATTCTGTGAAACAACCATTGGACCATTACTTATGATTGGATGAAAAGGTGACTGATAATCAATATAAGATGTTTGCGATTGCAAAACATTAGAGATAGAAATAATTACAACTAAAAACAATGAAGATATGTATTTCATATTGATTGGCTTATTTTTCATATCAGTTCAGTCTATAGAATATCCAAAAAAAAGGGAGCATGAAGCTCCCTTTTTTTATTGTGCTAAAGCCTTAGAACTTAACATTCAGATCTAAGTAATAGTTTCGACCATAATCTTGGTGTGCATCAGCAAAGTAACCGTAGTATCGGTCTGCCAAAGGCGCACGTTCATCAGCTACGTTTTTAATGGCCAAACGAACTCTTGATTCATATCCTGCAAGGTCAAATCTATAATCAAAACTAAGATCCATTGTAGTCATGGAATCAATCATAAATTTAGTTCCGTCAGATTGAGTCAAGCTGTTTTGATAAAACTCACCTTTTCTCAATGCTGTGAGGTTTGCTCCAAATGGTCCATTGCGATATGAAACACGAAGTGTGTGTTTATTGTCATAATTACCATCCATCAATAAGAGATCACCAAAACCTCCCAATGGGATATCTGCAGGAATTTCGCCGTTTGCTTTTCTGGCAGCCATATCTGCGAAAACACCACCTGGGTCTTGCTCGAATGTATCTATGAAACTTCCAATGTAGCGAATACTGAAATCACCAACATCGGTATCGAAGTTGTAGTAAACACCGAGATCAAATCCTTCAATCTTTCTATCTGCTAAGTTGAGATAGTTATCAGCCACAAAATTGACATTTCCGAATGGGCAAATTCCTGCGGCATTTGCTGCAGCGATTTGATCTTCATCTGGAGCATCTCTATCAATGACTCCATGCCCGCCAAATGTATCGCAGTTATTATTACCATTTGCAATCCTAAGAAGCATATCTTGAACTGTGTGGTTTTCTCTACCAAACAATCCAATGGTATTTTCTTTGTCAATTGACCAGTAATCAGCTGTAATCGTCAAACCATCAATATCTGCTGGTGTGATAACAAAACCAACTGAGTAGTTATCTGATTCTTCTGGAAGAAGACCTTCAGCACCAGTTGCTTGTCTTTGCTGGGATGATCTAGAGTCTAGGTCATCACTGTCCAGCCCTGCAAGTTGCTCCAATCGATACATGGCCCAGTCATAACGAGTACCACTCCTGACAACAATCTTCTCATTGATCTGAACAATATTAGGTGCTCTAAAAGAGGTTGAAGCAGAAGCTCTGAATAATACAGAATCCGAAATCTCCCACCCGACTGCCAACTTACTGACAAGAGAATCTTCTACATCAGACATGTTTTCATATCTGAGAGCAACCTGTGCATTGATTTTCTCAGAAAGAGGAATCTGTGCTTCAGTGAAGAGTGAAAGCGTATTTCTTTCACCTCTGACATCACCAGTTGGAGAAGAGTTAACCACATCACCTATTTCAGGATATACATCATTTTCGTAATCCACATAGACGATGGTTCCATCGAGTCTTGGATCACGATCATCAACTATTTCCTCTCTTCTCATTTCAATACCAAACATGACTCCCATAGGTCCTGCTGCTAAATCCATGAAATTTCCATTAGAAACTTTGAAATCCATCATAGCCAGTGAGCTTGAGCCTTTCCTGTAGACATCTACTAGTACTCTTTCTATATTGCTATCTACACCAGCACTAAAGGGGTTGTATGCAGCTGGAGTTGGATCACGAAGCGCTTCTTTTAGAAGAGTATTTGAAACACGATTGCTTGTTATGTCATCCGATTTTGCTTTTGAGTAGAGCAATGCTGCCTCCCAATCCCAATTGTCAACTTCACCTCTGAAGCCTTGGAGTAATCTATAAGTCCTTTTATCAACATTGACGTGCCTCATTCTCTCAGCATATCGATAGTTGTCGATATAAAGCTCATATCCTTTGAAATCAAGTGTATTGCCATCGGCATCCGTAAAAGACATTTGATTCAGCCAGTAGTTATCAGGTCCAACTCTATGCTTAACAGAGCTGAATGCATATGAAGGATGTCTAATCAAGAATGAATCTGAAGAATAAAAACCAATCTCAGTGAATGATTCTAAACCATTGGCAAGTTCATTATTTATATAAACGAATACATTGGTTCTCTGCATATCAGATCGAACATCTGTGTTGCCCCATAGATTATATCTCTCTGTACCGTTTCCATCCTGAGCAATACAAGTTCCAAAACCTGTATCAAAGACTTGTCCGCCTTGGCTTGATCGATTACTACATCTTGGATCACCCAATGGAAACACTTCAAACTCACCATTGCTATCAGTGAAAGTATGATTCAGTGGATTGCTGCTTCCATGTTCACTGGATTTAACCATATCAAATTGTCCATACAAGTTATTGGCACTGTTGTTTCTAAATGAAGAACTTCCCGCCCAAGGACTTCCATCTTCTAAGCATCTTCCATCGGCAGATACTCCATCGGGAAGATCACAAGTGGTCCACATTCTATGATCTGAGTTGCCCCATCTTGGATCTTCAGAAGAATTAATGCTATCGCGATCATAGTGATCAACGAAAACACTCACATTGCCTCTGTCATTATTAAAGTTTGTGCCCCATTTAGCTGTAAAGGTCACGTCTTCGGCATCAAAATGCTCATACCACCCAACTTTCGTTCTAAACTGAAAGCCTTCATAGTCCCTTTGAAGAACATTATTTACAACTCCTGATACCGCGTCAGCACCATAAATCGCAGATGCGCCATCTCTGAGAATCTCAAGTCGCTCAAGACCCCAAACAGGGACCAAATTTGAATTAGTTGATACTGTTGGTACGTAGTCACCACCTAAAAGTTCTGTTTGATAACCAGGTGAATTAACCATTCTTCTACCATTAAGAAGAGTCAGCGTATTACCTACACCCATATTTCTTAGGTTATAGGCTCCAACATCTCCTCGAGATGAGTTTACACCTCCAGAAGCATTCTCAGCTTCATTGAAGAAGTTCATTCCATTTTCAACAACGTTCTCTAACAACTCATCACCTGAGTCAACACCTAATGCCTCTACATCTTGGAAATCAAGTACAGAAACTGGAAGTGCACCAGTTATTTTTGCTCCTTTTATTTGAGAACCAGTTACTGTGATCTCTTCAATATCATTTGAAGAACCTGAGTCCTCTTGAGCAAAAGTTGTTAAAGGAAATATAATGAATGCTGACAATGCCAGCAGTCTTAATGTTTTGGTAAACATACTAAGTTACCCCTTATTTATAAATATAGTTAATCGACTATATCACACCTCAAATATCTGAACTTCAATCTAATTTATTCATGTTTATTGTGATACTATAACTTTTAGTTATATTAACTTATAAACAAAACCTATAATAATCATATGAGAACAAGGCACATTGAAGTATTTAATAGTATTTATAAAACTGGATCAGTCACAGCTGCAGCTAAGCTTTTAAATGTTTCGCAGCCCTCTGTAAGCAAGGTATTGGCGCATGCTGAGCAACAACTAGGCTTTCGACTTTTTGAAAGAATTAAGATGAAGCTGGTTCCAACGCCTGAGGCAAATATTCTTTTTAAACATACAAGTGTGATGGAAGATGTATTAACAGATATCAATCAGATCTCAGAGCGTCTAACTGAGTTTCCAGTCGATCGTGTAAGAGTCTCTTGCACTCCTTCACTTGGTATTGATTTTCTCCCAAATGCAATAGCAGAATTTAAAGGACTTAACCCTAATGTTAATTTTGAGATCTCTACACTCCACTATTCTTATTTAAGGAACAATATCAAGGACACTTCGCTTGACCTTGCAATTGCACAAGATCAAATTGAGGATGAGGAAATAGGAATAATTGACCTAAAGAAAGGTGCATTCGTCATACTAGAGCCATTGAATGTAAACAGAAAAAAACTCCCTTTTATTAAGCTAAGTGGCAATAGTCCTATTGGACGAAAGCTGGATAAATATATAGAGAAAGAGAACTTAAATATTCAGTCCAGCATTACATCTGATAATTTTCAGATGGCAGCTTCTTTGGTAAATAATGGTTTTGGTTACACGATATTAGATGAATACACTGCAAAAGCTTGTAGATCTGAAAATACAAAAATCACTGAATTGGATCAAAAATTGCATTTTAATATCAGTTTGATGTTTCTTAAAAATATTCCTCTTTCAATCCCGGCAAACAGCTTTATTGAATTTCTTGCTGAGTTCAAATATGACTTCTAGTATTCTATGAAGTGTTTTATCAGGACGCATTTTCATGAAAGATAATTCAAAATCAAAATCAGGTTTTCTAATTGGGCTAATAGCAGCGATCCTGATCCTTGTGATTCCAAATCCGGAAGGGTTACCAATTGAAGCTCAAAGAGCAGCAGCAATTTTTGTTTGGATGGGTATTTGGTGGGCAACAGAAGCTGTGCATATTGCCATAACTGCTCTAATACCATTAATCTTTTTCCCTTTGCTTGGTGTTGCGTCTATTGAAGAAACTTCTGCACCTTATGCGAATAAAAATATTTATCTTTTTATGGGTGGCTTCTTTCTATCGATTGCAATCCAAAAATGTAATCTTCATAAGAGAATCGCACTCAGCGTGCTCGGTCTGACAGGAACTGCAGGAAGATCGATCATAGCAGGCTTTATGGTTAGCTCCTGTGTTCTAAGCATGTGGATCATGAATACCTCGACGACTGTAATGCTTCTCCCAATAGGACTTGCCATTATTTCGGTTGTGAAAGAGTCGATGACGGATTTAACTGATACTGAGAAAGTAAACTTTCAAGTGGCTCTTCTTTTGGGTATTGCGTATGCAGCGAATATCGGAGGCATAGCAACACTGATTGGTACAGCACCCAATATGGCGTTAAATGGTTTCATGGAAGAGCAATATAATGTCTCAATATCGTTTGTTGATTGGATGAAGGTTGGTGTGCCTGTTAGCTTAACTTTGCTCCCACTCGCATGGTTATCACTCACAAGGATGTCTTTTCCTGTCTCATTTCAAGCATCAATCCAAACGCAAGAAATCATTACGAACATGAAATCTGAACTTGGTGAAATGAAAACATCTGAGATGAGGGTGTTGATCATATTTCTAGTGACAGCGATGCTTTGGATCACAAGAGACATCATCAATGATATTCCTGGATTAGAAGGCTTATCGGATCCCGGCATTGCAATGCTTTGTGGACTGGCATTGTTTCTGACGCCCAGCAAAAGCGCTGAGGAAAATCTTCTTGAATGGAAAGATGCACAAGAAGGTGTCCCTTGGGGTGTTTTGTTACTATTTGGCGGCGGCTTGTCGCTGGCAGCTGCCGCACAAAGCACAGGTCTTGCTGCTTGGATAGGGAATCTGATGCCTTTAGGTCTGAGTATGGCATTATTAATCATCATGTTTACGGCCTTGATTATATTTCTCACTGAACTCACATCTAATTTGGCGACCACTGCAACATTTCTACCTATCGTTGCAATCATAGCCACTCAGTTTGGCTTTGACCCTCTTCTGCTCACTGCATCGATTGCAATTGCTGCAAGCTGTGCCTTTATGTTGCCGGTTGCAACGCCGCCCAATGCAATTGTGTTTGGGTCAGAACTGATTAAGGTGCCTCAAATGATGAGAGCAGGAATTGTTATCAACTTGATTGCCATTCTTGTTGTGACACTCGCTGGTCTATACCTTGTTCCATTATTTCTAATATAAATATGACTTCAGAAACCAATGAAATTAAAAACGTTTGCGTTTTCGCTGGATCAAGCCCTGGGAAGAGAGATATCTATTCAGAAACCGCGAAAGAACTTGCTGAAAAGTTAAGTGAGAATAATTTTGGGATTGTTTATGGCGGCGGCAGCAATGGCTTAATGGGTATCCTTGGCGACAGTGCCATCAATGCTGGTGGTTATATAACTGGTATCATTACTGAACAACTGGATGACATTGAAGTTGGCCATCAAGGCTTAAATGAATTAATCATAGTTAAAAACATGCATGAAAGAAAAAAAATGATGGCAGATAAATCTCAAGCCGTTGTATGCCTACCAGGTGGTGTCGGGACTTGGGAAGAATTTTTTGAATCATTGACTTGGAACCAACTTGGGCTACAAACAAAACCGATCATTTTGCTCAATATTGAGGATTATTACTCAAAACTTAGTGTATTCATTGAGCATGCTGTTTCTGAGGGCTTCCTTCCACAATCCACCAGCGATGAATTGGTTTTAGTCAAAGACGTCGATGAGGCGATTTCACAAATTAAAAACTTCATTCCCAAGGACACCTCAACTTGGTACCAAAGGTTGAAGGATTGACTAAAAAACTAAACTAGTCTCTTGACCTGCTCGGTCCAGGAAAAAACATATTTGTATCATCCATGTATTGAGTGTAGCCAGGTCTTTTTTTAGATTGAGGTTTTTCCAATAAACGAATCGTCAACTTAAAAAAGATGAATAACATCATCGCAGGTGCAATCACGCCAAAAAAAGATCCTGTAGATAAAGATAATACAAAGATTGAAAACCACTGAAGAAAGTCACCAAAATAATTTGGGTGCCTTGAATATTTCCAAAGACCTTCATTCATAATTTTTGAAGAATTATCTGGATTAGATTTGAAGGCTTTCATTTGTTGATCCGCCATGGATTCAAATAAGAATCCCACAGCAAACAAAAATAAAGCTGTCAAAATAATAGGCATTGAATCACTGACTTCATTGGTACCGAATATGATAAAAATAGGAGCTGCAATAATTGCTTGAAGAACGCCTTGAAGCATGAATACCCTGAAATAGCTGACAATTCTCCAGTCCTTCTTTGAGGAATTCCTCATTTTTGTATATCTATAATCTTCACCATGACCCAGGTTTCTTTTGGCTAAATAAAAAGTGAGTCTGAGCCCCCAAATGGTGACCATAGAAAGCAGAGTCCCCTGAGTGATTGAAACAGCAAGACCATCATTTTGGTTACTGAGTAAGCAAACCCAACAGATCAAAACAAAACCAAAACCCCAATAAATATCAATGATACTTGAATCCTTCATTCTCAGGCTGATTAACCATAACAAAGTGAGGCTTATCCAATTTGCAAGTAAGGCAGTTTCAATCATTTTTCCTCCTAGGGTTGTCTAATTTGGTCCACTAAATTCCTAATCTCATCAGGCGTCTTTTTTGTCATCGATGTCACAACGATGCTAACTAAAATATTAATCAACATACCAATCGTGCCAATGCCTTCTGGAGATATCCCCCATAACCAGTTCGATGAAGAATTCAGCTCTGGATGCATGAATTTGAAATATACAATATATCCCAAAGTAAAAATAAGACCTGCTATCATTCCCGAAATGGCTCCTTCTTTGTTTATAGCTTTTGTAAATATTCCCAGAAGAAGGGCTGGAAAAAGGGTTGCAGCAGCAAGACCAAAGGCAAATGCAACCACTTGTGCCACAAAGCCAGGCGGATAAATACCAAATAAACCTGCAATAATGACTGCAATCAGAACTGAAAAACGGGCATAGAATAGCTCCCTTTTTTCAGTGATATCAGTGGCTAGAGTTTTCTTTATGAGGTCATGAGAAACAGAAGCAGAGATTACAAGTAAGAGGCCTGCAGCTGTTGATAATGCCGCAGCGAGTGCTCCAGCAGCAACCAAAGCAATCACCCAAGGAGGTAGTTCGGCAATCTCAGGATTGGCCAGAACCATGATATCTCGATCAATATATACTTCATTATTGGATTTAACTTGGGAATTATTTGTAATTATTCTTTCGCCAAATTCACCAATGGAGTCATCATACTTTGGCTTGACTGGGTCGAAGGCATTTCCTTCGGCATGTTGAATCAATCCATCATTGTTTTTATCTCTCCAAGCAATCAGTCCAATGTCTTCCCAATTCTTAAACCACTGAGGCGCTTGCTCATATGAAATGTCATGTGTCGACTCCAGAAGGTTGTATCTTGCAAAGGAGGAAACAGCGGGTGCCGTGGTATATAAGATGGCGATAAAAATCAGTGCATACCCAGCTGATCTTCTAGCTGATGCTACATCAGGAACAGTAAAGAAACGAACGATTACATGTGGCAATCCTGCTGTGCCTAGCATCAATGCAGCTGTGATACAGAAAACATCAATCCTCTCTTTTAAACCACTCGTATATGGCTCAAAACCAATATCGGTCATGATTAAATCCAATTTTTCTAGAAGATAAATATCTTGATCAATCAGTCTGTCACCAAACCCGAATTGTGGGACTGGATTGCCTGTGATTAAGATAGAAATAAAGATTGCTGGAACCAAATAAGCAAAGATTAAAACGCAGTACTGTGCGACCTGTGTATAAGTGATGCCTTTCATGCCTCCCAATACCGCGTAGAAGAAAACAATTCCCATGCCAATGATTACTCCAATTTCAATTTCTACTTCAAGAAATCTAGAAAAAACAATGCCAACTCCTCTCATTTGACCTGCCACATAGGTGAATGAGACGATGATTAAGCAAATTACTGCAACAACTCTTGCTGTGGTTGAGTAATAACGAGTGCCAATAAAATCAGGGACAGTATATTGACCAAACTTTCTTAGATATGGCGCTAAAAGTAAAGCAAGAAGGACATATCCGCCCGTCCATCCCATTAGGTATACAGCACCATCTCTTCCCATGAAAGAAATCAATCCTGCCATTGAAATGAATGAGGCAGCTGACATCCAATCGGCGGCTGTGGCCATTCCATTTGCAACTGGATGAACACCTTTTCCAGCTATATAAAATTCATTTGTAGATCCAGCCCTAGACTTGATTGCAATAAAAATATAAAGGCTAAAACTGATCCCTACAAAAAGGTATGTTAAAGACTGAACACTCATGATTGATAATTACTCATCAATGTCTTCTTTGAACTCTTGGTCTAGTTTTTTCATCGATCGAATATAGATAAAAATGATTGCAACAAAGATCAAGATACTTCCTTGTTGAGCAAACCAAAAACCGAGCTTAAAACCAAAAAAACTTATCTCATCAAGATTATCCGCAAATATGATTCCAAAACCAAATGAGGCTAAAAACCAAAAAAACAAAAGAATTGAGACAATCTGAATGTTCTTTTTCCAATATTGATCAATATTTCTTCTTGTATTACTCATGTCATTTCAGATAGCTTTTTAGACATGCGTTCACCAACTTTGGTTATGGCTGAAAGAGGCCTGATGAATACGCTCAATTTAACCATTTTGCCATCGTCATTCCACTCAATTAAGTCTATTCCAGTAACTTCTATTTCATCAATTTTTGTCTCAAAAACAAGACAAGCTCTATTTTCATCTTCAAATTCTGAACTGTATCTAAAATGAGAGTTATTTATCACATCATTTGCAGCAGTGAGGTATTTTGTGACCATTTTGACGCCAATAATTGGCTTATAAACAAGTGGTGAATTGAATTCTACCTCATCAATCATGATTGATGTATCAACAACCCTGTCTTTGATGCTCTTATGCCATTTACTAAGAAACTGACTCATTAGAGCGGTTTCTTCGTAACTTTGACATAGGCATAAACGATAATCACCACATACATGCAGCCTGCAAAAATACCACCTGCTAGATTGCGTGTACTTGGATCCAATAATGCTGCAAGGAGATCGCTCAATGAGTTGCCTATAAGAGCCCCAAACAAACCTCCCATGACGCCAGAGCCTCCAAGTTTCTTATCAAGATCAATACCCACAATAGCAAGAATAGCTAGTATCCCATTGTCTACAATGCCGAATATATCTCCGTCAAAAAATACATTGTTCATCATTTTTACTCCTTGAATTGATTAATTATTCTGCCTTAAATAAGTTATCCATATCCTTAAATGCTTTTAATTCTATTGCATTACCTGATGGATCTCTCAAAAAAGCTGTTGCTTGCTCGCCAACTTCACCTTTGAATCTTACTGTTGGCTCTATCAAAAACTCTATCTTCTTTTCATTGAGATCACTAGTGATACTTTTAAAATCATCCCAACTTAATACCAATCCAAAATGAGGCACAGGAATGTTATTTGAGTCAACGAGATTAGTGGTCTCATTTGAAAGCTCCTTGGAAAGATGACACACCAATTGATGGCCAAAAAAATTGAAGTCGATCCATTCAATTGAGCTTCTGCCTATCTCACAACCAAGTAAGCCATGATAAAAATTTTGTGCAGTCTCTAAATCATTGACAGGAATTGCTAAATGAAATGGTTTGAGTTGATTAGTTTTTACGCTCATAGAATTCAATAATTGCACCATCTGGTGAAGAAAGAGAGAAAATCGAAACATCACCATAAGGTTGAAGCTCAATCTCACTCATATCAATACTCTCCTGACCTCTTGCTTTGAGTATTTCTTTAGTTTGCATTATGTCTTCGACTGGATATTTTATAGAAAGAAGGCCTAGGTTTGGAGCCTTACATTTATCACTGTGATCCAATCCTTTAATGTCCATGAACTCAATCATCTCAACTCGACCCAATTCACCTGCAACAGGATAATAAATTGCTGTGCGGTATTTTGTCTTTGTTGTGAAATTCAGTGGAATTCCCAAAGGCGTCACAGCCTCCTCTTTTGCTGTAAATGGAGCGCCATAGAAAAAAGTATCAAAACCAAGTAGGTCAACAAAAAATTTTCTGCTGTTTTCTCTGTTTTTAATCATCTGCATGATGTTAAAAGGTTGTGATATTCGATCAAATTTTGGGAAAGCCTCTGGTAAGGGTGGTTGAAGTCTGTCATACCCTTGTACTTGAATGCCATCGGGTCCCTTGAAGATCACTACGTCCAATCTCGATTCCCCAAATGAAATTTGAGCAACGGGTGTCTCAGTCCACCATCCCATTTGTATTGCTTCATCATAGATTTGTCTCAATCCTTTCATTCTAACCATTAGACTGAAGTAACATCCTGTATCCCATGCTCTAGAGCCTGGTCGCATTGGCTTCTTAGTTCCTACATTGTCAAAGCGAATCAATCGGATAAAACCAACATCAGAGCCTTCAGCAGAAAGCAGTAACTCTTCTGCACTAGCATCAGCTGTCAATCCATAATGTTGAATTGAAGACTTACTGGATTGACCCCTATAGAGCTCTTTAAAACCACCAATTTTCTTGAAGAATTCAGCAGTTCTATCAATATCAGTCACACTAATAACGACTTCTTGCCAGGGCTGATCAGTTATTGGATCGGGCTTTATATGATGTATGCCGGAATGTCCGGTGAGAATAAGAAAACTTAAAATTAGACCGTAAAAAGGAAAACTTCTCATAGCAATTTATCAGTTACATGTTGTTACTTGATGAACTTCATTTATTGTATACATTATAGTTGGAAAAAAACCGATTTTATGGAGATTCAATATGTCAAAGATTTATGAATATAAGATAAGAGATAAAGATAACTCTGAGATCAAAATGAGCGAATACAAGGATAAAGTCTTACTGATTGTAAATACAGCCAGTAAATGCGGATTCACTCCTCAATACGATGGATTAAATGAATTACAGAAAAAATATGCAGATCAGGGCTTTTCAGTTCTAGCATTCCCTTGCAATCAGTTTGGTAAACAGGAGCCAGGATCAAATGAAGATATCCAAGAATTTTGCTCTCTTAATTTTGATGTCAGCTTTCCTGTATTAGGAAAAATTGAGGTCAATGGTGATAATGAAGAGCCTTTATATGAGCATCTGAAATCAGAGCAGCCCGGGATAATGGGATCAAAGGGAATTAAATGGAACTTTACAAAGTTTTTGGTGAATAGAGATGGTGAAGTTCTGCATCGATTCGCGCCTAAAACAACGCCGGCAGAAATTGAAAAGCAGATTCAGTCAATTCTTTGAGGTAATCGATGTCAGGTTATTTTATCGTTAGGTGTGAATACTTCAATGAATCAGAATATATGGCATATGCCAAGCTGGCTGCTGATGCGGTAAAAGAATTTAATGGTGAATTCCTCATCACAGGAAAGGGTTCTCAGAATCAAAAAGAATCGGGAACCCTACCAAAGACTGTTGTCGTAAAATTTGACTCTTTTGAAGATGCATTATCATGTTACCAATGCAGTGCATATGAAAAAGCACTAAACTTTATTGAAAATAGTTCAGATAGAGATTTTGTGATCGTTGAAGGGCTTAGTTAATTAAGCAGGTCTTTTGCTCTCTTCATTGCTTCTTTTGATATCCCTAGATCGTATATCCATTCTAAAATCAGTCTCGCTTACTCCTTTAAATCTGTGAAGTATTGATTTTGGGATTACAAGGTCCTCGAGTGAACGAAAAGTT
Source organism: uncultured Gammaproteobacteria bacterium (assembly GCA_902595845.1). Classification (GTDB taxonomy): domain Bacteria; phylum Pseudomonadota; class Gammaproteobacteria; order Steroidobacterales; family UBA11654; genus CACPJA01. Next base: position 26,344 of record CACJRN010000014.1, read on the forward strand.
TTATCGACCTCTCTGCCAAAAACAATGAATTTTGCATCATTCTCATTAAAACATTCCATAGCCTTATTCATACTCAATGAGTCTTTATAATATTTTTCATCAAAGATTCTCATCAGAGTATCTGTACCGACAACAAAAGTTGATTTTGGAAATAACTTAATTTTCTCTTCAAAAGTTGGAGCGTTCGTCAGTACCCATTGGAAATCTTCTGAAAATTGTTGAATGGTTTTATGAATTTCATAAAAACTAAGTGGTGCCTTATCAACATTGTTTATAGATATTTCAAAAAACAGCCTCAACTTTGTCATTTTTTCTGCAATCTCCTTGATCTTGAGATGCCCTTCATGAATTGGGTTAAATGTTCCAGGAAAAATCAATTGGGGTGTTTCATCATTGCTCTTGATAAATTGAATCTCTGAATCAATTAAATGCTTCCAATCTTCTTGTGCGCGAATAACTTCATATTCAATATTTTGTGAAAGTTCAGGAATCTCTTTACTTACTCCACAAGCAATTCCAATCAAGGCCTCAAGACATTCTGAAACAAGCTTCTCTTCCAAATCCCTGGTTCTCTTACCTTTCGTGAGATAACAAGAAATTACATGCGTCGCTTCACTGCCATGGATGCAAACAAAGAAACGATGAGAACCTAGTTTTTCATATGTAGTAGATAATGTAGCCGTAACAGCAGCACCCAATAAGTGCTCTCTTTTCGTATTTGGCGCAAGCTTTTGTGCTCTCTGGAATGCAATCATTGCCATATTGATAGTAGTCTGTAATCCACAATAATGGCTCGGTCTGATTCCCAGATATTCATCCATTGATTCTCTGGAGTAAGGGATATATGACTCAAGGATTGTGTTACTAGCGCCAGGAACTTTTAAAAAGTCTGAAATGGCAGTACTCCCGCCACCACTGGATACATATACTAACTTGAAGGGTCCAGTATGAATTGCCTGGATACTTTTTAGATCCATTGGTTACTCCAGCTCTTTTTTGATTGGTAAGAGAACTCTTTCAAGTAATTCATGCCTTCTATCTTTCCTCATCATTTCAAGATCATCGCTGGGAACAAAATCATCGAACTCTTTTGTAGAAATTATTTCTTTCTCTTCCAGCATTCGTTCAAGAGTATCAATTCGATCCCTTAAGACAGAAATTTCCTGAGTCAATGTCATAATCATTGCCATGAGATTATCAATTGAACCATCATCGAGGTACTTTGGCTTCTTGCCTTTGGCGACACGTGGAAGCTTTGTCTTTTCATTCATTAGTTATTAGGTTTTTGAGCAAGGTAGACAGGTAACTTCAAATAAAAATCTCCGGTATAGCCTTTACTATATTTTGCTGCAGCCTCGGCAGAAGTGAACTCAACGGTTTCAGATGAAAAACCTGCATCCTCTATGATTTTTCTCATATTCATATTTCTAAGAGCCCCAGAAAAGTTTTCATTATTATTGATCACTTCCCAATCTTTTAAGAAATCATAAAGTGGATCGTCTTCTTTTTTATGGAATGGGTAAACATCTAGGTGAATCATCCATCCACCAGGTTTGAGCAACCTAAAACACTCTTGGATAATTTTTGGAACAGCATCATGTGATGTCTCATGAAGTAAGAGCGTAGATGTAACAAGATCAAAGGACTCTGGATCATATGATGTTTTTTCGACATTTTGCTGACTGAAATGTGCTTCAACACCTAAAGCGTTGGCTCTGGCATGAGCATATCTTAAGCAAGGCAAAGCAACATCGACACCGATCACTTTTGAATCTGGGTATTTTTTAGAAAAAGGCAATGTTGAATTTCCAATTCCACATCCCATATCCATAATCTCCTGAGGTTGGAATGTTTTTAGGTGATCATCAATATAACGAATAATGGCTTGTGCCAGAAGATCATTTTCTTCACCCATTGCATTTCTAGAATATATAGGAAGGGAGATATCATAGACTGCTCCGGCTGATATATCTTTTTCAATATTCTCGTTGTGGTAACCTCCTGGTTGCTGATGAATATCATAAGCCGTTAAATATCTCGGTATATCAAGAGACTCATCAATATCTAAGCTTCCAATCGATTGATGATTGTCTAAGTCATCAATCATAGTATCTAAATTCCTCTCAACTGTATCAATGACTGATGTAAACATCATCTGTTGACTCAATCTTTGCAAGAGGCTCCAACTTTGATAACCCCTATCATTGAGCATCAATGATTTCACTTCAGATTTATCTTCTGGCTTCCTTTCATTTGCTTGAATAAAATCTGGCTCAATTTTCTTCTCATAATAAGGGGTAATCAATGAGTAGATCTCATCTGTTAAATATGCCCTTAGATCTGTAACAAAATCTTGACGGACCGATTCGTCATGACTCGGCTTTGGCTGCATTGAATGTTTTTGTTTACTCATCTCACTATCCAAAAAACAATTATAGTTTAAGACTATGAAGGCTTTAAGTAAAAATATTGAGTCCTTGAGCACTCTTTGAAAATTTAATAAAGTAAATTCTAGCTTTAGAAATGGGGAAACATGCAATGAAAAACTATATTTTAATAGGAATCATGACTCTTTTATTGATGCCTGCTGAAAATCTTTATGCTGGCGGGCACGATGAGGATAAAAAACTGACTGCTGCTTCAAGTGGTTTTGAAGGTCGTGAGGAAATGCTTGGAAGAGCAATGACAGTGGTATTGAAATCACTCAATGAAACCAAGCCTTATCAGCACGATATCAATGATGCATTAATCAAAATGATTTTGACCACAATTCAGTTCGCCAAAAATAACGATATGATCGATGAATTGATTGAAAATGAGGTACAAGTCACTCTGCCAATGTTGGAGCGAGTTCGAGATAATTATCAAAGATCAGGAGAATTGGAAGATGTTATGGTCGGCATGATAGATAGAACAGCATGTGCATATCAGCTTTTTCTAGATAAAGAAAATAGTGAAGCAGAGAGGAGATGGACATCGCCCTTTGGTTTAATTTTGGAACATACTGTTCGACTGGGTCAACATGATCTGACTGAGAAGGAAGTTCATGATATATGGATAAAAAAACGTTTTAATGCTTTTGCTGAAGTGATTGGTGTTGAGCTTGAAATATCTGATATTGGCGAAGACGGTATGGTCTCTATTAAAGCCGTAAAGCCTATCTCGATGGCTAGACAGTAAAACCTTAAATGATCCACACAGTCACCGACTATACAATTTACATCATCGGTGCGCCGATCATTTTATTTTTAATCATTTTAGAAATAATTATCTCGGCTAAGAAAGGTCTCAAATATTACAAATATCAGGATTCATTAGGATCAATTGGATTAATCATTGGAAATGTCGTTATTAATTTAATGACGAAAGGTGTGATCATCGCTTTTTATCTCTTTCTATATCAATTTAGGCTATTTGAGTTTTCGATATTTGGTTCGATATGGATAGAAATTATTTTGACGTTATTCGCAATTGATTTTATTTACTATTGGTTTCATCGCACTTCTCATCATGTGAGATTCTTCTGGGCAATTCATATGAATCATCATTCAAGTGAAGAAATGAATTTTTTAGTAGCACTGAGACAAGCATGGTTCAATCCAATTATTAGGGTTCCATTCTTCTTCATTCTTCCATTGATTGGTTTTAATCCATTGTTGACCCTAATTGTTGGTGCTGCTTCTACACTATGGGCTGTTATTCAACATACAAAAATGATCGGAAAACTCGGTCCTTTGGAGTTTATCTTTGTTACCCCATCTGCTCATCGGGTTCATCATGGTGTAAATGATGAATACATGGATAAAAACTTTGGAAATATTCTTATTATTTGGGACAAAATTTTTGGAACGTACCAGCCAGAGGAAGAACAAGTTGTCTTTGGGTTAAAAAGGAATGTTAAGACATCAAATCCATTTATAATTACCGTATTTACTTGGAAAGAAATTCTTGAAGATTTCGGGAATTCAAGAGATATCAAAGATAAAATAAAATCTATTTTTGGCGCCCCGGAGTGGAAGCCCAAAGAAATTCAAATATAAGCATGAGAAATATTTTTATTATTGCAGTGGCTATGGTCGTTACCCTATTGATATTCTATGTTCTGAGTTTACTCACCCCGCCTCTAGTTGATGCGATTACTAACTACTTATCAGGAGACTGAGATGGATAAAAAACTAGTCGATGCCATAAAAACAATTCATAAACCCGATGAATGGGTTCATTTTTCGTCAATCGGTCCTGATGGAGGGCCACATGTCACACCATTAATGATGGGAATTCATGAACAGGGGCTGTTATTCAGCTTTACCGGAAAACAAAAAAAGAGAAATCTTGAGAGAGATCCGAGAGCATGTGTTTCAATTTGCAAGCCAGTAGTGATGAGTCATGTAATTGTCTGGGGTGAAGTTGAAATCAGACATGATGAGGAAGCTCAAGAAATGTGGAATGTGATGATTGAAGAGGCTTTTGGTGAGGACAGACTGAATCAAATTCAAAGAAAATTATCTCTTGAGCAAACAAGCTTGGGTGTCCTTAAGCCAGTTCGATATAGGGTTTATGACATAGATTAGGTCTGACTGATTAAAATGAAACTACAACATATCATTGCCTTGGCATTGGCATTCATCTTTTCTTTCAGCATTCACTCTAAAGAGTATCCTTGGCTCTCGAAACTTGATTATGAGAATCATGTATTCAAATCAGGAAAAGAACTGATGAAACTTGAATATGGACTTCACTCATTGGAAGAAAAACCGGTCAATGAAGGATCGATGATTATTGCTGTTCATGGATCAAGAAGTCAGGGGTATGAATGGATATATCCGCTGAAATCAATCGATTCAAAGACAAATGATATCTATTTTTTTAGATGGAATGATCAAGGTTGCCCTAAACCTTCGGCCATCCTCCTAAATGAACTAATTACTGAGCATGTTTCAATAAACAGTGGGATAGAGAGGGTTATTTTAATCTCACATAGTTATGGAGGACTATTAACAGCCTGGTTTTATGAGAATTGGTCAAAAAATATTCCAATGGAGATCCATACCATTGCAACACCAATAGCTGGAATGGTAACTGTAAACCAATTATGTGGATACAATCCTCCAGAGAAAATTAATAAAAATGTAAAAGTGAATCAATGGATCACCCAAAAGAATATCGATAACGCATTCAAAGAACTTGACGTTGACCCGCAAATCATAAGTTTAGAAAAAAACATAATCTATTTACTTCCAGACAGATACAAGAACAGGCGTCTAGGTCATAACTGGTCAATTAGTTATGTTATTGATGAGATCATTAAGACTCATAAAGAAATGAAAAAATGATTTCAGCCGTTTTTTCCGTCTCTAGATCTAAAAACCCATGACTCCAAGATTTTAGATCTAGTATTTTAGACTGAGGATTATTCAAAAGATTTTTAGCTCTTTTTGTCTGCTCATAAAGATCATCCTCAGGATTCAATATCAGTATTGGGCAATTTATTTCAGTTAGCGTCTTTGATGAATCATAATTGAATGCTGCATTATGTCCCCACCATGAGATATCAGGATTAATTAATCTTGCGTGAAATGTTTTCGCAATTTGTAAGTCAGTTCTTCCTTCCATACTCCAAAACTTTGCTTCATTCCAAGCATGTGTTAAATGTGAGCCATCAGATGAGAGCAAGTGATCTTTCTTCAAATACATGTTTTTCATCTCTGAACACTCCTCATCAGTAAAAATGGGTGCAGAGACCAAAATTATTTTATTTATCCTATCTGGTATTTGTTTTGCAATTTCTAGGGCAATCTTTGAACCAGTATGGTAGCCCATTAAATTTATTTTGTTGATCTTAAATGTATCAATAAAACTGATCATACTAATTGCGTATGACTCTATTGATGGAGGTGAAGTTGGTCGATCAGAATTTCCAAAACCTGGTGTATCAATTGCTGTCACATCTTTATCTAATGATTTGGCTTCATCAAGGAGGTTTTCATAAATGATGCTCGAATATGGGCTCATATGGAAACAAAGCAATCCATTATCTGATGGCTCAGAATTGTCACTCCTTCTAAAGTGAAGCTGACCCTCGGGTCCCAAAATATATCGTTTTATGCTCATATCATTTTTAAATTATTAGAATTAAGTAGATAATAATCCATCTAAAAAAAAATGGAGCTTAGAATGACAGAAAACAAGAAATGGATTCTTAAAAAAAGACCAATAGGGTTGGTGGATGAATCTAATTTTGATTTTATCGAAGAAGAACTTCCAGCTGTTAAAGATGGAGAGATTCTAATACAGAATGAATATCTATCAGTTGACCCCACCCAAAGAATGTGGCTTACGGATATGCCGGGTTATTTGCCACCTATTCAAATAGATGAGGTCATCAGATCCGGTGGAATGGGAAGAGTCATTGAATCTAAAAATGATAAATTTGATGAAGGAGACCTTGTCAATGGCTTTGTTGGATGGCAGACCCATCTTATTTCAGATGGAAAAGGATTTACAAAAGTGCCAGAGATTTTGCCAATTCCTACCATGATTAATGTATTGGGCCTAACTGGTATCACCGCTTATTTTGGATTGCTGGATGTTGGTCAGCCTAAGGAAGGAGATACTGTTGTCGTCTCTGGTGCAGCTGGAGCAACTGGGTCAGTGGTGGCACAAATTGCAAAGATAAAAGGTTGCAATGTGATTGGTATAGCAGGTGGTGAGGAAAAATGTGCCTGGCTTGAGGAATGCGGTCTTGATCATGTAATCGATTATAAAGCGACGAAGGCAACCAAAGAAGTTGGGCGAATCGCTAAAAACGGAATTGATATTTATTTTGATAATGTAGGCGGTCCATTATTGGAGGCAGTCTTATTTAAGATTAATCTCAATGCAAGAATCGTAATTTGCGGAGCAATCTCAAACTATGCATCTACTGATATGCCAGTTGGGCCTAGAAATCTGAGTAGCTTAATTGTAAATCGTGCAAGGATGGAGGGTTTTCTTGTGCTTGATTATCTACATAGAGCTGATGAAGCAATACAAGAACTTTCAAAATGGCTGATGGATGGAAAGATTAAACATCGAGAAGACATTCAAGAAGGAATTGAAAACTGCCCCAGTACTCTGAATCGCCTTTTCACTGGACAAAATATTGGAAAGCAGATTCTTAAAATCTGATTGATATTATTATTCAAATGGGAGAACGCTCAACATTAAATTTTGTTCCATCTAAATTCATTATTCCTGAAAAGATGGAAACTGACGAATATAGATTGCGGATGCTATCGGTTGATGATGTAGAAAAGGACTTTGAAGCTGTTACATCAAGTGCAGAACATGTAAGCAAAGTTTGGCCAGAAAGCGGTTGGCCTGATGGGCTCACCCTGAGGCAAAACTTGATTGACCTTGGTTGGCATGAAAAAGAATTCCAAAACAGAACCTCTTTTGCATACACGATGGTTACACTTGATGAATCAAAAGTACTCGGCTGTGTTTACTTTTACCCAACAGATAAGTCTGACTATGATGCTGAAATCTTCATGTGGGTAATAGAGAGCGAGTTAAAAAATGGTTTAGATGAAAGGCTTTTTAACGAAGTCCAAAAGTGGCTTAATAATGAATGGCCATTCACTAATCCTGCTTTTCCAGGAAGGATTATCAGTTGGGATGAATATGAATCTTTACCCAATAAATGAATTAATTTTAGGGAACTAAGAGCCTATGCTTTGCTGACAGAATGCCAGCAAAGCATTGACTTCGCTTTATCTTGTGATCGTATATCCGGTCTGCTCCAGAATAAAACGGTCTTCTGTTAAATTGGCAACCTCAACAACCTTTCCTTTTTCATTGAACATGAATCTTGTAACCGTATAGGCCATAAAATCAAGATCAACCATATTATCTGTTTGAGTTGCATGAGATAAAACATAGACAATATTATCTTTTGATAAAACTTCAATAATTCTAAATTCCTTTGCAGGCCAAGAATCTGCATCTCCTGAGTTCATATTCTCTAGAACTTGAGCTTTTGTTATTTCACCTCTAATCGTGCCTCTTGCAAAACTAATTTCCATTTCATTTCCGTCTCGCTCAATGACAGCACTAATTTTCTTACCGGGTAACCCTCTGAAAGGAAGCTTGCCAAAATTCTCAGGTGAAACTTTTATTCCTTCAACTTCCAAGAATAAATCGCCGACCATTAATACACCATCTGCAGGACTGTCTGGAGTAACTCGCCCTACTCTCATTTCATTTTCTCTTGGATCCCAATTGAAACCAAAACCGACATAACGTCCTTGAACTGATATTCCATCATCGGCCATATTTTGCTCAACCATTTTGATAGAAGCATCTTTTCCAGTATAGCCAGCTGTCACCCAATCAGAGGCAACAGTCTCATTTCCGCTTGAATGCCCTTTCTCATGATCCAAATGACCGCCTGTCATTCCGGGCAGTGAGAACATCAGGCAAATTAGACTCAATACCTTGAGGTATAAATTCTTGTTCATATCTTTCTCCTAAAATAAAAAAGAGGTCTCTTTTTGAGACCCCCATCACATAATTCACCTTATAAGATTAGGAGCAATAGATCAATTCTCATTAATCTTTTTAAAAACATCTTGTAAGATGAGAAGCATGCATTATTCAAAAAGAACGCCAGAAAAACTTGATATTGAAGTCAGAAGACCTCACTTTGATCTTAGTTCAGACCTTAAAGAAGATTGGTTTGATGGTAGTGCATTTAAAACAGCATTTGAAAATGCATTTTCACTTTTATTCCCTATTGGTGAAAAGGCATTCATCGAGTCTGTTAGAAATTTTGAGGATCAAATTTCTGACCCTAAACTATTGAAAGAAATCAAAGCATTCTATGGGCAAGAAGCTGCTCATAGGAAGGTTCATCAGCAATATAATGAGATGCTCTGTGATTTAAGGGGATATGATTTGGTACACCTAACAAAGCCACAGGTTGAAAGACATCAGAATAGATATAGTCTACTTACTCCATATCAAAGACTTGCTGCTACAGTTGCTGCAGAACATCTCACTGCAATATTGGCTGATGATTTAATGAAGAATAAAGATCATTTTGCTGATCAAGGAAAAAGTGTTGCTAAGCTCTGGTATTGGCATGCGTTGGAAGAATCAGAACATAAGGCTGTTGCATTTGATGTATACATACAAGTTGGCGGAACAATAAAGGGCAGAAGAAAAGCACTAATTTTTGCAACTTTTTTCATACTGAAAGACACTTTCAGGTCTATGTTCATTATGCTAAAAAATGATGGCCAATTATGGAAAATAAGAACTTGGATGGATGGGATTAATTTCTTATTTCTAAAACCTGGAATTCTCAGAAGAATTCTTATTCCATGGTTAAAGTTCTTTAAGAAAGATTTTCACCCTTGGGATCATAATAATTTAGATTCAATTGATTATTGGAAAAGGCAGATTCCTCAAAAAAGTACCGCTAATCTTTGACAAAAAAACAATAGTTTTGATATACCTGTTAATGTAAATTTCTAAATTATTACTTATTAGGGGAGTAGTTATGAATAATATCAAAGCATGGATTGGGGATTTCACAGGAATCGTTGTTAGCTTAATCGCTCTAGGAGTGGTTGCTGGCGTTGTTTTTGGAGATGTTCCTTTTGTAGGCGGAATTGCATCTAATTTTGCAGATACAGTCAATATGCTAGGTGATGCAGGTGCAGTTGGTGCACTTGCTCTTGCAATTATAGTCGGCTTATACGACTAGATCATCGATCATTATATAAGTACTTAAGAGAGCCCCATGATGGGGCTCTTTTTTTACCCAAATTGCTCACTCTCAGTTGAATCTGCTAATGCAGCAACACTGTCTGCACCAACTGCTTGGCTGATTGCATCAAAATAACCGACCCCAACTTCTGCCTGATGCTTAACAGTCGTGAAACCATACTGTTGATAATCAAACTCCTTTTCCTGAAGCTTACTATAAGCCAACATGCCTAATTTCTTATACTCTCTAGCAAAATCAAAGACAGCAAAGTTTGTAGAATGAAATCCAGCAAGTGTAATGAATTGAAATTTAAAGCCCATTTTCCCGAGCTCTTTTTGAAACTCAGCTAATTCATTCTCAGAGGGAATATGCTGCTTCCAATTAAAACTTGGCGAGCAGTTATATGCCAATAATTGATCAGGGTGTGCTCCTCGAACTGCATCTGCAAATTTCTTAGCGTCTTTCAAGCAGGGTTTAGAAGTTTCACACCAAACCAGATCAGCATATTCAGCAAAAGCCTGTCCTCTATCACAGCCCATATCTAGTCCACCTGTGATTTGATAAAAACCTTCAGAGGTCCGCTCACCTGTCATGTACTTTTTGTCAATATCATCTACATCGGTCATCAGTAATTTTGCTGCTTCAGCATCTGTTCTCGCGATGATCAATGTATCAGTGCCTGCAACATCTGCAGCCAACCTTGCAGCATTTAAATTTCTAATTGCTTGGCTTGTGGATATAAGGACTTTTCCTCCTAGGTGACCACATTTCTTTTCCGCAGATAGTTGATCCTCAAAATGAACGGCAGCTGCTCCTGCCTCAATAAGATTACGAGATAATTCATAAGCATTTAACGCACCACCGAAACCGGCCTCCGCATCAGCTATGATTGGAGCATAATAAAAACCTTCTCTACCCTCTTGAACTTGAATTTGATCCTGTCTGCGAAATGCATTGTTGATGTTCTTCACCGCGTTGGGTACAGAATCAACTGAATATAAGCTCTGATCTGGGTAGACTTCATTATTACTATTGGCAGATGCTGCAACTTGCCATCCTGATACATAGATGGCTTTGAGTCCTGCTTTTACATGCTGAACAGCCTGCTGGCCATTGTATGCACCAAAGGTATTTACATAGGGCTCACTCTCGAATAGATCTCTCAACTGTTTAG
>CACJRN010000015.1 GCA_902595845.1 uncultured Gammaproteobacteria bacterium
GAATAACTGGGAATGGAGCTGTGATTGGAGTTCCAGCAAATCTTGAATCACCTTCAAGTTGAGAGAACATAACCACTGTGTTCATAGTTACGTCAGGCGATAAATCATAAGAAGATTTCATGAGGAAAGCATTACGCTTAGCTCTTGGAATCGACATGATGTCTTGTGCAAAGTCATAACCACATCGACCGAGTCCAGTATCTAAACCAGGACCAGCCCAGTAGTATGAATTCGGGAATGTAGATGATGTGTTAGATCCATTGTCTCTGCTTGAACCTACGTTCGCTTCAGGACATCTTGGATCGACAACGATACCAAGTTTGGTAATCGCAGCACCTGGATAACCGAACGAGCTGAAGTAATCATAGTTACTTGCATGGCTCGCATAAGGAATTTCGTTATAGTATTGAGGTCTTCTATCGTAGTGCTGGAACGTATAGTAGATGTTTCCTTTTGAGTTAGAAACACCACCAGTGATGTTCGCTCTAGTGTAATCACCGCCACCAACTTCAGTAGAACCTGATGTTACAGAAATATCCATACCATCAAAGTCTTTACGAGTGATGATGTTTACTACACCAGCAATAGCGTCAGAACCATAAACCGCAGATGCACCATCACGCAAAATTTCGATTCGATCGATAATCGCAGATGGGATTTGGTTTAGGTTTTGAGCCGCACCACCAGATCCACCAGTTGAAGCAATTCGTCTTCCATCTAGTAGAACCAATGTTCTTTGAGACCCTAAGCCTCTGAGCGAGATTTCGTTAACACTAGCCTGACCGTTTGCATATCCAGAAGTTTCTCTGAATGATCCAAATGAGTTGTAAGGAGTGTTTTGAAGTACCTCGGCTACAGTTGCGAAGCCCGATAACTCGATTTGTTCTCTTGAGATAACTGTAACTGGCTGTGCAGTTTCAATATCTGTTTGATTCAATCGAGAACCTGTGACTTCGATTTTTCCGAGCTCAGCAGCATCTTCATCTTCATCTTGAGCCCAAGTTGGAATGGCAAAAACCACAGCAACCGCACTCAAAGTGATGAACAGATACTTAGCTCTTTCAAATAAAGAAGTATTCATTTAGTTCCTCTCTTATTTTATTGAGTTAATTAAATATTAATGTTTAGGGCGAGTGCAACTATAGGATAGAAACGTCCCCCTAAACGTAAATATGTACGTATTTTCCTGTATTAAGGAAAGTTAAGCAAGCTATTATTGATTTAATTTATATATCAGAAATCATATAAACTATTGATTTATATGTATTAAATGAATAACTGTTGTGAATATACAACAAATATACAAAACTCGAATAAAATATATCACTTCTCATCGATAATTTTTCTTTCAACACAATATTAGTAAATGTATGATTGTTAGCTAAGAGATTCTGAGGAGATTTCATGAGAATACATAACATCATCGGCATGTTTTTAATGTCTTTTCTATTTGTATTTTCGTCTCAATCCAACGCTCAGTCCTTAGAGCAGAAACTAAAAGAATGTTCAGAGATCACCGTTTCATTAATCAGACTCCAGTGTTATGACAGAATCACAGAGAACCCTGAAGTTCAGACTGCCAAACCAATTAGAGAAAGAACAGGACTGCTTTCAAGGTTAGGACGCAGCTCTGAAAAACCTGATGATATCAAACAAGAAAAGGATTCAGAGACTGAAACTGTTTCAAACAATGATTCATCTGAAGTATCTGAATCCAACGATAATTTTGGCCTGATTATTCGTGATGAAAGAGAGAGTATCCAATCAAGAATTTTGGGAGAGTTCAAAGGATGGGATGGCTATACAAAATTTGAACTTGAGAACGGCCAAGTATGGCAGCAAAGCAGTGCGGGTGTTCTTAGAGTGAAAATTAATAATCCCACAATCACAATAAAAAGAAGTCGGGTGAGTGATACTTATATGCTCAAAATTGAAGGTCTGAACTCCTCTGTAAGAGTCAAAAGAATAGAGTAGAATTCAGTGGGCTATCTGATCACATTTTTGATCATATTTTTAATTCTTTTCTTTCCCTCTATTTGGGTTCAAAGAGTTATGAAGAAATATCATGATCCTCAAGACAGGTATGTCTTTACTGGCTCTGATTTTGCGAGAAAGCTTCTGGATGCCCTTGATTTAAAGGATATTGGGGTAGAATCTACCGAAATGGGAGATCACTATGACCCAATATCTAAAACTGTACGACTCACTGAAGATAAGATGAATTCTGGTTCCCTAACATCGATTGTTGTAGCTGCACATGAAGTTGGGCATGCCCATCAAGATTCTACAAAATATTTTCCACTTTCACTCAGAACAAAACTGGTTAAACTCATGGCACCTGCACAAAGAGTGGGCGCCTTTATTCTCATGGCAGCACCATTCGTAACACTCATTACTCGTGTTCCACAATCAGGTTTAATCATGTTTTTGGGAGGTTTTTTGACACTAGGAATGAGTTCAATTATTCATCTCGTAACACTTCCAACAGAATGGGATGCCAGTTTTTCGAGAGCCATGCCCATGCTTGAAAGCAGTAATTTTTTAAAAGAAGGTGACTCTGATAGAGCAAAAGAGATCCTTAGAGCAGCAGCACTGACATACTTGGCTGGGTCACTCATGAGTCTGCTGAATATAGCGAGATGGTGGACTATTCTTCGTCGGGGTCCCTTATAAGATTAAAGCTTACAAGATCGCCATTTTTGATATTCATGCGATCTGACAGGCCTCCATTTATTTCCAAAACCCAATTGATAATTCCACCAGAAGAGATTCCTTTTGTTGAATAAGGAGTTGTATTTTTTGCAATATTGATGATTCTCCCCTCTTTGTTGATGAATATCATATCCAGTGGCATAGGAGTATTCCTCATCCACATAGATACGTTTCTTCCTGGATCAAAGATAAAAAGCATGCCTTCATCATTTTCCATGGCTTCGATATGCATCAACCCCTGTCTTCTTTCTTTATTAGATTCAGCAATTAAAACTTTGAACTTTATAGAATTGTTTGCATCAATCTGAATGATTACAGAACCTTTACTCCAGTCTTCAAGATCATCCAAATACCTTGCTCTTTCTGAGACTATAGATGAGGAATAAAATATTAAAGAAGAAACGATTATTAAAAAAATATAAAAATGTGATTTTCTTGTGATCATTTGCTTTTTCGAATGTTCAGGCATTGTAAAGTCAACTATAATTCAGATATCGATTATGGATAATAATACAACACAGAACACAGCCAGCGGTGAAAAATACCTTAGCCGAAATGGCATAAAAGCCATCAAAGATGGCATAAAGGTATCCGTTGAACATCCTGATCGAGACAGTCCAAATAAACCCAACTGGTTTAAAGTAAAGATTCCCTCCGGCCAGAATTTTTTATCACTCAAAAAGAAAGTCCATGACCTCAAACTGAGTAGTGTATGTGAAGAATCAAAATGTCCTAATATTGGAGAGTGTTGGAATCATAAGACTGCCACCTTAATGGTAATGGGCAATGTTTGCACAAGAGCATGTAAATTTTGCTCTGTAGATACCGGAAATCCAAATGGCTGGCTTGATATAGAAGAACCGATGAAAATTGCAGAAACAATCGCATTTATGGCACTTAATTATGTTGTTTTAACTTCTGTAGACAGAGATGATTTGGATGATGGCGGATCATCTCACATCGCTCGATGTGTTACCTCATCAAAGAAGATGTCACCAAATCTTGTCATAGAAGTTTTGTCTCCAGATTTCAGAGGCAACCTAGATCATCTTGATACACTCCTTGAAAGTGGCTTAGATGTCTTTTCACAAAATATAGAAACGGTTGAGCGATTGACTCATCCAGTGAGAGACCCTAGGGCAGGTTATAATCAAACACTCAGAGTACTTCGCCATGCAAGTGATAAGGGGTTTTTAAGCAAGAGCGGGATGATGCTTGGCCTTGGTGAGGATAAAGATGAGATCATTAAAACAATGAAAGATCTCCATCAGAACGGGGTGAAAATATTGACTCTTGGTCAATACTTGAGACCAACAATAAATCATTTGCCTGTTAAAAAGTACATCCACCCAGATGAGTTCGCAGAATATTCAGAGATAGGTAAGGATATAGGCATTGATGAAGTTGTGGCCGGGCCTTTAATTCGATCCAGTTATCGAGCTGACAAAGCGTTTATGAAAATAGAAGAAAATAAGCATGTTTAAATCAAAAGCAATCACTAGACCCTTATTTTGTTTGGTCGCTTTGATTTCTGTATCCAAAACAGAAGCCGCATTGCTTGTAAGCGAGAGGGAGATTGAGATTGAGTCTCAGAAAGCTTGGGAACAAATGAAGACATCATTACCAATATCGAGAGATCTGAGCAAAAGAACTCAAGTCAATTGTATAGCCAAGAAAATCATAAGACAGCTCGATGAACCATTTGTAGATGAGGATTGGGAAATAGAAGTTTTTGAAAATCCAGGTGTCAATGCTTTCGCCATGCCGGGAGGAAAACTTGGGGTGTATACCGGCCTATTTTCTGTTGCTTCAAATCAAGATGAGCTTGCAACGGTAATTGGACATGAGATTGCTCATGTTACAGAGAAACATTCATATGAACGTGCGAAACGTGAGATGAGAACCAGAGTGGGTACAACAATTGGCATGGCTGTAATAGCCGGAAACATGGCTAACAGACAGATTAGATCTCAAGCTGATATTTATGAAATGAACAATCAAATCAATGCGGTCAACACCATGTCTCAGATACTATCTACTTATGGTTTGAACTTACCCTTTAATCGACAGCAAGAATCAGATGCTGATAAAACAGGCTTAAGATTAATGGCCGAGGCAGGGTTCAACCCTTTTGCAAGCTTGAGCCTTTGGAAGAAGATGCAAGAAGACAGCAATAGACCCAACCTTGAATTTGTCTCATCACATCCCTCATCTGAGAATAGAATCAAAGGACTATCAAGCCAATTGTCAGAAGCACTCAAACTATATAACGCTGTAGAAAGAAAACCTCGTTGCACATTCTAATCGATGATACCTCTCGCAGACGACAATCCGACACGATCTACTCCTTTGATTACATATATCCTTATTGCTTGTTGCGTGGTTGTTTTTTTGTGGCAATTGAGCCTTGGGCCAAATGTAAAGGTCGCGATATATGCACTTGGTGTCATACCTGCAAGCTTGCTTCAGGGGGCATTACTGCCTCAAGAATTGAGGTGGGTCAGCCCTGAAATAACAGTTATTACCTCGATGTTTCTTCATGGAGGTTTCATGCATTTAATCGGCAACATGCTCTATCTCTGGGTTTTTGGAGACAACATTGAAGATATACTAGGTAAACCAGTTTTTATCTTATTCTATTTGCTTTGTGGATTAGTTGCAGCACTCAGTCAAGCAATACCAGATCCTGCGTCTACAATTCCAATGATTGGTGCAAGTGGAGCTATTTCAGGTATTTTAGGCGCATACATGGTGTTTTTTCCAAAACGATCAATTAGAGTTGCAATACCATTGGGTTTCTTTTTGCAAGTCTTAAGATTGCCTGCTTTTGTGGTATTGATCTTCTGGTTTGTTTTACAATTGATTAACAGTTCCATTTCAGGTTCTGATGGAGGCGTTGCATTTGGTGCCCATATCGGAGGATTTATTGCTGGAGTTATTTTGGCACCTGTGTTGGCTGTTTTCATGAGAAAGAAAAGAAATTAATTTATGGGGATGTTATGAGAAAAAGAAATCTATTAATCGGTTTTATTTTGGCATTTTTAGCCTTGGGTTTAGAAGTCACTGAAGCGAAATCTTTGGAAAACGTGATTGCTGGCGAACACCGCTCTGAGCAAAATAAAACAAGAGATATCTATAGAAATCCAAAGGAAACATTGGAATTTTTTGGCATTAAGTCAAATATGACTGTAGTAGAAGTATGGCCCTCAGGCGGCTGGTATACAGAAATCCTCGCACCTTACTTGAACGAAAAAGGGCAGTATATTTCAGCCTCATTTGATTTCAATTCCGATAGTGCTTTTGTGCAAAGGGTTGGAAAAATATTTCTTGGAAAACTTGAAAAGAGACCTGATTTATATGGCAATGTAAAACACGGTGTTTTGATGTTGCCAGACCGGCTCGAAGTAGCTGACCCAGGGTCAGTCGATATGGTCCTTACTTTCAGAAATATCCATAACTGGATGGCAAGAGGGCAGGAGAAAATAGCCATAGAGGCTTTTTATGAAATGCTCAAACCGGGTGGTATTTTAGGAGTAGTTGAGCACAGGGGTGATGAAGCAGTTCCCCAAGATCCTGCCTCTAAATCTGGATATGTGAATCAAAGCTATATGATCAAAATTGCAGAAGAAGCAGGATTTATTTTGGATGCATCATCAGAGATTAATGCTAACCCACTTGATACGAAAGACCATTCAGAAGGAGTTTGGACACTCGCTCCTACCTATAGAGCTCAGAGCGATGAACAAAAGAAAGCACTCAGTGAGATTGGTGAGAGCGATCGTTTTACACTTAGATTTAAAAAGCCATAGCAATCGGATTATAAGTTGCGATTAGCTCTTACTATTTTTCTGGCTTTTTTCTCTTGTGGAAGCCTTGCAGAGAAGGAACATACTGTCATTGTCATCTCTATGGATGGAATGACGAATGATGTTTGGAACATAAAAGAGCTAGATTCCTTCCAAAAGATTCAAAACGAGGGGATTAGGGCTGAGTTTATGAAGCCTGTTTATCAGTCCACAACTTACCCAGGTCATGTAAGTATGGCAACAGGCGTTCATCCCGATCGCCATGGCATTCTTCATAACTCTTTTTATGATCGAGAAACTGGTTTCCATAGTTATCCGGATGATTCAAACTTGATTGATGTTCCACCAATATGGGTTCTAGCCGAACAACAAAACATCACAACTGGGATATATTTTTGGGTCGGCTCAGAGACAGATTGGAATGGTTGGCAGGCAACATATAAATATGCTCCTTTCGACGCAAACGTAAAGGAAGAAGAAAAAATTGATCAAGTCATTGAATGGTTAGATATGCCTGATGAGATCAGACCAAAACTAATCATGACTTATTGGGATGGGACAGATTCAGTCGGACACATTTATGGAACAAAGCATCCCAAGATTTATGAGCAGACATTGAGGCAAGATGAGATGTTGGGCTTGCTTTTCTCTCGATTAGAGGCGATCAATGCATGGCAATATGTAACCCTATTATTGGTAAGTGATCATGGAATGATAGATGTGAACAGATACATTTCTCTAAAATCAATTCTGGATACTCTTGAGATCGATTACATCATTTCAGCCGGACCTGCGGTGGCGCATGTGTTTATCGATAATGAACAAGATCGGATGAAGGCAAAAAAATTGCTTTCCAGGCAAGACAACTTAATGGTCTATACAACAGACAGTCTTCCAGAGAGTTTTCATATGAAACATCCAACTCGAACAGGCGATTTAATTGTCACCACAGAGCCTCCTTATATGTTTAATAATTCTAATGATGGCCCAAAAGGCATGCATGGATATGACCCAAATCTTAAAGAGATGCAAGCGATTTTTGGTGCAATTGGTTTTGGGGTAATGAATGAGAGAATTAGTCCGGTTCATATGACCGATGTAGCTCCAACTATTGCAAAACTACTGGGTATAAATAATGTCGATCACATGCAGGGTAAGCCGATTAACTTGAACCCAAAAGACTAGCTAATCACCCACCCATAAATATTATTACTGGGCTTTCCACCCTCAGCTAGATAAGCATTCTTGAGTTGGGCCATTCGATCATCTGAGATTTTTTGGATAGTTGACGGAACATCAATTGAATAAAGTTTAGCTGCATTCAGACCAAGTATTTTTGCTTTATCATCGTTAGTAATTTCTGGATAGCCAAACTTTTCTTGCATTTCTTCTGGGATTTGGAATCTTCTGAATGCTTCAATTTGCCATTGTGGTGAACCCCACCAGATTGCATCTGTGCCGAACAAGACACGATCAACTCCAAATGCATTAATTATTTGCCCAAGAAGATGAGCACATATTTTTGGATGTGTGATAACAGTATGTCCAAAGGTTGTTCCAAGTTCCATATATACATTGCTCATGTGAGGATTTTCAATTCTGTCCTTACATAAATCAGTGGTATAAGGCAGATATGCATTTTCATCCAAATAAGTATCCTCTGGTGGCAGATTCATATTTTGATCTCTAAAGCCAGAGTGGTAGACCACAAAATTTATTTCAGGATGGTCTTTTGAGGCTTTTTTGATATCTCTGGGATGTGTGAAGTCTGTTTCTCCAGGCCTAGGAGGTCTAAATGGCAAGCCTTTGTGTGCACAAACAATATTTTTACCCCATGATTTAATTTTTTCATAGAAAGGATAGATGAGCTCTTCATCATCCATCCACCAGCTGTATTCTTCATCAATATTGAACACCCCAGTATAAAATTTCCAAGCATCAACATTAAGCTCAGTTGCTTGTCTTTCTGCTTCTTCCATGAAATTAGGAATATATGGCGCTATAGGACCATGGCAAACCATCCGATTAGATCCTGCCATGTTATTAACAGTGTTTCTTGATTCAACCATTTCATCAACATTGATGACATCTAGAACCTTTGAAGCAATACCACTTAAGCATGCAATTGAGACCTCGCTGTCTAGGAATACTTCTTTCACATAATTATTAAATCTCAGATCATCATTTGCTGGTTTTTTTCCTTTGAGGTCCTCATTGAATGGCCATGCCATGATTCTAAAGCCCAGAGGCTCTGTTTTCCCAGTTGCGACATGATGGGTTTGAACATCAAAGATGAACTGATTTCTAACCATCAGTTCAGAGATTGCGTCTATATCTGTGAGTTCTTCTGCATGTGCTTGGAAATAGTTTCCAAAGACCTGATTCATCGCTACAAATGCAAGCGCCATTCCATTGGCTGTTTTTAGGAAATCTCTTCTGGATAGGCCTGCTTTCTTACCATATGTCTCTGCCATTTCATGAATGATGGCTTCGACTTTTTTTTGATCAGGAGTCTGAGGTCTTGGTAAATATTCCTCATTTGATACGACTTGAGTTGGAATAGGAGATCTTAAATCCTCGCTATCGTCTTTGTGAAACTTCTTGATCCACATATTTAACTTGGTTTTGTTTCACCTTGAATAGCAACTCTGTGCATCAGTCTGTGAGCATCTCCGAAATCGAATATCCCTCTGTGCGCAGTACAACGATTATCCCAGAATGCCACTGAATGATTTTCCCATTTAAATCTACAGGCCAATTCAGGTTTCTTTATATGATCAATGAGGAAACTTCTGAGATACTGTCCTTCACCTGCAGTGAGCTCTTTAAAATGAGAGACCATAAGCTCACTATAGAAGAGACACTTTTTACCTGTCTGAGGGTGAGTGCAAACCAATGGATGTTCTCTCGGAGGAGTCGCCTTCCTTGCCATCTCATAACCCTTGCTTCCATATGTTTCAATGACACTAAGAAGATTTTTATGAAAGTTATCATGCACAGCCGTTAGATTGCTGCAAAGTGTTTTCATTGAATCAGATAATGAATCATAGGCTTCATATAAATTGACCCAAGTAGTATCACCACCAGTTTCTGGAACATCAATGGCATATAAAACTGCACCCTTAAGCGGTTTTTCTAGGAATGAGGCATCAATATGCCAATCAACATCTGAAACAATGCCTTTAAAGAGATCAGGATATTCTTGAACATAAACATTAGGATAGTCATCCAATGTTGGCATATATCCAGGACCTTGGAGCTCACCAAAGCCCTTAGCAAAATCTACATGCTGCTGTGGTGTCAGAGGCTGGTTTCTAAAAAATAGGACTTGATATTCTAACCATGCTTCCTCAAGTAACTTCTTTTCCTCCTTTTCCATTGGCTTAGAAAGATTAACTCCAGAAACTTCAGCGCCACATCCTCCTGACATGGGGGTTATATTAAATGTAGTTGGTTCTTTTCTCATCTGACTAATAGGCTAGCGACAAATTGTATCGTTTACAAATTTGAATCAACCTTATCATTCTGAATTTCAAGTGGTTTTATAAAAAGAACATTAATGATTGCAAAAAACGTGACTGCTGAGACTACCCCAAAGGGTAAAAAGTAACTTCCAGAATCAACCGCAAGTTCACTCAATAGTTTAGTGCCATAAGCAGCCCCTAAACCGTCAATCAGGGTAATGATGCCTAGAATTCTTCCAAGATAAGCCTTACCAAAGGTTTCAACTGCAACAAGTTGGATCATACTAAAGCTACCTCCAAATCCTAGTCCGAAGCATATTGTGAATAGGCTAAGCTGAGTCGTATTTCTTGTGAGCGTAATCTCAGAACCTGAAAAATCAAACAAAAGCAATGAACCCAGAAATAAAACAATTGAACTCAACAATAAAACAGTTCTTTTTGGAAGTTTATCGCTGAGAGCTCCAAATCCAAATTTTCCGATAAAGCTGAACCAAAAAAGAATTGAGAACAGGAAAACGGATTGTTGAGCTGTAAATCCAGCTTCCTGCTCAAAGAAGATTGAAATTTGACTGTTTAATCCCTGAATGGAAAACCATAAGCATGCCGACCCAATGCCTAAACACCAAAGTGCCCTGGAGAGGAGAGCTTGTTTTAGGGGAACATTATCTTTGGCTTCAACCTCTTCTTCTTCTGTTGATTCTGCTCCGTCAGGATTTAAGCCCATTGATTCTGGCTCTGGTTTTATTACTTTGTAAACTGGTATTACGGCAAATAACCAAAAGAGCACTGCAAGCAATCCAAAGCCCCACCTCCATCCAAGATTTGGATTATTCACGATAGGAGAAATCATCAATGGCATTGTCGCCCCGCCTAAGCTTGAGCTTGCAACCACCATGCCGACCACTTTGCCTCGGTGTTTTTTAAACCATCGAGATACAATAATTACATTAGGGCCAAGGCCAGACATGACCAAGCCTACAGCCATTAATATATGAAGTCTGTAGAGGGTTTCGATTGAGCTTGCAAAAGGATAAAAGCTATAGATCAGAGCCATAATGATGATCCCTATTCTTATAACAATTTTTACACCATATTTATCAATTAATATTCCTGAAATGGGTGAGAGAAATGAAGCATAAAATAGAGTGTTGGCAACCGTGAGACTAACCTCTGCTTGATTGATTGAAAATTCCTCCATCAATCTTGGGAACAAGTTTTGGGGCACGAAAAGGGTCATTGAATTGACAAAAAAGTAAACCAAGCTGCAACAAATTGCTACATACCAACCGTAAAATGTTTTAGTTTTTGCAAACATAGTCAAGGTCAATCATAATCTATTCATACAATTCTTTCTTAAAATTACTTTATGACAAATCAAGCGACACTAATTATCAATGCTGCCATTGTAAATGAAGGCAGGTTAACAGAAGAGGATGTCTTAATTAAGAATGGGAGAATTGAGGCCATCGGTGTGAATATATCTGTACCTAATGGTCTGGAAGTAATCGATGCGAATGGCAAATTACTACTTCCTGGCTTGATTGATGACCAGGTTCATTTCAGAGAGCCTGGATTGACACACAAAGGTGGAATTCGTTCTGAATCAATGGCTGCGATTGCTGGAGGAGTGACATCATTTATGGACATGCCAAATGTAGATCCTCCAACTCTTACAAGAGAGCTTTTATTACAAAAATATGAAATAGCCAGAGGCAAGGCCCATGCAAACTATGCATTCTACATGGGCTCAAGTAATGACAACATTGACGAAATTAAATCACTTCAGGCAGGGGACGCTTGTGGCGTTAAAATATTCATGGGCGCATCAACAGGAAATCTATTGGTAGATGATAATGATGCACTTGAACAAATTTTCGCAGAATCTCCGGTGCTTATTGTCACACACTGTGAAGACACACCAATGATTGACAAGAATCTTGAAGCAGCAAAATTGAAATATGATGGAGAAATCCCAATCAGTGAACATCCTGCAATTCGATCAGTTGATGCTTGTTATAAATCTTCATCTAAAGCAGTGAGCCTTGCCAAGAAGCATGGTTCAAAACTTCATGTGCTTCATCTCACAACAGCCAAAGAAATGGAGCTTTTTGAGACCGGCGATCATAAGAAGAATATTACGGCTGAAGTATGCGTCCATCATCTTTACTTCAATGACAGTTCTTATGATCAATTGGGTAGCAAGATGGTTTGTAATCCAGCAATTAAGACAAGAGCAGACCAGATAGCATTGATCAATGCATTGAAAGAAGATCGAATCGATATCATTGCTACTGATCATGCACCTCACACATCAGAGGAGAAAGCGAAACCTTATCCAAATTGTCCATCTGGTATACCACTTGTTCAACACTCGCTTTTAGCATTATTAGAGATCAGTAGAGAAAACAACATACCAATCGAGACCATTGTGAAAAAAACCAGTCATGCGGTTGCTGATAGATATGGAATCATAGATAGAGGCTACATCCGAGAAGGATATTGGGCTGACTTGGTTTTGGTTGATCCAAAGGGCAGTCAAAAAGTGACATCAGACAACATCTTGTATGAATGTGGATGGAGCCCATTTGAAGGCCATTGTTTTGATGGCTTGATTGAAATGACTTTCGTTAATGGTCTAAAAGTATTTGAAGATGGGAAGATACTCAGTGAGCCATCTGGCAAGAAACTCGATTTCCGTAGTTAATATTTTTTAAGAAATCTAGGGCAAAAAACATCGTTTTTTATGGCGTCTACATATATAATTTCAACTGAAAATCCAAATGGGTTGTTAGAGATAAATTTAAAGAAACTTTTAACGTTTAATTTACGAATCATAATACGTTCACAACTGCTGAATTAGTTAAATGCAACCTACAGATACAAAAAACCCAGATTACTATCACAAGGTCGTTGATTGCCAATGGGGATGTCCAGCACATACTGATGTTCCAGGCTATATCAGACACATTGCACAAGGTGAATATACTCAAGCTTACCTTCTGAATAGAGAATCCAATGTTTTTCCTGGAATACTTGGCAGGGTCTGCGATAGACCATGTGAGCCGGTTTGCAGAAGGGCGAGAGTAGACGAAGAGCCAGTAGCGATCTGTAGATTAAAAAGAGTGGCCGGTGATCTAAAGGGCGATTTTAAATCTCATCTTCCAGCAGTTCCTTCAAATAAGAATGGCAAGAAAGTAGCAATCATTGGAGCAGGCTGTGCCTCCTTGACAGTCGCCAATGACCTTCTTCCTCTAGGTTATGAAATGGATGTTTTTGAATCTCTGCCTGAGATGGGAGGTTTAATAAGAAGCAATATTCCAAAGTTTAGGTTGCCGCCAGAAGTCATTGATGAAGAATTTGATGTGATTATAGAACAAGGCATCAATCTTCATCTAAATCATCCGATCGAGAGCATGAAAAATCTTCTCCAAGAAGACTATGATGCTGTACTTGTTGGAACTGGTGCGCCAAAAGGAAGAGAGTTAGATCTTCCAGGACGACATGAGACTGATCAAATTCATGTAGGAATTGCCTGGCTTGAATCAGTTGCATTTGATCATATTGATCAAGTGGGCGAGAAAGTCCTAATAATCGGTGGTGGGAATACTGCAATGGATTGTTGTAGAACATCTCTTAGGCTTGGCGGAAAAGATGTCAAAGTCATATATCGTGGTGAGCGGCACACGATGAAATCTTCAGATTGGGAGCTAGAACCAGCTCTTGAAGAGAATGTTGACCTGGTTTTATGTCATTCACCTGAAGAATATATCGTAGAAGATGGAAAACTAACGGGTATGCGTTTCTCTATAATGGAATATTCTGTTGATGATGAGGGAAAAAGGCAATCGAAGAAAGTCGATGAGACAATCATCCCATGTGATACGGTCATTTTGGCCATTGGACAAGAGAATTCATTTCCATGGGTTGAGCGTGATTTAGGCATTGAGTTTGACCAATGGGAGGTTCCTGTTGTGGATCCAGTGACATATGAGTCAACCCTTAAGGGAGTTTTCTTTGCGGGTGATGCTGCATTTGGTCCAAAGAATATTATCGAAGCGGTTGAGCAGGGACACCAAGCTGCAATCTCTATACACAAATATTGCAATAATGAATCACTGAAAGAAAGGTTGCCTCATGGAATGAACTTGGTTACTGCAAAGATGGGTATCCACGAATGGAGCTACAGCAATGATTACGACTATGATGATCGATATGAAGTCCCTACGGTTCCAATGGATAATCGATTCAAAGATATAAACATAGAGGTTGAGCTCGGTTATGAGCCAGGGCAGTTTAAAAGAGAAGTAGAGCGTTGTTTGAACTGTGATATTCAAACTGATTTTGAGGCTGGTTTATGTATCGAGTGTGACGCATGTATTGATATTTGCCCAGTGAACTGCTTGACCATCACTGAAAATGATGAAGAGTCAGAAATAAGGAAGAAAATCAAAACTCCAGCTGACAACTATGACCAGGCTTTATATGTATCAGAAGATTTACCTCAGACAGGAAGGGTAATGGTTAAGGACGAAGATGTTTGTATACATTGCGGACTTTGCGCTGAACGATGCCCAACAGCTGCTTGGGATATGAAGAAGTTCACACTTCAAATTCCTTATGCTACTGAAGAGGCAATTGATGCGACACAGAAAACGAAAAAGGCTGTTTAATGAGCGCTCCATCTAATAATGATTTCACTGTAAAGTTTGCCAATGTAAATGGAACTGGATCGTCTAGTGCAAATGGAATGTTCATGAAAAGTATATTCAGAATGGGTATACCAGTAGTTGGAAAAAATTACTTTCCATCAAACATTCAAGGACTTCCAACCTGGTACGAAGTAAGAGCCAATGAAAATGGTTATCTTGCACCCTCAGGAAGTGTGGACATCATGGTAGCTATGAATGCTCAAACTTATGATGAAGATTTAAATGCCATCGAGCCTGGAGGCTACCTAATTTATGATTCCTCATGGCCAAGGGAAGCACTTATGGCAAGAGATGACATAACTGTATTCGGAGTTCCTTTAGCGAAAATGTGTAATGAGGCTTTCGATACGGCAAGGGCGCGTACATTAATGAAGAATACTACCTATGTCGGAGTTCTCGCAGCTTTGCTCGAAATGGATATGAAAGTCATCGAACAGTTACTGCTTGATACATTTGGATCAAAAACGCATCTTATTGATGCCAATAAACAGGCATTAGAAATGGGCTTTGATTACGCACAAGAAAATTTTGACTGTCCATTGCCATTTAAAGCTATTGCAACAGATAAAACTAAGGACCATTTTATAATTGATGGCAACGCTACTTCTGCATTGGGATGTGTGTATGCAGGCGCCACTGTGGGCTCTTGGTACCCAATTACACCATCGACATCTTTAATGGATGCATTTTCAAGATATTGTGCAGCTTATAGGGTTGATGAGAAGACCAAGAAAAATAATTATTCAGTCATTCAGGCAGAAGATGAATTGGCAGCAATTGGTATGGCACTGGGCGCGGGATGGAATGGTGCAAGATCATTCACGCCAACGAGTGGTCCTGGAATTTCCCTGATGAATGAGTTCATAGGTTTTGGTTATTATGCAGAAATACCAACAGTAATTTTTGATGTACAAAGGACTGGCCCTTCGACAGGAATGCCGACCAGAACACAACAGTGTGACATTCTTTCATGTGCATATGCTTCTCATGGTGATACAAAGCACGTTTGTTTATATCCTGCAAACCCAGAGGAAGCATTCTATTTGTCAGCAGAGGCATTTGATATCGCAGAACAACTTCAAACACCAGTCTTTGTCTTAACAGATTTAGATATCGGTATGAATGACTGGATGGTTAAAGATCTTGCTTGGGATGACAAATACAAACCTAATAGAGGAAAAGTTTTAGATGCAGCTACTCTCGAGGACATGGAGCAATTTCATCGATATCTTGACTCTGATGGAGACGGTATTCCATACAGAACAATCCCAGGAGTTCATCCAAAAGGGGCATACTTTACAAGGGGATCTGGCCATAACAAGTTTGGTGGCTACACAGAAGATGCTGATGAATATCAAGATGTAGTGGATAGATTGCTTATTAAATGGGAGAGTGCCAAGTCGATTGTCCCAAGCCCAATTAAAGAATTTAAGAAAAAAAATAAAATGGCAATACTCAGCATAGGCAGTTGTGACGATGCGATTAGAGAAGCAAGAGATGTCATGTCCAAAGATGGAAATGATTTCAATTATCTCAGGGTCAGAGCATTCCCGTTCTCAAAAGAGATTGAGGAATTCATAGACGCGCATGAAAAAGTATTTGTTATAGAACAAAATCGTGATGGTCAACTTCTCAAATTATTAAAAACAGAGACTTCATGTAATATCTCTAAACTCAAATCAATTCGCCTATACAACGGAATCCCAATTTTCTCTAAGGACGTGGTAGAAAAAATTATGAATGAAATATCCTCAGGAAAAGCAGCATGAGCTACATAAAAAAACCAAATATATTTCGAAGTAATGCACCCAAAAATGAACTTGGAATGACATATACCGATTATGAAGGTGCGATGTCAACGCTTTGTGCTGGCTGTGGACATGATTCTATCACTGGAGCGATTATTCAATCGGTTTTTGATCTCAATATCCCTCCGCATCGAATGATCAAAATGAGTGGAATTGGCTGCTCTTCCAAAACACCAGCTTATTTCGCGAATCAGTCTCATGGTTTCAATTCTGTGCATGGCAGAATGCCCTCTGTCGCAACTGGTGCCAATGCAGCAAATAAAGAATTATTCTGTATCGGTGTTTCAGGCGATGGCGATACCTTATCAATAGGCATGGGGCAGTTTTCTCATGCGATAAGAAGAAATGTAAACATGCTCTACATCATTGAAAATAATGGTGTTTATGGGTTAACAAAAGGCCAATTCTCTGCTTCTGCAGATGTGGGATCAACTGCAAAAAAAGGTGAAGCCAACAAACAGGTACCAATCGATCCTTGTCAAGTAGCAATTGCCCTTGGCGCTACATTTGTTGCCAGAAGCTTCTCTGGTGATAAAGATCAACTTGTGCCTCTCCTGAAAGCAGGTCTCATGCACAAAGGATTTGCAATGGTTGATGTAATCTCACCATGTGTGACATTCAATGATCATGAAGGTTCAACTAAGAGTTATATGAGCACCAGAGAGTCAAAACGCGAGGCTGTATATACAGACTACATAGCACCATTCAATGAGATCGAAGTGAATTATGAAAAAGGCTCAAGCATTGAAGTCGATCTTCATGATGGTGGCAGAGTCATACTTCGAAAAACAGATGAATCATATTCTCCTCAATCTAGAGGTGATTCTGTGAAAAATATCAGAGCCGCTTCAGAAGAAGGAGAACTATTAACAGGCCTTCTTTATATAGATGAATCACAACAAGACTTTACTGATACGGAAAACATGATTGATGAACCTCTTAATTCAATTGACCATGAAACATTGTGTCCAGGTAATCAGGCTTTGAAGAATTTACTAGACAGCTATAGGTGATCGAATAGAATGATGTGAATGCATCCTGTTACTCTCCAAAACAAAACAATCATAAAAGTACTTGTTCTTCTAGCAATCATTTTTAGCAATACAGATGGTTTAGCCTCTGTTGATGCACTGATCAAAAAGCATCAAATTCCAGAAAATAAATTAAGTATCATTCTAGAAGATTCAGAATCTGGTGAAAGATTAATCAGCATTAATCCAAGTACCACTAGAAGCCCTGGTTCTGTCACTAAAATCTTCACCGCATTTGCTGCCTTAGATTTATTGGGAGAGGCATACCAATGGAGGACAGACGCCTTTATTGAAAAAGAGAATAATAACAAAGAGATAGTTGATCATTTATTGATCAGAGGTGGAGGCGACCCCAGTTTTTCTCTAAAAGATCTTGAAAAGTTAATTCTTAATATAAGAGCAAAGGGTATTCGAGAAATTCGTGATGATATATATTTTGATCAGACTTTTTTTAGACAACGAAAAAAATCGACAGCTAAATTTGATAAAAGTCCTCTCAGACCATACAACACGATGCACTCATCATTGATTGTTAATTCAAATAAAATTGATCTTTCTTTCAATTTAAATGAGCAAACAGGTAAACCAGATATAACTCCATTATTTTTGCCAATAGGGATCGAGATAGAAAATAACTTATCGGTTGGCAGTGGCAAGTGTAAAGACTTTAGGTCAAAGGTTACTTTTGATGAGAAATTCCGCAAGCAGACCCTTACAATATTAATCAATGGGGTTTACCCAGCTCAATGCAAGAATCTAGATCATGACTTAGCAATTACCAGGACAGAGCATTATTTTTTTGGTGTTTTCAAAAAACTTTGGCTAAATTCTGGCGGAACAATAAATGGATATTATAAGAAAAAAAATAAATCGAATAAGCATGTCTTAGTTGCTCATGTTTTTTCAGAAGAGCTGAGCACTGCCTTGGAGATGATGCTAAAAGAAAGTGATAACTTAACTGCAAGAAATATTTTTTTGAGTCTTCCAGAATTTTCAAAGAGAAAAGAACTACGAAATTCAAGAAAGCTTTTATATGGATCAATGAAAGAGAACAATATTTATTGGCACTTCAGAAATATAATAGATAATGGATCCGGCCTCTCAAGAGTAACGAGAATAAAAGCAGAATCAGTCATGAGCTTGATCCAAGAAATTGATCAAGGCACAAAATTCTCGAGTATCAAATCAATGCTTCCAATTTCAGGCGTTGACGGTACTTTGAAAAACATCTATCAATCGAAACTTTTACGAGGTCAATTGAGACTCAAGACCGGTACACTTAATGGCGTCAGATGTTTGGCTGGTTTCATAACAACAAAATCAGGAAATGAGTATCGATTTGTATTTATGCACAACAACTATGATGAGTATGATTATGATCTAAGATCATTTACCACTGAACTTTTTAATATGATTGTGACAGATTCACTTACTTGACTTGATTGGTGGTTACTTTAAACCTCCAGATAACCAAAACAGTTAGAATAGCTGAATAAAGAAGGGGTTCAGTCTCGACCACTTTAGTTTGCCAATAGAAATGCCATACACCCAAAATAGTGGCAGTGTAGACTAGCCCACTGATTGTCGATCTATTTTGATTGAACCAATTTTCAAGCCTTTTGAATGAGACCGAAGCCACGCCAAGCAAGCAAAGAAAACCACCCCAGCCCACAATCAGATAGGGTGTTTCGATGATATCGACCATGATGACTCCAAGATCAGCAGCTTGATCGATCAACGCGTAAGACAAGAAATGATTCAATACATAAAAAAATGCCATTAAGCCAACTGGCTTTCCCAATTTAGCAATTGATCGATTACCTGAATAATAAGCTATGGGGGTAATCAATAGTGTAATCATCAAAAATCGGATACCCCATAAACCTGTATCATGAATGATGGCTTCTACAGGATTTGCTCCCAAACCTGAAAAAAAACCAAGTGACTTCAAAGAAAGTACAGCAAATGGGATCAGCATCAATAGGATGATCAGCGGTGTTTTGATGATGTTAATAATATTTCCTGAGATCTAGGCCTGTATATAAGTCAGCAACTTCTTCTGCATACCCATTGAATGGAAGAGTGGGTTGTTTTGCACCAAAAAAACCTGTGCCTATTCTTCTTTCTCTGGCTTGGCTCCACCTCGGATGATCAACCAGTGGATTGACATTGGCATAAAATCCATATTCTTGAGGAGCAGATATATTCCAGCTTGTTTTGGGTTGTCGCTCTTGAAACTTAATTTTATTTATAGATTTTATGCTTTTGAATCCATACTTCCATGGTATGACCAGTCTCATTGGAGCCCCGTTTTGATTAAGAAGTTCCTTTCCATAGATACCCACGGCCATAAAAGTAAGCGGATGCATTGCTTCATCTATGGTCAAACCTTCGGTATATGGCCAACGAAGAATTCTTCTTTTTTGCCCAGGCATTTGATCAGGCCTATAAACCGTATCAAATGCAACATATTTAGCAGATGACATAGGTTCAAATTTTTTAAGGATTGATGACAGAGGTATACCGACCCATGGGATAACCATTGACCAAGCCTCAACACATCTCAAACGATAAATTCTTTCCTCAAGCTTATTGAAATCAATTAAATCTTCTAAATCGAATGTTCCTGTTATATTGGCCTCTCCAGAGACATCAACGCTCCATGGTTTAGGTTCAAACATCCCGCTATTCATATATGGGTCACTTTTTTGCATCCCAAATTCATAAAAATTATTATAAGTAGTAATATCCGAGAAACTATTTGGTGCTTCATCTGTTGAATACTTAAGATTTTTTATTGATTGCAAAGAATCAATCGACTGATCTTGCCCGATACTTGATTCATTCATTCCAAGCCCTAGTGAGAATAACCCGACTGATTGAATGAGCTTTCGTCTATTAAGATAGTTAGATTCTGAAGTAATTTCAGATGAAGGTATTTTTATTTTTGTTTCTTTTGTTTTCATAATAATTAAATGAAGTTTATACGATTCATAGATAGACTCCAACTTGGTCTGATGAGACAATCTATGCATGTTTCAAAGCCCTAAAATTAATCTTTCGTTCACACTTGTCTTTATGGTTTTCTTATTGACTGCCTGTGGATCACCAAAAGAAGAAAATGAGCTTTACATGACTGTTGGTGGAACAGGCATACCCAATACAGTTGGAGTGAAGCACTTTTATGATTTTGAGCAGTCAGTTAAAGAAAAACTCCCAACTATAGAAACAAAAATGTTGGTCTATGGCCAGCTTGGATCGGAAGAAAATCTGGTTTCAGGATTAAGGAGAAATAGAGTTCAGTTTGCGAACTTATCAGCAATCATTGTTTCAACACTAGTCCCAGAGACTGCTTTGCTTTATGCTCCTTATCTTTTTGATAGTCCTGAAGAAGCTGATTTTATATATGATAATTATCTAACACCAATTTTTACAGAAATGCTAGATCAGAAGGGTCTGAAGTTTTTTGCTTGGAGTGAAATTGGATTTCATCATGTCTATTCAAAATCACCTATTTTAAAACCCGATGATTTGAAGGGGATCCGTTATCGTGTTTCAGCAAGTCTGAGTTCAAGATACTTTGCTGAGGCCATAGGTGCTGATTTAATTCCGATGGGTTATGGAGAAATAGTCCAATCATTGCAAACAGACCTGATTACAGCAGGAGATAACTCCATAGCTTTGTATGTCAAAACAGGAAAAGAACAAGAGGCACCCCATTACACATTGACCCAACATTCACTCGGTATGTCAGTTATGGTGGCAGGTAAAGATTGGTGGAATAATTTAACTCCTGAACAGCAGGAAGCCATTGAAAGTTCATGGCCGGATCCGAAAAAAGCAAGACTGGAATTAAGAGAAGAAGAGGCTGGGAATCTAAAAAATGCAGAGACCATGGGAATTAAAGTTTATCGTTTATCCAAGAATGAAAGAGAGCTCTGGAAGTCAGCAACGATTGGTCAGGCTGAGCGTCTGGCAAAGGAAATTGGTGGCCGCTCAGAAGAAGTCCTCTCTTTAATCATCGAGGGAAAACAAGATTATCAGAATCTTCTAAATAATTAGGCCTGATGAGGCTGCCTAAAAATTTCTTCAATCTTCTTCGTGTTATTCTTGCAATTTCACTCGCCGGAGTTGTAGCAGGCATTAATTTACCACTCAGCACTTTGACCCTTAAACATTGGGGCATCAGTTCCTCGATAATTGGGTTAGCAGCCTCAATGATGGGATTGTCTGCAGCTGTCACAACACCTTTTTTGCCCAGAATGGTCAACCTTTTTGGTCAAATACCAGTTTTGAGAGTTTCTTTGGTTACATTGCCTTTAGCGATACTTGCACTTCCTATTTTTCAAAATCTCTATGCTTGGTTTCTTTTGCGATTCATCATCGGATTGGCTGCAACAGTCATTTGGGTTTTGAGCGAAATATGGATCAATTCATTTGCAGAAGACAGAACCCGTGGCAGGATCATTGCGATATACACAAGTCTCCTTTCGCTTGGATTCATCATTGGTGTTTTGATCATGTCATTTACATCAGTTGAGACATTTGGAGGATTTTATATTTCTGCTTCGTTGGCAATAGTGGTCGCACTACCTTTATGGTCAATGAAAGACATAGGAGATTTTGAAGCTCCTATGAATATCTCTTTTTCAAAATATCTTTTTTCTTCACCCATACTCATGGGTTCAAGCTGGATGATGGGGTTTCTCTATGCTGCTAGCGCAGGATTATTACCAGTTTTTGCATTGCCTTATGTCAATGAAGACTATACAGCAGCATCAAGAACAGTGGCATGGTTGGCATCAGGCGAATTGATGCTTCCATTATTGATTGGATGGTTGGCAGATAAGTATGACAAGAGAAAGTTAATGATTTTACTCACCATCATTGCAATCTTCGTCTTGTTTCTAATCCCAGTATTCTTCTACCTCCCAATGCTGCGGTTCTTATTATTATTCCTGCTGGGTGGTGTGACAATGGGATTTTACGTTCTGGGATTAACTATGCTTGGAGAACAATATAAAGGTCAGGTTCTTGTCTCAGCTAATGCGAGTTTTATTTTCTTTTTATCAATCGGAGAAATATTGGGCCCACCAATTATTGGTCGAGCTATGGATATTTTTGGAAACAGTGCGTTTGGATGGGCAATGGGGATTATAAGTCTGTTGTTTTTATCAGTATTTTATTTCTCCAGAAGTTTGATCAACCGCAAACAGTCTGAGAGTCTTTAACCGATTGGATTTTCCAAAGGTGCATCAGAAGAATTTTCTATTGGCTTAGTATCGGGGTCTTCTATTTCTTCATCTTCAATATCTGTTAGTCGAACATTGTATTCATGACGAATATTCAGTCCCTCGGTCAACTGAGGTTCTGCATCAATATATCTAGGCCTATAAATAACCCTATTTATGACCTTAATTGCTTCTTGATCAATGATGCCAGCAGGGGCTGACTCAATAACCTCTATATTGATAGTTTGACCATTTAAATCAACATCATATTTTAGGGAGATCGAGCCAGGCATGGTTTTTCCTATCTCTTCACCAATTGGCGGGAGGGGATAAGTTTTTGGTACCTGAACATTTCTAACACGGACAGGACGAGAAAATCTATCCTCAATTGTACCTCTCATCGTTTGGTCATCGTTGATAAGCATCCAACACTCTAAATAAGCTTTTCTTGCAGCTTGTATTCTTCCATAACTGATATATGTATCTCCCAGATCAAGAAGTACTTCAAACTTGAGGTTTAAATCTGGACTTTCCATTAGATCAATTACTTCAATGGCATCTTTCAGTGGATTAACACTTTGAAACAAATCCATTCCTTCTCTTCTATGAGAAAAAGATAGGTTTTTATATGTCTCAACCAATGACGCTATATCACCATCTGACCTGGATTCTTGACGAGTAAGAAGTTCCTTATGTATCTCCCTTTCTGAATATACTTGGCCAGTTCGTTTGTACCACTTCGCCAATTTATTAAGCGACTCATCGACTTGTGGATTATCTATTCCATAATATTTCTTACTAATAAAGACCTGAAAGGATTGATGATGATTGGCTTTTTCTACATCTCTAATGCCCACGTAACTTTCAGTAAGACTGTCATGAATTTTAATTTGATCAGGATTATAGAGGCCATTATTGACATGATTAATTCTAAGAGCTCTATCAAGCACCTTGATGGCATCTTCATATTGACCAAATTGATTGAGCGTAAGAGCAATACCATAGAGAGGTGAACTGAGTTCAGGTGAGATAATGTTCCTATTTAGCTCAATGAGCTGAATACATTCTTTAAATATTTCTTGAGCCAACTCATATTCTTCGACCATATAGTAAGCGCTACCCAAATTATTTAGTGGAGTTATAAGTCGGTAGCTGTTTTCTCCAAAGATTTCTTTGGTGAGGGTGACAATTTCCTTTGCTGGCCTTAGGCTTTGGACATAGAGTTCTTGATCGTATAGCTCAATGAACTCATTTTGATATTTATTCCTTAATTCTGCTTTTTCTAGATTTTGACTGTCTTGCGAAAAAGCAAGGCCAATACTGTTCAAAATGAGCAGCATTGTCAGTGAAAGCTTAATATAGATATTTTTAAAGCCAGAATCCAAGTTTTATACGAATAAATTATTTAAGATTAATTTAACATAATTATTCTCTTTTAATATAAGAGGCAGATTTATAAATGTTGAAAATTGCAGAAAACCATTTCGTTAATGGAAATAAAGTCAAACCACCATATCCGGATTATCATAATAGATTGATTGTCGGTATGGGTTGCTTTTGGGGAGCTGAAAGAATGTTTTGGCAACAAGAAGGTGTTTATTCAACGAGTGTTGGATATGCGGCTGGAAAAACAATTGATCCAACATATCGAGAGGTTTGTTCTGGAACCACTGACCATGCTGAAGTCGTTCTTGTTGTCTATGATACTGATATCACCAATTTGGATTCTTTACTCTCAATATTTTGGGAAGGTCATGACCCCACACAATTCATGAGACAAGGAAATGATGTGGGCAGTCAGTACAGATCGATCATTTTTTATGATAACGATGAGATGTATGAAAAGATTAAATGCTCTCGTGATCAATACCAAAAAGAATTATCAAATGCTGGATATGGAAATATTGTCACAGAGATCAGAGCGACAGAAGAATTTTTTTATGCTGAAGACTATCATCAACAGTACTTGGCTAAGAATCCTGGTGGTTATTGTGGTTTGGGTGGAACAGGCGTTAAGTGTAGTCCAGATTAATCAGTTGAGAACTTTATAGCCTCTGCCTCTGAGACATTTTTTTACAACCCTTTCTTTCTGCCTTACAGACTTAATTCCAGATTTAGCACCGCCCGAGATGGCCCCGACTTCTATGGCATCGTCTTCATCAGTCAATACCTCAACTACTCCTCCAATTGCTGCACCTGCGGCAGATCCCTTAAGTACACTTCGGCCAACTGATATATCATTTGCATATTCGGTACATTCTTTGAGATCTACTTCATAAGCATTCAGGTCCACACCCTTCTTATCGATGATCGGTTTTGAACCTGAAAATATAGTATCAGAAGTCTTTGAGACACAACCTGTGAGAATGATAGCAGACAAAAGTAACGTTCCTATTTTCATTATTTTAAATCCCATTAGTACCCTTATCAGAATATTATCTTTGACATGATTAAATGTGAAGAAAACATGAGGTTTCTGAACATCTTATGACAGTGTGACAAATTGTATCTTAAAATGCTTTTTCAACATGAACTCTATACAATGAGCAGGCAAATTTAGGCTAAGGAAAAAATGACTAGAAATAAAAAAATCATTGGAGTGGTTATTGCAGTAATAATCTTGTCATCATTTATGTTTGGAGGTGATGAAAAGCCAATAAAAGTTTTATCAGTGAAACCAGAGATTCGAAATGTAGAGAAAACTGTTTCCAACACCCGAGCTGGAACCATTGATGCATGTAGGCGATCGAAAATGTCACCAGCTGCTGCAGGCCAAATATCTGTTCTGCATGTAGAAGAGGGCGATTCTGTAAGCGAAGGAGATATTCTATTAGAGCTTTGGAACAAAGAGACCAAGGCAAGAGTCATGGCTTCTGAGAGGTCTGCAGAGCAGGCATGTATTGTTTCAGCAAAATCAGAAAGAGATGCAAACCGTGCGAAAGAATTATTCACAAAAGGGTTGACGTCTGAGGAAGCCAAAGAGGCTGCTGTAGCAAATGCTGAATCATCAATGGCTGCATGCAATGCTGCAATGGCCAATGTCGATGTCATGAAAGCATCACTTGAGAGAACAATGTTGATTGCACCTTTTGACGGCATTGTTGCTGAGATTGAAGGAAAACTTGGAGAATATGTCACGCCCTCACCAGTAGGGGTTGCTACAAAACCAACGTTGGATCTGATTGATAATTCTTGCTTATACATAAAAGCACCGATTGATGAAATTGATGCTCCTGATGTCAGATCTGGAATGAGTGCAAAAATCACAATGGATGCCTTTGGAGAGGAGGAGTTTCCTGCTACGGTCAGCCGTGTTGCTCCTTATGTATTAGATTTAGAAAGACAGGCGAGAACGGTTGAAATTGAAGCCACTTTCGATGACCCACAAAATTATTTGCTTCCGGGTTATAGTGCCGATGTCACAATCATCATCGATATCAGTGAAGAGACAATGGGTCTTCCAACTCAAGCAATCATGAGGGGAGACAACGTCTACGTCATTGGAGATGACAATACGATTGAAAAAAGGCAATTACAGACCGGTCTATCGAATTGGCAGTTCACAGAAATCCTCAGTGGGATTGACTTAGAAGACAGAATTGTTCTTTCGGTTGATAGAGCTGGTGTCATGGACGGTGCAACAGTTGAAGTTGAGAAATCCGATGAGGATGAAGAAGAATCAAAAGAAGTTTCTGAAGAATAGCTCCTCATAATGATTCGCCTTGAGAAACTGAGCAGAGAGTTCCAAGTAGGGAATCAGGTTGTTCATGCGCTTGATGAGGTCGACCTGGAAATTAAGGAAAATGAATATGTTTCCATAATGGGCGTTTCAGGATCAGGTAAGTCAACCCTTCTCAACATATTAGGGTTATTAGATACACCAACATCCGGTGATTACATTTTATCAGGGATCAATACATCAAAGATGGACGATGACGAAATGGCAGGCATCAGATCAACAAAGATCGGTTTTGTATTTCAATCCTTTCATCTGATTCCAAGGCTGACAGCATTCGAAAATATCGAGATGCCAATGATTCTATCTGGAATGAATCCAAAAGAACGATCAGAGAAGGTCAGCTCAGCTCTTGAAAAAGTTGGCTTGACCGATCGTTCAGATCACAAACCAGAGCAACTTTCTGGAGGTCAAAGACAAAGAGTTGCAATTGCAAGATCCATTGTCATGGAACCAGATGTCCTTCTAGCGGATGAACCAACAGGAAACTTAGATACTTCATCAGGCAACGAAGTTGTGAAATTAATCGAAGAGCTTAACATTGCGGGCCTGACCCTAATAGTGGTCACTCATGATAGAGAAATGGGCGAGCGTTCAAATCGCTTGATTGAGTTGAGAGATGGAAAAATCATTAACGATCAAAATCAAAAAAAGGCCTGAAGATGCGTCTCACCGACATACTTTTTTTGGCTTATACCACATTGATTAGATATCCCCTGAGGACAATAATGCTTCTCATCGCCACTTCAATCGGAGTTATGGCTGTAATTTTACTCACAGCAGTAGGCGAGGGCGCAAGAGATTATATAACCGGTGAGTTTAGAAGCCTTGGAACAAACCTTTTGATTGTGATTCCTGGACGCAATGAGACATCTGGAGGAGGAAATCCAGCTGGTCTCGCAGGTCTTTCGCCTAGACCATTGACAATAGAGGATGCTCAAAGTTTATATCAGATCGATAATGTAAAAAGTATAGCGCCAGTTGTCATTGGAGAAGCTCCTGCCCAATACGATGGCTTAGAACGATCTGCATCAATTATTGGAACCACGCCAGTATTTTCAAGCATTCGAGGATGGGAGATGGAATCAGGAAGTTTTTTACCTGGGGTGACCTTAAGATATTCGCCACCCGTTTGTGCAATTGGTAAAGAAATCAAAGCAGAACTCTTTGGAGATGAGGTCGCACTAGGAGAATGGATTAGAATTGGTGATCGAAGATGTCGAGTTGCTGGTGTGATTGCTGAGGAGGGAAGAGCAATTGGTATAGATGTGCAAAAAGTTGTGATCATACCGGTTGCTTTGGGAACAGCATTATTTAATCGTGATTCACTTTTTAGGATCATCCTTGATGTTAAAGATTCAACTCGAATGGAGCAAACTATGCAGAGTATAGAATCTATTATTAAAAGGCGTCATCAAGGCAAAGAAGATATCACGGTCATTAAGCAAGACACTGTTCTACAGTCATTCGATAACATTTTTAATGTATTGACCATGGCGCTTGGCTCAATTGCTTCAATCAGTTTGTTTGTAGCAGGTATCTTGATTATGAATGTTATGTTGGTGGCCGTGTCACAGAGACAGGCTGAAATTGGCTTACTCAAAGCAATTGGGGCAAAGAATAAGCAAATCAATAACCTCTTTGTGGTGGAAGCCATCATGCTATCTGGCTCAGGAGCGATTATGGGGCTCATTCTAGGTCACACAATCACCCAAGCCCTAAAAGTTGCATTTCCGACATTCAATTTCTTGCCCCCATCTTGGGCATCTTATGTTTCTCTTCTAGTTGCACTAATCTCAGGTATCGTATTTGGTCTTTTGCCAGCAAAAAGAGCTGCTAAACTGGATCCAGTTGAAGCTTTAAGCGGAAATAAGTAATCATGAAGATTAAAGACATATTTTTATTTTCATCTTTCTCAATTGTCTCTCAAAAAATGAGGAGCTTCTTAACTGCTTTGGGAATTGCAGTTGGTGTGGTGTGTGTCATCTTCTTAACCAGCATGGGCCAAGGCTTGCAAGATTTTATAGTTGGCCAGTTTACCCAATTTGGTAGCAATGTAATTGCAGTGCAACCTGGAAAGACGCAGACAATGGGTGGGCCAGCCGGCATTCATGGAACAATCAAACCATTATCCTTTGATGATGCTGAAGCCATTGAGAGATTGCCTCTTATTAAATATGCAGTTCCTGTTTCTGGTGCCAATGGAGAAATTGAGAGTGATACGAGGCTCAGGAGATCTCTCATTGTAGGCACTGGAGCTGATTATGATCAAATTGTTGGCGCAGATACAATGCTGGGTCAGTATCTTCCAAAAGACAATCCAAAGACGCCAAGATCTTATGCAGTCCTTGGTCCAAAAATGAGAGATGAACTATTTGGGAATGAAAATCCGCTTGGAAAAACAATCAGAGTCAATTCACAACGCTTTAGAGTCATAGGAGTGTTACCGCCAAAAGGTGATTTTCTTGGCTTTGATTTAGATGATGCTGTTTATCTACCAATTGCAAAGTTTAATACGATGTTCAATAAAAATGGATTCCAAGAGATTGATGTTGTTCATGAAGAAAATGCTACAACTGAGGAGGTTGTTGCATCTGTAAAAAGACTCATGATCAGTCGACATGGAGGGGAGGATGTTACAATCACCACTCAGGCAGATATGCTAGAGACACTTGGCGAGATCATGGACTGGCTTAAATTCACTGTTGCTGCTTTTGGAGGGATTTCCCTTCTTGTTGGAGGTGTTGGGATTTTTACCATCATGACTGTGGCTGTGAATGAAAGAAAATCAGAAATAGGAATCATGAGAGCGATCGGAGCATCTCAATCAAGAATCCGTGATGTCTTTTTGCTTGAGTCTATCTTTCTCTCAATATTTGGTGCAATTTTGGGATTAATGACCGGTTTCATGGTGATTAATCTAGCACTGTTCGTATATCCAGATTTGCCAATTGCTGTTGCATGGGAGTACATCATTTTCTCCGTATTCATATCTCTCTTCATTGGATTGGTTGCGGGATTCCTCCCAGCAAGATCAGCCTCCGAATTGGATCCGATTGAGGCCCTCAGATCAGACTAAGATATATTCCTCATGAGTGATCTATAAAGATCTACATGTGCATCTGTCGGCAAAACGGTCATTTTATAACTGTCTCTTTCTTGAATTGCTTTCCACCAATTCTGAATCTTTGTGCACTCCTCAGGCCATTCGACACCAAATAGCTCTTTGAAAGCGCCAAATCTCTCAAAGAATGGAGCATAATGTAGATCAACCAGGCTGATTTCACTTCCTAACCAAAAGGGACCATCAACATTTTTTTCGAAACATTCTCTTTCTATGTAAATCAAAGAATCCTTGATCTTCTTTTTATTCTCAATTTGTAATGCTTCATTCCCATTATCTACAAGCAGTTTTCTTGAGAGTACAAGGTATTTATTAGTGCAATAGTCCATCCATATTCTGGCCCTAGCTCGCTCAATTGGCTCTTCAGGCATCATGGAAATATTTCTATATTTTTCTTCAAGATACTCATTGATGATTGCAGATTCATAAATGGTTTCCCCATCGTCAACAATGACTGGCACTTTTCCATAAGGGGATACTTTTAAAAACCAATCTGGTTTATTACTCAAGTCAACTTCGGTTAGCTCGAATGGTAATTCTTTCTCAATCATAAGCATCCTGGTCCTTTGAGCATAAGGACATCTTGCTGAACTATATATTTTTATTGGATCCATTGTTTATAACTGTTTCATAAGTGCATACCAGAAATCAAGCGTTGCATTGAACGCTGTGATTTCAATTCTTTCATTCAGCCCATGTCCTCTATATCCAGTTGGATCAGTCATCATTGCACTGGTTCCATAAACAGGAACACCATTACTTCTCAACTCAATTGCATCTGTGGCACCTGTAGACATCGTCGGAACAATTGGAAGACCAGGAAAGGTTGTATCTATAGATGAGGAAATGAGCTCCACTATTTCATCTGTTATAGGGGAAGCTGGGCTTTTTCGGACATTTGTGATTGGGGATACCACAATTTCATCACCAGCCAAACCCCTTATGATCGAAAGCACTTCATCTGAATCATCTTGTGGGAGGAGTCTGCAATTCACTGTTGCTGTTGCTGATACTGGGAGTGCATTTTCAGCATGTCCCCCTTCTAATTTTGTAGCGACACAAGTAGTCCGTGTGAGCGCATTCATCTCAGGATCCTTTTCAAGAAGTTTATAATCTTTTTGTATTCCATTGAGAATCATGTTCATTTCTGATTTTTCAGAATCATTTGCATCTTTCATTGAAAACTCTAGAGTTGCACGTGTTGTTTGATTCAAGGAAATAGGAAAATTAAACTGCTGAATTTTTTTGATTGCATCAGCCAGGTCATAAATAGCATTGTCTTTTCTTGGTATGGAGCTATGTCCCCCTCTATTTTTTGCTGTCAGAGTGACAGAGAAATAGACTTTTTCAGCAGATTGCAACCTAAATGCTTCCGGGTCATCCATTGTGCCAGTCAGATAACCTCCATCAGAGTTCAACGCAAACGCAGCATTCTGAACATTTTTGTAATTTTCTCTAAAATAACGAATGCTCTGCATGCCAGTTTCTTCATCTCCTGTGAGAAGCATAATGATATCGTTCTTAGGAATAAATCCTTCGGCTCTAAGTTTGGCAAATGTTGCAATCAATCCGGCTGCTCCAGCTTTGTTATCAGAAGTTCCACGCCCATGAAGGAATCCATCTATTTCGGTCATTTTAAACGGGTCTGTAATCCAAGATTCTTTCACTGCAGGAACGACATCAATATGAGCCATCACAATCACAGGTTCTGCAGAAGATTGTCCACGATAGATTGCATATAAACCCTTGGCTTCTTCAGTTGGGCCAACTACCTCAATGTCAGCGCTGGTAAAACCATTATCTAATAAAACAGTCCCTGCATATTCGCTTACGGTCGAGGCTAGGCCCATTGCCTCTGTTGACTCAATAGCAACCATTTCACCAAGGATCTCTCTTCCAGACTTATAAAAATCAGAATTATTTGCAAATAAATCAGTGACAATCATTAATAAAAATAAACATATTAAATTGAGTTTATTCATCATCATCTCTCCATTTCATGAGATATTTTAATGCATCCTTGCCCGTTTGTAATCCAAGCTCTTGTACGAGCTGATGTCCACCTGATTCATAAATAATCATCTCAATACGAGTTGAATTATTCATCATGTTCTTCATTTCATATGCGAGCTCCACAGGTACCACACTATTTTTTTCGCCCCACATAATTAATGTGGGCGATGTAATCTCACTCAGCACAAGATCAATGTCGCCAGAAACATACTGATTCACTCTTGCAATCTGTGCATCCCTTTGTCCTTCTCTTAATAGCAAGTCATACCATCGATCAATCAATTTATCGCTGACATTATCTGGATCTCCAAAACCGCTTCTAAGCAAAGACTCCGTAATCAACCTTGGCGTGAAGTAGGCTATAATTTCAAAAGGTTTTGGCAGTGTTACAGGCTCAGTTCTTCCTCTTATCCTTGGGTTCAGTGCACCTGGACTGGCCAGAATGAGATTCTCAACTTTTTCTGGGTTCCTTCTTGCATAGTGAAGCCCAATGGTCCCTCCTAAAGAGGCGCCTGCAATACTCAGTTTTTGAACCTCAATTGCATTTATAAATTCTTCGAGCAAAAATACGGTTCTTTGCATGGAATAATCATTGCTTGGATCAGCTGCAGTAAGCCCATGACCAGGTATATCTATTCGTATGACTCTGAAGCG
Organism: uncultured Gammaproteobacteria bacterium; assembly: GCA_902595845.1. Classification (GTDB taxonomy): domain Bacteria; phylum Pseudomonadota; class Gammaproteobacteria; order Steroidobacterales; family UBA11654; genus CACPJA01. The sequence continues at coordinate 32,289 of CACJRN010000015.1, forward strand.
ATCTTTGAGTTGATTAACCCATGGGTTCCAATCGATAAGGTTTGCATAGTTTGCATGAAGTAGTAGCAAATCAGGCCCCGAGCCATCGATGGCATAATGTAAATTAACCCCATCAATTTCTATAAACCCAGAAGATTCTAAAAGATACTTCGAATCTATTTCCTCTTTGCTTATCTCGCTTGGGTATCTTATATCAAGCTCGATCAATGCATACAATATGAAGGATACAGCCAATATAAGCGTGATGATTATCTTTAAAAAACTTTTTACAAATTGAAACATAGAGCTCTCAATATACTTTAAAAATATCATTTAAGTCTTTACCATCATAGAGCAACGCTTATGCACATCAAAAATAAAAAAGAAAATACGATGAAGCCCTTTGAATTGGGAGACATCTTCCTTGGTTGTACCGAACTCATTGAAGACATTGATGATCACAAAGGCAATGGAAGAATCTTGCAATATGACAAGGATTTCAATCTCAAGGGTATTTTATGGACTGAAGGAACGGATCACCTTGTTATTGGACTTAAGATTGACCCCAAAGGTATTCTCTGGGCTTTTGATATGCACAATCATATAGTGATTAGAGTTTCACCAGATGGCAAACAATTACCCAATCATCATTTTGCCAACCGAGCTTTTTCTAATGTCACTTTTGATAAAGATGGAAATATATATTTGGGAGAAGCACTTGTCGGTAACACTCCATATCCAGGCAGCTATATGAAAAGATTACCAGGAAGCGATCTGCTTGGAGAGGCAAACATATACAAATTCGACTCAGCATTGCAACTCCAGGAGATTTATGATGTTGCTTACTCTCCAGAATTTCATCATTTTAAGGGCATCACCCATTCAACCATGCATCCCAGTGAAGCTTTTATAACCTATACCACTGAAATTGGAAAAAAGATCATGCGTTATGACATACAGCAATCAAAACAGATGGATGATTTATTGGTATTGCCAGGCGATCTCACTGATCAGAATGTTGCAATAGCTGTCAATTATTTGAATGATGGAAGATTGCTGCATTCAAGAGGCGACCGAATTGAAATCCTCAATGAAGATGGCGCAATCATTCAAACAATAGGTTTAGAAGAACATGGATGGGGAATTGCACAGGTCAGTCCTTCATATGATCAAGAACATTTCTTTACTGCAAATATATTCACGGGTGTGGCAATGAAAATCAGAATCAGTGACGGTGAAATTTTAGGATCAATTGATACAGGCTACAGAGCGCCTAAAAGAAGTTTAGCTGGAATTGCAGAGTATGGTTCTTTGGATGATTCTTAGTCTATCTCCAGGCTATAATGAAGGAACTCTTGATCTACCTCATAGCCCAGTGATTCATAGAGAGATTGGCCAATGTAATTGTCTTTTGCCGTAGATAGCTCAAGCCTTTTATAGCCATTTTCCCTTGCAAAATCTCGTGCAGCATTCATCAATGAACGGCCAATGCCTTTGCTTCTTTTAGACTGATCAACGAATAAATCATAAAGTATCAAAATGGGTACAGCACTGACAGAGCAATAAGAAGGGTAGAGTTGAACAAATCCAGAGAGCTCATCACCATTTTCAGCAACAAAGATCATTGAGTCACCATCATTAAATCTTGCTGAAATATATTTTGAAGCTTTTTCCAAGTCATCATCTTCTTCATAGAAGATTCGGTAGAGATTAAACAATCTCCCTAGTTCATTGAGATGTTTGTTTTCAGCTTTTACGATTTTATTCATCTTTACTTGTAAGAAAGTTTACCGATTTGATGATGATTTGTGAAACAGAAGCAGGAGATTCCTCATGCACATAATGCCCAGCATTTTGGACAATTTCTAAACGACTATTTCTAAAACCATTTTTAAGTCGCATGGCTTCTGCCATGCTCTTGTTTTTATCCTCAATACCAAAAACAATCAGTGTTGGAAGTTTAACATCGTCCATAAGATCAGCCTCATTGGCATCATAAGACTTGCTAAGCATGCTGCTCATTCCAGAAATGTAGTCTTCTGTTTGACTCCCAAGCATAACTCTATCCATGACTTGATCTGTCACCATTGTTGGATCATGATACGAACGCTTAAGAAAAGTTTCTCTAAAATCTCTGTCCGCAAATTGCTTTGCTGAAACTCTAGACATTGGGAAGATTAGATTCAAATATTTAGAAAACTCTGGCACTCCAGTATTTATGATTCCTGGATTGAATAATATCAGGCCCTGTGTTTTTTGATTTTTCATCGCCACATGCATCGCAACTGCGCCGCCAAGTGAGTGACCTCCAACAATGAATGATTCCATATTCAATTCTTCTGCAAATGATTGGATGATGGACGCTTGATTGATATTTGTGTATTGATAGTGAATCGGCTTTTCTGATAACCCAAAACCAATCATATCAATTGCATAAACGTTATATGATTCGCTTATTTTTGGAGCCAAGCTGTTCCAAGATCCTAAATTGTTCCCAAATCCATGTATCAGAATCAAGTTGGGTTTTTCATTGTTCCATTCCGAATATAGCCGGTACCTGACCCGTTGATTATCATGCTGAAAAAATTGATCAATATCACTCTGGAGTAGGCTTAAAGATAGCGTCTCATTTGGAGTATAAGCATAAATAATCAGGAAAGCATAAAGAGTGCAAATTAAGAGAACAACTGTTTGAAATATCCTTTTGATTATTTTCTTCAAGTTTGTAAATCCAATTTAATAAGCTAAACGAAAAATTTAATTGCGAGTAGGTAGTTTATGAGTTGTACTCCCCTAAAGCAATTTCTGAAGCATCTGCCTGCTCGCTCTCAAAAAAATCACTCATAGAAAAAAATATCCAACGAATTAAAATTTCGTTGCTTTTATTTCAATGGAAAATTTTTAGATTGTTGTTTGGGTAATACCGTATGAACTTTCAGGACGTTCTTTAGGGGCTGTAAGTATCAGAGATTGTTCAGAGATCACAACACCACCCGGTTGTTCCAATGTGATAGCAAAACCTTTGGCTTTTCCAATAGGAAGCTTAGGATTGATTGGTATGATTGTTGGCGCGTCTCCAGTGACTATATCAAATACACCACCATCTACTGGATTAGCATGCATATTAGGGTCAACGATCCAGATTTGATATTGATTCTGGGTAGGATCATTCATTGGGAGTCCTGCAAGCGTAATGAAACCTCTTTGCCCATCATCACTCCAGATGACATTTCCAGAGCAGTCACAAAATTCTTCTGATTGGGCAAACCAATTGTATTCAATGAGATCATCTGAAGAAAATTCCAGCACGGCCTTTTTCATAGGCAGGTTACGATAATTTGTTTCATAGTTTCTGAATTCAATCATTGATATGGATGTACCTATTGCTAGTAAGCAGGTCAAGGCCCATGCCATTCTGGGTGCATTGAAAAAGTTCTTGAAAATTTTAAGGGCTACGGATTCTTTCTGTTCAGACTTAAACTTATTCAATATGTTGTTTTTAACCGATCCAGGCATACCGGATAGATTATTTTTATCATGCATATAGAAAGAAGCGTCAGCAATTGCAACAGTGGATTCAAAGAAGTCTGGTGTATATTCCGGAAATTCATCCAATAGATGATTCATTTCCATCTCTTCGGTATGAGATAGAGGAGTCATAGACCTCATAGCTAAGAGATCTAGAAGCTTATCTAGTTTTTCTTTTGTTCTATCCATTTTTAAATTGAATAACCCTTGATCTACTTTTATTCGTTGCAAAGGTGTCTTTTAGTTTCATTAAATTTCTTCTAATTCTTGTCTTTACAGTTCCAAGTGGTATATCCAGTATTTCCGAGATCTCTGAATGACTGTAGCCTTGGTAGACTGATAGGTTGAGCAACTCCTGATCATCTGTATCAAGGTCTTCAATGGCTGATTTAACAAGTGCAAGATCAGTTTCTTCATTTAAAATTGATTCTTTGTATAGATGAATATTATTATTGTCATCATCCATTGAATCCTCAGATTTATGTTTAGTGATCTTCCTCAGGTAATCTATAAATCTTCTTCTGGCGATCATTGAAACAAATGTGATTTCAGATGCTTTATTGGCATCAAATTTATCAGCAGACTTCCATATTGCGATCATTACCTCTTGGACGGCGTCTTCAAGATCAGACTGATTGCCTAGAAATTTTTTACCAATTGACCAAACGAGGTTACCGTATTTTTCAATCAGCATCTCAAAAGAACCTGGATGATTCTTAGCAATTAGATCTAGAATCACTACAGTTTTATCCACTGAGTGTTCCTTTCGTTTCAATGAATCTAAATTTTTTACGCTGGAGCCCAAAAAATCCCCTTAGAACTAGTTTTGTTATAGATTTAATGTTCGACTCCTATTCTTTTTTGGATTTATTTCAGTCCTTATTTGGTTTTATCCAGTCACCTGCAAAGTTGCAACCAAATTTTACGC
>CACJRN010000016.1 GCA_902595845.1 uncultured Gammaproteobacteria bacterium
TAACTCTGTCAAAAATTGTATCTGGGGCAAAAAGTGAAAATAATGTGGCAGCAATGACTACAAATATAATTGCCAGTCTGGCACTGTTGATATTCTTGTTCTTGCCATCATTCCAATCATTATCAACTGATGTCGAAACAGTCAGCAATTGGCTATCAGCTGTCGACATAATTGCAGATAAAACTGCAGCTGAAATTATGCCTGCGAAAATAGGACCAAATAATCTTTCACTAACAAAAAATAATACTGTTTCTGGATTTGTTACTGTGGAGTACATCACTTTAGCTGTTAATCCCAAAAGAATCATTCCTGAGAAGATGATGAATGCCCAAAACATTGCAATATACTTCCCCCTCTTGATTGTATTTATATCTTTCGCAGCCATAAATCGATTCACTACAAAGGGTTGCCCGGGATAACCAAACCCTATGCTTATATTTCCTATAATAAATCCAATACCAAGCATGCCAGCATATACACCAGTCAAGCTATTTTCTTCAGGTGTTCCAATTGCTTCCAAAGCAAGATTTACACCAGAAAAACCTCCAGCAACCATGAGAAGAAGTAATGGAAGAAATATAGCAATACAGAACATCAGTACTGCTTGAATTGAATCTGTCAAAGAAACCGCCCAAAATCCCCCAATAAATGTATAAATCAGTATTACCAGAGCACCTAATATCACACTAGCACTTTGAGAAATGCCTAAGATTGTCGCAAATGTTGTTCCTGCTGCCTGAAACTGAGCAGCCACGTATAGAATTAGAGTGGATGTAATTATGATCGTGCTCAGTCGCATCAGCATTTTTTTATCACTTTCATTGAAGTCATGAAACAGCAGTTGAGGCAAGCTTACAGCACCTGTTTTTTTGCTTAGCTCCATGAGTTTCGGTGCTATCCATGTCCAACTGACAAAATAACCAAATAACACCCCAGGAAGAATCCAAACAGCACCTAAACCTACAGAGTATGCAAGGCCACTGACACCTAATAATGTCCATGCCGAAGATGAGCTTGCAGAAGCACTCAGTGCTGCAACCCATGGGCCTAGACCACGGTTACCGAGATAGAAGTCGTCGTTGGTTTTATTCCTTTTGCTTGCTAGAAAACCTATTCCAATAAGTAAAATATTGTATACAACGACCGTTATGATCGTTTCCTGATTTGCCAATTATATTCCCCTTAATTATTCGGAAGTAGAACTACTTTACCATCCCTTTCCGTACCAGTTCTATCAATATGATCATAGGCTTTTAGATAATCTTCTATGCCATATGTTGCAGCTATCTTTGTCTGGAGCAAACTTTGATTTGCCATAACGGCTAAGTTTTGATGAATATCCTTAACTCGTTTCTTAGTTCTTGTCTCAAAACCATTTAAAGTAGACATGCCTCTAAGTGTTATTTTTTTTCTGAATAATGACCAAAAACTAATATGACACATTTCTTTGGTGACGGTTCCATAATTTATTATCAGCCCCCCATCTGCAATAGATTTTGCCAATTGCTCTGTAGCTGGCCCAGCCACGGCATCTATTCCAAGTTTAATATTTTTTGAACGGATATTTTCTAAGATTTTTTCATTTTCATGATCAGTGTCCAGAATCACCTCAGTAGCACCCAATGCAATAAGCTCAGGAAAAAGAGATTCTCTTCTCACTATGTTAAGAGTTTTGACCCCTTCTTCTTTAGCCAGTGCAATTAGATATCTTCCCACATTTGAGTTTGCAGCGTTCTGTATGATCCAATCACCTTCATTAAGCTTCAAATAGTCTCTCAAGAGAAAGTATGCTGTGAATCCATTTACTGTAATCAGCGCCAGTTGCTCATCTGGTGCATACGGTTCAGGAACTTTTGTTAACAAAGAAGCGGGAAGTTTAATTTGTTGAGTCATAGCACCCGTTCCCATTGGCAGTAAAACCTTATCCCCTTCCTTTAATTCTTTTGCTTCTGAGCCTAATTTTTTAACTGTACCTACACCTTCAAATCCCGGTATGCATGGAGCCTCTTTAAGTTTTTCCATGCCTCTAGCAGTTAGACTGTCAGCAATATGCATACCAACGGCATCGACATGAATAACCGCTTCTTCCAAGCCTGGGGTCTCGTCCTCACATTCAACTAGTTTTAGCGAACTTTCTGGAGGGCCATAATGAGTGAGTTTAAGTGCAAGGTAGCTCATTACTCTAAGTTTAAAACCTCATCCATATCACTGTGCATCAATTCTGTATTTTTTGACCAGACTACCTCTCCTTTTTCATCAACAAGGATGGTGTAAGGAAGTGTCAATGCTTCATTGCCTAGGGTTTTCATTACGTCATATGCTTCTGATTGACCAATCATAATAGGAAAATCAATACCCAATTCAGCCACAAATTGTATGACTTTATCTTGTTTATCAATAGCGATCCCAACAACACTGAATTCAGATGGATCTTGAGAAAGATACACGCTATTGAGCATTGGCATCTCTTTTCTGCAAGGACGACACCAAGTTGCCCAAAAGTTTATCAGCGTTTTTTTGCCTCTCAATTCAGTGATCGAGATAGTCTCTCCATCCATATTCTCAAGAGTAAAATCTGACATAACTATTGTCTGGACTTCGGATTCTTGTGACTGAAAGACCACAATACTGATAATGGTAAATAGGCCAATTAAAATTAATAACTTCTTCATGTTTTCTTTCTTAAGTAGTTAATTTCTGCTTCCAAGATTTCTGCACTTACAACTCCAATTTTTCTTCTGCTTTTTTCCTCATTGCCATTTTCATTAAAAAAGAGAATCGTAGGAGGGCCAAAGATCGAGTATTCCTGTATAAGGAGTTGATCTTCATTTGAGTTATCAGTCAGATCAACTTTCAGTGCCTGAATTTTCTCAATCTTATTTTGCAACCCTTGATCGCTGAAAGTATTCTTTTCAAGCCCTCTGCAAGAGACGCACCAATCTGCAGTAAAGTAGACCAAAGTGGGTACGCCATCATTTATGGCCTCTTTGAGTTTCATTTCGAGTTCATCTGAGCTTTCAATATCATAAAAACTCTCTGAAAACCGATCCATACCATTGTTTGCATCTGTATTGTAAACATTAAAGATCAATGCCGTAAAAATAAGAAATCCCAATGACAATTGAGCCAGTTTTCTATTAGGAACTGAGCTCATGAAATATTTTAAAAAATAAATGATCGAAACAGATGCCAATGCCAAATAGATCTGATTTATATAATTCTGATTAATAAATGGATTCATGATCCAAACAGCTAATCCAATCATGATGAAGCCAAATAGCTCCTTCACGACTTCAAGATACTTTCCAGATGTTGGCAACCATTTTGATGCAGTCAAGCCAATTACCATCAAAGGTATACCCAAGCCAATACTGAGAGCAGTAAGCGCTAAAATCCCGCGAAAAATATCACCGCTTTGCCCTATAACAATGAGTGTTGCGACCAATGGCGGTGCAACGCAAGCTGTGACTAAAAAAGCTGATAAGATGCCAATTAAAAATACCCCAGCATAACTGCCACCTTTTTGGTTATTCATAAGTTTATTAGCTTGATTCATTAGGCTGCTTGGCATCTGCATATTGAATAACCCCAACATACTCAAACCCAAAATAACAAATAATATTGCCATAAAGACTATAAAGCTTGGCATAGTAAATAATGCTTGCATTTGATTACCAGCCAGAGCGGTAATTGTTCCGAACGCAGAATAAGTTACTGCCATGCCTAGAACATATGTCAGAGAAAGGGTGAATGATTTTGTTCTATTACTTTCTTTCTGTCCTATGATAATCGATGAAAGTATTGGGATTGTTGGGAGGTGACATGGTGTAAATGCCAGAAGAAATCCAAGACCAATAAATACAAAGAAAACACTCAATAGGTTTGATTCAGTTATGATTGATCCCAGCCTCGCTTCTTCAGAAACATCATTTATATCCGAGAGGAGGGCAGCTTCAAGATTTGAACCTGTTTGAATATCAATCACCCAAGTTTGAGGAGGATAGCATAGACCAATGTCTGCACACCCCTGTGAATTGACTTCTAATTTTAGAGGAGCAGACTTTGAGCCTTCAATGAGGTTAATGTAAACACTAAATGGAGATCTATAAATTTCAGTCTTTCCAAAAAATTCATCCTCATATTGGATGCCTTCAGGAAGAGAATAGTCAGATAAAACAACACCCTCTTGGATTGATTTGTAGCTGACTTTATCTTTGTATAGATAGTATCCATCTTCAATTCTGTGATTGATTTGAATTACATTATTTTGCATGAAAATTTCAATCGGAAATGCTTCCTGAGGCTTCAGAACTTGTTGAGAAAACAAGTTCATAGAAGCAACCACAGCTATTACTGAAAATAGTCTTAGGGGTACTGAGATTGATTGTTTTATTTTCATTGTTTGTTTAGTTTCGAGATTATTGAAAAAAAAGTTCCCCAACAAGCTTGAATTTTAAAAAATCATCCTTATTATTAGCACTCTTCTACTGAGACTGCTAATTCCATTAGAAGACATAAATAATAACAAATTGAGGAGATCAGAGATGAATATTCGTCCACTTCAAGATCGAGTGATTGTTAGACGCATGGAAGAAGAAACTACTTCTCCAGGCGGAATCGTAATTCCCGATGCAGCTGCAGAAAAGCCCAGTCGTGGTGAAGTTGTTGCGGTAGGCAATGGTCAGGTTCTAGATAATGGTGAAACTAGACCACTAGAATTAAAAGTAGGAGACAAAATCCTTTTTGGCAAGTACAGCGGTACAGAAGTCAAAGTGGATGGTGAAGAGCTTCTAGTAATGAAAGAAGATGATGTAATGGCAGTGATCGATTAAGTCACTGTTTATTTTTAAAATCATAAAAATTTAAATATAGAGGAAAATAAAATGGCTGCAAAAGAAGTTAAATTTGGAAACTCTGCGCGTCAAAAAATGTTGGCTGGAGTCAACGTACTTGCAGACGCAGTAAAAGTTACATTAGGGCCAAAAGGCAGAAATGTGGTTTTGGACAAGAGTTTTGGTGCTCCAACAGTTACCAAGGATGGTGTTTCTGTTGCTAAGGAAATTGAGCTAGAAGACAATTTCGAAAACATGGGTGCTCAAATGGTTAAGGAGGTTGCATCACAAACATCTGATGTTGCAGGTGATGGTACAACAACCGCAACTGTTCTTGCTCAAGCAATTTTCAGAGAAGGATTGAAATCTGTCGCTGCAGGATTCAACCCAATGGATCTAAAAAGAGGTATTGATAAAGCCACAGGTGTAATCATAGAAAACCTTCAATCTTTGTCTGTACCTTGCAGTGATGATACATCCATTGCTCAAGTAGGAACAATCTCTGCAAATTCTGATACTGACGTTGGCGAAGTTATAGCCGAAGCCATGCAAAAAGTTGGAAAAGAAGGTGTGATCACAGTAGAAGAAGCATCTGGTCTTGAAAATGAATTGGATGTTGTCGAAGGTATGCAATTTGATCGAGGGTATTTATCTCCATACTTCATCAATCAGGCTGATAGCCAAAGTGTTGAATTAGATAATCCTTACATTCTGTTGTTTGATAAAAAGATCTCAAATATTAGAGATCTTCTACCATTGCTTGAAGCTGTTGCTAAGTCTGGAAATCCGCTTTTGGTGATCGCAGAGGACATTGAAGGTGAAGCGCTCGCAACTTTGGTTGTGAATAACATCAGAGGCATCGTTAAAGTAGCTGGCGTGAAAGCTCCAGGATTTGGCGATCGAAGAAAAGCAATGCTTCAAGATATTGCTGTTCTTACAGGTGGACAAGTGATTTCTGAAGAAGTTGGCTTAAGCCTAGAAAAAACCACTCTAGAAGATCTAGGTAGCGCCAAGAAAGTTCAAATCACTAAGGAAAACTCAACCATCATTGATGGAGCTGGAACTGCAAATGATATCAAGGCACGTATCAGTCAAATCAATGCTGAAATTGAAGAATCTTCTTCAGATTATGACAGAGAGAAGCTTCAAGAAAGGTTGGCTAAACTTTCAGGCGGTGTTGCAGTGATTAAAGTTGGTGCTGCCACTGAAATTGAAATGAAAGAGAAGAAAGCCAGAGTTGAGGATGCATTGAACGCAACAAAAGCTGCTGTGCTTGAAGGCATTGTTCCTGGAGGAGGCGTTGCATTGGTTAGAGCTAAAGCAAGTTTGGATAAGCTTGAGGGCGAAAATGATGATCAAAATGTTGGAATCAATATTTTGAGAAGAGCATTGGAAGAGCCTCTTAGACAAATTGTAAGCAATGCAGGAAGCGATTCTTCAGTGATCTTGAATGAGGTTGCTAATGGAAAAGGCAATTTCGGCTATAACGCTGCAACAGATGAGTACGGCGATATGATTGAAATGGGTATTGTTGATCCAACAAAGGTGACACGATATGCACTTCAAAATGCTGCTTCTGTCACAGGTCTGTTATTGACCACAGAAGCAATGGTGACCGAAGCACCTCAAGATGAAGCACCAGTTGCTCCTATGCCAGATATGGGCGGAATGGGCGGAATGGGCGGCATGATGTAATTGTCACCATTCATCAAAAAAAAGCCCCCTCTTGGGGGCTTTTTTATTATGAGTTATAATTCCAATAAAGATTATTTTGATTACAGAAAATCATGGCTTTAAATACAGAAAAATACATAAAAATAACATCTAAAGATCTTCCACTTCATTGTCCTTTGGAGGAATATGATGATTACGACGGTCATCCTAGGGTTTACCTAGAAATTCTAGGAAAGGAAACGCCATGTCCCTATTGTGGAACAATCTACATATTGACGGATTTTGATGAATGATCATGCATCATTGCTCTGTCACGTTAATTTAGCAAATGGATTTAGAGGTGGTGAGAGGCAGACACTGCTTCTTGTAAAAGCACTATCAGAGAAAGGGTTTAAGCAAAAAGTAATTGCAAGAAAAGACTCTGAGTTAGTTAAACGCTTACAAACCATAAGCGGAATTGATGTGATGGAAAAAAATATGTTTGGATTTGATGCTTTTTCAGAGACATCAGAAAAAACGCTTTTTCATTTTCATGATTCACGCTCTTTTCCAATGTTTTATTTAAATGGCTTGCTCAAAAGCATGAAGTATATATATACAAGAAGAGTTCAAAGATCTCCTAAAGTAAATTTTATGAGTAAAAAGATCTATAAAGATTCAATGAAGATCGTGTGTCTATCTTCCTCAATTGAAAATACCGTGAAAGAATCATTTGGCAAATCCATTGATTCACTAATCATCCCAAGTGCCTCTGCAGGTTTCGATCACGATCCAGAGAAGTCATTAGAAATTCGGCAAGAAATTAAACATGATTTTCTTGTCGGCCATATTGGCTCATTGGATGATAGTCATAAAGGGCAGTTAGATATCATTAAACTTGCAAGACAAGCAAAGAGCAAAGCGCTTGATATTGGTTTTGTGATGGTTGGATCTGGTAGAGATGAGTTATTGCTTAAAAAAGAAAGCAAGGATTTAGAAAATGTTTACTTCACTGGCCAAGTTGAAAACATAGGAGATTTTCTCAGTGCTTTTGATGTTTTTATCTTTCCATCTAGGCACGAAGGACTCGGCTCTTCACTTTTAGATGCAATTCATTTTGGGCTGCCTGTAATTGCAAGAAATGTGGGGGGTATTTCTGACATTATTGAGCATGGGATTAATGGCTTCATGGTCAGTGAGTCTGGGCCTGACTTTTTTACTCCTTTGGTCGAACTTTATGAGAATGAAGCCAAAAGACAAATGATATCTAAAGCCAATCGAGAGAAGTCAAAGGAATTCAGCATAGAAAGGATGACTCAGTCATATATTAGTCTCTATAATCAATGCTTATGACTGACAAAAGACTAAATAAAGAAATTGAAGCAGCGCATCTTCGCATAAAGAAGGATGTTCGGTTTACACCCCTACAGTATTCACCATCGTTGAGCAATCAATCCAATGCAGAGGTTTATCTGAAATTAGAGAACTTTCAGGTGACTGGATCTTTCAAAGCAAGAGGTGCAACAAATAAATCAAGAATACTATTTGATGAAGGGCATACAAGCATAATCACTGCAAGCTCTGGAAATCATGGATCAGCTGTTGCTAATGCTGCGAATCTATTGGGAATAGATGCTTTGATCTTTCTTCCCAATACTGTTTCAGAGGCAAAGTTGAAAAAGATTCAGTCCTTTGGCGCCAAAACTCAATTGGTTGGAAATGATTCTGGAGATGCAGAGGTTGCAGCCAGGAATTATGCTGAAAAGAATCAATTGCCTTATCTTTCTCCATATAATGATGAAGATGTCATTGCAGGCCAGGGGACAATTGGGCTTGAGATACTTAAAGAGCAGGATCAAATGGATGCAGTTTTTATCGCTGTGGGAGGAGGAGGCTTAATTGCTGGAGTAGGCAGTTACATTAAGGAGTTCTGTCGTGAATGTGAAATCATTGCATGCTCGCCTAAGAATTCAGCAGCAATGCATCACGCACTTCAAATGGGAAAGATTGAGCAGATACAACATCAGGAGACATTGAGCGATGGAACTGCAGGAGCTCTTGAAGAAGGATCTATTACCTTTGACTATTGCCAATCAGTTGTCGATCGATCTATTTTGGTCAGCGAGTCTGAAATACAAAACTCCATGAAGGCCTTTATTGATCAGCACCAAATGCTAATTGAAGGAGCTGCAGGTGTTGCATTGGCAGCTTTTGAGAGTGTTAAGGAGGAGTACAAAGACAAGAAGGTCACAATTCTGCTTTGTGGAGGCAATATTGCTAATAAGACACTGTTAAAGGTCCTTCAGTCATGATGCCAATCAAACTAAATTGGGACCAGATTGAACCGCTTATCGCAAAGGTGGATATCAGTGATGCGATGAAAAAGGCATTTATTGAATACTCAAATGGCAACGCGGTGATTCCTCCTGTTGGTGAGTTGATCATGCATCAGCCACCAGGCGAGGTGCATATAAAGTATGGATACATAAAAGGTGGAAGCCACTATGTAATCAAAATTGCATCTGGTTTTCCTCAGAATCAGAAAGAAAACATCAAACCTGGACAAGGAATGATGCTTTTATTTGATATTCAAACAGGAATACCTGAGGCGATATTGATTGATGATGCTAATCTCACAGACATCAGAACCGCAATCGCAGGCGCAATCACCAGCGAAGCACTCTCAAATCACGATATTGAATCATTCACAATTATAGGAACAGGAGTACAAGCACGCTATCAGGCAATCTATGTTTCAGAACTAATGAAGATTAAGAAAGTGAGAGTTTGGGGCAGAGATCCAGTAAAGACCAATCTGGTGAAAAAAGATCTTTCAGAATTGGATGTCAATGTTGAAGAAGATTTAGAGAATTTGGTTAAGGAATCAAGATTAATTATTACTACAACTTCCTCAAAAGAGCCATTGATACAATCGGATTGGATAAACCCTGGCACTCACATAACTGCAGTTGGGTCAGATACTCCTGAGAAGTGCGAGCTTGATCCAAATATAGTTTCTATGGCGGACCTGGTTGTTGCAGATAGCTTGGATCAGAACCTCATTCGTGGTGAAATACATCAGGCAGTCAAGAGATCGCTAATCAGCACTGATGATATCGTTGAGTTGGGAGAGATTTTTGCTGGATTGAAACCTGGAAGAATAAATGCAGACTCAATAACTATTGCAGATTTGACAGGCGTCGCAGTGCAAGATCTTGTCATTGCCAAAGCTGTTCTTAACGCAAAAAAGGAGTCATGATTGAGCACAAAATACAAAATTCTGATTATGGGGCTTCCTGGCAGTGGGAAAACATACCTCGCTGAAAGATTGGTTCCAATTTTGAATGCCGCTTGGTACAACGCTGATAAACTCAGAGAGATGGCTAATGACTGGGATTTCTCTGATGAAGGCAGAAAAAGGCAGTCCAAGAGAATGAGAACCTTTGCTGATTTTGAGAAAGATAATGACAGATATGTTGTTTGCGATTTTGTCTGTCCAACAAAAGAAACTAGAGAAAATTTTGACGCCGATATTGTAATTTGGATGGATACCATTAAAGAAGGTCGATTTGAGGATACCAATAAGATCTTTATTTCACCTGAACAAATCGATTTTCATATTACTGAATGGAATGATCATAATCACTCAGATATTGCTGAGGAGATACTCAAAAATGTTTGATTGGAAGAAGCCCACAGTTCAAATGTTGGGACGTTGGCAACCTTGGCATAAAGGACATCAAGAGTTATTCAAAAGATGCGTGAAAAAAACAGGGCAAGTCATGATTCAAGTCAGAGATGTTTATCAATCGTCTGGAGGAGACGGACAAGATGATAACCCTTTTGATTGGGATTTAGTTTGTAAAAATATTCAGGATGGCCTAGCTTCTGATGGTTATGAGCGAGGGGTAGATTATGAGATCATGCTGGTCCCAAATATTGTGAATATTAGTTACGGTCGAGGGGTTGGTTATGTTTTCGAGGAAGAGGTTTTTGATGATTCAGTGAGTGAAATCAGTGCGACGAAGATAAGAAAGAAAATGAGAGAGGAAGGAGATCTTTGAATATTAAGTTTGTTTAATGGACTCATCCTTCTTTATCATCTCAATTAAACTTTCCTCCTTCAGCAGAACAGAATCAAACTCTTTTTTTTCACGATAAAATTGAAACCCACACTTCATCAAAACTCTTTTTGATCCTTCATTTCCGATCTTATATGAAGCATAGATCTCTTCTAAATTTAGTTGGCCAAACCCAAAATCTAATACGCTTTTCACAGCTTCTGTAGCAAAGCCATTTCCCCAATATTGTTTCCCAAGCCAGTACCCTACTTGACATGATTCATTATAGAAATCTCTTAAGCCTATTCCTCCCAGCATTTTTCCATTATGAAAAATCATGAGATTATAGCTCTCTTGTTTCAGTGTTTCTTCTTGTGATCTTTCAATAAATTCTTCAGCATGATTGAGCGTATAAGGAAAAGGGATATCTGAAAGCCATTTGATGACATCTTTGTCATTGATTAATTGAGTTAACTCAAATTTGTCATCTATCTCAGGAGTTTTGATTAGTAAACGCTCAGTCCTGATTTCTTTCATTAACATAGGAGATCACCTCATCGATCTTTGATATGACATCATTGATCTTAATTAATTGCATTGCATCTGGATCTTTCACTTTTTGCCCCCATTTTGAGGATTCTATGTTTTTACCTTCAAATGTCTCCAGAGCTTCCGGATATTTATTGATCGTCCATTTGCCTGAATAATATGGACCACTTCGATTTAGATTACTCATAGCATATAGTCCTATCACTGGCTTATTCATTAATGTTCCTATATGTGCTGGCCCAGAATCAGGTGAGATTATGAATTGGGAATGCTTTACGAGTGCAGCCATTCCTCTTATGCTTGTTTTTCCAATGAGGTTTACAAAGTCTTCACTGAAATTTTCAGAATCTATCTTTTTAGAATATTCAACTTCGGTTTCAGAGAGCCCACCCGTGATTATGACTTGAGCATTCTTTTGCCCTAAAAGATACTTTATTACTTCAATAAAATTCTCAATTGACCAGCTTCGGTTATATTTCTTCCCATATCTTTGACTGCTACACGGGCTAATCAGGCATGTGACTTTATTTTCATTGATGTATTTTTTGATCTCATCCTCTTCAGGGTTTAGATTCAGTGGCTCCCAAACTGGATGACCATTTTTATTTGTTAAGTGATTAACAAAATCTACCATCCCATCGGCCACATGTTGATTCTTCTTGGCAGGTATAAATTCATTGCAAAATAAATGCTGTTTATCGCGAGAGCGCTCTTTATCGAAACCTATTTTTCTTTCAGATGAAATCATCATACTAATTAGGTTTGCAGACATTGATGCATGCATATTTAAAATAACATCAAATTTTTTTCCTCTTAAGGCGCGCCTAGTTTCTAACATGGCTCCCATCAATTTTGTTTTGTCTACAACATGAAAATCAATATCATCGATGTCTTTGAATAGTTGATATTCATTTTTACCTATAACCCAAGTTATTTTTGAATCTGGCATTACTTTTTTTAGGCGATTAATTGCTCCCAAAGCGTGACAGCAATCACCCAGTGCTGATAATCTTAGAATGCAAATTTGATTTGCGACTTTGGGTAAATCTATAGACATAGAAAAATGAGTAATTTATTAATTCAAGACAATGAAAACATCATCATATATGCAGATGATTTGATCAAGGATATTAATGAAGACTTTTTTGAAACAAATAAATGGCTTCAGAGTAAAAGCTATGATCTGACAGACACAGGCAGGGGAGAGACAATCTTTTTTGAATATCAAAATCTTAAGTGTGTTCTGAAGCACTACCTCAGGGGAGGAATATTGGGAGGTTATATAAAGGATCGATATCTCTGGACAGGAATTGATGGATCAAGATCGATTCGTGAGTTTAGGAGACTTGAAGAGCTATCCGCAATGGGTTTACCTGTACCTAAACCCATTGGAGCTAGAGTCAAGAAATCAGGCGCCACATATACGGCTGATTTGATCACTATAGAGATAGAAAACTCCAAAACACTCTCTGAATTAATTATAGATGATGATGCCGATAATAATGTTTGGAAGTCGATAGGCAAGTGTCTTCATCTGTTCAATAGTAAAGAGATTTATCATCCAGATTTAAACACCAATAATATCCTCATAGATGACGAGCTTAATGTTTATTTAATCGATTTTGATACTTCCTCAAGGTTGCATCAAAAAATTTCATCAAAAAGGAGCACACTTGATCGTTTTCACAGATCATTAGAGAAAACTTTTAAAAATAGTAATAAGAAATTTTTAGAGAGTGATTGGAATATCATACTCAGTCATAGTTCTATTGATTGACATATGGATCGATTTGAGAGTCTTGTTTTTTAAAACGACGATGAACCCAATAGTATTGTTCTTTATTCTCCAAAACATGTGATTCAAGACAATCATAAAAGTGCTGTAGAAATTTTTCTGGATTTTTGCAATCTTCGTTATTCATTTCAGGATATACGGTAAGTATGTAGTCTCCATTTTCTAGTCTCTTTGGAAAATATGGCAAAACGGCACAATCTGTCATTTCCACAAATCTACATATTGCTGGTGTTGTAGCAGCATCCTGACCAAAAAAGTTAACGTCGATAGAGTTTTTTCCAATAAAATTCTGATCTGAGGCATACCAAACGATTTTTTTAGCCTTCAGCGCTTTAATGAGGCTCTTTATTTCAAACTTTGTGATCAGGCTATCAACAGATTTAAGTCGAGCATTTCTAAAAAAGCGGTTGATGATTGAATTATCTCCTACACGATACATGCCAACCATTTCCGGTACTCCAGGTGCAATGCTTTTTCTACCGATAAATGCACTGGCCTCCAACATGGTAAAATGAGCACTCAATAGGATCACCCCATGATTTTTTTTAACAGCTTTCTGTAAAATATCTAAACCTTCTATACTTGTGACCTTTGCAATGCTCTTTTCTGATTTCCACCTTGCTATAAAGACCTCGAAGAAGCCCATTCCAAGACAGATAAAATGATCTTTAACCAATTTCATTTGTTCATCCTTGCTGAGTTCTGGAAAACAGAGTTCTATATTCTTTTTAGCAACATTCTTTCGATTTGAGGGGATTTGATAGAGAAGTTTTCCAGTTATTTTTCCAAATGATTGTATGACTTTTATAGGAAAAAATGCGATTAGTCTTGCAATGATTAGCAGCAACAAAACAAACCAGTTTTTTGGTTTTAAATAGTCAATGAATACAACTTTCTTTGGGTCCGATTTTTTCATGGCTCACTCTTACGAATCCAGTATACTCAAGTTATGAACAAAAAAAATCTAGATCATTTATCTGAAGAGCAGCGTTATGTGACCCAAGAAAAGGGAACTGAGGCGCCTTTTACAGGTGAATTATTGCATAACAAAGAGAGTGGCACTTATCAGTGTGTATGTTGCGGTACTGATCTGTTTAGCTCAGATACAAAATTTGATTCAGGAACTGGATGGCCAAGCTTTTATGATGTGATGAGTTCTACTGCGGTTAAAGTTGAGGTCGATCACAGTCATGGTATGGTGAGACAAGAAGTCTTATGTGGAAGCTGTAATGCACATTTAGGCCATGTTTTTAATGATGGACCAGATCCAACTGGACTTCGTTACTGCATTAATTCTCTGTCTCTGGAATTTGAGAAAGATTAACCTACATCAGGATTAAGGCTATACAAGCCTGTCAGTTCTACCTGATCAATGATATGACCTTGCATGGCTTCTATGACTTCCTCAGAGGTGAAGTTTCCATTTACAGGGCATATTTCAAAATCACATGCAAATAACTGAAATCGATAATGATGTGGAATTTCGTCATTCCAAGGTGGGCATGGACCTTCATATCCAAAATAATTACCCTGCATTTCTGGGTCACCTGCCATGAACTTCGTATAATCATTGATTCCTTGACGAGACCCAGTAGGACCTGCTGGATTTTGTTTGCCACCTGGTGTAATTCCATCTGAGCATTCGCCTTCATTCACAGAGCCATTCTCTGGCTTTATATCCACCATGACCCAATGATAAAAATTTACTCTGGGTAGATCTTTTGAGATGGTTTTTCCCTCTTTATTGAAATTGTCCAGTGATGATGGAACGTCAGTATCTACACAAATAAGCACAAGTGATTTTGCATTATCAGGGATTTCTGACCAACTCAGTTGCGGATTCTTGTTTTCACCAAGAGCCATATGATTTTCTGTGTCTTTGATTCCAAATGCACATCTTTCAGGAATGTATCCTTGATGTTGAAAAGTATTCGATGAGAGTTTCATGATTTATCCTTCCTCGGAAATTGTATTTTTTGGTTGTATGAGCAATATTAAGCCTGAGAATAAAATGGCACAAGCCCACAACGTACCTGATACAAAGAATATTTCATGCCACGTATCCCATCCTTTGTAGCTGTATACGCCGATAAAAACCCCTGTGAATGCAACCCAAATAAGCCAACGCATTTTTTGACTAATGGGCAGTCCATACATTTGGGTTACAACAAAAACTCCCAAGAATCCAAAAAGAAACATTGGCCAGTTGTGACCAGCTGCGAGTGCGACCAACATTGCATGCACCACAACTGTTGCCTCTAAAAAGATTGTCCACTTTGGATTTAGATGCATGCGAGTGAAGAAAAGACTGCCTTGGAGCAATAACAAAAACATATAGAGGAATCCCATCAAGTGACCTTGTGTTCCTACCATGGGGTGATACCAGAAAGTATAAATTGTTGCCCAAGCAAAATAATAACCATGATATTTCCTAATACTCACAGCCGCATTACTGACAAATCCAATCTCTTTTCCTAAGAACATTCCTCTTCTTTGATTCTCCATGATCAAAACCATGAAAAGCAGAACGATCACCGACCATTGAGCAGATACTTCTAGAACATCTTGGGCCAGGCCGTCGTACCAAATTCCTGTTTGAAACAAATGCATTGTGATGAAGAAAGCATTTGCAAGAAGTGCTGCAATATTAAACCAGTGGAGTCCCTCAGAATATGTTGGTTTTTCTTCTTGAGCTTTATATATTAGCCACCAAATACTTCCTTGATGACCCAGATATAGCAACCAAACTGAGGCCCGAGTGAGCCAAGTTGGATCATTTAATTGCCATTTGTACCAGAAAGCAACACCTTCTGGCTTTGGCAACAACTCTGGTTCAGAGAACCAGTAAGTATTTGAAAGAAATATCAATCCTGTAAATATTAAGCTGAATAAGATCCCTAATTTGAGTGCTGTATTTGAATCGATTTTATTTATTTTCTCTAGGTAATTATTCATGAGGTCTTCGAGTTCACAATTGTGATTAATTTATATATCATCGAAATATAGATCATTTTGGGAAAAAAGTGTCAGACTTCTTTAAATTTTTCAAATCAGGCTCACCAGAAGTAAAAGTTGATAATGATATCAATTCAGTTGAAATGGCTGCCTCTGTTCTATTGATTGAAATGGCAAGAGCTGATTTTGAACAAGATAATCTCGAAAATGAAATGATCATAGAGCTCTTAAAAGAGTACTTCTTACTCGATCATGAAGATGCACACGATTTGTTTCATGAGGCAGAGAAGATTGCTGATAACTCAGTGTCTCTGCATGAATTCACTCGGACACTCCATGAGACGCTCAACGAAGAAGCCAAGAATGAAATCATTGAGATGCTTTGGCGTCTTGCTTTCGTTGATGATTCATTGGATCGTTATGAAGATTATCTGGTTAGAAAAATTGCTGATCTTCTTTATGTTTCAAATTCCAGTGTTCTGAGAATCAAACACAATTTAACCAGTAATTAGAGTCGATTCAATCTTATCAACCAAAGGTCCTATGTCTTCAAATATTGGGTTCAATACAGGTATAGCAAATTCTTGTTTCAATCCTGATGTGTCAAATGACTCACTTGCATTGATGGCAATCCCTATCACTTCTTTTCCATAATGCCCGATCAATTCTATTTCATCTTGTAAGTCAGGAATAATGGCCTCGGCCGCTTCGCAGTTATCAAAATATTTTCTTTCCGCTGGATGAGCCAAAATAACTGCATCCACATCCCCAGAAAGCAATATTTCTGAACCGCAAGGGCCAGAAGGATTTCTAAGCGAAGATTGTCCTTCAATCAACATCAAATCTGGCTGTTCTTCTTGTGCACATTCAATGATTGCTTTTTCAAGCTCACCCGAAACAAAATCATTCAGAGTTGAATCAAGGATTAGACCGTGTTTGAAGCCCTGAAGAAATCCTGTTTGTCCTGTGAAGATCACCTCTGTTTTTATGCCAGATTCTTTTAAAGCCTGAACCAAGAATTGACACGTTGTTCTTTTTCCCGTTGCACAGTCTGTTCCAAGTACGGCCACTTTTGGAATTTCAATTTTTTTGATATCACCGTTCCAAAATCTCAATTCTTCTGCTTTTTTTGGCTTTCTGATGTCATGAATATTTGCATCATTTTTCACAGCAAGTTCTGCGAGCTCTGGATCTTCTGATAAGAGTTGATGCAGTCCACAAACGATATCCATTCCATGTCTCAGTGCATCCTTTACAACTGATCGATGTTCCTCTGGAAGCATTCCTCCCCCAAACGCAACGCCCATCACAAGGTACTTAGGTTTCTGTGTCAATTCTTCCACTGCGGTTGATAGATCTTTATATATCTCAAGATTATCTTTGCAGTGTTCTACATGATCTGCGCTCATAGAACCATAAAACTTTGGGTCTATAAGACCCAGTATTTGAAATCGATCAGAGTATCTTAATAATCCATGTGCTGTTTTGGCATGGATATCATCCAACAGTCCCCCGCTGTATAAAAGAGCTGTACCAGAAATATCTTGCATCAATAGACTCCTAAGCCTGATTTATTTAGAACGCTCATGATTCCATTCTCACAATTATAACCACCATCTATTAAATCCCAACCCAAATCGAAAAAGCCATCCAAATCAATGTATTGAGTATTCTCACATGAGAGTGCAGTATGCAAAGCAGCTGAAATGCTGACTTTGCTTTCATCAAAGCATCCCCACATCAGTTTTATGCCGTTTTCATGAGCCAAAGATGCTATTTTTTTTGCAGCTGAAACACCACCACATTTCATGAGTTTGATGTTAAAGACTCCAAAAGGTCTTGGCTCTTGAACAAGGCGTATTGCATCATCGAAGATTTGTAGACTCTCATCTGCAACGCAAATCTTTCTGATCTCCTCAGGGAAATAGAGCATCTCATTGTTTTGATCAACCTCCATTGGTTGTTCGATTAACTCAAGCCCAAGATCAAATGTTTGATCATAAAATTTGATTAACTCTTCTTTTGAGTAGCCCCTATTGGCATCAACCCGAATTTTTATTTTCTCAGGCTTCAATGCAAACAACGCCTTCATGCGTTCGATGTCTTGATCAACACAATCACCAATTTTAATTTTTAAGATTGAGAATCCATCTTCTATATGTTTCTCAGCTAATTCAACCGTCCTTTCCAGAGATGAAACACCAACTGTGATTGACGTATCAAAACTCTCATGCTTCATGCCCAATGCATCAGTGAGCGATTCTTTCCTTCTTTTAGCCCATAAATCATGAATCGCAATGTCAATCGCAGCATTTGCTTCTGTACTTGAAGTTAATTCTGATGCAATCCAATTGAAAGTTTCTTCATTTGGGGTGAGGTCTTTTTCAATTAAAGATAATGAGAAGGAATTTAAAATCTCAAAGCATTCCTTCACAGATTCTTCTGAATCGTTCTTCGTGGCACATGACCCAAACCCAACATTTCCATCCGAGTCCTCTAACGTGATGAAAGTATTCTTAATTGAATCATGAACATGTCCTGCAATCGCATAGGGTTCTTTTAACTGCATGTCATGTGTTTCAACATTTACATTTTTAATGATCATCGATTGATTTTAAACCAGATGTTGAAAATTGGTACAAACAATTCCATTGAGCAGAATTTTTGCGGTTATATTTTCATTTATGAGCAGAGAAAACGACTGTATCAAGATAATTGCAATAAGAGGCGAGAAATCAAGCCCAGCAGGAACTGGAAGGTGTCTTCGAATAGGGTTTAAAACAGGAATAACCAATTGTCTAATAAAGTCCGAAGCGCTGCTATGTTGATTGGGCATAAGCCAAGAGAGTATTGCGTGCAAAATTATTGAGAAAAAGAAAATAGTGAATACAAGATCAAGTATTTTTAAGCCAGAGAATAGGAATAAATCGAGAATACCAGGGCCCTTGATACAGTTCATGCCAAATAAAATAAGTCCAGAGAGAAACTCAATTATTATCGCCAGCATTATCGAGACGATTGCCAGCCTTCGAGGATCAGATGAATGACCAAGCGGAGAGATTAATCGATCAGTCATTATGCCTATTGCTTTATTGATTTGATTATATTCACTGACCCATCGTGATGAGAAAATCCTGATGACAAGCAGTAATAAGACTAAATCAACAAGTATTGTAAAAAGGAACAGTGCCAGATCAGTCATTTGAGAAAGATGAGAAATTATTTATTTTGACCAAGCTCAAACGACCTAACTTTTGCTGCTTCAATTGCCTCATCCCAAACCTGATCTAAATCATTTTTATCAAGAGACTTAAATGCGGCTTCAGTTGTGCCTCCAGGAGACATCACTTTCTTCTTTAATGTGACAAGATCATCTGCGCTGTTGAGTGCAAGTTGACTGGAGCCGATTGCTGTTTGTACAGAAAGTGTTTCTGCAATATCTTCTGGGATCCCAGATTTCATCGCAGCTTTTTTTAGGAGATCCATCATATGAAAAAAATAGGCTGGACCACTTCCTGAGACGGCTGTAATGGCATGCATCCATTCTTCATTCTGAACCCATATTGTTTTGCCAACAGAATTAAAAATATATGTTGCCAGTACAATTTCACTTTCTGTCAGATTAGACTGAATCAGCGCCGAGATTCCTCTTCCAACCAGGCAAGGTGTATTAGGCATAACCCTGCAAACTTTTGAGCCTTCCCCAAACAATGACACCATCGAATCAATCTCAATGCCAGCTGCTACAGAAATGATCATTTTTTCTCTGCTTACACTGGTAAATGATTGTGCAGCTTCTTTAAAAACTTGGGGTTTTACACAGATGATGAGGACATCTGATTGATCAGAAATCTCTTGATTATTCTCATGGACATTGAGTTTTTTATTGAGAATGGAGAGGATATTTCTTCTATCATCACTTGGGTCCGAAACAAATATTTTTGACGCATCATGACCATGCAGTATGAGACCTCTGATGATTGCCTCAGCAACCATTCCTCCTCCAATGAACCCAATATTCTTATTCTCATGCATGTCAATAATCTCTCTTCCCAAACAATGATGTGCCTATTCTAATCATATTTGAACCATTTTGAATGGCTATCTTGTAATCATCCGACATTCCCATGGACAGTGTATCGATTTCATGACCTTCAATTATCAGCTCCTTATATAGTTGATTTAATCTACGAAAGTCATCATTTTTCTCTTCAAGAGAAGATTCAGGACTAGAGATACCCATTAATCCTCTGAGTTTAATCTTTTCTAAATTCTGCATTTCATCCATCAGTTTTCTCACTTCAATGGGTTTAACCGATTCTCTCGCATCATTCTCATCTAGTTTAACTTGAATGCACACATTCATTACTCCCTCACGCTTCCTTTGATTATTTAGTCTTTCTGCAATCTTGTATCGTGTGATTGAATGCACCCAATCAAAATGATTGGCAATGAGATTTGTTTTGTTCGACTGAATGTTGCCGATAAAATGCCAAATGGCTTTTAAATCAAGTTGATTGATTCTTTCAACTGCCTCTTGTGCGAAGTTTTCAGCAAAATTTTGAATACCAAGTGCATGCAATACTCTTATTTTTTCCAGTGATTGTTTTTTTGAAACAGCAATGATTTTTGGTTCTCCATTTGGGCAATCCATTGCTTTAATTTCTGAAAGGATCGATGAAAGATTGTTCTCCAAATTCCCCATTAAGTATATATTTGCTCAGCTTTGAATACTGGCCCGTCTACGCAGACTCGTTTCATTTTTTGGTCACCATTTTCAATGATTTTGACCGTGCAACCCGCACATCCTCCTATTGCACATGCCATATGTTCCTCAAGTGAAAGCATACAGTCCAATTCTTTTCTCTTTGCCAAAACAGCGACTGCCTCCAACATACTTTCTGGTCCGCATGCATAAATGATTGTTTCATTCTTTTCTTCATCAGAAAGTGTATCTATATAACTGTTAGCCAGCTCAGTTACAAAGCCAGAGTGACAACCTTCATAACCCGCTTGACTGGATAACCGACATGCTATGCCCACATTTTCCATGTCATCAAGCGTAGTAATGATGTCTTCATTGACACCTGGCATGACCAAGCCAGACGCACTGGTTTGAAATGGAAAGGGTATTTCAGAGCCAAAAAAGGCAACCAAATTAATTCCTTTATTTATTTTTTTTAACTCTTCACCCATGAATAAGACAGGTGGAATACCGACGCCTCCGCCGATGAGGATTGCAGATTTTTTTTCTAAAGGATGATCAAATCCATTGCCAATCGGACCCATGACTTTGATCGCATCACCTTTTTTCATTTGACTCAATGATTCGAGTCCATGACCCACAGTTTTGTACATGAACTCTATTGTTCCAGCCTCTTTGGAAGAGCGCAGATATGAGAGAGGTCTTCTGAGGAGTGTGCTTCCTCCGCATTCAACAAATGCAAATTGTCCTGGTTTAGCAGTTTGTGAAGATTTTTCTGCCTTCACGATCGTGATAAATTGATCTGCTTCAAATCTTATTTGCTCAACGATCTCTGCCTTTTCTTCAAAAATGATGTTTTTGCTTGTCATTTTATTGCTTCAATATCTCTGATAGAACTGCCATCCGAACGGCCACCCCATTTTCTACTTGCTTCAAGATAACCGATTGTTTTCCGTCAGCAACTTCATTTGAAATTTCAATTCCTCGATTCATCGGCCCTGGATGCATTACGATTGCATCAGGCTTAGATAATGCAAGTTTTTCTTGAGATAATTGATATTCATTTGAATATTCCTCGAGTGATAGGCTGCTCTCATCCGATTCAATTCGCTCCTTTTGAACACGAAGTGTAACAATCACATCAGCATCACAGAGGCCTTGCTTTGGGTCTTCTTCGAATTGTGTATTTGGAAAATTGGCCATATCAGGCTTAAATTCGTCTGGGGAGATCAATGTTACATTTCCAGTATTCATGATTTTGAGCCCTTCAGTCAGTGACCTTGCTACTCTCGAATGAGATATATCTCCCATGATTACCACCTTTAATCCTTCAAAAGATCCTTTTTCTTGTCTGATGGTCAGAAGGTCTAGCAAACCCTGTGTAGGGTGTGATACCGAAGACTCGCCTGCACTAATCAGATGTGTATCAGGCCCTACATCATCTATCAGCGGGCCGAATAAGTTTATATCTCCTGTTCGTATGATGAATGCCCTAACGCCCATAGCTTGAAGGTTTCTGATCGTATCAATTACCGTCTCACCTTTGGTTGCAGAAGATTTATTCTCATCGATCAGAATCGTTTCTGCCCCTAATTTTTTTGCTGCAACTTGAAAAGATGCACTTGTTCTGGTGCTGGGTTCAAAAAAGAGACTGGCGATCGACTGATTTTTTAGAAGGTTTTCAAATTCATGCTGTTCGTTTGAATTAAGGTAGTGATCAGATAGATCAAGAATTTGATTGATTTCATCTTTGCTCAGTTGATTGAGATACAGTAAATTCTTCAACCGAGCCACCCTTTTATTTGGTATAAGCTCATCATCTACCTCTGGTTCATCCAATCTTGCAAAAAGATTGTGGCAGCCATGCTATCAATTTGACCTTTCATGATTTTTCGCGAAAGGATACCTTCTTGTCTTTGCAGTTTCAATTTCTCTTTTGCGTCCTCTGATGTTAAATGTTCAGAAGCCCACTCAACTTCTTGATTGAGGTCCCTTTCTAGGCTTGTTTTAAACATTTTAATTTTTTTCATTAATGCCTCTGAACTTTTACTGGTGACTTCTGGTTTGCCTAGGACAATTGTAGTCGGATTATATTCTTTTAAGATCTGTTCCAAGTGACCCCAGTCTGGGTTACCGTTTCTCATAATTATCGGATCAAGCGGTGAAGCGGTATTTGTTATATTTTGTCCAATCGCAACCCCCATTTTTGTCATACCAAAATCGAAAGCAATGAAAGTAGATGACATATTTAAATCATCATTAATTTTATGCATGACCAATTTGATCACTGATATTTATGCTTTTTATTCCCAACGAATCAATACTCTTTTCCCATCGCGATTCAGTATCCACATCAAAGACTATGGTCGGATCATATGGTGCACTTATCCATGAATTGGTCATTAACTCGGATTCCAATTGTCCTGGCCCCCATCCTGAATACCCAACAATAAATAGTGAATGACTTGGACCTTGCCCATCGATGATGTCATCGATGATGTCTCTTGAACTGGTAATGAAAGTGTTTTCATTGATTTCAGTAGTATTTTTCCACATCCCAGAGTTATGTATTACAAATCCTCTGTCTAAACCTACTGGACCGCCTTGCAAGAAACTGACGTCACTCGTATTTACTTCATTTAAGTTCATTTGATTGATTACGTCATCCAGATCATGATGCAATGGTTTATTGATGATCAATCCCAGTGATCCGGACTCATTTTGTTCACAAACCAGCGTCACTGTTTTTTCAAAGTTAGGATCTTTCAGGCTAGGGCTTGCAATCAGAAAATGACCCACCAGTGATTCGTTTATTTTCATATCAATTCGATTTTTGGAGTGCTTCAAAAAAACGATCAGAAACATTCACATCAGAATTTTTTGATATCTCTCTCATTCCGGTAGGACTGGTGATATTTATTTCGCTCAGATAATCGCCGATTACATCAATGCCTGCGAAATAGACTCCACCTTTAAGCAATGTTCCACCTATGGTTTTGCATATTTCGATATCACGCTGTGTGAGTTTTCTTACTTCACCAACTGCGCCCATCACAAGATTTCCTCGATGATCCTTTTCAGAAGGGACTCTTGCCAATGCCATGTCTACGTGATTCCCAAATACAAGATGTATCCGTTTATCGCCATCTTTAATTTCTGGTATATATTTTTGAGCCATGATGGTTTTGCTATTGTCTCTCGTCATTTCCTCAAATATTGTGTTGGTATTTGGCTCGCCTTTTTCAACGATAAAAATTGAACGTCCTCCCATTCCATCGAGTGGTTTCACCACAATCTTTTCTTGCTGATTCAAAAAAGATTCCAAATCACTCTGATTGGATGTCACCAAGGTGGGAGGTGTGACACTCGGAAACATAGTGATTGAAACTTTTTCATTTAAATTTCTGATCGCAGAGGGATCATTAATAACTTTAGCACCACCCATTTTTGCCAGATCTAGAATATATGTCGCATATATATACTCCATATCAAATGGAGGGTCCTTTCTCATGAGTATTACATCAAAGTCACTCAGGCAGAATTCATTTTCTGTTCCATAGGCAAACCAATTTTTTACATCATCATTTACGGTGATTGACCGCCCGATACCCAAGGGCCTTCCATCTATGATTTTGAGTTCTTCTGAGTGAAATCGTGTGACTTCATAACCAAATGATTGAGCTGAAAGCAACAAGTCGAGCGTTCCATCTTTCTCTGGTTTGATTCGCTCAATGGGATCCATCACAACAGCTAGTTTCATAAATTATCCTCTCTAAATGCCCATTCTAGATCAATTCGATAGATCGCCATAGAGATATTGCAAGATACTCAAAGCCATGATGGGAGCGGTTTCAGTTCTCATTAATCTTGGACCCGATTGAATGACTGAGTAACCATTATCAATTGCCATTGTTTTCTCAACTTCGGTAAACCCTCCTTCTGGGCCAATGACCACGGTGATCTCCTTGGGCTTGTTGACAGCATATGAGTCTTGACCCGTGGTGTCATAAAAAATCGAAAGATCACCTTTGTATTTCTGTAGGCAATCAGAATCCAGTTTAATGGGATCCATCAAATCAGGGAGCTTGGTTCTTCCGGATTGTTCAGATGCACTGATCAATATATTTCTCCAGTGATTGATTTTTTTTTCAATTTTATCTTCTTTTATTCTGACAACTGTATTGCTAGAAAATGCCGGAACAATTTTTGAGACACCCAGTTCAGTTGATTTTTGCATAACCAAATCCATTCTTTGGCTTCTTGATATGCTTTGTATAAGTGTGATATCTATGGGGGATTCCCTGTCAGGAGTAGTTTTTTCCTCCAATTCAAGCAGTAATCGGTTTTTCTTCGTATCAATGATTTTTGCCATCCATTCTGAACCTGAACCATCGAATAGGATCATTTGATCACCAGCTTGGAGTCTTAATACTCTGAGAACGTAATGGCATTGCTCACCAGAAATTTCAATATGAGACGCAGAGCTTTTAATTCTCTCTACAAGAAACCTTTGAATTCTTTTCTTTCTCATTGCACAAATCTTGTTTATTTCATCTATTGAATATTTTTCCTTTATTGTAAATGATATTACTCTTATTTACTCAAACCCTAGGAGCTTTGGATGAGCAAAATGAAACATAAGAATATTAGAGGAAAGTTGGCATACACTTCAAAGAAGCCAGAAATGTTGGATCAATCAAGGGGCCATGAATTATTTCATATTACTAAACATACTGATGGTCAGATGACGCTCAGG
>CACJRN010000017.1 GCA_902595845.1 uncultured Gammaproteobacteria bacterium
TCTAGCCTGTTTCTTTTGAAGCTTATTTAATCTTTTTGATTCTCTTTCTTCTCTTGAGAGCTCAACAAGTTTTATCAGGTTGAGGACTCTGTCACTGATTTGAGCGCCAACTGATTTCCAATAATCTAGTCTTTCTGAATCAATAATAATATCATCCTCGTTATCTCGAGCTCTTGGGTTAAAGTAACCCAATCTTTCGATGTATTTACCATCACGCGGATTTCTGCTGTCTGTAGCTACAATGTGATAAAAAGGACGTTTCTTAGAACCACCTCTTGATAATCTAATTTTAACCATTCTTGTTACTCATCAATATATTTAAGTTATGGCGCGGAATTGTACGGTAATTTACATATCAGGTCTAGATAGTTTTCTTGACACAATATACTTGAAGGACGAAAATAGCCTTAAGTTAATTATAAAGGAGTCGCTGTAATTGAGCGATGACATACCGCTGGAATACCTTTTTGTCATTCTAGCAATACTAATCTTACTATCTGCATTCTTCTCTGGAACGGAAACTGCACTCATGAGAGTGAATAAATACCGAGTCAGACACCTCGCAAAAAAAGGAAATAAGAGTGCCAAACTAGCCGAAAAACTTCTTAAGAAGCCAGATAAGCTAATCGCTTTTATTCTTCTAGGAACTAATTTGGTGAACTTTATTGCTGCTTCACTTGTCGGTGTTGTCTCTATGGAAATAGGTGGACCAACTGGAGTTGTTGTTGGAACAATACTGCTGACAGCTGTTGTATTGCTATTCTGCGAGTCCATACCTAAAACTGTTGCTGCGATATTCCCTGAAAGAATTGCATTACCAGCGAGTCGAATCTATCACCCTCTTGTAAAATTTACACAACCGTTTTTGCTTGTTATAAATTTCTTTACCAATATGGTGCTAAAGCTTCTTGGATCAGGACCAAGTGAGCAAGAAGAAAAGATATCCGTAGATGAACTTAAAACGATCATTACCGATGGTCTAACAAAAACCGCTTTCGATAGACAAAACATCATGATGGGTGTTTTAGATTTAGGCAGCATGACTGTTGAAGATATCATGCTTCCTCACAATGAAGTGATTGGCATTGATTTAAAGGATCCGGATGCAAAAAATATAAAGATCATTCAGAAAAACTTTCACTCGTCTCTGCCAGTCTATGAAGATGTTCTGGATAATCTAAAAGGTGTTCTCAATCTCAATGAATTCTTGAAGGATGTGGATCTTGATTCTTTTAATAATCACTTGGTCAGACAATACATGAAAAAACCTTACTTCATTCCAGAAACAACCTCATTGAGTCAACAGCTTCTCGAGTTCAAGTCAAAGAAACAGAAAACTGCATTTGCAGTAGATGAATATGGAAATATACAAGGACTCATAACAATAGAAGATATTTTTGAGGAAATCGTTGGTGACTATCTTGAGGAAACTCAAAAACTGAATAAAGAGATGAAGCCTAAGAAAGTAAAAGATTACTATGTTGTAAATGCTTCTTCTAATATCCGAGTACTCAATAAAATGATGAATTGGGACATTCCAGTTGATGAGGCAAAAACAATCAATGGTGCTGTGCTAGAAAATCTTGGGTATATTCCTGAGAAAGGGACTGATTTCAGACTGGGTAGTTATATCATTGAAGTTTTATCAACCAAAGAAAATGCTGTAGAGAAAGTTAAAATAAAAAATTCAGAAGATGACTATGAGTTAAAGGTTGTTTCCTAGAATTGCTCGTACTCTGGAACCCAATTTTCAAACTTGGTATAACGCCCTACCCAGGTGAGATTGAATTTACCTATGGCACCGTTTCTTTGCTTAGCAACATTGATCTGAGCAATACCTTTCTTGTCTGTTTCAGGATCATAAACCTCTTCACGGTAAATGAATGCGATAAGATCAGCATCTTGCTCAATCGCACCTGACTCTCTTAAATCTGACATTTGAGGTACTTTGTCAGTTCGTTGTTCAACACTTCTATTTAGCTGAGAGAGCGCAATAATTGGGACATTTAATTCTCTCGCAAGTGCTTTAAGATTTCTTGAGATCTCTGAGATTTCAGTGGCTCTATTTTCTTTATTTCCATGGACTTGCATGAGCTGAAGATAGTCAATCAGAATAAGTGATAGCCCTTTTTCTCTCTGGATTCTTCTTGCTCTAGCTCTCAATTCAATTGGTGTCAAAGACGGTGTATCGTCTATATATATGGGTGCATTTTTGATTTGCTGAATTGCACCATCAATTCTATTCCAGTCTCTCTCTTCAAGTTTACCTGTCCGCATAGAGTGTGAATTGACACGGCCAAGTGATGAAATCATACGTTGTGCTAGTGAACTGGCTGACATTTCCATACTGAATACAGCAACGGGTTCCTCATCTGCCAGTGCAGCATGTTCTGCGATATTGAGTGCAAAGGCAGTTTTACCCATTGAGGGCCTGCCGGCAATAATAATCAGATCGCCTTTTTGCAAACCCGCGGTCAAATTATCGAGCTCTCTAAAGCCAGATGAAACACCAGTGAGTCCGCCGCCGCCTTGTGCTCTTCTATCCAATTCATCATATGTTTCCTTAACAAGATCACTCATCATTGAAAAAGCGCCTTTCTTTGAGCCACGCTCAGCAATCTCGAAGATATATGACTCCGCAATATCAACTAACTCAGTGGGTGATCGCCCTTCAGGTTTATATGCATTCTGAGAGATATCATTACTGATCTGAATGAGCTCTCTGAGCAAAGCTTTTTCTCTGATGATTTTTGCGTATTCAGCAACATTAGAGCTTCCTGCTGTTGTTTCAATAATTTCAGACAAATACTCAATTGCTGATTGTGGCAAGTCCGTGTTATTTGAATCAAGGTAATCAGAAACAGTCAGTACATCTGTGACTTTTGAATTTTCTCTTAATTGCTGTATTGCTAAAAAGACTGCTTTGTTTTCCGGATGATAGAAATCTCGATCTGAAACCAGGTCGGCAATCTTATCATACGCTTCACCATTAGGATCCATTATAAGGCCTCCAATGAGAGCGACTTCCGCCTCAGTTGAGTGAGGTGGTAATGATATTTGTCCTAAAGATTTATTTGATCTGTTGGTCTCTGCTGCAGATTTTGCCATTTATTCGGATTCTTCGGTATTTTCACTATCAATGTTTTCTTCATTGATATTATCTTCTTCCTCTTCAGAATCCAAAGTATTTTTGATGGCCACTTCACCACCTATGACTTCTACAGTGATCATAACCTGAATCTCTGGATGGAATAATAATTCCACCTCATGTGATCCGATTGTTTTAATGGGGCCTTCAGGCATATTAATAAAGCTTCTTTCGAGTTCGATGCCTTTTTCGGTCGCAGAATTAGCAATATCAATTGTTCCGATTGAACCATAAAGAGTTCCCTCTTCAGTAACATTCGCCTCAATGGTTAATTTCAATCCTTCAAATTGTTGAGCTTTATCTCTGAGAATAGAAAGCTCTTGCTCTTGTTTCTGTTTCAATTCTTCTTTTTGCAATTCAAGTTGCTTAAGGTTATCTGCAGTAGCAAATACCGCTTTACCTTGAGGCACGAGAAAATTTCTTCCATAACCGGGTTTAACAGAGACCACGTCTCCTATTTCTCCCAGATTCTTTATGTCTTCTTTGAGTATAACGTCCATGACTGCCTTCTATCTATGTTGATCGGTGAATGGCAACAAAGCTAAAAATCTTGCTCTCTTAATTGCTACAGCAAGCTGTTTCTGATAGTGAGCTTTTGTGCCTGTAATTCGGCTAGGTATAATCTTCCCGGTCTCAGTGATGTATTTCTTTAAAACATCGATATCTTTATAGTCGATTTGATCAACACCCTCGGCGGTAAACTTACAGT
This sequence comes from uncultured Gammaproteobacteria bacterium, assembly GCA_902595845.1. Lineage (GTDB taxonomy): Bacteria > Pseudomonadota > Gammaproteobacteria > Steroidobacterales > UBA11654 > CACPJA01. The sequence continues at coordinate 3,858 of CACJRN010000017.1, forward strand.
ATTTATTCTTATTTCTGTTTACACCCTTTTTTCTTCTAAAATCTTTACCCTTCTTTCTTTTCATCAGTCTTTTCCTCTACTTTCTCTTCTTCGGTATTTTCTGGCTCTTGCTCTGTTTCAGAAGCCTCTAATTTTGTTTCTGTATTGATTTCCTCATCAACCTTTACTTCATCTTTTTCTTCTTCTATTTCTGTCGCTGAGTCTTCTTTCTCAACCTTCTTTTCTTCAACACGTCGTTCTTTTACTTTTTTTGAATCATCTTTTTTATTATTCAATTCAAAGAGTTTTGAGTCTCCAGTTTCAGCCTTTTTCATTTTGACTATCAGATGTCTCATGATTGAGTCATTGAACTTAAATAATGATTCCAATTCACTGATGACACCCTCATTAGATTCAATGTTCATAAGAACATAATGTGCTTTATGCATATCCTCAATGGTATATGCAAGCGGCATTCTACCAATGTCTTCAGTTCTATGGATGATTCCGTCAGATTTCTTAACGGTTTCTTGATACCGGTTGATCATCTCCGGTACTTGTTCACTCTGATCTGGATGGACCAGCAACACTAACTCATAATGTCTCATATTTTCCCTTTTGGTTTAAAGCTACCCAAATTCTACTTTGGTGCAGCAAGGTTATTTATTATTGTCAGCGGATCGTACAGAAAATATTCAAATAATTCAAACTAATTAGCACTCCTCTGTCGAAGCACCTCATAGAGCACAAGACCACAAGCTACTGATACATTTAAGCTTGTAACATCACCTGACATTGGGATAGACAATAACTGATCACACTTCGACTTGGTTAAGTCTCTCATTCCCTTCCCTTCTGAACCAACAATGATTGCTGAAGATTCTATATAGCTGGGCTCCCAATAAGAAACATCAGAATCATCAGATGTTCCATATATCCAAAAACCTATTTCTTTGATTCTATCTATGAACTGAGAAATGTTCGAGACAACAGCAATATTTGTGTTTTGTAGAGCCCCTGAAGACACCTTGCTTATAACTGGACTATCGATGTTTACTCTATTCTTAGAGAGGACAACCATGTCTACAGCAGTCGCATTTGCAGTTCTAAGACATGCTCCAATGTTTCTCGGATCATCAAGGTCATCAAGAATCAATACCAATGATCCGTGATTCTGAGAAAGGTACTCAATACTTGATTTTAGATCAAAAAAGTCATCGATTCTTATTTTTGCAGCAATGCCTTGGTGTTTCTCAGTTGAAAGAAGGTCTGATAAAAAATTCTTGTCAACTTTCTGAATATTCAGTCTTGAAACAGCTTTACTCGATAATAATTTCTCAACCCGTTTATTCGAAGAAGATTCATCAATATACAGCTCTATTATGCTTTCTGGATTTTTTAATACGGAAGTTTCGACAGAATTATAGCCGTATACAGTAACCTCTTTGCTCATGAAAAAATTTGATCAATGACAATCATGTCATTTCTATCAGGTCCTGTTGATATCAAAGATACAGGAACGCCAATGGAGTCCTCTATTCCTTTAATCAAAATCTTAGCTTCAGTTGGTAATTGATCAAAAGATTGCAGTCCAGATGTGATTCCTGACCAACCTTTGTATTCCTTGTATATTGGTGAAATTCTCTCGAATCGATTTTGACTCATAGCGGGGAGAGTGTCATATATCTTTTCGTCAATTTCATATTCTTCAGCAACAAGAATCTTATCTAATCCATCAAGTACATCGATTTTAGTGATGCAAAGTTGTGATATTGAATTGATATTGACTGCTTTACGTAATGCAACGAGGTCTAGCCAACCGCATCTTCGAGGTCTGCCTGTTGTTGCTCCAAACTCAACACCAATCTTTGCCATATGCTTACCATAATCATCATCAATTTCTGTTGGAAATGGGCCTGAGCCAACTCTGGTAGCATATGCTTTGGTGATACCCAGTACTCCATCGATATCCAATGGTCCGATACCAGAACCTAACGAAGAGGCCCCAGATAGAGTGCTAGATGATGTAACAAATGGGTATGTACCTTGATCAATATCTAGCATTGAGCCTTGAGCTCCTTCAAAGAGTATATTTGACTGTTTCAACTTCAAATTATTCAATTCTTTTGAGCTATCAACAACAAGATCCTTGATTTTAGAAAAATGACCCATCCACTCTTTATGCGAGTCTTCAAGGTCAGTTCCATTAGATTCATAGAGCTCTTCAAGAAGAAAGTTGTGATAAGCAGTTAATGAGGTGAGTTTCGATTTGAATAAGTCTTTTTCAAACAAGTCCATTACATGCAGCGCTCTTCTAGCGACCTTATCTTCATAAACAGGTCCAATTCCCCTTCCAGTGGTTCCGATTGCATTTTTTCCTAATGACTTCTCCCTTGCTTCATCAATGAGTATGTGACTCGGCAGTATCAATGGACACTGAGAGCTAATCATTAACTTACTCTGGATATCGATACCCTTTGATTCAAGATATTCAATTTCTTCTATAAGCGTTGGCAAATGCAGAACAACCCCATTACCAATAATACATTTGGCATCGTTGAAAATACCCGATGGTATTAGATGAAGGACAGTTTTATCGCCATCAATAACAAGAGTGTGGCCAGCATTATGACCTCCTTGAAATCTGACAACAGCGTCTGCTTTCTCGGTGAGAATATCTATAATCTTCCCTTTACCCTCATCTCCCCACTGAGCACCAATTACGACTAAAGATTTGGACACTGAATACTCCTAGAAAAAGTTCATTAAGATGACGCCTATTATAATCAAGATAAGTCCGGTAATCCTTATAGAATTCTCATCAGTATTCAGCATTTGCACAAGAAGAAACTTATAGAACTTTGGTGAAATAAAAGGAAGAAGCCCTTCCAGTATCAAAAATACCGATAAAGCAAAGACTACCTCATTGACCCCCATGCAGTTATATTCTCTTCTATTCTGCGTTTTGGTCGTTCAGGTATTTAAAGAAATCTCCCTCTGAGTCAAGAACAAGAATATCATTGGAAGTACCAATAGAGGCTTTATACGCCTGAATGCTTCTATAGAAAGAATAAAATTCTCTGTCTTCGTTATAAGCCGTTGCATAGACATTTGCAGCAGTGGCATCACCTTCACCTCTGATGATCTGCGAATCACGATTTGCATTGGCAAGAATCTCCGTTCTAGCCCTGTCAGCTTCTGCCCTTATTACTGTAGCTTCCTCACTTCCCTCAGCTCTCAGCTCAGATGCGATTCTTGCCCTTTCTTGTCTCATCCTATTGTAAACGGACTCACTCACATCATCTGAAAGCTCGATTCGTTTAACTCTTACATCTACAAGCTCAATGCCTAGATTTCTGGCATTGCTTGCAGCATCAGTTAACATCCCAGACATTAACTCTCTTCTTTCCTTTGAGACAACTTCAACGACTGTTCTTTTCGCAAATTCAGAGCGAAGCCCGTCTTTAACATTTTCCAGTAATCTTTGAGCGGCAACAAGCTCATCACCACCGGTTGATCGATAGTAATCAGTGGTATTGGCTATTCTCCATTTGATGAAAAAGTCCACAAAAAGGTTCTTCTTTTCTGCAGTCAAAAAGAGCTCTTGTGGATTATTGATTGTTAATATTCTCTTTGGATATTTATTTACATTATTAACAAATGGAAACTTGAAATGTATGCCTGGCTCATAGTCAGATTGAATGATTTCTCCAAATCTGAATTTCAGAGCATATTCTCTCTCATCAACAGTGAATACACTGTTTGAGATAATCACAAATACAGCTACAAGTATAAATATGAATATATTTTTCATTATCTAACCCTCCTCATTCTTGGATCTTGAGTGGTTGTTGATGAACTACTCCTATTCGATTGAGTCTCGGTATTTACAGAGTTATCTTTTTGAGTGGAGTTCTGTTGAAGGAGTTTATCTATAGGTAGATACATTAGATTTCCGCTTCCATCAGAATCCATTAATACCTTGTTTGAATTTCCGTAGACACTTTCAATGGCATCAATATACAGCCTTTCTCTAGTAACCTCTGGTGCCTTTTGATACTCGACCAACAATTTACTAAATCGCTCAGCCTCACCTTCAGAATCAGCTATAACTTTTGCTTTGTATGCTTCTGCCTCTTGAACCATTTTAGCTGCATCACCTCTGGCTTTTGGTACGATATCATTCGCATACGCCTCAGCTTCAAAAGCATACCTCTCTTTGTCCTCTCTGGCCTTGATTGCATCTTGAACTGCATCTTCGACTTGGACTGGAAAGTTTGCATCTTGTAATGCGACTTGAGTAACTGAGATTCCAGTACCATACTCATCTAAAGTATTTTGAATCACTGATTGTGTTTGAATTGCAATTGAAGAACGCCCTTCGGTGAGGATGAAATCAAGATCTGTTTTACCAGCAACTTCCCTGATCGCGCTTTCACTAACTTCACTGAGAGTTTCCTCTGGATCTCTAACATTAAATAGATAATCAACAGGGTTTGTTTTTCGATATTGAACAACGAGATCGACAACGATGATATTTTCATCTGAAGTGAGCATTGTTGTCTGCTGTTTGAAACGATTAACCACATTGACATTGACTATTTCGACAGACTCAATCGGCCATGGAATATGCCAACGAAGTCCAGGCGTGGTTGTCTGATTATATTCTCCGAATCTCAAGACAACTCCTCTCTCAGAATCATCGATCTGATATAGTCCAGTAAGCATCCATAAAAATAAGCCTAATACGATGAGTAAAGATGCTGGCGGTCCTTTCTTTTGTGTGCTTCCGTTTGATGATCCACCAAAAAGTGTATTAAACCTTTTTTGCCATTCCTCAACGATCTGATCCAGATCGGGAGGCTGATCTTTAGGATCCCAAGGTGATTTTCCATTATTTGTCATTGTTTGTTTAACTCCAATTTAATCAATGATTCGCTATTTTACTCTGTATGGCTTCAATTTTTTCATTTTTTTTAAGTCTCTCATAACTAATGTCATCTATTTCACAGAGTATCTCAATTTCATTGTCATTATTGACTTTCTCTTCAATTACGTTGGATAGCTGATAAATCTCTGAACGAACCCTTGATTGTCCTAATTCCAATTTTATTCTCTTAAGTGTTCTCTTTGGCTCCAACATGTTGGAGATTTTTGTTATCAATTCATCTAATCCAAGACCATTTTGAGCAGAAACCTGGACTCCATCTTTAATGGAGAATATTTCTGATTGATTTCTGATGAGATCAATCTTGTTGCAGACGTTGATTACGGGCACATTATGAGCATTGATTTGTTTTAAAACTTTTTCCACAGAATGTTTATTTTCATAAAGGTTTCGATTACTCACATCCAATACATGAAGTATCAGATCTGCTGAACACAGTTCTTCTAAAGTTGATAAGAATGCCTGAACCAAAGTTTCTGGTAATTCTCTTATAAAACCAACGGTATCACTCATTATTACTTCATCCTTACTCGATAACTTCAAGGGCCTAAACAAAGGATCCAATGTTGCAAACATTTGATCTGCAGCATATGTTTCAGATGAAGTTAGGGTATTGAATAGTGTTGACTTACCAGCATTTGTATACCCAACAAGTGCGACTGTTTTAGCTGATTTCATCCTTGATTTTCTATTAACAGACCTTTGAACTTCAATCTTTTTAAGCCTGGACTTTATGGATTTAATCCGAACTCCTAAAAGCCTTCGGTCGGTTTCAAGTTGTTTCTCCCCTGGGCCTCTCAGGCCAATACCCCCTTTCTGTCTTTCTAAGTGAGTCCAGCCTCTGACCAATCGAGTTGATAAATGATTCAGTTGCGCCAACTCAACTTGTAATTTACCTGAAGAGCTTTTTGCTCTCTTTGCGAAGATATCCAGTATCAATCGAGTCCTATCAATCACAGGACACTTGAGAATCTTCTCAAGATTTCTTTCTTGAGATGCAATTAGATCATGACTAAAGACCAATAGGTCAAATTCTTCTTCAGATATTTTTATTTTTAGATCATCAATCTTGCCTTTCCCAATCAAGGTGTTCCGATTATATGTTCTTACGTTGATATAAGTAATGCCAGAAATAACTGATCCAGTAGATAGCACCAATGATATAAATTCCTCATTGTCATTTGCAAAAGGACTATTGGGCCCATTGACAATAACCAGATGAGTTCTAATTTTTGGATTTTTATGATTAATCAATCTAATACTTCAAAATGATTATTTAGAATTTCTTCAATGGCTTTGATATTGTCTGTTTCCATTGGCTCAAGCTTATATTGATCATCAAATGATCTCAACCAAGTAATTTGCCTTTTCGCATATCTGCGACTTGATAATTTTGCAGTATCTATGGCAACTTCTAGCGTCTTTTCCCCACGAATATATTCAAGCATTTCACGATAGCCTATCGAGCGCATTGAATGACTTTCATTTGACACTCGTTCTCTATTCAGCAGGGTTGAAACTTCATCGAGTAATCCTTCTTTAATCATTGAGTCGAATCGATTATTGATATTTTCGTACAGTGCTTCCCTATCATTTGGCAATAGGCTAATGCTTAGATAATCGAATTTATTATTGCTCTTACCTTCTCTTCTTAATTCAGACATCGCTATACCTGTAATCATATAAACTTCAATCGCACGCTGTATTCTCTGTTTATCATTGGGCTTTATCTCTTTTGCTGACTCAGGGTCAACTTTCCCGAGTTCAGCATGCATCTCTTGCCAACCAATTTTTTCAGCCTTTAGATCGATTTGAGTTCTGACCTCATCATTAGCAGCTGGCAACTGACTCATACCATCTTGAAGAACTTTGTAATACATCATTGTTCCACCGACTAATAGAGGAATACGATCATTTGATTGAATGTCTCTAATGATTTTATGGACATCAACAATAAAACGACCCGCTGAATATTTTTCATTTGGCTCACAAATGTCTATCAAATGATGCGGGTATCTTTTTAAGATCTGTTTGGATGGTTTTGCAGATCCAATATTGAGTCCTTTGTATACCATCACTGAATCAACGCTGATGAGATCAATAGGAAACTTTTCAGCTAATTCTAAAGAGAGGTCTGTTTTTCCTGATGCAGTAGGTCCTCTGAGTATGATGACTTTTTTTGATCTCAAAATATTTTCACTTAAAGTGAGGCATAACCTCTTTGCCAATAATATCCAAGGCGTCTTTAGGGTTATCATGCAAACGAAGTGATAAGTGTGTCTGGCCCATCGTTTCAAATTCCTTGAATCTCTTAATTTCTGATTCGAGATCAGATAGATCCCCAGTAGAAGTAAAAACTTTGCATAACTTGTTAGCAATCTCTAAATCGACATCTTTTATATCTCCAGAACGATCAAAATACGCATCAACAAAAGATTCAAAGTTATTTGTTATCGCGTCACATTCTTCATCAGTGAAGTAATGCTGCAACAACGACTTCTCTAATTTTCTGGCCCTCCATGCGAGCTCCCTTCTTGATTCTTTGAATGCTTCGTCTCGATTGGTCTTAATGTGCCATGCCCAAAAAGAATTGATAAATATTTCATCATTGCTCTCAAGTCTTTTCTTCTTCCCTGCATTTATATTAATAATAGCCTCTTCTAGAACTTCGGGTGGTGTTGCACCAATATAGACGCCATCAGCTACCCTACCCTCCATTCTCATCATCATATGTCTATAGGCTGTGCCATAAACAACTGGCTTATCATGTTTGGCCCATCCATAATCACAAGGCAGAGCCACACTAAATATTTCTCCACTGAACCCTTCTTTTAGATCATCTGAGCAAGCCTTAATAATGATCTCCAATGCTTCTCTGACTGCAAGTACAATCTTCTTAGGGGTATCCAGACTCATCGCTGTTAAATTTCCTTCTCCGGCACCAACTGCAACCTGTGCCCTTCCATGGCTGACCTCATTCAATGTTAATAATGAGTTTGCGATTTTAAGAGGGTGCATTTCAAATGGGCTAACAGCTAGAACTCCGAGCTTGATCTGACTGCTTTGGTTTGCGAGTTGGGATAAACTGATGAAAGGGTCCCAATGAGAAAAGTAATTTGATGTCCAAATCGAATCTATGCCATAGCTTTCGGCGATGAGTCCAAGATCGCAAATTTCCTCTGGAGTGAGATCTGGTTCCAATATGATATCTATTTTCATCTTTTGCCAAGCTCCTTTCTTGTGCTCGCACTATAGCTCTTTAGACCTCTCACGATTGCCTCAACAATTTTGTCTTGATTTCGTGGATTGATAAGAAATTTTTCATCATCCTTATTCGAAAGATAACTGGTCTCAATTAAAACAGAGGCAATTGAGGTAGATTTTAAAACCGCAAATTCAGCTTCTCGGGGTGTTTTCTTTCGAATCCTTACATCCTTTCTCATCTCTTTCAAAATATGTTTTCCAATTTCAATACTTTGATCTTGAGCATCGATATCATCGCCAGTAATTCGACTCAATGATTTTTTAGAAGAAGAGGATTTGAGCTTTATATTGTTTTTTGTTTTTGGTCGATACATCACCTTGTAGT
>CACJRN010000018.1 GCA_902595845.1 uncultured Gammaproteobacteria bacterium
AGAGATTGGGAAAATATGGTGACCCAGAGCTGACTGGTCTGGCAACACCCAATATTACAATCGAAAGGCTCAGAGACAGGCTTAATAATGATGAATATTGGCTTGAGAGGAAGGATAAGTCAGATATTACTCAACAAAAAGGGGTCGCTATCGAAACCAACTTTGCAAAATATGCTGATGTAATTTGCAATTATGGAAAAGTGAATCGATTCTATCTCAGAGCAAAAGAGAGCTTTCTCAGCCTCCAAAATATTCGCCAGCAAATTGAAAAAAGCATAGTTGCATATGAAGTTTCTAGAAAGACAAGAACAGACAGCAAATTTATTTTCCCTTTCTCTCTGAGTTTGGCCAATATCGGTCTTGACAGCAGTCTGCGACCCTTGAGCGGTAGCGAAGATGATAAAAAAGACATTATTGATCCCGATAATCTAATGTTAAAAGAAAGAATTCTCAAAAGACAAACAGATGATGACAAAAAGAAAGTCAGTGATGAGTGTGTAGATGAACTCTGGCCACATGGAACAATAGATATCTGTTACAAAGATACTGATTACACAGAGTTCGCCAAAGATGTGAGCAGAATCTTTGCTTTTGATGGATATAGGCCAGCAGTAAGAATGGGCTATTATGAGGCTGGTGGATTCTTCAGCGATCCTGAGTTTTATTCTCCTTTGACAAATACTGAAATAAATAGCATCTGTCAATCTAGGGTAATAAATGGCGGATATACGTCAGGAGATGCAAAAAAAGTGTGTGGTGATGTCTCTAAAGGTTCGAGAAATCGAAATTATTCAAGTTTTTTGGCTATCAAATCCCAAGCTAATCCAGTTTTTGCTTATATGAATTTTACTGGTTTACTTGAGGACCAATCAAAATATGGAATGTTTTTTGTTTTCCCTGATGGCTATGAATTTTCAGTATTGAAATTTGAAGACGTCGTTGATAGAGAAAAACTATCAACCATTACAGGTTATGTGGTTGATCCTGATAAACTCACAAAGAGGTAAGTCATATGAATTTTTACAAACTAAAATATTTATCGATTATTTTAATACCTTCTTTCATTCAAGTCGGTGCACAAGAATTTTCTGAGACCGATGTAGGATTTGAAGCTGAATTGATTGAAATTGGAGGTGGACTAAGCTGTATTGATTCATTTAATCAAGCCTCAAGGGCGAAGCTCAAGGGCAGGCCTTTCAAAGCCTTTAAGACTGGTAAAAACGTTAGAGGAGGGAGCCTCATTTATTTTGGAGAGGGTTTTGCTGACATTCAAGCCAAACCCGAAGACTTTAATTACATCGATTCAATTCAAAGCGCCATCACTCTCGCTGAACTAAGAGCGAAGAAAGATCTTGCGATGTTTCGGAGTGCCGAGACAACAAAAGAGACAATTGATCGGGCGATGGAGGCTATTTCAAGCGGTGTTCCTGTTTCGGATTATGGACAAAGGCAAGACGATTTAGACCAAAGAGAAGAAGACTACAATAATGCCACATTGGATCAGAAGCTATACATGTTTATTGATCGTAAACTGGATGAATGGATCGGTGAAAAGGATGCCATTGCAGAAGACCGAGCTCAATTAGAAAAAGAACTTGAGAATGTTGTCTCACAAAGTGCACTTGGCGAGGTGATCACAACAGTTGCCTATTCAGAGATCGCAGGGATGAAAAATGCACAAATTATTGTGAGCAATGGGAAAGTTTGTGTATTGTCAGTTTGGTCGCAGAGGACAAAGCGTTGGGCCAATGAACTAGGAAATCTTAACTACCAGGCATTGGCAAATTTAAGACCAGGAAAAGGAACCTATGACAGCCTTATTCCTGACAAGAAAAGCAAAGATGGACTAAAAAAACTCACTGCATCATATGGATTACAGATTGATGTTGATAATCAAGGTGAAATTTATTTCATAAGCTACGCTCAGGCTGGAGCCATGGATCGTTCGAGCAACAGCATCAATAATGCCAGACTCATTGCTGAGAATAGAGCAAGGGGTCAAATTGCTTCTTTTCAAAATGAAGCCGTGGACGTTTATGAGAACTTGGAAAATATTCAGCTCACCACAACTTACACAGATGGGACTACAAACAATTATAGTGAGAGAAACTTTATGGCCCGAACCAAAGCGGCATCGACTCTAAATGTCGCAGGTGTCGAGCAACACGACTGGTGGGCTGCGAATCATCCTTTTACCCAAAAACCGGTTGTTGGTGTTGTAATGGTTTGGCGTCCATCGAATGCGATGATTATTGAGAACAATTCAGAAACAGAAGATTATGACGATCTTGGTTTCTAAGATATAAATTAAAAAGATCTAATTCAAAAAATGCCAAGCAAAAACCTAAATAGATATAGGGATATAATTAACCATCATAAAAATGGATTCAAAGAATTAAAATGCTATGTCTATGCTCTGTGTGAAATAAGAGACGGAAAGAAAATCCCATTTTATATTGGTAAGGGAACCGGAACACGATGTCTCTCACACTTATTTGAAAAGAAAGAAAATAAAAAAACCCAAAAGATAAAAAAATTATTGGAAGAGGATCGGCTTGCGATTGATATATTGAGGCATGGCCTAGATTCAAAAGTATATTCCGTAGTTGAGGCAACTTGCATTGATCTATTAGATGTTGAGGATCTTGAGAATCTCGTCAAAGGCAGTGGGTCAAAGTATCTCGGGAGATTATCGCTGGAAGAGAGTTTAAATTTGTATGCCAAGGAAGAAACAGAAGTTCGCCCTGAACATTCTGGATTGGCTTTTATACTCAATAAGACTTATCGATCATCAATGCCTCCAATCGAGCTATTAGAAGCCACAAGAGGTACTTGGTCAAAGCCTCCAAGAGATGAAACCATAAAGTTTGCCTACGCCACTTATCACAAGATTGTCAAAGAGGTTTATGTGATTGAAGGATGGCTTCCTGCAGGCACCCAGCAGTACTTCTTTAGAGACAGAAAACTGGGAGATGAACGATTAAAATCAAGGTGGGAATTTATTGGTAGAATCGCCGATGATAAGGTGAGGGAACTTTATCTGGGCAGAAAGTTAAAAATGGGCAGATCTTACGGTACACCATTCATTAGAGTTTAAATTTCTAAAATAAGAAATATAGTAGTAATCATTCATTTTTGTATAATGTTCAACTTTTAGATAATGAGAAAAATATGAATCAAGCTGTAATTGTAGATAGCCTAAGAACAGGATTGGCAAAATCATATAGAGGCGGATTTAATCAAACCAGAGCAGATGATATGACTGCACATCTCATCAATACTCTATTGGAAAAACATCCTCAGGTAGAGCCAGATATGGTTGAGGATGTGATTCTGGGATGCGGTTATCCAGAGGGCTCTCAAGGGAGCAATATAGCAAGGACTTCTGCAGTCCTATCAAATCTCCCCGTTTCAGTTGGAGGTACCACTGTGAATCGTTTTTGCTCATCCGGATTGCAAACTGTGGCAATGGCAGCAACGCAGATTCAAAGTGGATTTGCCGATTGCATCATGGCTGGAGGTGTTGAATCAATCAGTACAACACAACCCAATAACATCAATATGTTTATGTTCGAGAATGAAAAGCTAAAGGAAAAGAAGCCGGGCATATATCATGCAATGGGTGACACTGCTGAAACAGTTGCCAAAAGATATAACGTCACCAGAGAATCTCAAGATGAGTATGCTCTATCAAGTCAAGAAAGATGCGCAGCTGCTCAAAATGCTGGCATATACAATGATGAAATTGTTCCAATGAAGACGATGATGAAAGTCATTGATAAAGAGACAGGTGAAGAGAGTGAAGTTGAGACCATAGTTGATGGAGACAATTGCAATAGACCCGATACAAATATTGAGGGTCTTTCTTCGCTCAAGCCAGTATTCGACCCAGAAAATGGGACTGTTACTGCTGGAAACTCATCTCAGCTTTCAGATGGCTCATCGGTCACACTTGTCATGAGTGAGAAAAAAGCTGAACAGCTTGGGTTGGAACCTTTGGCCTACTTCAGAGGCTTCTCTGTCGTTGGTTGTGAGCCAGATGAGATGGGCATTGGGCCAATCTATGCCATTCCCAAACTACTCGAGTCAGCTGGTATATCACAAGATGATGTTGATCTTTGGGAGTTAAATGAGGCCTTTGCATCACAAGTGGTTTATATCAGGGATCATTTGGGTCTTCCGAGTGACATTTTAAATGTCAATGGAGGATCAATCGCAATAGGGCATCCATTTGGTATGACCGGTTCTCGTTTGGTGGGTTGCTTGACCAGAGAGCTCATTCGCAGAAAAGCCAAGTATGGTGTTGTCACCATGTGTGTAGGCGGTGGCCAAGGCGCAGCCGGTCTATTTGAATCCATTCAATAAAGGTATTAATCATGCTTCAAACCATAAGAGATAAATTTACCGGTTGGATCGCAATTGTGTTCATTGGATTATTATCCATGACATTGGTTATTAGTTTTGGAAACATGGACCAAACACCGCTTCAAGATGATGTGGTGATCACTGTGAATGGCGAAGAGATCACTTTATTTGAATTCCAGGAAGAATTTTCGAATAAATTAGTAGAGTTTCAAGATCTTCTTGGCGATGAAGTACCCGAGGTGCTTGAGCAAACCATCAAAGAGTCAGCAGCTGAAGATTTAATCATCAGACGCTTGCTTTTGGATTACTTATCCAATAGCGGTTATCGAGTCAGCCCTGAATATGTAGCAGAACTGATTCGTACAAATGAAACTTTTCTCTTGGGTGGTGTATTTGATATCGAAAACTACAAGGCGATACTTGCCAGCCAAGGTGTGACCATCGAGCAATTTGAAAATGATTTGAGACTGCAGTTAGAAATCAATCAATTGAGAAGAGGGTTCATCGAGACTGCATTCATTACCAATACAGAGTTCACTAAGTTTATTGAATTACAAATGCAAGAACGGTCAGGTCAACTGCTGACCATCGATTCATCTAGATTTATGGATCAAGTCGAAATTGATCCAGCTGAAGTCAGTGATTACTATGAGAGTAATCTGGATTTATTCCAAAGCAATGAAGAAGTGGATGTGGAATATCTCGAGATCAATATTGAAGATGTTGCTCAACAGGTTGAATTCAGTGCTGATGACTTAAGAGATTATTATGAGAATAATCTGGATCGTTTTGTTACCAATGAAGAGAGGAAATCAAGTCATATTCTCATAGCAATTGATGAAGACACTACCGATGAACAGGCCGCAGAGTTGATTGAAGAAATTCAATCAAAACTCGATTCAGAAACATTTGAAGATCTAGCAAAAGAATATTCAGATGATCCAGGTTCAGCAGCGGTAGGCGGTGATCTGGGTTGGGCTGAACCGGGCCTTTTCGTACCAGAATTTGAAAGCGCTTTATTCTCAATGAATGTTGGAGAAATATCAGCTCCAGTTAAAACAGACTTTGGATATCATTTGATTAGAATGGATGACATCAAGACTGGTCAACAGCAAGCATTTGAAGATATTGAATACGAGCTTGAGCTTGAATACTCAAGACTTCTTGCAGAAGAAGAGCTATTTGAGTTGGCAGATCAAATGGCTGATCTGACACTTCAATCATACAATGAGCTCGCATCAGTTGCAGATAAAATGAGCCTTGAACTCAATAACTTGGATGCTTTTTCGAGAACAGGTTCTTCATTCTTACACCAAGACCCTGAAATGGTGAATATGCTTTTTAGCCCAGGTTCAATTGAACTCGGAGAAAATACTCCATTGTTTCAGATTGGTGATAGCGTAATTGTTGCTAGAGCAAAAGCACACAGATTGCCAGCGACAAGAGAATTCTCTGAAGTTCAGACTGATATTCAGAGTTTTTTGATGAATAACAGAGCAATGAGCCTTGCAAATGAGTATGCCGAGGACCTCAAGACTCAGGATTCAGTAATCTTTGCTGAAATAGCAAATGAAGAGGGTATTCAAAGTGAAGATTTTCAAATACTCAGAAATTCAACAAATTTTCCCAGAGGTTTATCTGAAGCAATTTTTTCATTACATAAAGATCTAATAGATCAAGAGATGATTGTCTTCTCAGAGCTAGACAGTGTATATATTGCAAAAGTATCTTCTGTTAATTCAGGAGATTTGAGCTTTTTCTCAGATGAAGAAAGAAGTGGTGCAAAATCTGACTTGTCTCAGCAATATGGCTCTGAAGATTTGGACGGCCTTGCTCAATCACTGAGGGATAATGCAGAGGTATTTATTGAACCAGGTCTTTATGAAGGATTATTTGATCTTTAATCCAGATCTATTCCATATCAAAATTCATACCCAAATTTCGATAACCAGCATCGACATAAAGTATCTCTCCTGTCATACCAGCTGATAAATCAGAACCCAAAAACGCAGCTGTATTTCCTACATCTTCGATGGTGATATTTCTTCTAAGAGATGTTTTTGATTCAACTTGTTTGAGCATCGATCTAAAACCACTTACACCCGAAGCTGCGAGCGTTTTTATAGGTCCTGCTGATATTCCATTGACCCGAATTGAGTCAGGCCCTAAGTCAGCAGCCATAAAACGAACAGTGGACTCAAGACTGGCTTTGGCTGGACCCATGACATTATAGTTGGGTACCGATCGAACAGAACCCAGATAAGTCATAGTCATGAGTGAGGCATCATTATTCAGCATCGATTTTGCCTCTCTTGCCATTGCAGCAAAGCTAAAAGAGCTGATTTCATGAGCGGTCTTAAAGCCTTCTCGCGTTACAGATTCAATAAATGATCCCTTGAGTTCTTCAGTTGGGGCGAATGCAATGGAGTGCACCATAATGTCAAAATTTGACCAGCTGGATCTTAGATCATCAAATGCTTTAGAAATCCCTTCATCTGAAGAGACTTCCATTTCAACACAAATATCGGACCCAAATTCCTTGGCAAATTTTTCGACCCTTGGTCTGAGTTTTTCTGTTTGATAGGTGAATGCTAATTCTGCACCTTCACGATGCATGCACTTTGCCACACCATAAGCAATTGATCGGTTGCTTGCTATTCCAGCAATCAGTGCTTTTTTTCCTTCTAAGATTCCCAATGGATCCCCCTGGTTTAATTTTTTTAACTGTCCTATTTAGTTCTAGGATACAACTTCGACATTTTACATTAAAATAGGTAATTGGATTTCAAATTTTTAATCAGTGAGATGAAAAGAATCGAGATATATACCGATGGAGCATGCAGAGGCAATCCTGGTCCTGGTGGCTGGGGCGCTTTACTCAAATTTGATAATCACGAAAAAGAAATTTCTGGCGGAGAGGACAACACAACGAATAATCGCATGGAGCTCATGGCAGCAATCAAGGCTCTTGAAACGGTGAAAGAGATGTGCGAGATCGATTTATACACAGATTCTAAATATGTGAAGCAGGGCATCACCGAGTGGATTATCAAGTGGAAAGTAAATGGATTTAAAAATTCAAAAAAGAAACCTGTAGTCAATGCTGATCTTTGGGTTCAATTGGATGATCTCACCAGTAAACATAAAATCAATTGGTTCTGGGTTAAGGGGCATGCGGGGCATGAATTCAATGAGAGAGCTGATTTACTTGCCAATAAGGGCTTGGATGACATGTTGGAGAGCTCATGAGACAAGTTGTTCTAGATACAGAAACCACTGGCATTTCAGCAGAGTCAGGTCATCGTGTCATTGAAATTGGAGTGGTTGAGATCCTTGATCGAAGATTAACAGGAAATGATTTTCAAACATACCTAAATCCAGAAAGAAAAATTGATCCAGCTACAATACCCATACACGGGATCACAGATGATTTTGTCTCTGACAAGCCAAAATTTTCAGAGGTAATTACAGAATTCATTGAATTCGTCGAAGGAGCTGAAGTCATCATGCACAATGCACCATTTGATTCATCCTTCATCAATAAAGAATTAGAGCTTCTAGGTTATAAAGATCGATTAGAAGATCTTTGTCAAATCACGGATTCACTAAACATTGCAAGAGAGAAGCATCCTGGACAAAGAAACAGTCTCGATGCACTCATCAGTAGATACGAAGTCGATGGTTCATCTCGAGATCTTCATGGTGCTCTGATTGATGCAAAACTTCTCGCAAGGGTTTATTTATTGATGACAGGTGGTCAGGTTGGATTTTTCTCAAAAGATGAAAAAAAGGAGAATGGCATTGATTCCGCTACTCAAAGATTTGATTATTCAGAGAGGGAAGTGATTCATGTGATCCCAAGCAAGGATCAAAAAGAGTCACATAAAGTATATTTAGATAAACTATCAAAAGCTTCAAATAAGAAGCTGAATTGGTAACTTTTTTTAAAAATTTGTATTAAAATCTGTTTTTTTATTTTATTTCATAAGGAGTTTGACTAATGGCAGCAGCAGAAATGGCTCAATGCACAGTTGAAGCAATACCTACGGCTATGAATGAGGGGATGCTTGTCTCAGGAATCATTCTAGCAATCAGTTTTATTGGAATATTTACAGAAACCCTCCACGGATTTCATCGTGTGAAAGTGGCAATGCTTGGTGCAGGTGCCATGGTTGTGGTCGGTCAGATGTATGGATTCTATACACCAAGTTGTGCCTTTCAGGCAGTTGATTGGAATGTTGTATTCCTTTTAGCGGCAATGATGGGGATTGTTGCAATCATGATCAAAACAGGTGGTTTTGAAGTATTGGCATACGAAATAGGGCGATTTGCAAAGGGCAGACAATTCCTAATGCTTGCTTTGATTGGTACTGCTGTAACTTTCATCTCACTTCTTCTTGATAATGTGACCACAGTGGTGATATTTGGACCATTGATTGTTTTGATCTGTCAAAAGATGAAGGTCACTCCTATTCCATATTTAATGGCTGCTGCATTGTTATCAGATACTGGTGGAGTTGCTACCTTGGTCGGTGATCCTCCTAACTTGATGATCGGCTCAGCAAAAGACATCGCTTTCATGCCTTTCTTAGAGAAAATGGGGCCAATAGTTGCTGTTGCATGGATAGCTACATTGTTCTTCATGAGAGTTCTATTTAAGAAAGAAATGGATATCAAAGCTGAAGGCCAATTTACAGATACTTTGGATTACAAAGACAAAGGACTATGGAACAAGTCATTGTTCGTACTAGGCGCAATGGTCGTTCTTTTTGTGATACATAATGTCATCCACTGGGATCCATGGATGGTTGCTGGAGCAGGCTTGATTGCATTGGTATTCTTACAAAAGCATCTGGAATTAGAAGACATCATGCATGATGTAGAGATTCCTTTGCTGATGTTCTTCATTGCTCTATTTATGATTGTCGGTGGTGTTGAAGGCAGTGGCTTCTTAGAGTATCTGGGAACGTTCATCATTCCTTTTGTGAAGGAAGATTTCTTACTGGCATGCATTATTCTCATGTGGGTTGCTGCGATTATGTCAGCTGCAATTGATAATATTCCATTCACAGCTGCAATGATTCCCATCATTATGTCGCTTGAAGCACAAGGCGTAAATGCTGCAGCACTGTGGTGGTGTCTTGCACTTGGTGTTGGAATGGGTGGAAATGGAACACACATTGGTTCAACAGCGAATGTCTTTATTGTGACTGTCTCAGAAAGACTGGCAAGGGATACGGGTGACAAGAGCATGGCAATTACTCCACTTATGTGGGCGAAAAAAGGTCTACCAGTGATGCTACTTACATTGGTGATCTGCACAATTATCATGTATCTCTTCTTCCCTTACTACGCACAACCGCTTAAGTAATGACCAAAGAAATATCCTGCTTCAAGGCCTATGATGTCAGAGGCAGGATACCTTCTGAACTAAATGAGGATGTTGCTTATCGAATTGGGGTTGGCATTGCATCTTATTTTTCTGCCAAATCAGTTGTTGTTGGTTACGATGTAAGACCTTCATCCATTGAAATACTCAATGCTTTAACAAAAGGCATCAATAGTCAGGGTGCTAAAGTCTATTCAATTGGTCTATGTGGTACAGAAGAGATCTACTTTGCCACAAATCATCTAGAAACTGATGCTGGGGTGATGATCACTGCGAGTCATAACCCTGCTGATTACAATGGATTAAAAATTGTTGGCAAGGGTGCAAAGCCAGTGAGTATGGACAGCGGACTTAGTGAAATCAAAAAGATTGCAGATCAATCTGAATCCAACCTTTTAGCTGAGCCTAATATGGAAGTTGTGGATATAAAAGCTGCATATATTGAGAAACTTTTAGAATTCGTAGATCCAAATACAATCAAACCAATGCACATAGTTACAAATGCTGGAAACGGTTGTGCAGGTCCAACTTTGGATTTACTTGAAGAAAGACTGCCTCTTAAATTTACTAAGATTCAAAATGATCCAGATGGCACATTTCCAAATGGAATTCCGAACCCTTTGTTGCCAGAGAATAGGGATATTACATCAAAAGCTGTTATTAAACATTCCGCTGACCTTGGCATTGCATGGGATGGAGATTTTGATCGATGTTTCTTTTTTGATTCGAATGGAGACTTCATAGAAAATTACTATCTTATTGGTTTATTGAGTGAACAGTTACTGAAATTATCACCTGGTGACAGCATCGTTCATGATCCAAGATTGGTTTGGAACACCGTTGAAGAAGTCAATAGTTTTGGAGGTATCCCTACGATTTCAAAGTCTGGGCATTCATTTATCAAAGAAGTCATGCGTGAAAATAACTCAATATATGGTGGAGAGATGAGCGGACATCATTATTTCAGAGATTTTTATTTCAGCGATAGTGGAATGGTCCCTTGGCTGTTGCTCGTTGAGAATGTATCTACATCAGGGTCAAATCTCACTCATCTTGTGAAAGATAGAATCAATAAATTTCCTGTAAGTGGTGAAATTAATCAAACAGTCAGTAATCCAGAGGAACTGCTTGAAAAGGTAAAAGATCATTACCTTAAACTTTGTCCAAATATTGAGAATCTTGATGGATATAGTTTAGATTTTGGTGATTGGAGATTTAATCTTAGGATGTCAAATACCGAGCCCTTGGTGCGTTTGAATGTCGAGACAAGAGGGGATATTGATCTAATGAAAAGCAAGACAGAAGAGATTCTCAATTTAATTGAAGATCTTGGTTAAGAAAAAAATCAGTTAATTCCCAATTCAATTGATATCAACATATTGTGTTGATATTATATCGATATTATTTTTGGTTATATTGAATATGGGGAACAATAATCCATTAAATTCAGATATCATTTTTAGGCGGACAACACTCATTGTTCGTGACATAGAAGAGTCGCTGAATCTTTATCAAAAAATTCTTGGAATGGAATCAATTTACGATCATGTATATACACATGGCGAGAAAACGATTCGTCTCATTTTTCTAAAAACAGTCGATGAGTATGTTGGTGTAATTGGGTTAGTTGATTATGCCTATGATGATCCAAATGCTGAGGTAAAGCAAAAGCCTATAAGAAGAG
>CACJRN010000019.1 GCA_902595845.1 uncultured Gammaproteobacteria bacterium
GAAATTTATGAGTGGTTAAACACCATTGAGGGCTACTCCTTCTCTGAGATTAAGCCAGTTAGTTCTGATGCCAGTTTCAGGAATTACTTCAGGGTTTTCGATGATGAGAAAGGTCCATTTATTGTGATGGATTCTGACCCTAAGCTGGAAAACAATGAGAAATTTATAGGCATAACCAATCTTCTAAAACAAATATCAATGCCCATACCAAACATTCATCAGATCGACGACTCTGGCAGGTATTTCTTAATCAGTGACCTCGGCACAAAGAGTCTTTTTGATCATAGGAATGAGACACATTTTCAAGACTTTTACACAAAGGCCATTGAACTTTTGGTTTTGATGCAAATCAATGGAGACAGTCTTAAAAATCAACTTCCTCATTATGATGATGCTTTATTGCAGTCGGAGATGGAGCTTTTCAAGGAGTGGTTTTGCTTTTATGAGCTTGGATTAAATATCAAACAAATTGAAAAGATAGATTTTAATCCGTTATTTTCTCAATTGTCTCAAAGAGCAAGTCAACAAGATAAAGTTTTTGTTCATCGAGATTATCATTCCCGAAATATAATGATTTCATATGATGGCGAGTTGGGACTGATTGATTATCAAGATGCTGTATGCGGACCTATCACTTATGATATTGTTTCATTGCTTAGAGATTGTTATATCAAGATTGATCTGTCTCAAATGCATGATATGTTGAGAGTGTATTATGATCATTTGGTCAAAAATCAAATGACGAATAAACCACTAAGTGAATTCATAATTGATTTTGATTTAATGGGTGCGCAAAGACATCTTAAGGCAATAGGCATTTTCTCAAGGCTGAAACACAGAGATAAAAAAGATACCTATGTTAATGATATACCTCTTACAATGAGCTACTTGAAGCATCTAAGCAAACAATATGAAGTCATTGACGATATCTTGGCTCAATTACAGCTTCAGTGAGTGGAATGACAGCAATTATTCTAGCTGCAGGAAAGGGGGAGAGGTTGAAACCACTCACCACCCAGATACCAAAACCTTTGATAACAGTTGCGGGGAAAACTTTGCTTCAGAGAAACATTGATCGTCTAGATCAATCGGGAATAAAAAAGATTATTGTCAATGGTTCAAGGATGGGAGATCAAATCGAATCATTCCTCGAAAATCATAATCAATCAAATATAAGTTTTGATTATATTAATGAGGGTGAGGAGCCACTTGGGACTGCTGGTGCAATTTTCAATATCATTGATAAAGGTTTGATAAATGACGATCATTTTTGGGTGATCAATGCAGATATCATGACAAACTTTTCTTTTAGTGCTATTCAATTGAATTCTAGTGTGATGGGCCATATCATTTTGGTGCCAAATCCTGTGCATAATTTATCGGGTGATTTCTGTTTAGAAGGAGATAGAGTTACGATTTCTGGTAATCAGCGATATACTTTCAGTGGGATCAGTTATTTTTCAATCCAGTGCTTCATTCAATCAACACAGAGATATTTTGCACTTGCAGATTTGTTAAGAGAGCATATCGAAAAAGAAATGATTACGGGACAGTTATTTCATGGTGATTGGCTGGATGTAGGAACTGCAGATAGGTTAGAAGAGGCTGAGAATATTTGCAGAAGAAGACAAAATAATGAATAAGCAGAAAAAAAGAAAATCAAAAACAATTTTGGCTCAGTCAGGTAGATCAAGAGAATATGCAAAAGGCGCAGTCAATATCCCCCCTTATAGATCATCAACAGTATTGTTTGATACATTAAAGGAATATAAAGATTGGGATCATGAGTACTCCACTTATCGATATGGTCGTCTGGGTTCTCCAAATAGTCTTGCACTCGAAGAAGCTTATAGTGAGCTTTCTGGCGCATATCGCTCAATAGCAACAAACTCGGGAATGTCAGCGATTAATATTGCCATCAGTGCATTCATGGAAAAAGGGAGCCATGCCTTAGTCACAGAAGGCGCCTATGAGCCAACCGCAGAACTTTTTTCTGGGCACTTATCAAAGTTTGGTGTCGAATTTGATTTTATCTCACCGATGATTGGTGAAGAAATTGCTGATTTAATTAAGCCCAATACAAAAGTGGTTTATTTGGAAGCCCCAAGCTCGAATACATTTGAGATTTTTGATCTGAAGACCGTCATCAGTGCCATCAGAAAAAGATCCAGTGAAATTGGACAAGAGATAGCAATATTATTTGATAATACTTGGGCAGGACCAATTTATTTTAGGAGTTTTGAGCATGACATTGATGTAGAAATTCAAGCTGCTACAAAATATGTCGTTGGACACTCAGACGCAATGTTGGGAATCGTTGCATGCAATGAGAAAACCTTTTTGAGGGTGAAAAATTCAGCAAGAAATCAAGGAATTTGTGCTGAACCAGATGCTTGCTACTTAGGCTTAAGAGGACTCAGGACAATGGGTGTGAGAATGGAAGCGCAGTTTCAGAGCGCGATGAACATTGCCTCTTGGCTTGATTCTCACCCAATGGTTCAAACAGTTCTATTTCCTCCATTACCAAGTTCTGAATATTTTCATAATTGGAAGAAGTATTTCACAGGTGGAGGAAGCCTTATGTCAATCGTCTTGAACCAAAAATATCATGACCAAGATTTAGAGAAGTTTTTTGATGACATGCAGATTTTTTCTATGGGATATAGTTGGGGAGGTTTTGAGTCACTTGCTACGCCAGTTAGAATCCAAAAAGACAGGAAGTCTTATTTGGAGAAATTGGGAAACAC
Organism: uncultured Gammaproteobacteria bacterium; assembly: GCA_902595845.1. Lineage (GTDB taxonomy): Bacteria > Pseudomonadota > Gammaproteobacteria > Steroidobacterales > UBA11654 > CACPJA01. The sequence goes on from CACJRN010000019.1 coordinate 2,748, forward strand.
CATAGTTAGGATTCATGTTGGTCTTGAAGATTCAGAGGATTTGATTACAGACTTAGACTCAGCATTTAAAAGGCTTTAAATGTCCTCACCAAATTGGTGTCTGATACTTCTCATTATTTCATTGGCCAATTTATCCCTATCAACATTTACCCCAAGCGAAAAAAGATCAGTTGCTTGATGATCTGGATTCCCACAAATCACAATCTCTTTCCAAGCATCAAGATTCATATTGCGATTAATTGCTGCGCCATGATAGCTTCCTCTTTTTGTCATTTTTAAGCCAAAGCTTGCTATCTTTTGATCCTTGTAAAAGATGCCAGTCTCTTCTTGGTTCAATATCAAGTCTTGACTATAGGTTGAAAGTGCTTTGTAAATTGAGGTCTGAAACTTTCCAATGAACTCTTTTGGTTTGATCAGAGCTCTGTGAAAATCCATTAAGATATAGACAACCAATTGCCCAGGCCCATGGTATGTAATTTCTCCTCCACGATCTGTTTTGATTATTGGGTATGGTAAATGGTGAGGGATACTCAATACATCTGTACTGATACCATAGGTATAAACTGGTTCATGCTCAAGAATCCAAATTTCATCTTCCGTATCTTCCCCACGATTATCGTTAAAGGATTGCATCATGAGGTTAGTTTTCTCATAGTCCATGAGACCAAAATCCTTGAGAACCATTTTTCTTTTCTTGATCAGATCTTGAGATTATTCAAAAAGCAACAATGCAGAATCGTATAACCACCCCCAAAGTCCATCTTCATTGACTTCTTCTGCTGGGTAGAGGTTGCTTTCAGCAATAATTCTGTCTTCGAGTTTCATGGTGAGTTTTCCAATTGGTTGATCCAATCGAGTTGGAGCTATCACTGGCTCAAAGACTTCAACAGATGATTCAATCTCATCAAACATACCTTTTGCTATGGTCAGTTCAATCTGATCTCTTGCAACCATTCGAACAGAGTCTACCTTTCCTTTCCAAACCTGTGCTTGGCCATAACCTTTTCCAGACTCAATAACCATTCTCTCTTCGAAGAAGCGGAAGCCATAGTTTAGAAGGGCACTTGCAGCATTGTTTCTATCATCATCAGATTTGGCCCCAGTTACAACTGCAATTAATCGAGTTCCATCTCTTTGTGCTGTCGCAACCAGGCAGTAACCTGCTGACCTCGTATAGCCTGTTTTCATTCCATCAACAGAAGCATCTCTTCTCAAAAGCTTATTCCTATTATATTGAAGAATAGGCTTCCCTGTTTTGAGATCCTTGGCTTGATCAAACTCATATGTCCTTTCAGAATAGTAGTGAAAATGTTCTGGAAACTCATCAATGATTTTTCCTGCAAGCATTGCAATATCAAGTGCTGATGAATAATGTTCCTCGTCTTCTAGACCATGTGAATTAGTAAAATTTGTATTTTTCATTCCAAGCGCTTCTGCATACATATTCATATAGATTGCAAATGTTTCTTCATTTCCAGCAATATGCTCTGCTAATGCCACACTGGCATCATTTCCTGAAATAATTATCATTCCTTTAATAAGGTCTTCCACAGTCACATCCATGTACTCATCAATGAACATTGATGATCCGCCCACAGCAGCTTCCATAGCATTTTTGCTCACTCTTACTGGATCATCCATTGCTATCTGGTCCTCTTTGATGGCATGGAAAACGGTATACGCAGTCATCAATTTCGTAATACTTGCTGGTTTAATCTGATTCGTTTCTTCTTCACTAGCAATAATTGTTCCTGTATCAGGATTATAGAGAACATAGCTTTCGACCTTTATTTCAGGTGGTTTTGGAACGATAACAATTGAATGAGCTATTGGTGTAAACAAAAGCACTAATAGGAGATTTAACATTTTATGAGGTATTTTCATGGAAATTTGATGCATGAGAAAAAAACTCTATAATTTTTTTTCAACAATAACATAAAAGTATTCTTTTAGGTATGCGGAGTAGATTTATCAGTCTGATATAAGATTGATATCTAGGGACAAAGAACTTAGCTTTCTAATTGCATCTTCATACTCTTTTGACGTTTTCACAGGGCCGATCCTAACTCTATGAAATGTTTTTCTTTTCGAACGAGCTTTTGAGATAAAAACATTCTTTACACCCAGACTCTCAATTCTTTTTTTGAGTGAGTTTGCTCCATCTGAATTGCTAAAAGCCCCCACTTGCAGGGTAATACTTCTCCTATTTCTATTAACTATTTTCTCAAATATACTCAATGAGAAGATCGACTTTTCATTATTTTTGAAATAATTTGCAGCCTCAGCTTCACTAACAGCAAAAATTCTTACTGGTGATGTACCGCTATCTAGCATGTCAATCTTTTTTGCTGCAGCATAGGATAGATCAATAAGACGATCATCAATAAATGGGCCTCTATCATTTACTTTGACTATCACTGTTTTTCCGTTTCTCAGATTTTGAACCCTCACATAAGAAGGCAGCGGAAGCGTTTTATGAGCGGCTGTGAAGTCATACATATCATACTCCTCTCCGCAAGCAGTCTGTTTTCCATCAAAGTCTGAGCCATACCATGAGGCAATGCCTCTTTTCTTATAGCCTTTGCTCGAAGAAAGTGTTTTATATCTCTTTCCGTCTATCTTATATCTTTGCCTCTTTTCACGCTTGATAGTGCATGCATCATTTAAAATTGAGGTGACTTCTTGCTCTGTAAGATTGAAATTATTTTCTTGTTGTAGAAGGGAGCATCCTGACACTGTCAGTGCGAAAGAGAATAATAGGAAGTATGATTTCTTCATAAATATTATTTAATTCAGATAGCTTTCGATTGCCTCTCCCAGTTGAATCACAACCAATGCATACATCACGTTTCGATTATAAGTTGTTATAACATAAAAGTTATGATGACCAATATAAGAATCATCCTGTAAATCCTGGGCATCCAACTGTATGAATTGTGCTATGTCATCATTATTGAAGCCGTCAATATCAATATCATGACTTAGAAGGTCTTGAATCGTTGATGTTGGCTTTATAGTTTTTGATGACAGTTTTGAAACTTGCATTTCATTTGCAGGATAGCGGCTGTATATCTGCTTTGATGCATCCCACCCATTTTGTTTTAAGTAATTTCCAATGCTCATCAGAACATCATCCCAACTATTGAAAAGGTCAATTTTTCCATCAGCATCTCCATCAATAGCATAGTTTCTGTAACTGGAAGAAATGAATTGAGCTGCGCCCATCGCACCGGCATATGACCCCTTTATATCAAGTATCGAAAAATCTTCTTCTCTACAAAGGTAAAAAAGATTGATCAGTTCACTCCTGAAGAATTTTGCTCTTGGTGGGTATCCAGTAGCAAGGGTGTAAAGCGAATCCATGACTTTATAGCCTCCCTGAATTCTTCCAAAATATGTTTCGACACCTAATATGCCAAGTAATATCTTTCTTGGTATGCCCATTTCAGCCACAGCACGATTAATGATGTCATCATTTTGTTTTGCAAAAAGGACTCCTGCCGCGATCCTTTTATTTGTAATGAATATGTCTCTATATTCTGGCCAAGTTTTTGTTCTTTCGGCTGGTTTTGATATTGATTCAATCAGCTCAGGCAAAAACTTTGTATTATCGAAAATATTCATTACATATTGCTCATCAAAGCCATGCTCTTGAATCAATTCATCTATTAGCAGACTCTTTTCTATTTCTTGATTTGTTGAGGCAAGTATTGGATATAGGCTGATCAAGAGAGCCAAATTGATGGCTAGATATTTTGTTTTATAAATCATTTTCTGATCCTATTTTGGTATTAAACGTTTATGCGTATGTAGTGACATCAATATACCGAGACTTGCCATGAGAGTAAGACTGGATGTACCTCCTTTGCTTATCAGAGGGAGCGGTACCCCAACAACAGGAAGTAGACCAGTTGTCATGCCTATATTTACAAAAACGTATATAAAGAATGTCAGACTGATACTCGATGCAGCCAACCTTGAAAAGAGGTCATCAGAATTGATGGCAATTAATAGACCTCTTCCCACGATGAATAGGTAAATCGATATTACAAAAAGAACACCAATTAACCCAAATTCTTCTGCAAGAATTGAAAAAATAAAATCCGTTGTTCTTTCGGGTAGAAAATCCAGTTGACCTTGTGTTCCGTTTAACCAACCTTTGCCAAACAGGCCTCCTGAACCAATAGCGATTTTTGATTGAATGATATGGTAACCAGCCCCAAGAGGGTCTTTCTCAGGATCAAGGAAAGTCAGAACTCTTTGCTGCTGAAATGGATGTATCGTTTTCCATATGAATGGAAGACAGCCAAGGAAGAGAATGATAGCTGAAAAGAGATAACGTTTTTTAATTCCTGATAAGAAAATGATTACCAATCCAGAGAAAGCTATCAACACTGATGTGCCAAGATCAGGTTGTTTAAAAATTAGAGCAGTAGGAAGCAATACAAGCACTAACGACACAACAATATTTGTATTATTCAAAGGTATTGAGCCAGATGCGATATATCTGGCAACTACTAGTGGCATCGCAATTTTTAGTAGCTCTGAGGGTTGGAAGGATATTCCTATATCAATCCATCGAGTTGCATTATTTCTAGTCTCTCCAAAGAAGAAAACTGCGATTAGAAGTATTAAGCAGATCGCATAGAGCCAAGGAGATATCCTTGAGTAAAAGAGAGGACTAAATTGTGCAGCTAGAATCATAGCAAGGATTGAGAGGCCTATTCTTATGAGATGTGACGTTAGAAAGGCTTCACTGCTATTGGAAGCAGAAAAAATTGCAATTGCGCTGACAGTGCTTGCTAAAAGAACTGCAATCATTAATGGTAAATCAATATGAAGCTGATTCATCAACCCTTCTTTGGATTGTATTTGCCAACTTTCAATTTGATTGAACAACTTTCTTACCTCTAATTTCTAAGAATTTGCTAAACATTTTTTCTGCAACTGGTGCTGCAGCAACACGACCGCCACCTCCATTTTCAACAAGCACAGCAATCACAATTTCAGGATTATTGATCGGGGCAAATCCAATAAAGAGTCCGTGATCTCTCAACTCTTCAGGAACATCATCTCCAGATCGTTTATCCATGCTGAAAACTTGCGAGGTGCCTGTTTTTCCAGCAATATCGGAATTTTCAGGAAATACACCATACGCAGTACCCCTTTGTTCGTTCACAACTGCATTCATTCCATCAAAAACTATATCCCAATATTTATCGTCAATATTCATTACATGATTGATTCTTTCCGATTCAGTTTTTAATACCTTGTCAGAATCTTTCAGATTAATTTGTTTTAAGATATGAGGTTTAAATGCAAATCCTCTATTTGCAATGATAGATGTTGCATATGCCAATTGCATGGGTGTAGCCAGCATGTAACCTTGCCCAATTCCTGCAATTACGGTTTCACCTAAGTACCAGTTTTGATTTTCTTTTGATTTAAAATTATTCCTCTTCCATTCTTGATTTGGAACCACACCTTTTTTTTCATTACCTAAATCTAGTTTTGTTTTTTCACCTAAATTGAATTTTTTTAAGAATGTACTCATGCGTTCGATTCCCATTTCAACAGCTGTTTCATAAAAATAAACATCACAAGAAGCTTGAATCGCTCTTTTTGCATTTACCGAACCGTGAGTTGCCCAATCTCTAAATGGCCTAGAGTAATTTGGAAGTTTGAATTCTCCTTCACATGGCAGATAGTATTCTGAGTCTACAATACCCATATCAAGAGCACCAAGAGCTAGCATTGGTTTTACAGTAGAACCTGGGGGATATTGCCCAGCTGTTGCTCGATTGAATAGTGGTTTCTTTTTGTCTCTATTTAATTTATCCAAGTCAGATTGTGAGAGCCCAAGGCTGATAGCAGTTGGATTAAAGGAAGGCATGCTGATCATTGCCAAGATTTCTCCATTTCTTGGGTCCATTGCCACGACAGAACCTTTTTTTTCAGCCATGGACTCATACGCAGTTCTCTGAAGTTCACTATTGAGAGTTAGAATAATGTCATTGCCGGATGTGAAGGCTTCTTTTTCTATTTCATCCATAACTCGACCTCTAACATTAACCAATAGCTTCCGTTTACCAGGTACGCCTCTCAGAATGTGTTCATACTCTCTCTCAATTGCTGATTTACCAATTTGTTCTTTGCCAGTATAAAAAACTGGATCGAAGCGCTCATAATCGCTAGAAGAGATAGAACCCATATAGCCTACAACATGAGCGTATATTTCGTTTTGTGGATAATTTCTAGTTAACCTGGATTTGATGTCAAATCCTTTAAGCAACATTCTATTATTAGCAAATATTGCCATCTCTCTCTCATTCAAATCTCTTTTAATGACAATGCTTTTGAATTGATAGTTTCTTCTAACTCTTTGTTCGATGGCTGATATTTCATTCTCATCTAGGATTCCTAACTCTGTTAGATACATGAGTGAACTCTCAAGTTTATTCACTTGCTCTGGTACCATCTCCAATTGAAACTTAGGCTTGTTTTCTGCAATGACTTCAATATTTCTATCAAAAATTAACCCTCTCGGAGCTGGAATAGATTGTGTTCTCAATGTATTGTTCACTGATCTGAGACTTAGTTCATCTGACTCAATTACCATCAGATAAATTAATCTTGAAATAATAAGACCTCCTAGAAGTAGTATTGCTAACGAAGAGAATAGAATTCGATTTAGAAAAACCGATCTTTCCGCTAGTTGTGCTTGCCTGGTTTTAAAATTATCCATCAGTCTTCAACAAAATAATTTTGTAGGGCTTGAAGCACTCTCATAAAGACTGGCCAAATTAATGCAGCAATTAATATACTGATCCATTCTTCAGTTACAAAAAGTATGCGACCACTGAATCCTCTAATCCAAAGTGATATCAAATTCCCAAAGGAAAGTAAAAACAGAGTTGCAATCATAATCTGCCAGTCAGGATAAACACGAATCTGGAATCTGAATCGGTATGATAAATAACTGATGACAGAAAAAATCAGGGCATGTTCTCCGAGCAAGCCACCTTGCAGGAGATCCAATAGGAGTCCTATGATCGATGCCGCAATCAGCCCCATAAGTGAAACATTCATGATCGAGAAAAAGATGACTGCCATTGCAACCCATTCAATTCTGATCCCATAGAAGAAATCAGGCAATGGCATTATCGTCATCATTGTTGTTAGGAGCATTATTAGCCAGACAAATATGAGGTTATTGAGTTTCTTATTCATTCTCAATGACCTCAGTTTGAATGACCCAAATTTCATTAATGATTTTTAGATCTGCAAATGGTGTGAGATTAATGATTAAAAAATTTTCGCCTTCTGCACTATCTATTCTTGATATCTCACCGATAGGAAAACCTTCAGGGTATCTCCCACCTAATCCAGATGTGACAACAACATCACCTATTTTTGCTTCTGAATTTGGAGGTATCGATCTGATCTCAAGACGTTTCATATTACCAGTTCCATAAGCGATGGCTCTTTC
>CACJRN010000020.1 GCA_902595845.1 uncultured Gammaproteobacteria bacterium
CACTCATGCTTGAAAATAAATCTTCCTGATTGATATCATCAAGTAATTTAGATCTTTGAAATAAGAATGAAAGCTCCGTTGGTAAAGCATTGGATCTAGGGTCCTTGTAGAAATTTTCAAGAAATGGGTTTGTCTCTGGTTGTTCTAGGATTAGCTTACCATCTAGGTGTTCTGCCAATTTTTTTGCAAGACTTGTTTTGCCTGATCCTACAGGACCTTCGATCGCTATATATTTCGTTTCTGGATTGATTATGATTGATTCTTCCATATCTTTTATACTAACAAAAATAAGGATTAAATTTATTAGAGCAAATTTTCCTGTTGAATGATTTCTTTTGGAGGTTTCTTTCCAAAGTGTTCATAAGCTTTTCCAGACGCCATTCTTCCTCTGGGTGTTCTGATTAAAAAACCACCTTGAATAAGAAACGGCTCTATAAGGTCCTCTACCGTTCCTCTTTCTTCTCCTATTGCAGAAGCAATGGCATCTATTCCAACTGGACCACCATTAAATTTTTCGATGATTGCTGCAAGAAACTTCCTATCTAAGTAATCGAAGCCATTAACATCAACCTCCATTAAATCCATTGCATCATTGACTAAGTCCGCATTGATTCTCCCGTCTGCTTTTACTTCACAATAGTCTCTGGCCCTTCTTAGAAGTCGATTGGCTATTCTTGGTGTACCTCTGGAGCGCGATGCGATCTGTTCCGCACCCAACTGATCAATTTCAACACCAAGTATTCCTGAAGATCTGTTGACAATCTTGGTGATTTCATCAACGTTATAAAAATCCAATCTTTGTGAAATACCAAATCGATCTCTCAATGGTGATGTGAGTAAACCCGCTCTTGTGGTCGCTCCAATCATAGTGAATCTTGTTAAATCTAGCTTTATTGATCGAGCAGATGGTCCTTCGCCTATAACGAGATCAAGCTGATAATCTTCAAGTGCTGGATACAAAATTTCCTCTACAACGGAACTTAAGCGATGTATCTCATCTACGAATAAAACATCCCTCTCCTCAAGATTGGTCAAGATTGCTGCTAAATCCCCAGGCTTCTCAATTGCTGGGCCTGATGTATGCTTCAGGTTCACACCAAGCTCATTCGCAATCACATGGGCAAGTGTAGTTTTACCAAGTCCTGGTGGGCCAAATATTAAAACGTGATCCATTGCCTCATTTCTTTTTTTTGCTGCCTCGATGAAAATATTCATTTGATCCTTGACAGACTCTTGACCGATATATTCCTCAAGAACCTGAGGTCTTAAAACTTGTTCTACAGACTCTTCACCATCTTGAGCTTCTGGTGCTATGATTTTCTCTTCGTTAGTCATATCTGTTATTTATTTAGGGATTTCAAGGCCTGACGGATAAGCTCCTCAACCGAGAGACCATCGCTCTCAATCTTATCAAGAATATTTTTTGCATCTTTTGTTTTATACCCTAAATTGACAAGTGCATTTATTGATTCAGCAACAGCACTGTTCACTCCTGGCTGAGAAGCATTGCTTTCCTCATCTGAGATTTCAGAAATCTTGTCTTTCATTTCTACGACAAGTCTCTCTGCTGTTTTCTTACCTATGCCTGGCAAGTGGACAAGTGCATCAATATCCTCATTGATAACAGATTGAATGAATCCATTTACATTTGTGCCAGAGAGAATTGTGATGGCTAATTTAGCGCCTACTCCACTGATTTTTATAAGTGCTCTAAAAAGCTTTCTTTCTTCCTCAGTGGCAAATCCGTAAAGAGAGTGCTGATCCTCGCGAACAACCAAGTGTGTCAATATGTAGGCTGACTCTCCAACATTGGGTAATTGAAAACTAGTGGATAAGGGAACAGAGACCTCGTATCCAATCCCATTGACCTCAAGTAGAATCGCCGAAGGGGTCTTTTCTTTGATGAGACCGATTAGAGATCCAATCATTTTGTTGCCGCTTCTATCTTGTCTTTCAGAGATTGAGAGTGAGCGTGACAGATTCCTACCGCAAGTGCATCTGATTCATCCAGCTTTAATGTTGATTGCTTAATCGAGAGTATCAGTTTAACCATTTCCATGACTTGTTCTTTTTCTGCCTTTCCTGTTCCAACTGTAGATAGTTTAACCTCTCTTGGTGAATACTCGAAGACATTAATATCTGATTCAAAGCTAGCACAAATCGCAGCTGCTCTGGCATGCCCTAACTTTAGTGCGCTGTTGGCATTTTTGTGAACAAAAACACTCTCTATTGCCATCTGATTCGGCTGATGCTCTTTAATGATTTCTGAGAGTGATTCAAAAATCACTTTTAGTCGTTCATTAAAAGAATCTTTCTTGGTATCTATCACACCAGATGCAACATAAGAAGTGTTTGATCCATCGGTATCAATTACACCATATCCTGTTTTAATTGAGCCTGGATCTATGCCGATTATTCTCATCAAGATACTGTCAATTAATCATTGATGGATGAAAGAATTTCATCTGTGAACTCTATATTGGAGTGAACCTTTTGGACATCATCTAAGTCGTCTAAAGTCTCGAGTAACTTCATCATACTCTCTGCATGCTTTCGCTCGACCGATACCTCAGTAGATGCCTTCATTACAAGCTGATTAATGTCTACATTAATTCCAGCATCGACAATAGATTCCTTTACATCGACTAGATTTTGAGGAGTCGTTTCGATCTCTATTGAGCCATCATCATTAATTTCAATATCCTCAGCACCTGACTCAATGGCCAGCTCCATTAGATCATCTGGATCTTTTGAGTCATTGATTGATATATACCCAATCTGCTCGAATAGATATGCAACTGAGCCTTCTGTACCCAGATTACCGCCATGCTTGGTTAAAGCGTGCCTGACTTCAGCAACTGTTCTGTTTTTATTGTCAGTCATGCACTCAATGAGAATTGCTACCCCACCTGGGCCATAACCCTCATATAAAATCTCTTCCAATGCATTGCCTTCCTCTCCACCAGCGCCTTTGGCAATGGCTCTCTCGATATTATCCTTAGGCATGCTTTGAGATTTCGCATTGTCAACAGCCGCTCTTAGTCTTGGATTTGATGCAACATCGGCTCCTCCAATTCTAGCAGCGACCGTGATTTCTCTGATGAGTTTGGTGAAGAGTTTTCCTCTCTTCTTATCTTGCCTGCCTTTTCTATGCTGAATATTAGCCCACTTACTGTGACCTGCCATTTTTTACCTCGTGAAATGCATCATATAAAAGTATATCAACTCGAGTATCTTAACCAAAATGTTAGAAGAAAACTTTGGTATTGTATGGATTATGATTAAAAAGGATCTAGCAATAAAATTATTATCCATATCATTGCTCTTCTTTGGCAACTTCGTTTCTGCAGAAAGATTTCAAGATGATCCAATTAAGAAACTAAATAGCCCAATAACTGAACTTGGATTCATAAGAGAAAACATCATCAGCGATGATGGTGTAATGATTAATTACTACATCAAGGGAACCGAAAAGAAAGCTCTGGTTTTTGTCCATGGCTATAGTTGTAGCAGTGAGTATTGGTGGCCACAATTGGAATATTTTTCAAAAAACCATACCGTAATTGCTGTAGATATCGCAGGTCATGGAAAGTCAGGAGTGAATAGACAAGAATACAGCATGGATGCTTTTGGGAATGATGTTACATCCGTTATAGAGCACCTTGATCTTGAAGAAGTGGTCCTTATCGGCCATTCAATGGGAGGGCCAGTTGTTGTTAAAGCTGCCAATAATTTAGGAGTCAAAACTCGTCTTATAGTTGGCGTTGATACATTCCATGATTTAAGCACCGAAGGAATTGGAGGATTCGCTAGAACTGCTGTAAATACTATGTTTAAGCTGTTCTATGAATCAATGACAGAAGACAGTATTGATGATTTTTTCATTGATAAAACCGATGAAGACCTTGCGAGATGGATTAGGAATGATGCGTTAAAGAGTCCAAAACATATCTCCCAAGGCACATTAGATGCATTGCTTACAATGAATTACCCAGAGAGTCTTCGTGAGTTGTCTATTCCCATCGTTGCTTTGAATGCAAGAACCTTTAGAGAGACGAAATTAGATTCAAATATGAATACTTATAAAAATCTTCAAATTGAGTTCATGGAAGATGTTGGTCATTTTATTATGTTGGAAAGACCAGTTGAATTTAATAACTGGTTAGAAACAAAAATTTCTAATTAAATTACAGACTCTTTATGTAATTAATACAGTCTTCTGCTGATACCACTTCGCCATATCTTCTAGAAATATCACGAAGGTTGTCATTATGTGGTCGATCCTCTACGTCACCGACACAATCCTCTGGAACAAAAACCCTGTAGCCATGAGAGAAAGCATCTATAACTGTAGCTCTAACACAGCCACTGGTTACACAGCCGGTAATAATCACTGTATCCACACCCTTCTTATGCAGAAATGTGGTTAATGGTGTAAGAAAGAACATGGAAGGTGCATTTTTACAAAAATTAAAATCATAGTCTGGGTTATGAACTCTTGCATCCATTTCTGTGCAAGGATGTCCATGATAAAACTCATCTCTAACCGCTTTCACTTTCCAAAGTGGCATATCTTCAAGGCTATCATAGGCCGTATAACAGGAAGCAACTGGAATATCATTGTTCCTGGCAACATCTAGAAGTTCAGCTGTCTTATTAGTGGCCTTATCAACCATTGGCATATCCCCATTGGGAAAAGAGGGGTCAGTGAACGCTAATTGAAGATCAACCACTAAAATAGCTGGATTTTTACCAAATTCGATAGTTTCAGATGCATATCCTTTGTTTTTGTATTCTTCAGACATAATTTTTAACCTAATTCACATTTAAAAGTAATTTGAACAATAAATGAGTGCAAATGCTATTAATTCGATCACAACTATAAAATATTAGATTGCTGTAAAGTCATTTCTATAAAATTAAGAAAATATACTTTTTTTTAATGTTCTTTATTATATTTATATCATATCTTTATGTTTTATATATATATTTTATATATTTCTATAAGTTATATAAACCTCATTTTTTTGTCATTTTAAGTGCTTTTTTTTGTTATGTACGATTTCAGTCAGCGATTTTAAGAAATCATCAGATAGCATTACAAAAGCGTTAAATAATCAAAAAAAATATATGGATTTCTGAGCCCAATTCACCACGATTATCGAAAAAACTCATGATCTAGGTGTAGTCAGATGGCTTCTTAAAGGATATATCCTTATATATATCATATAGTTATGATAAATTTTGTTGTTTTTTATGGATGATTTAATCCACTGCTCTACTATCTATAATTAATAGACGTAAATATATGATATTATTGAAGATATTTCATTATAGACTCTACAAATCGCTCCATCTTCATTGCTCTAGAGCCTTTTATCAAGACAATTGCCCCCTCAGACTTGAAATATCTATGTACGACACCTTTTGATTTTTTAGTACTCTCTCTAATCAGCTCAGTAAATGGAAAATCATCTACCTTATTTTGAATTTGTACAATTTTATCTCTTTCCTTTTCGCTAAATTCATTAATCTCCTGTTTGAATTTATCCCCAACCAGGATCAACTTTCTCAACTTATTCATTCTTAATGCATAATCAATGACTTTCTTATGTTCCTCACTAGCGTGATCTCCAAGATCATACATATCACCGAGTATCACTACCCTGCCCCTCTCATCATTCCAATCATTTATTGTCTTCATAGCTGACTGCATTGACGTTGGATTTGCATTATAAGTATCATCAATGACCAGATAATCACTTATTTTGTGGATATGAAACCTATTCTTTAGTGGATTATTGAACCCAGATAAATCTTTCATGGATTGATCAAAATCATACCCAAATTGTGACAAAGTCAATGAACTAATGACTGCATTGATACAGTTGTGCTCAATTGATGCTTCAAACTGTATTTGCTTATTTTCTTTCTTTGAATTCAATGAGATCAGATATTTTTCATTTAGATCATGATCTCTTTCGCAATGGTAAACCCAAGTTGTTTTAAGATCTAAGTCATTTACATCATATAGCTTTATTTCATTTGTTTTACTAGATAACTCGCGATTCTTGGAAAGATTTTTAAATGCTGCTTCTATTATATTCCCCGAATCTTTAACAGCTTTGATGAGTTCTAATTTAGTTCGGATAATATTTTTAACACTTCCAAATATTCCGACATGACTGTTATTGATATTTGTAATGACAAGCTGGTCAAATTCAAAATGCTCTGCGATTTTCTTAAAATCTCCATCATGTCTGGCACCACATTCTAAAACTAGATTTTCAGTAGATGATTTACACCTAAGTATTGTGTAGGGAATCCCAAATTGATTGTTTTCATTACTTTTTGTGATGACAGTTTTATCACTATCAAGAATCTTTCCCATCATCTCCTTAACAGATGTTTTCCCGTTACTTCCAGTAATAGCAATTGTTTTAGGATTGATTTGTTTGTGATGATGGCTTGCAATCTTGAGAAGTGCATCATATGTATCTTTTACTAAAATAAATCTACCAAGGGTCTCTGGATTGTCTGTAATTACTGCAATCGAACCATTATCGATTGCATCTTTACAGAAAATATCACCATCAAAACTCTCACCTTTGAGAGCCAAGTATACTGCTCCATTGACCTCTTCTCTTGAATCAGTTGTTATGCCTGTGAAGCGTTCATTATTGGAAAATAATTCTCCACCGATGACATCGGAGAGTGTTTTTAAATCATTTATGCCTTCAATTACAAACACGCTAATACCTCTAATGGTGCCCCGAAGAGGATTCGAACCTCTGACCTTCGGATTAGGAATCCGACGCTCTATCCTGCTGAGCTACCGGGGCTTAAATGAATTATAGCACTTCTAATTTTAGTCATTTTTGCTATTGTTCATTCATGAGTAAAGAGGCACATAAAAAATTAATTAAGATAGGTAATTTATACACTCCAGAGCTGACAAAAATAGTCATCCAAAATGGAATAATTTCTATCGATGTACCAAAAAATCTGGATGTTTTTGACTGTTTCGCACAAACGGTAGTGGAGCAACAACTTTCATATAAAGCAGCCAAAAGTATCTGGAGCAAGGTCACTGATTCAGCTAAAAAAATGAATATAAAATTAATCGACTACTTCGATGAAAAGAACTTTAAACTAATTAGAAAAAACGGCCTTTCACAAAATAAAATTAAATCGATAATGGGTGCAAAGGAAGCCATTAATAATGGCTCCATATCAATGAACATCATTCAAGAATTACCCTACAAAGAATACAAAGATTTAGTTAAAAGTCTCTGGGGTTTTGGCGATTGGTCAGCAGAGATGATCGCTATCTTTTATCTTGGTAGAACCAATGTATGGTCTGATGGTGACCTAATGTTAAAAAAAGGAATAGAGGAAATCTGTGAAAACTCGAGTATCACTCCTCATGAGTTGGTTGAATTAGTTGATCCTTTTCAGTCTTATCTCGCCCTTCATATTTGGCGACATAAAGATTAAATTATTTTTTAAATACGAGCGAGGCATTGGTGCCTCCAAAACCAAAGCTATTTGACATCACTGTCTCAAGCCCTGCTTCCTCAATAAGGTCTGTGACTATATTAAAACCTTCTGCATTCTCATCGATGTTCTCAATATTAATTGATGGAGAAATAAAATCATGATGCAACATGAGTATGGTGTAGATAGCTTCATGTACTCCCGCAACTCCTAGAGAATGTCCTGTTAAGGATTTGGTTGAAGTAATCTTAGGTGTATCCTCGCCAAAAACTTGCCTGACTGCCTCAAGTTCTCGCATATCACCCACAGGGGTACTTGTTCCATGGGCATTCAAATAATCAATTTTATTGTTGCCCTGCATTGCTTGCTGCATGCATCTCATTGCGCCCTCTCCAGAAGGTTGCACCATATCAAAGCCATCTGATGTTGCACCATACCCAACAAGCTCGCCATAAATATTAGCTCCCCTAGCAATGGCATGTTCATATTCTTCTAATACAACAACACCTCCACCACCAGAGATAACAAAGCCATCTCTATTGGCATCAAATGGTCTTGAAGCAAGTTGAGGACTGTCATTATGATTTGTCGATAGTGCTTTCATTCCATCAAAGAATGATGCCAGAACCCAATGAACCTCATCGCCTGCACCAGCAAAAACGACATCTTGTTTATCAAACTGGATCAGCTCTGCTGCATTCCCAATGCAGTGAGCACTCGTCGCACAAGCTGAGCTGATAGAATAATTAATGCCTTTGATTTTAAATGCAGTGCCGAGAACTCCCGAATTGCCACTTGCCATTGATCGAGTGACGAGAAATGGACTTACCTTTCCTTTCTCTCTCAATGAGTCAGCACCAGACACAATGGTTTCTGGTGATCCTCCTCCATTTCCCATAATCAACCCTGTTCGGATATCGCTGACCTG
>CACJRN010000021.1 GCA_902595845.1 uncultured Gammaproteobacteria bacterium
TCACTACTGTGGCTGTTGGATCTTTCATCCAAGGTAGAATTTTTAATGTTGAGAGATCGGGTCTGATCAGTATGTCTCTATCTGCGGGATTGATGTATCCGTCAGGAAGAAATTTTCCTGTCACAGATTGAGTAAATACAGATTCCGGCAATCTGATTACTGAGCCTGATGTAAATTTTTCAACTGGAATGAGTTTACCTCGGGCCGTACCTGCCATATCTGGAACTATGGTTTCGACTTCTTGAATACTGTTCTCAATCAGCCAATTGCGTATGTCTTTATCTTCCATGTTTTTTTGAGTACTCCAGACAAGATGAACCAAAAGCTTCGAATATCTTTCTTGATATCAGGCTTTTCTCTGGTTTCCATTCTGGATGCCATTGGACGGACAAATTAAATCCGGCTGCATCCTTAATGGTGAATGCTTCAACCAAGCCATCATGTGAAAGCGCCTCAATATTTAAACCTTGGCCTAGCTCCTTTACGCCCTGCCCATGGAGTGAATTAACCTCAGCTTCTTTCAGCTCAGTTAATTGATGTAGATACCCACCCTGCACAAAATGCACAGTGTGGCTAATATCATATTGATCCTCAACGCTTGCACTGCGATCAAAATCATGCCCCTTAAAATCGGATTCATTTTCAAGAGACTGATATAAGGAACCTCCAAATATGACATTCATCTCCTGAAATCCTCTACAAATCGAAAGTATCGGTAATTCCATATCTATGATTTGTTTAACCGCACTAAAAACATATTCGTCACGATCAGGGTCTATCAACATTTCAGAATCTTTAATTGTGTCGCTATATCTATCTGGGTGCACATTGGATAAGCTCCCAGTTAGTAAAAATCCATCTAGGCGGTTTAGAATTGATTTCATTGAAGACAGGTCATCGCTAGGGATGAGCACAGATGTTACACCTGAGTAATCATGGATCGCTTTGATGTATTTCTCTCCCACAACGTGAAAAGGGTGTCGTTCAATTTCTTTACGACAACAAACAATACCGACAAGTGGCTTATTAGAATCAGGCATATAGTTTTTTTGAAATATTAAGTACTGATTGTACTAATTATGAGGTCTTTTGAGTAAGTCTTAATTTAAATCTAAGATTGTATTTTCCTTCACGTACGTCATTGACAAAACAAATAAGTGCTGGGACAAAGACAAGAACGAGATAAGGCACGAAAAGCATTCCAAAAATAAATGTAATCGCGAGTGGCTGGATGAGTCTTGCTTGAAGGCTTCCCTCAAAAATTATTGGTGTCAAACCAACAATAGTGGTTATTGTGGTTATGAGAACTGGCCTGAATCTCTCTCTAATGGCCTCGTTGATTGCACGAATTAGAATATACCCGTCGCTTTGAAATTCCTTAATTGCTCTTACAAGAATGATTGAGTCATTAACCAATACGCCTGTTAGTCCAAAGAAAGCCAGCAAACTGAACATGCTTAAATTAAAGCCCAAAACAAGGTGGCCCAATATAGCTCCGATTAATCCAAACGGAACAACTGCCAAGATAAGAAAAGGGGTTGTGTAACTGGAGAATACCCAAGCAAGAATGATAAATATGGAGGCAAATGTAATGATCAGAGCCAATCTCAAACCAGAAAATGCTTCTGCTTGCTCAAGTGCTTTTCCATCATACGCCAATCGAACTCCATAATCTCTCTCAATACGAGGTTCAATATCGGATCTAACAGACTGTAGAACAATATTGGTTGTTGTAATGGTTGGGTCAACATCGCCCGTAACAGCAACTTGTCTCACCCCATCTTTCTTTCTTATTTTAGTAAAACCAAGTCTTTTCTTCAGGTTTACTACTTCAGAAAGAACAACGCTTCCTCCATCAGGAGCAGTTAAATAAATGTCTCTGATTGTCTGATTCTCAGTCTCGTCTTCTGGCAGCTTCACCCTAACAATCACTTCTTCTGTATCTTGAGAAAAACGTTGTGCAACGGAGCCTGAGAATGAATTTCTAACTTGTCTTGCGACCTCTTCTGCAGTGAAACCTATTGCCTCTCCTTCTGGCTTAATTTCCAAAAGTATTTCTTCTTTGCCATATGGTAAATCATCTTCTAGTGCTATGAGCCCAGGCAGTACTCTCATCTCATTTCTCAATGCAAGCGCTGCTTTTTTCATTTGAGAAAGATTGTCTCCAATTACACGGATATCAATATCTCTTCCAGGTGGTCCTCCAACTGAGTCCTCAAAAATTACAAAGTTCTCAATACCAGACATTAAGCGAGTTTCAGCTTCCCATGCTTCAATGAATTCTCGGTTTCTTATAAGCCTTACATCACCAGAAACAAGTTCAGCCACGAATGATCCAATGTGCCCGCCAGATACATCACTAGAGAAAGATCCTTTTCCTGTATAACTGACTCCAATATTGCCAACGCCATAGTTGACGAGACTCCCTTTCTGACCGGTTAATTTTTCTTCTACAGAATAAAGCGCTCTTCCAATCTCATTGACCATCTCTTCTGTTCTTTCTTCAGATGTGCCTGGTGAAAAAGAGAAATTTGCAAGCAAAATATCACTCTCAGGAGTATCAAAAAACTCAAAGTTCACCCTGCCTGTTGATAATAATGTGAGAGAGACCAACAACATACAAATTGTAGCTGTAATTGTGAAGCCCTTTTTTGTATAGGTTTTTTCGATAATCGGCAGAACCCTATCATCTCTGAATCGGTTGAAATATACATCAAATTTTCTTGGCTTATTTTCACCTTCAGAGACCTTTTTTAGTGATGAACGAAGGTGATGTGGAAGAATTAAAAAACACTCAATCAGGCTTGCTATTATCACCAGTGACAATGTAATTGGAACCGCTGAAATTATGTTCCCAACATCGTTTTGTATCAGCAAAATAGGAAGGAACGCGGCCACAGTGGTCAACATTGCGGCAAGAACAGGAGGGAACATTCTTTGCGCGCCAAGTCGAGCTGCCTCTTTATAATTCATTCCTCTTCGATGAAGGGTGGTTGTATGTTCAGATACTACAATCGCATCATCTACAACAATCCCTATGCCCATGATCAAAGCAAACATGCTGATCATATCCAGAGATAAGCCCATTTGACTCATTGCACCCAGTGCTGCCAAGAATGCGACTGGTATCCCTGCAGCAACCCAAATTGCGACTCGCCCATTGAGGAAAACAAATAACACCAGAAGAACAAGTATCAATCCTGTCCCTCCATTCTCAAGTAACATGTTGATTCTTTGCCTAACTTGATCTGAGAAAACATCGTAAACTACAATCTCTAGTGAAGCTGGGTAGAGACCAGCAACTTGGGTCATATATTTCTCTACAGCTTGTTGCGATACAAGAGAGTCTGCGCCTCTGGTCCGATATACTTTAAGACCAATTGAAGGGCCTTCTGTGTTTACCCTATAGCTGGAGTTGACTCTGAAAGTTTCATAAACATTTGCGATATCACTAAGGTAAACTTTTTCTCCCGAAGCTTTTGAAACTACCTCAATATCTCTAAGTTCATTTGGGCTTCTAGCCAGACGATCACTTCTTATTTGTCTTGATACACCTCCGCTGTTTATGCTTCCTGATGGAAGGTCTATGCTTGATGATGCAAGCTCAGATGAGACTTGACCCAGAGTAAGATCCAGTTCTCTGAGGTTGTCTGATGATATTTCCACCCATATTTCGCTGTCTCTCGCACCCTGAAACTCGACATTAGCAAGACCACGGCTTATGAGATCATCTCGGATTTGTCGTGCATAGAATTTAAGAGTCTTTTCGGAGAATGGTCCTGAAATATCTATTGCGCATACTTCATCTCTTTGTAGAACCTGAGTGACAATTGGCTTCTCTATGTCCTGAGGGAATGTTGTAATTCTAGAAACAGCTGACTGAACATCGGTCAAAGCTTTGGTCATACTGACACTTTCTTTAAATGATATATACATTTTAGCCCTGCCCTCAAAGGCAGTTGAATTGACTTCTTTGACGCCGTTTATAAATCTAACTTCGGGCTCAACTGCATTAATGATATTGCTCTCAATATCTTCAGCACTTGCTCCCTGCCATTCAACATCAACACTAATCAGCTCGAGCCCAAAATCAGGCATAAGCTGTCTTTTGAGCTGAGTAATCCCAAACACACCATAGAGAATAAGTATGGCCATGAGTAAGTTAGCTGCCACTTTATGACGACTAAAGAATGCAATGATTCCTCTGTTTGGAGCCATTGTATCTCTTGGATTAATGGGTCTATTTTTTTTGACTGTAATTTTTAAAAACCATCAGAGAATATCCACTTTAACCCCTTCACCGGCTTCTCTGAGTTGGTTTGTTACGATTAGGTCTCCATTTTGGATCATTAGATCCTCTGCCGGTTGAATTAGAACATTTGACTGATCATATCCAGAAATCACTATGACAGCTTTCTTTAACCTTTGATCCTTAATTATATAAATGTATTCATCTTCGTAAACTGCTGTTTCAGGAATACTTATCACTGATTTATAAGTTTTATCTGGCATTCTTAAGCGGACGAATGCCCCTGGTCTAAGTGGTGTTTCTTGATCATTATCCAATTCAATATTTGCAAATATATTCACTCCACCCGTATTCGATGTAATTTCAGCTCCAACTCTAGAGATATAGGCGTCGAATATTAAATCTCTCTGGCCAACAGTCCATTTCATCTCTATGGCTCTTCCTACAATTGCACTTTCATCTTCAAGCAGTCTTCCATATTGGGCCTTGGATATAGAAAATCGAACTTCCATATTTTTGATGTCGATTATCTCCCCAATTTTGTCATTAAAGGTGCTTACTTGCTTACCGAGAGTAGCCTGAACATCATTTATGACTCCATCGAATGGTGCAAACAACTCAGTATCCCTTAGGTCTTTTTCCGACTCAGATAAAACAAGTTCTTGTTGAGTCTTCTCCAGTAAAGCGTTATCTCTAAATTGTTCAGAGATTGATCCTTGCTTAAATAACTCATCTGCTCTCTCAAAGTCTCTGTTCATCACCTCAAGTTTTGCAGTTTCTTCTATCACTGAATTTCTGTATTCAAAGTCATCAATTTTAAGTAAAAGCTCGCCCTTTTTTACAACAGCACCCTCTTTAAAGTTTTCTCCAACTTCTATGACCTGTCCACCAACTAGAGCTCGGAGCTCGCTTCTTCTGGATGTGATCACTTCGCCAAAAAGAGCTAGTGTTGGATTAACATCATCATACTGAGCCTCGATAACTGATACAGGCCATGATTTTTCTTCAATAACTAGCATCACTGGCTCATCTTTTGTGGCCCTTAGAAACGATATGATGAAAAACGTCCCGACAAGCAGGAGCACTGTGGGATTCACCCTCTTAATCTTATTTATATATTCTTTCATGAGTCGACTCAAAGATGGGTTTCGTTGATGCGAACCCATCGGATTCTTTTAAGAATTATTCTAATTTTCGAATGCTAATAGAATTAGTGGTTTCAGAGGATAGACGTTACAAAAAGTTACATCAAATCATGATGAAATTATCATGAATTTAGCATGGCACTCTGCAATAACCTTTCCTTCATTTTTTGTTTTCATCAAGCCATACATCATGGCCATTCTTGATTTGGTTTTTAGATGATGACCCTCGAGCAAAACTGTTTCTCCTGTATGCAGGGAATTTTTATAGCGAAGATCGCATTTTGCTGTCTGTGCAGGCTTATCTTTCAAAAACAACCAATTAGCCATTACGTCATCGAGCAAACTAAAGATAATGCCGCCATGTGTCGTATCTTGAAACCCCACATGGCTTTCTCCTGGTGTAAACTCTGCTCTGCATATATCGTCTTGATCGATATAAAAATCTATCTTTAATCCGATTGGATTCTCTGGGCCACAAACAAAACAATTGTTTGCGCTTAACTCTCTCATGCTCATATCAAATCAAATCTTCTAGAATTATTATGGCTATTTATCAGTCCAGCAGTAGTTCCAGAAAAATGGGCTGCTAATACGACTGTATTTGTATCGGTTAGATTATCTACGATCTTCATTCGAGTCTGATTGGATAGATCTTTATCATCACAGAAAACTGTGGATAGAGATGGACAAGTAACTTGAATCGGATTATGAAGAATATCCCCTGTGAGCATGCCTTTCTTATTATTGGAGTCTATCTCTAGACAATAATGTCCAGGGCTGTGCCCTGGAGTCTTAATAAGATTTATTTCTCTACCTAAGTCCGTTGAATCATCAATCATCGTTGCTTGTCCTGACTCCATTATCGGCAATATGCTATCTTGATATACAAGCTTTGTATATTCATCAAAAGGACTGTTGCTTTCTTTCTTCATATTTTCAAGGTCTTCATCAGAGAAAAGATACTTTGCATTAGGAAATGTTGGGACCCATGTCCCGTTCTCTAATCTGGTATTCCAACCCACATGATCAGCATGCAAATGTGTACACATTACAATGTCAATGGACTCTGTTGATAGCCCAAATGATTCTAGATTTTGAATATAGTCGCTATTTCTATTATTCCAATGGCTAAGGATCCCTTCATTTTGCTTGTATATTGGCCCTTGACCGACTCTATGCTTATTATTGCCAATACAAGTATCTACTAATATGTTCAGTGTTTTTGTTCGTATTAGATATGAGTGCATACTCAATAGAATCATCTTGCTCGCTGGCTCATAAAATGAATGCATCCATTCTATATTTTGATCAAATAGCTCCATGTCTATATCTGGAAATGCATTTAGCGCAGGAAAACGTTCAATTCCATCTATTACTTTGTCTACAGAGACATCACCGAAATAAAGGGTCTTCATTCAGAATATTTTAATAGAAATGTTTGTAGGTTTTATTTTATTTGAAGAAGATTCTAAAGATTTGTTTAAACCAATCCTTTCGTCTTTTACAAACAAGGCAGAAAATTAATGCAGCAAAACCAGCTAATATTCCATCCATACCAGCCGCGTTAGCAAAAGATTCAACATTGTTTCTTACTGGTTGAATCCACGCAATGGATTTATTGTCATTTAGTTGACTCTCAAAATTATCTATTTTTATGAATTCTGCATTTATTGATGCTTCCAGTTTGGAAATGCTTTGTTGCAGTTCGTTGCTTCGCAAATTCGATCTATCAAGATTAGTAGTGGCTGACTCAATTTCTCTTGCTAATTCTTCTAGTTCTTCTATGTCTAGTTCAGGATTAAGGCCAGCGATCCTTGCATTTAATTGATTAATACTCCTTTGAATAGAATCGATAATATTTTGGTTCTGAGAAGATTCCTCAACTAGATCTTTTAATTGTGATTGATTGTAAGTGATCACTTCTTTAGATCTTTCTAATGGTCCTGTAGCAATTTCCTTTGGCGTAATGAATGCCAGAAATGTAAATATGGAAGCGAATAGAATAGTTAAATCTGTAACTTTAATCAGACTATCTTTGAATGAATTGAGCATATTTCTTATTTGAGAAGAAAAAGGGCTCTTTTGCAAGAGCCCTTTTCTATTGCTTTTAAAATTTTAAAAAATTAAAAAGCTTGTTCCTCATTTACATACCGCGTGAGCCGTACATTCCTGAGAGAATAGCAAGAACGATGATACCTACAACTCCGTTGTCACCCAACGTGTTGATCAGATCGATCAAATTGCCAAGCACAGCGCCTACAAATGGTACGTCCATACCAAATACAACGCCTGCAGCAACACCAAGTGCTACTAAAGCAACAGCGATATCAGTTAGTTCTCCTATCCAACCTTTGATTTTATTCATGATAAAATCCTCCCCTAATTAAGGTTAACTTTAATGTTCCTATATC
>CACJRN010000022.1 GCA_902595845.1 uncultured Gammaproteobacteria bacterium
ATGTTTCTGCATAATCATATCTAGCATTACAGAATAGACTTGATTGAGAATGGTCTCATCACGAAAGTCATCAAAATCATAATCATCATCATAGCCAAGCTCCAATAGCTTTCTCGTTCGCCTGCTTTCTACCTCATCTCTTTTTGAATCTCTTCTTTCCAATCTCTTTTCATAATTTAGAGTGATTAAATCAATTTCACTTTCTTTCTCAAAATAATCAATCTCATCATTCATGTATTGAATAGCAGGGTCATCTTTCTCTCTAATTTGATGATTCCTTGTAATGATACTCTTTGTGACTTCGAGATCAGGGTCTTTTGTATAATCGAGCCCGATGATTTGATCCCATGGTAACGTATTATTTTTATTTTCCTCTCCAACAACTGTTTCATCGATAAAAGAGGGTAGAGTAATATCTGGAATGACACCCTTATTTTGGGTTCCTGAGCCATTGACCCTATAGTATTTTGCAATAGTCAGTGTCATCTGACCAAAACCCTTTTCTGATTTGTATCTTGAATAACGATCAAGCGGATACAGATTTTGTACAGATCCCTTGCCGAATGATTTCTGACCAATTATAAGACCCCTTGAATAATCCTGGATTGCTGCTGCAAATATCTCTGATGCAGAAGCACTGAATCGA
Source organism: uncultured Gammaproteobacteria bacterium (assembly GCA_902595845.1). GTDB lineage: Bacteria > Pseudomonadota > Gammaproteobacteria > Steroidobacterales > UBA11654 > CACPJA01. Next base: position 647 of record CACJRN010000022.1, read on the forward strand.
TCGATAACCACTGAGATTGGACCATCATAAATGGTACCAGGTATTGGGTCATCAATAATTTCAATATTGTTTTCCATGTCTTTAAGTTGGACAACTGGACCCTCATCGATAAATAGTCCAGTTAGCCCAGTGGCTTCATCAAGTAAACCACCCGAATTTCCTCTGAGATCAATGACAATTCCGTCAATACCGATTTCATTGAATTCAGTCACAATCTTTTTGACATCGGAGGTGGTGCTTTTGAAATCTTTATCACCTCTTCGTCGTGCAGCATAGTCTTGATAAAAACCTGGAATCTTAATGACGCCAATTTCATATTCTTGACCATTATCAGTAATTGTCTTGATAAAACTCGATGCAGCCTGTTCCTCCAAAGAGATTTCATCTCTTGTGAGTGCGATTTCATATGGCATTGCATCGCCATCTTGATCAGATGGTAATATTTTTAAAGTAATGACTGAACCTTTGGGGCCCCTGATGAGTTTTACCACTTCATTTACATCCCAACCGATTACATCAATCATTTTTTCATCATCATAAACACCGATGATTTTATCCAATGGTTTGATTGTTCCATCTTTAAAAGCAGGACCTCCAGGTATTAAGTCGACGATCTGAATAAAGTCATCATTTGTTTGGAGTCTGGCTCCTATTCCTTGATAAGAAAGGCTTGTTTGTATTTCATATTCCTCTGCTTCTGATGGATTTAAATAGCTTGAGTGAGGATCTAGGTGATTCATATAGGCATTTAGAAAAATATTAAGAACATCTTGTTCGTCATATTCGTTGATCCTTTTTATGAATCGAAGATATCGTTTATTTAATGTTTCTTTTGCGGTTTTTAGTTCTTGACCAGCGATTACAAGTGATAATAAATCATTCGTGGTTTTCTTGGTCCATTCACTATTGATCACGCTCTCATCATATTTCCACTTATTCTTCGTATTCTTGAATTGGTATACTTCATCAGATTCAAAACCATCGATTGAATGAATCACTTGCAGCGAGTGATCCAGACGTTGCTGAACTCGAAGGCGATAGGTTGAAAAAATATCAAATATCGGTCTCAATTCACCGTCTCTTAAGGAATCATCTAATTTATATTTATAACGCTGGAAATAAATGATGTCAGATTGTGAAAAATACATCTTATTACGATCCAATGTATCAATGTACTCATTGAGTATTTTGATTGAAGATTCATTATTGATCGTTGATTGCGAGTAATGTGCTCGTTCACTGATTGCAGCAACCAAACGAGTTAAATAAGCATCTTCTGGATTCAATTGGAGTATTTTTGGAATACTTTGGTCATCATTATTTGATAAAACATCTAATGGAATAACCAGAACTATAGCTAAAATTATATTTTTTAATACTCTAGGCATAATTACTAATTAGAAAAAAAACTCACAATTTGATCAGAAAGACCCTCGCAAGCATTTGATTGTGTTCTTGCCAGTATGGGAATTGGTATGATGATTGCAGGAATCATTGATGTACCAGTCACATTGGCACTCACATTGCCAACCGAGGTCTCTTGAGATAAATCCCAGACCGATGCATTGTATGCAGAAGTATCATCCCACCAAGCAAATCCAAAGCAGCCACCACCACCAGGACCTGCAGCACAAGATAGTGCACCAGAGCTGGCATTGGTTTTTGTTTCTCCAGTGATTTTAATAAGATATTTTATTTTCATTTCAAAGAGTTGATTCTTTATCAACTCATTGCTTAATATTTTTGGTAGATCCTCTATGTTTTGTGGCGCAGTACTTGGCTCAAACCATGGGTAAAAGAGATTTTGGAATTGTCTTGTTGGAATAATTTCAAATGTATTTTGTTTTTTTGAAATAGAGCTATTGAGACAGTCCATGAAGTCTAGTTCTGTCTGATTGCCTGTATGATAGCTATTGGAGAGAAGGACTATGGATTCATCGCCACTTATCGTGAATGCAGTGTTGACTTCCTCGTCAACTCGTGTGGTTGAGCATCCAATCATGATCAACAAAGAACAAACTGTAATATATTTTTTAAAGCATTCCATATTAACCAATCATATCAGTGATTTTATCTAATTCATCTTGTGCCTTAATGCTTAGATTCGCTCCGGTATCTCTGAGGGCAATCTGTATTGCTCTTTTGAATGCTTCATCGCCTGAAAAGACCCCAGTTTCCTGTTCTCCATAACCTGTAATGATCCAATCATCAATAGCACGTTTATCTTTATCTTGAATTTGAATACTGTATTTGAACCAAACAGAATATTTCTGGTTTGCAGCCATTTGAGGAGTTAGGTATTCAAATTTATCCAATTTGATATCAATTAGAATGAGTTTCGACGATTCATCAGGATTTTTTTCGAGGGCATTGATCGGAAAAAAAGATGAGAATATGTTTTCGAAGAGCTTTGCTTGTGTATTGCCAAAATTAATTTCAACAGAAGCTTCTCTTTTTTGTAATTGTTCTGGAGTGAAAATAAAATTTTTTATTTCTTCATCAAAAGTTAAATTTGCTGTAATACTTTCATATTTTTTCACAAGTGGTTTTGGGATATATGTTTCAATGACCAGGTTTTGAGAGCCGCAACCGATCAATAATAATGACTGTAAGATGATGATTTTTTTTACTGCATTATTCATATGCAGTAATAGTATACGTGTGATTCAAATAATTTAGATGATCTTTGTATGAATTATTAGAGATATCGGTAATTAATCGAGCGCATTCTCATTGAATGCTTCAATTGAATCTTCATCTACTTCTTCAGAATCTGGCCAGATTTTTGTAAATTTTGTACCTTCTAGACTTAATCCAGCTATCAAACCTTTATGCCCGAAGACAAATCCCACAATCGGGTCTTGTGCTTCTGTGGAATCTAGAGAGCCACCAGCACCCATATCTAAGATTGCAACTGATCCATCTACACCAACTTGCCATCCTGAGCTATAAAGAAAATCATCCATTGCCTCATCATCGTAGAAAAGAATTATGAGATCTTTTGATCCAATTCCCAATTGCAAACCAAGTGAGCCACTGAATGCTCTGTAATATTGAACTTTTATATTATCCACAACCAATGCACCCTCACCATATTCCATACCTAAGACGAGTCCAGCTTTTATCATTTTTGGTATAACTAGTATCCCTCTTGCACCATCTAGATAGGTTTGTGCGCCTTGTATTTCATTTGTGAATCTATCAATCGCACTTTCAATGGCAGCGTCAATTTCGAGCGTACTTTTTGCATTCGTATTAACCCCAAAAAATAAAATGAAAATATAAAAAAGTCCAAATATCTTGGAGATTTGATTAGCATGTTTTGATTTCATTCTCAGTCCTTTAAAATGTCTTTATACAAATCCGTTCTTCTGTCTCTAAAGAAGCCCCATGATGACCGATGTTCCTGAAGAGAGTCAAGATCCAATTCATGAACAATGAATTCTTCTTTATCTCTAGAGCACTCTTTAACTTTCACCCCTGTACCGTCTGTAATGAAAGATGAGCCATAAAATGTCATGGAGAACTTATCATTTACTTCAGTGCCAATTCTATTTGATGCTATGACTGGCAATGTATTTGCCGCGGCATGGCCTTGCATCACCAACTGCCACGAGTCTTTGGAGTCCATGTCTGGAGAATCTGGTTCACTACCTATAGCAGTCGGGTAAAATAGCAGTTCAGCTCCATTTAGTGCCATAATTCTGGCTGCCTCAGGAAACCACTGATCCCAGCAAATGCCGATACCAATTTTTGCATATTTGGTGTCAAAAACTTTAAAGCCGGTATTGCCAGGATGAAAATAATATTTTTCTTCATAACCTGGACCGTCTGGAATATGGGATTTTCTGTAAGGCTCACTAATTGTTCCGTCAGCATCAATGACAGCAAGTGAGTTATAAAATGTATTATTGTCTTTCTCAAAGAAACTTATAGGCAAAACAACTGACAATTCTTTGGCTAGCACTGACATCTCTTTCAGGAGGGGGTTATCCTGATAAGGTTTTGCCAAATTAAATTCTTCAGGCTTATTGAGACAGCAAAAATATTCAGATTCAAATAATTCTTGAATCAAGATAATCTGCGCACCTTCACCTGCTGATTGCCTGATGAGTTTTTTGGCATTTTCTATGTTTGCTTCAGAGTCTCTGGTGCATGACATCTGTGTTGCTGCTACTGTAACTAATTTTGTCATAATGATTAAATCTTTGGTTGTTGTTGAGTGATGCAATGGACACAGCCACCGCCTTCGACAATCGGCCTTCCTGGCACAGTCACTACTGATTTATTCTTAAATACATTTTTGATCTTTTCAATAGCATCATCGTCTTTATCATCATCAAATACTGGCAAGACAATGCCATCATTGGCTATATAGAAATTGATATAAGACATGGGAAGCCTTTCGTTTAAAAACATATCATATGAAGGTTGATCTATAGTGACAATCTCATACTTCTTACCATTGATATCTTTTGCATATTTGAGACGTTCAAGATTTTCTTTCAGTTTGTCATGATTGCTATCAGCTGTATCGTCTTCATTTAATGCAATAATAATATTTCCAGGTGCAAAACAAGCCAAATTATCGATATGCCCACCAGTGTCGTCATATTCTAGTGCTGCGATAAGCCAAATAAAGTTATCCACTCCAAGGTAGTTAGATAGTATCTTCTCAGCTTCTTTTTTATTCAGTCCAGGATTCCGATTCGGATCCAAAAGAACATCCTCTGTGATCATTAATGTCCCTTTACCATCTGTATGAATGGCGCCGCCTTCAAGCGTGATGGGTGCATCAAAGTATTGAGCCGATGTTTCTTCAATGACATTCTTTGCAACATTGCTGTCATTCAAATAATCAGGCCCCAAAAATTCACCATAGTTGTTAAATATCCAATCAATACCACCAAGACTCTTTCCATTGGTAATAAACGTAGGGCCTGTATCACGACACCAACTGTCATCAATGGTGAGCTCGTGGACTTGAACTGAATTATTCACAAGGTCTTTGCATTCTTCTGAGTCGACAGCATTCGTTATCATTGTGACATTCTCAAACTGTGATATCGCATTGGCAGCTGCAGCATAGCCATTTCTCATTCGTTTAGTATCCGGATATCGATCTAAATCCAAACCTGTTGGCCACATCATCCAGCAACGATCATGAATTTCCCATTCTGCTGGCATCCAAAAACCGAGATCTTTAGGGTATTTTTTGAATTGACTCATTTATATGATTTGGTGGAGGCGGCGGGAGTCGAACCCGCGTCCGCTAGCTATCCATATTATGATCTACATGCTTATCACTTTCTTTAATCTTGTATTTAAGCACCGAAAGGAAGGTGACTTTAAATACGAACTCTTATTTTTATTTAATCAAAACAATTAGAGCAAATTGTTATGACGAACTTGGATAATCGTCATTGATAAAATCCTCCAAGTGAAACCTCATCAATGCCAGCTGGTTTATGCAGCTAGAGCGTAGTTGTCGTTTGCAACTAAATTTTATTCAGATTTATTTACGAGAACTCTGAATCTCGACATGCACATAACACTTCAACACCAACGTCGAAACCTTTGCGCCCCCTATAATTAGTAATTTGGTCATTGTTCTAAGATTTATTCAATACGATACCGTATAATTTATCAAAATATAGGGATGAGTAAATTAATTCAATTTTATGATCGACTCAATTAAGAAAATACTTTTCTTAGGTTCGCTGAATGATGACTATCTGAGTAACCTTGTCTCGGATCTTTCATCAACGGTAGATAAATATAAGCTTGAGCTCTATAGATATAGCCCCTCTAATGATCAGAATGATATTTCTGGTGTAAAACAGATTAAAGAAGATCAGATAACCGGTATGGATCTAATTGTTTCAATTGGTGGGGATGGAACAATGCTCAAATCGTCAAAATTGGCAAGTAAACACAATGTTCCAATCACAGGTATCAATAAAGGGCGTCTAGGATTTCTTACAGACATCAATCCTGATCTTGTCTCTGCCGCTCTTAAAGAAATCATTCAGGGTGAATTCCAAACAGAGTCAAGAATATTACTTGATGTAAAAATATTAAATAAAGATAAAGAATCGTTTATCGGACATGCGATCAATGATTTAGTCATCAATAAAACAAAAACTGGAAGAATGATCAATGTTCTTACTTCGATTGATGGCAATTATGTCAATTCAAACGAAGGTGATGGTTATATTGTATCCACACCAACTGGCTCTACTGCATACTCT
>CACJRN010000023.1 GCA_902595845.1 uncultured Gammaproteobacteria bacterium
TGATTTTTTGAGATTCACTAAGGCTTCATCTGAATCAGCAAAATTAATATTGGATGGGAATGTTATTTCTGAAGAGGCCATCAATGTTCTTCCTGGATGGGTTTCATTGTTGCCACCTCTGATCTCAATTCTTATGGCCTTGCTTTTCAGGAGTGTGGTTCCAGCGCTTTTTTTAGGCATTTGGATTGGGTCTTATGCAATTACCGGCTTTCATGCAGATTCTATTTTGGAGAGCCTTTTGAATATTACCTCTATATATGTGAAAGATGCCCTGGCCAATCCTGATCATGCTGCAATTATTATTTTTAGCTTAATGATCGGTGGCCTTGTTGGAATCATTTCAAAAAATGGTGGCATGCAAGGCATCGTAAATAATTTGTCCAGATTTGTGAGTTCATCAAATCGCGCTCAGCTCGCAACATCGTCATTGGGAGTGGCAATCTTTTTCGATGATTACGCAAACACACTAGTTGTTGGTAATACTATGAGAAAGGTCACTGATAGTCTCAAAATATCAAGAGCCAAGCTGGCATTCCTTGTCGATGCAACAGCAGCACCTATTGCTTGTGTTGCATTAATAACCACTTGGGTTGGATATCAGGTTGGAATGATCGATATATCAGTGAGCCAAATCAGTGAAATTGAACAATCTGCTTATTCACTTTATCTCAATTCTATACTCTACAGCTTTTATCCATTATTCATGCTGTTATTTGTTTTCTTGGTCGCAGGCACAGGCAAAGATTTTGGCATGATGTATCAGTATGAGATTGCTGCACGTTCAGGAAAAGATCCTTCTCTTCAACAAAAAAGTAAGAGTTACACAAATGATGATGAAACAAAGCAGCTTGAACCGGCAGATCCATCTAAAGCAAGAGCCTTTAATGCATTCATTCCAATCTTGATGTTTATTCTTTCCACAATTGCAGGACTCTATAGCACTGGTGAAGGCGAGAATCTTCAGGATATCATTGGTTCTGCAGATGCATATACTGCTTTGTTATGGGGCTCATTGGCAGGTGTTCTAACTGGGTTTACACTAACAATACTTCAACGAATTTTGTCACTGGAAGAAACTGTGCAGGCTTGGTATGAGGGCGTGAAGTTTATGATTTTTGCAATCATTGTTTTGATTTTGGCATGGTCCTTGGCTCAGACAACAGAGATTTTACAAACAGCGAACTATTTGGTCTCGATATTGGGAGAATTCTTGCCAGTTCCATTGATTCCAACTGTCATCTTCCTTTTATCTGCAGCAACAGCTTTTGCTACAGGATCCAGTTGGGGAACAATGGGTATTTTTTACCCAATTGTTATTCCTCTCGCTTGGCAGATCATGTTTTTAAATGGTGTTGCTGACATGGAGCATATTCATATTATCTATTCATCAGTCGCATGTGTAATTTGTGGAGCAGTTTGGGGTGATCACTGTTCTCCGATCTCTGACACTACAATTATGTCTTCGATGGCATCGGGTTGTAATCACATTGATCATGTTGCAACTCAACTTCCTTATGCATTGAGCATAGGAACCATTGCATTGCTTTTGGGGACAGTTCCAACGGGTTATGGCGTTTCACCTTTGATCATGATCCCAGTTGGACTCCTTACTGTATTTATTTTGTTATCAATTTTTGGAAAAAGAGTGGAGTAAAGAATGGAGAAAGTTTCATCTAATCGAAGTTTCAATGGAGTTCATGAAGTTTGGTCGCATGATTCAGGTGCAACATCATGCAAAATGACATTTTCAATATATCTTCCTGATAATCAAGATGTGAAAAAACTGAAAACTTTAATCTGGTTATCTGGTCTGACCTGTACGGAGGAAAATTTTAGAGTGAAGTCAGGTGTTCAAAGATTTGCATCAGAGCAAAACATGATAATTGTTTCACCAGATACCAGCCCTAGGGGTGATGATGTCCCAGACGATCCAAATTATGACTTTGCACAGGGTGCTGGTTTTTATCTCGATGCAACTGAGGAACCTTGGTCTAAGAACTTCAGAATGTATTCCTATGTTGTAGATGAACTCACGCAGCTTATAAAAGATCATTTTCCAGTCGATTCAAATCGTCTAGGCATATCTGGGCACTCGATGGGAGGCCATGGTGCTTTGACCATTGCAATAAAGAACCCAGATATATTCAAATCAGTCTCAGCCTTTTCTCCTATTTGCAATCCAGTAAACATCCCTTGGGGACAGAAGGCTTTTTCAAAATACCTTGGAAGTGACGAATCTTCATGGCAGAACTATGATTCATGTAGTTTGATTGCTAACAAAGGATGGCAATCAGAAATTCTAATTGATCAGGGAGATGAGGATGAGTTCTTGGCTGATCAATTAAAGCCAGAATCATTCGTCAAAGCCTGTGAGGAAAATAGTGTTTCAGTTACTCTCAGAATGCAGCCAGGTTACGATCATAGTTATTTCTTTATCTCGACCTTTATTCAAGATCACATAGAGTGGCACAGTAAGAGACTATGATGTGTGTGATTTGAGTTCGCTCAAGTACCACTTGATGAACCGACGTGTACTTTGCTCTTTATCGGTATAAGGCCCTGATTTATATTTGATTGAGTTTACACCTTTTTGGTTATTCACAATGATCGTTTCATCAGCATAAGTGGTCACGTCCCAGAGCCACATTAGTTTATCTTTGTCATAGTCCTTGCCTTCTTCCGCATCTTTGTTAACAAGCCAATAAATATCACACTGACATTGATTTTGGCTTACTGGGGTGAAGATATAACCAACGATATGATCACAATATGCGAGGAAGTAACTAACGGGACCAATATTAAAGTCTGAACAACCTTGATTAAATTCTTTTATGTCTCCCAAAAGTGGTGCCAGTGGTTTACCATCTTTGCTTCCAGTCATATAGCCATCAAATAGTGCATATCTTGAGTAGGCATATTGTTCTTGATCGGGATCTTTGTTTGAAAAATCTTTATTGACTTCAAATTCTTTCAGCCCACAGCTCTCTAAATTTTCCATCATTTTTTCTTGAGCTTCATCAAATCCAGGTTCATCTTCGATTTTAAGTGAGTGTGAGAGTGAGTATTCGGGGTGAGCTGGAGCACAGTGATAACATTCTTGATAATTTTCAATTGCAAGCTTCCAATTTGAAGCAATGGGATAGTTTTTATGAGCAGCAACTTTTAGATCTTCAAATCCAAACATCTCAAAGGGTTCTTTCAAGTCACTTTGAAGATTTTCTAAAGATTGAGGATTATCCGAAAGGTTTATGAGAAGCATTCCAGAGACAGATGCGATATTACACGGATGGAGTCCAAGTGTTGATTTATCAATGCCTTCTCTCAGACTCTTTGCTGCCAAAAGCTTTCCATCAAGATTATATGTCCAGCTGTGATATGGACATGAGAAGCGTGAGGTGTTTCCACTTTCTTCAAGACAAATTCTCGAACCCCGATGACGACAAACATTAAAGAATGCTTTTACTTCATTCTCTTTATTTCTAAGAACAATAATTTCTTCATCAAGTAATTTATATACGAAGTAATCACCTTTATTTGGAATCTGTGATTCATGTCCTATGAAGATCCAGCTATCATAGAAAATGTGGTTCTTTTCGAGATCAAATATCGACTCATCTTTATAGAATCTCTGGTCCAGTGACCAGTCTTCTTGATGATGATTTAATAATTCTTTAATACTCTTCATGGTTATCGTCAAATTGGCTACGAATCTAACATAAATCTAAGTTTTCTTTAACACAATCTATGAATTACTTATGTTCTTCGTCTTTTTCTTTTTGATCGGATTTCCACCTCATTCTTTTCTGGGATTTTGAAAACCTTCTTTAATTCTGAAAAATCATCACTTTCATGAGGTATTGACATTGCTTTTACAAAATAGTCTTGAAAGAGAGGTTCAGTTGCAGTCTCAATTTTTTCAATTTTCCTTACAGCAGTTTCTATTTCTTGTCGACTTTCTGAATCTAGTAGGGCGATTCTTGCACCAGTGCTTGCTGCATTTCCGGAAGAAGATACTTCACTGATTTTACAGTTTGGTATGAGTCCGAGCATCATTGCGTATTTCACATCTATATGGCTACCAAATGCACCAGCAAATCGAATTTTATCGACCTGATTGATTCCAATCTTGTCCATTAACAGTTTAGCACCAGCATAAAGTGCAGCTTTTGCAAGCTGGATGGCACGAATATCATTTTGAGTGATCACTATCTTTTGACTTCCATCAAATAAAATATATGAGAATGTTCTACCGTCTTTAAAAATTAAGTCTG
>CACJRN010000024.1 GCA_902595845.1 uncultured Gammaproteobacteria bacterium
TATTATCATCAGCAAGTCAAATAAAAGAGTAAAGTTTATTCATCCTAATCACTATGATTACTATGAAACTCTGAGGTCAAAATTATTCTGGGGACACGATAAAAGAAATGCGTAAAAATTATTTACTAAATTTAATTTTGATCTCCTTTATTGTCTCTTCTTGTGTTTACAGGCCAGACCTTCAGCAGGGAAACCTATTAAAGATCGAAAATATTGACAGAGTTGAAGTCGGAATGACAAAAAGCCAAGTTCGCTATCTGCTTGGTGGTCCAGTAATCGGTAACCCATACCAAACTGATCGTTGGGACTATATTTATTTATATCAAGAAAGAATGAGCGGTGATCCTTTGAATAATGATCAAAGATACTGGTTGGTTGTTTATTTTGAAAATGAAGTAGTGACTAAAATAAAAAAAGATGTTTTAACGAGGCCTGAAATATAATTTTTATCCTTCAATCTTGCTCTTAAATGCTTGAACAATTCTTTGGCTTACAACATCAATATTTTTTGAAAACATAAGTTCTGTAATGGGATTACTTATTGAGTAGCTCATCTTGAATGTCAGATCTGTTTTATTCTCACTGATGGAATCAAATAGCCATTTTGCATGAAATGATCTAAATGGGCCTTTTACAAATTCCATATTTATGAATTCATTCTTTTTAAATCTATTTTCACTTATGAATTCTGAGCTTGTATTTAAAAAAGATAGCACTAGTGATGCCTTGATAACGGTCTCTGTTTGTTCAATTATTTTTGATTCGGAGCAGAATGGTATGAATGATTGATAATCTTCAACATCATTAAGCACGTTAAATACTTCATCAATTGGTTTGCTGACAGAAAATGTTCGAGAGTATGTTTTCAAATCAAATGATACCAATCGCATTTAGAAATACTAAAATTACTCCGATGGGAGCAATGTATCGAGCACTGAATCTCCAAAGCTTATAGATACTTGATGAAACATCCGATAACTCTTCTGTTGAGTGATCTTTTCTCATAACCCAGCTGGCAAAGATAGTAAAGAGCAGGCCACTCAATGGAAGCATGATGTTGCTTGCTAAATAGTCAAAATTATCAAATAAAGTTCCTTTCCAGAAAGTAAATTCAGAAAGAATATTGAAAGAAAATATTGATAAAAATCCGAGTATCCATATTGAAAAACCGATGATGATTGCAGATTTACCCCTACTGTAGTTCTTGTTTTCAATCATCCATGCAACTGATGGTTCTAACAAGCTGAGTGCAGAAGTAATTGCAGCAAATGCTAATAATATAAAGAAAAGACCAGCGAACACGTAGCCTCCAGCGATTTCATTAAAAGCGAGTGGTAAGGTTAAGAATATCAATCCCGGGCCATCTGTTGGTTTGAGTCCAAATTGAAAAACAATTGGAAAAATAACCAATCCAGCCAATAAGGCAATTGCTGTGTCACAAAATATTATTGCTGTTGTCGTTCCAATGATCGATTCATCTTTTGGCAAATAAGCGCCATACATGACAATACAACCCATTCCTAGACTCAATGTAAAAAATGCCTGCCCCATCGCTGCGAGAACACTTTGCGATGTTATTTTTGAGAAATCAGGCTTGAGTAAGAAATTTACTCCAGCCATGAAGTCTCCCTGAAAAATAGAGTACAACAGCAGTATAATTAAAATGAAAAGCAATCCTGGCATCATAAGTTTCACTGCTCGTTCAAGTCCGTCTTTAATGCCTTTTGCGATAATCGAAATTGTAATTGCCATGAAAATGGTGTGATAGATCAATTGTGTTACAGCTGATCCTGTTAATTCACCAAAAACAGATTGAGCTCTATCATTATTAAGATTTGATAACTCTCCGAATATTGACAACTTAAAATAATGTAGCGTCCATCCAGCAATTACACTGTAGTAAGATAATATGATAAAGCCTGCCATTAGCCCGATTAGACCAACATATTTCCAAGCTTCATTGCCCTGCTCTTCTTGACCGAGTATCTTCATTGAAGTGATTGGGTTTCTTCGCCCTCTTCTACCGAGCATGATTTCAGAGACCATGATTGGAAAACCTATTACAAAAATACAAATTAAATATATAAGGACAAATGCACCACCACCATTTTCGCCGGCAATATATGGAAATTTCCAGATATTACCTAAACCAATTGCGGAACCCGTTACTGCAAGTATAAAGGTAAATCTTGATGACCATTGTCCGTGAAGTGAGGAGCGAGATTGATTGTCTTGATGATTATCCATTAATCAAAGATGATATGTATATTGAAATCATAAAACTAATCGATTTGGCATCTTATGGCAAACACAATCGTTAACAATAAAAAAGCTCGTTTCGATTACATCATTATTGATGAATACGAAGCTGGCATTTCTCTAAAAGGATGGGAAGTGAAATCATTGAGAGAAGGCAGAGGCAATATCAAAGAGAGTTATGCAACCATCAAAGGTTCTGAGCTGTTGCTTATTGGATCTCATTTATCTCCTCTCCCACACTCAAATGTCATTGACGAGTCAGAATCAACACGAACAAGGAAACTTTTAATGCATCGAAGAGAGATCAATAAAATAAGTTCTTTGGTCAATGAAAAAGGCCATACCTTGGTTCCGCTCTCTATGTACTGGAAAAATGGCAATGTGAAAGTCTCTATAGGACTTGCAAAAGGAAGAAAAAAACAAGATAAGAGATCCTTAATCAAGGAACGAGACTGGAAGCGTCAAGCAGACCGATTAAGAAAGCTTAATAGATGATTTGCATCTTGTAACAGTTTGTAAATTACAAATGTCCTTCAAAAATGCTGTGATAGTATCAATTAGATGATTCAATACTTGCTTATATTTTTGACCATCTTTTCAACTTCTGTTTTTGCAATGGATATGAATCATTGTGAATATACTCAAGATGAGTTGGGCAAGAA
>CACJRN010000025.1 GCA_902595845.1 uncultured Gammaproteobacteria bacterium
ATTCATTCATGGCGATACGATTGATGAGATCAGAAAGCTGATCAATTCTGAAAAAATAGATGCCATATACTGGAACAAGATATTCGAGCCCGAACAAGAATTAAAAGATCGTGACCTCATAAGCTCACTTCAGATCGATTGTCAGATATTCAATGGGTCACTCTTATGGAAACCAGAATCAATTCTCAAAGACGATGGAACACCATACAAAGTATTCACTCCTTTCTATAGAAAAGGGTGTGTGAAATTCGGAGAAACACCAAGAGAACCTTTGCCCAAAGCCAAACTGAACTTTATCCATGCCAATAAAAATTCATCACTTGATGAACTTAATCTTCTGCCACTTCATCCATGGAAAAAGAAAATTGAATCAAGATGGGATATGGGAGAAGAGTCTGCTATGAAAAGACTGGATGATTTTCTAGAGAGCGGAATTCAAAATTACAAAGAAGGAAGAAATTATCCAGCGAAACGTTTTGTTTCCAGGCTTTCTCCTCATCTTCACTTTGGTGAGATCTCACCCAATCAGATATGGTTTAAAACACGAGCAATGGGTGATGATAAAAACATCGATCATTTCTGTAGTGAGTTGGGCTGGAGAGAGTTTTCTCATTATTTAATTCACCATTTCTCATTCATGCTGGAAGAAAATCTAAACAGTAACTTTGATGCATTCCCTTGGGAGAATAATACCCAACTCATTGAATCATGGAAGCGAGGTGAAACTGGATACCCAATTGTTGATGCTGGAATGAAAGAATTATGGGAAACCGGTTATATGCACAATAGGGTGAGAATGATTGTTGGATCATTTCTCGTCAAAAATCTGCTGACTCATTGGAGCTATGGAAGAGATTGGTTCAATGATTGCCTAGTTGATGCTGATCTAGCCAATAATACTGCGAGCTGGCAATGGGTCGCTGGAACTGGAGCCGATGCAGCACCCTACTTCAGGATTTTTAACCCAGTAAAACAGGGTCAAGATTTTGACAAAGATGGTGAATACACGAAAAAATATTTGCCTCAACTTTCTAATATGCCAGATAAATATTTATTCAATCCTTGGGAAGCACCTAGAGAAATACTGGATGACGCTGGCATCAAGCTAGGTGAGAACTATCCTCATCCAATTGTTGAATTGAAGTCGTCAAGAGAGAATGCATTGGCATCATTTGCTCAAATAAAGAAGAAAAAATGAGAAATCTCTGCGTAATCCTTGCAGATCAACTCAATCAAGAAATCTCATCATTGAATGATTTTGATAAAGATATTGATGAAGTATTGATCTGTGAATTGAAAAAAAACTTCATTGACATCAATCACCATAAAAAGAAAATCGTCTATCAAATATCCAGCATGAGGCATTTTGGCAAAGAGCTGGATGCTCAGGGTTTCAAAACAAACTATCTCAAACTAGATGATCCAAAAAATCAAAATAGTTATTCATCAGAAATTTCAAAGCTCGTTCAAAAGAAAGACATTGATCGCGTCATTGTTACTGAGTCATCGACTCATACAGAGATGAAGTCAATACAGGGGTGGCAAAAAATCATAGGAAGAAAAGTTGAGATCAGAAAAAATAATCTATTCATCTGTGATACCGATGAATTTGAGTCTTGGGCAAAAGGAAGAAAAGAGTTGAGGCTTGAGTTCTTTTATCGGATGTTGAGAAAAAAACATGATGTTTTAATGGATGGCAATCAACCCGAAGGTGGTGCTTGGAATTTTGATAAAAAAAATAGAAAGCCTTTAGCAAAAAATACTTCGGTCCCAGAAAAATATGCTTGCGTTATTGATGATGAGACTCAAGGTGTAATCAACCTAGTCAATGATGAATTCTCAGATCACTTTGGAAGTACTGATGACTTTATATTCGCTGTTACAAGAAATGAGGCACTTGAAGCTTTGCATCGATTCATTGAAGAGAGGTTGATTTGCTTTGGTGATTATCAGGATGCAATGATTGCAGAGGATCCATGGTTATTTCATAGTCATCTGAGCATGTACCTCAATAATGGCTTACTCAAGCCCAAAGAATGCATTGATCTTGCAGAGAAGGCATTTTATGAATTAAAAGTGCCGATAAACTCTGTAGAAGGTTTCATCAGGCAAATACTTGGCTGGAGAGAATATGTTAGAGGCCTTTATTGGCTGAAAATGCCGGATTATCGAATTCTGAATGAGCTTGCTGCTGAAGTTTCTCTGCCCTCCTTTTATTGGGATGCAGAAACAAAGATGAATTGCTTGAAAACGAGTATTGAGAATACAAGAGATAATGCATACTCACATCACATTCAGAGATTAATGGTCCTGGGTAATTTTGCTCTCATCGCAGGCATCAAGCCAAAAGAAGTAAATGAATGGTTTCTATCAGTATATGCAGATGCATATGAATGGGTTGAACTACCTAATGTTTCAGGAATGGCATTATTTGCAGATGGAGGAATCATGGCATCAAAGCCTTATGCATCCTCCGGTGCTTATATCAATAGGATGTCCAATTACTGTAAAGATTGTCACTATGATGTGAAAGAAAAAATTGGGAAGAAGGCATGTCCCTTTAATTACCTATACTGGAACTTCCTAGATAGGAATAGAGAAAAACTGTCTTCGAATCCACGACTAGGGCTTGCTTATAGAAACTTGAACAATATGTCTGAGGATCAATTGAGCGCTGTAAATGAGAGTGCTCAGATTTTTTTTAGTGTGCTGAATCATGA